>JBBQUU010000003.1:0-145245 GCA_038212175.1 Opitutales bacterium | reverse complement strand
TCCATGGCCGGGATGGCGGCAATTTGCCGCAGAATCTGCTGTTTGTCGGATTGGCTCATAGTGATAGCTAGCTATCTAGCTACACTAGTCACCAAAACAAGCCTACTTTTCCGGCTCAGAAGAATTTTGTCTCACACCCGGGACGGGGGGTCTGCGATTTTTCGGTTCGCCCTCACGTGCGACGGCCTCCCAGACTGCCGGCTCTCATGGCTACGTTCCAGTCCCTGCCTGGTTTCCGGGAGTTCTATCCAGATGCTCTTGCCCGTCGGAATCACGTGTTCCGCCAGTGGCGGCGTGCGGCGCATGCCTATGGATTTCAAGAGTATGATGCTCCGGTGCTGGAGCCGCTTGAGCTCTATAAACGCAAATCCGGTGACGAGATCGAGGGGCAGCTCTTCAGTTTCACCGACAAGGGCGGTCGCGAGGTGGCCTTGCGCCCGGAAATGACTCCCACGGTGTGCCGCCTCGTGGGTGCCAAGGCGAGTGCGCTCAAGCGTCCGATCAAGTGGTTCAGCATCGCTGAGTTCTATCGTTACGAGCGGATGCAAAAAGGGCGGGGCCGGTGCTTTTTTCAGCTCAACGCCGACATCTTCGGCGAAGCGGGCATCGAGGCCGAGACGGAGCTCATTGGCCTGCTGATTCAGTGCCTCGCCGGCTTCGGCCTTGGATCGCAGGACTTCTATGTTCGCCTCAGCGATCGCAATCTGTGGTTCTATTACCTTGAGGCGCTCGGGCTTGCCGAGGATCGGGTCGCCAGTCTGCTGACGGCCGTGGATCGCTTCGAGAAACTGGGCGACGATGCGTTTAAGGACGACACGGAGCGATTCGGTCCCTTGGACGCCGACGTAAAAGCGAAGGTATTGGCCTTCCTGCACGTGAAGTCGCTCTCAGCCTTGGAGACGCAGCTTGCGCCGTTTGCGGCGGAAAAGCTCACGGCGCGTCTCGCCGAATGGCGACGCTTGTTGGATAACCTTGCGGCGATGGGCTTCGCTGACTTCGTCGAGGTCGATCTGGGTGTTGTTCGAGGCCTTGCTTACTACACGGGATTCGTGTTCGAGGCCTTCGACCGCAAAGGCGACCTGCGTGCGCTCGCTGGCGGAGGTCGCTACGACAACCTTATCGGCAAGCTGGGCCACGCGGAGATGCCTGCGGTCGGCTTTGGCATGGGCGACATGACGTTCTCGCTGCTTTTGGAGCAACGTGGGCTGATGCCGACGATCGTCCAGGCGCCCGATGTCTACGCGATTATCGGAGGAGAAAAGGCACGTCGGGCAGCGTTTGCCGACATCAGTGCCTTGCGCGGCGCCGGCTACCGGGTCGATTACCCGCTCAAGGAGGTGGCGTTCGGCAAGCAGTTCAAAGCCGCCGCCGACTCCGGGGCCAAACTCGCCCTGATCTACGGCGACGACGAAGTCGCCAAAGGAACGGTGAAGATTCGCAACCTTGCGGATAGAACGGAGAAGGAAATCGACGCCGGGACGGTGACCATGACCGTTCGCGACTATTTCAGCCCTTAAGGTTGCCCGGACCAAAGGCGCCGGGCAGCAGAGCCTCCAGGGTCGTGTCAATCCGTTCGTCGCTGTCGCATAGCGCGATGACGCGGGCGTCGGGCCCGAACTCGTGGATCACCTGGCGGCAGGCGCCGCAGGGCATGGTGGCGGAGGCGGTGGGCGTGTAGACCACGACGCATCGCAGGCGGCCCTCTCCCGCGGCCACGGCGGTGAAGATTGCGGTGCGTTCGGCGCAGTTGGAGAGACCATAGGACGCGTTCTCCACATTGCAGCCGCTGAAGATCTTGCCTGTCCCGGTCAGCACGGCGGCGCCGACCGGAAAGCGCGAATAGGGCGAATAGGACGTTCGGGCAGCGCGCCGTGCGGCAGACTCGAGCGCGCGTAACTGAAGCTTCGATACAGACTTCACGAAGGCAGCCACCACGTGGCGAGCCCGAGGAAGCAGCCCATGCTCGCCACGTCGGTCGAGGTGGTTAGAAAGATGCTGGAGGCGGTCGCCGGGTCGGCGCCGAGGCGCTTCAAGGCCAAGGGGGTGAGCACGCCGCAGAGCCCGCTCACCACGCAGGCCGCGATCATCGAGAGGCAGACGATCAGGCCGAGCAGCAGGGGAGATTCGGGGGTCTTTTGCATCGTCGCATAGGCAAACATGCCAACACCGGCCGTGATACCGACGAAGAGCCCGTTCATGCTGCCCAAGATTCCTTCCTTCATCAGCAAGGCGCGTTCCTTGCCGGGCTTCAGTTCGCCGAGCGTCATGCCGCGCAACGCGACGGCGAGCGCCTGGCAGCCGGTGTTGCCCGACTGGCCCGCGAGAACGGGAAGAAAAACCGCCAGCACCACCACGCGCTCGATCGTCGATTCAAAGACGCCCACGACTGCGGCCGCAATAAAGGCGGTCAGCAGGTTAAGCTGCAGCCATGGATGCCGGAACTTGAAGCTGCGCACCCAGTGCGTGTCGGTTCGTTCCTCCTTGTCGACACCGACCATCGAGCCGGCCTGCGCCACGAGCTCGACGCTCTGGGCCTTGAAGAGTCGTTGTCCCCACAACAGGCCAAGCAGGACGCCGGCGTGATCAGTCACCGGGTAGGAGGGGTAGTGTTTATCCAAGGTCATCTTCATCGCATCGACCAAGGGCAGATCAGGCCGGAAGGCGAAGAACTGCTTTAGCATGATCTCCTCGAGCTTTTGATCGGGCTTGGCGAGGAGCATATCGCGCATCGCCACGACTCCGAGCAGTCGGTTGCTCACATCGACGACGTAGGCATAGGTGACGAATCTTCGTTTGACGATTTCACGAACAGCTTCGGTGGCATCCCGCACCGACATGTCGGGCGGAAACACGGCAGCCGGCGATTCCATCAGCGCGCCAATGGTGTTCTCCGGATAGATGGCTGGCAGGGGGGGGGCGGAAAGCTGAATGTCCATGGGAAAATGGGGGTAGCGGGCAGCGTGCCATTTCGATGCCTTCTGGCAACGCCGCTTCTTCGGCGTAAAAAAGTTTTTTGGTTTGTGCACGAGACGGGTGTCATCTGTCGGTGGCCGGCTCAGGTTGGAAACCACTGCGCTCCTTCGAGAGCCAGCAGACGCAGCTTCGTCGTGGTGCCTCCCGCAGCGGAGAATCCGGTCATCTTACCGTTTGCGCCGACGAATCGATGGCAGGGGATCAGCAGCGGCCACGGGTTCCGTCCCAGCGCCGCGCCCACCGCCCGGCTCGCTCCCGGTGGAAGGCCGACGGTGGATGCGAGTTGTCCGTAGGTCCACGTTTCTCCCGCCTTCACCATGAGGGCTGCTTCGTAGACGGATCGCTGAAAAGGAGAGACGCGGTCGAAGGCGTAAGGCACCCGGCCGAAATCCTGCGTTTCGCCCTTCAGATGGCGTTGCACCGCCTCCTGTAGGTTTGCCACCCACGCTGGAATGGCGGAGGCAGGCTCTTCTTCCGGTTCGGCAGATCCGTCCGCCTTGGGCAGGCGAAAGCGGGTCGCTACGTCGCCTTCCCACGCCAGGGTGCACCAACCGAGGGCGGTGAAAATGACGACGCAGGGCATAGACCGGCAGCATGGACCCAAGGCGGCGCTCCGTAAAGTCGGTCGTTTGTCGCACAATCCCATTGGCAAACGGGGTGGCCCGGCAAACGTTGATCCTCCACCATGGCCAACCGGTTCTACACCGCATTCGATGAAGCGACGTTGGGTCCGGCCCGCCGGACGGATTATCGCACCGCGTTCCAGGTCGACCGCGACCGGGTGATCCACTCGCACGCGTTTCGGAAGCTGCAATCGAAGACCCAGGTATTTCTCTCAGGCGAGTACGATTTCTATCGGACGCGTCTCACGCATTCGATGGAGGTCGCGCAGATTGGGCGTTCGATCTGCACGTGGCTGCTGCACCGCGGCGGGCCGCTGGCGGAGGACTTTCATCTCGACGGCGACCTGGTCGAGGCCGTCTGCCTTGCCCATGACCTCGGGCATCCTCCCTTTGGCCATTCGGGCGAGCGCACGTTGCAGGAGCTGATGCAGTCCCACGGAGGTTTCGAGGGAAACGCGCAGACGCTGCACTTGCTGACCGAAACGATGATCGTCACCGAAACCTCGGTGCGCGGCATGCAGCCGACCCGGGCTCTGCTCGACGGCGTGCTCAAATACAAAAAGCTCTACCGCGAGTTTTCTCCGTATCCGCGGCACCACTTCATCTACGATCCTCAAGAGGCCTATCGCGACTTCGTTTTCGCCGGTGATGCGCCTCCCCCCGAACTGCAGACCGGCGAGGCGCTCAACGCGTTCAAGAGCGTCGAGTGCCAGATCATGGATTGGGCCGATGACGCGGCCTACTCGCTGAATGACATCGTCGATGGAGTGAAGGCGGGTTTTCTCACGATCGAGAAGATTGAGTCGTGGGCGGCGGGCGAACCCATCGACGCCGAGCGTCAGGCTCATTTGGATACGCTGTTCGACGCGATCCGGGCCGACCGGCTGGAAAGCGTGTTTTCCCAGAAAATCGGTCGTTTCATCACCGCTTGCAGGCTGCGGGAGCGAACGGGATTCATGGCCGACAAGACCAATCGGTACCGCTTTGAACTGGCGGTTTCACCGGAGGCTGAGCGCGAGGCGCATTTCTTCAAGAGGATGGCCAACGACATCATTTTCGAGAGCCCTCAGCTCCAGCAGATGGAGCACAAGGCGCGCAAAATTCTGTTCAGCCTGTGGGAGTCCGCCTGGACCCATTATGTCGAACGCGGTGGCCGTGTGATCCACCTGTTACCTCCGCGCGTGGGCAAGCTGATCGACGCCGAGCAGACCACCGCCGGCAAAGCCCGGCAGATCTGCGACTGGCTCGCGGGTCTGACCGATGGCATGATCGTCCGCACCTACCGCCGGCTGAATGATCCTGACTTTGGATCGATCCGGGATTTGGGGTGAGGGGTTGGGGCGAGGCGGGATCGTCACGCATTTGTCTGTGGCGGGATCGATCTCTCATTCTGGATTCGTTATCGGAAAACATTCTCACGAAGGCCTCGCTCATGATTGTTCAGGCAAACCTTGGCCTGAGAAGATTCGCGGACTCCGACTCGGTTCGCATCCGCTTAGCGCCATCAGGTCGACCACGCGCCGGGAAAGTGTGGGATAGGTCGACGTCAACTCGTGCAAGGAAACGAAGAATCCGCGCTCCGCCCGATGTTGCTCGGCGAAGGCTGCGGCATTCAGCGTGCGCCCGTGTTCGCGGCCTCCGGTGATCACGAGCATGGCGCGGATCGCCGCATCCACGTCCTGGGCGGCGAACGCGCCGTAGCGGTCGCAGGATGTCTCCCATGCGCGTCGGTAGGCAGGGCCGATCAGCGGGAAGAACATCCCCGGCGCCAGGAAGATCTGCTTCATAATGTGGCGGCTCTGGATGTGTCCGATTTCGTGGCGCAAAACGAACTTCATTTCGGGCGAGTCCGGTCCGAGTGCTTCGAGGAAATCGGAGTAGACGACGACGAACTCGCGCCCGGCGAAGCATGGGGAAGTGCTACTGATCGGGCCCTTTCCGCAGGTGTGAGGCAATTCTGAAGTTAAGGGTGTTGACGGATTCTTGGTGCGAAGAGGCGCACCCGGTCGTGTGGCACTTGTCATCGGGCGGCGATCAGCCACGGTGGGAGGGTGATCGTGATTATCGCATCCGTCGTACTCGGGTTGCTCACCGCCGCGTACGTGGGACTGCGAAGATACGTGTGCTTTCGGCGCCGTGATTGCTGCGGGAAGGGTTGCGGGTGTCTGTTTCCGACCCGTCGCGCCCGGCGACGGGCGCCGGATTGATCGTCTGACGGCAGGCGTCATTTTCCCACCTTCATTTGATTCCCATGAATACTCCCTGTCCCTCGTTCCGCTTCCTTGTGACCGTGGCGGTCATCATTTGCTCCGGCTTCATGTCCGCCGGACTGCGGGCCTCCGATGCGGGCGCCCTTGCCGGGAAGCGCACGTTGGTGCTGGGCGACAGCATCACCCAAAACGGGCTCTACGTCACCTTCCTCGAATACTACCTGCATCGGCTCGCGCCCTCGGCGGGCTACGATTTGGTCAGCATTGGTCTCAGCAGCGAGACCGTCGCCGGATTGTCAGAACCGGGGTTGCGATTTCCGCGCCCGAATGCACTTGACCGGCTCGATGCAGCGCTGGCCGCGGTAAAGCCACACATCGTGTTCGCGTGTTACGGTATGAACGATGGCATTTATCATCCGCCGTCCGCCGAACGGCTCGCCGCCTACGAGGCCGGGCTTGATCGTCTCATTGAAAAGGTGCGCGAAGCAGGAGCGTCGTTCGTCATCATCACCCCTCCCATCTTCGACCCGCTGCCCATTCCGCAACGACTCGCGACGGCGGAGACCACGGTATTTGGCTATCAATCCACGTATCCGAATTATAACGACGTCCTGCAGTCTTTTGCCGCGGCCGGGTTGCGGCGGCGGGCGGCGGATGTGACCGTGATCGACCTGCACGCGGGGATGCGCGCCGCTCTGGCCGAACGTCGGAAGGTCGATCCCGCGTTTACTTTCTGCCCGGACGGCGTCCATCCGAGTGAACTCGGCCATCTGCTCATGGGACGCATCGTAGCCCGCGGGCTTGGGCTCAACCCTCCGGATGCCCCGCTGGAGGCGGAGCTCTCGCGCATTTACGCCGATCCCCTTTTCCCCCTCGTACGCGACCGTCGGGCGATGCGTTCGGAAGCGTGGCTCTCCTTTGTCGGCTACACGCACTCCACGACAATCAAGTCCGCGTCAGTTCGTGCGGCCGAGGTGGTGGCGGCGCGGCTTCAGGCGGAGATCGAGGCGGTGGCGGCAAAGCTGTAATCGTCGGAGACGGGAGTTGACGCCTAGGCGCGAAGGTATCCGTTGACCACTGCCTGCTTGATCATGTCCGCCGCGTGCGCCCACACGGCCTCGGCGCCCTCCGCAATATGCCGATTGCGGGCGATCACGCGGTCGCTGGTCACGTTGTGTTTCTGCCGCGCGGCGCCCTCGGTGGCGCAGTTGGGCAGCGTCGGTTGAAATCTGTCCATGGCAGCGGCGAATTTGGCTGCGGGTGTTTCGCGTAACTCAAATTCGTCCCAGAGCACGCGAAAGTCGGCGGCTTGGTCCGGCGGCAGCAAGTGAAAGATGCGTTCTGCGGTGCGGGTTTCGCGTTCGTGTTTTGGCGAAAAACCTCCTCGAGGCGGTCGACCTCGAGAATGAACCGTGCCTGTTTGTGTCAGTCGATCGACGGGGAATGGGACATGTGGAAGCGTGCTCAATGTCCGCGATGAAGTGCAAGACGTTGGAGTACGTTTGCGTTCGTGGCTGTGGTACCCCAGTTGATCGGAACCTCGCGAGGGAACTGGCGTATCGATCAGTGGTTAAGGGATTTAAGACTTCTACCCTGCATGCTGAGATTCGAAGACGATTTGCCCCGCAGAAGTCGCACGGCTCCAACCTTTTCCTTGCGGGTGGGGGCGAGGAGCCCTTCGATGGAGCGCATTTGTCTCATGAAAATCCTCGTCGCCGACAAGATCTCACCCAAAGGAGTCGCCTACCTGCGCCAGCAGTCGGGCTTCGAAGTGATCGAGGCCTATGGGTCTTCGCCGGAAAAGATGTTGGAACTCGTCAAGGATGTGCACGCGATCGCCGTGCGTTCGGAGACGAAGATCACGCGTGAGGTTTTTGCGGCAGCCCCTTTGCTGAAGGTCGTCGGTCGCGCGGGTGTGGGGGTCGACAATGTCGATGTCGAAGCGGCCACCGAGCGCGGTGTGGTCGTCATGAATACGCCGGCGGGCAATACCATCGCCACGGCCGAGTTGACCTTTACTCACATTCTCTGCGGCGCCCGTCCGGTTCCCCAGGCGGCGGCCTCGATGAAGTCCGGCCAGTGGGATCGCAAGAGCTTCAGCGGCATCGAGCTCTTCCGGAAGACGCTGGGCATTGTGGGCCTGGGCCGCATCGGCGGGGAGGTCGCAAAGCGGGCGCAGGCTTTCGGCATGCGCGTGCTTGCTTACGATCCCTACCTCGCGCCGAGTCGGGCGAAGGCCATGCAGGTCGAGGCCGTGACGTTGGACGAATTGCTGGCTCAGGCCGACTACGTCACGGTGCACATGCCGATGACCGACGACACCAAGTACATGATCGACGAGGCGGCGTTCGCGAAGTGCAAGAAGGGGGTGCGCATTTTCAACTGCGCTCGCGGTGGCATCATTAAGGAAAGCGCGTTGCTTGCCGCGTTGAAGTCCGGCCAGGTCGCCGCCGCCGGTCTCGACGTATTTGAGGACGAGCCACTCGCCAAGGAAAGCGAGTTCCGGACCCTGCCCAATGTGGTGCTTACGCCTCACCTCGGTGCGTCCACGGCCGAGGCGCAGGAGTCGGTCGGCATCGAGATAGCCGAGCAGATTATCGACGTTCTCGCGGGTGGGGTGATTCGCAACGCTGTCAACATGCCGTCGATGGACGCCGCGGCGTTGAAAGTACTGGGACCCTACCTCGATCTTGGGGCCAAGCTTGGCACGCTCGTCCAGCAGATCGCCCCCGCACAAGTTGCGATGTTGCGCATCAGTTATTGGGGCAAGATCGTCGACCTCGATGCGAACTCGGTCACGCGCGCGATCCAAAGCGGTTACCTGCGGCGAATCGGCGGCGAGGACGTCAACTTCGTCAATGCGCCGGTTTTCTTCCAGCGCCTTGGCGTGCAGGTCGAGGTCATCAAGTCCAACAGCTACGCGGACTACACCGAGTTGGTGCAAGTTGAGGCGGTCGCGCCGGACGGATCGGTGACATCCGCGATGGGCACATTGATTGGAAAGGCCAATTTACCGCGCATCGTGGGCATCAATGGCCGTGACGTGGAGGTTGCCGCCGAGGGAAAGCTGCTCGTCCTTGAGAACCTCGACCAGCCCGGTCTCGTCGGCGAGGTGGGCACGATTCTGGGCAAGGCCAAGGTCAACATCGCCGACATGTCGCTCAGTCGTATCACGCCGGGCGATACTGCCTACATGGTCGTGCGCGTCGACACGGAGCCGGGTGAGGCCGCGCGCAGGGAGATCAAGGGCAACCCGGCGATCAAGATGGCCAAATTCGTCCAACTCTAGTCTTTCGCAGTGGACGTCTCTCACGACGTTCGCCGCCCGCAATCACGTCCATGATCCTCCCCTTCCTCGTTGCCGCTGTCGCCGGTTATATGTTGGGATCTCTGCCCTTTGGCTACCTCGTGGCCCGGGCGCATGGGGTGAATATTTTCGAAGTGGGCAGCAAGAACCCCGGTGCGACCAACGTTAAGCGGGTGCTGGGTGCGCGGGCGGGAAATTTGGTCTTCTTTCTCGATGCGCTCAAGGGCGCCCTTGCCGCAATCGGAGCGATGGGCGCGCGCCTTCCCATCGTGCTCAAATACGATCTGGTGGATTGGGGTTTGCCCGGGATCAATGGACAGATTGCCGGCGCAGACTGGCTGGGGGTTGGCATTGCAGGCCTCATAGGGGGATTACTCGGGCATAGTTTTTCGTGCTTCACCCGGTTCCGGGGAGGCAAGGGCGTCGCCACGGGTGCGGGCGGCTTTTTGGTGCTGGCCCCGCTCGTGACGTTGGTCGGCGGGCTCCTCTGGGTCGCCACGTTCTATCTTTCGCGTTACGTCTCGCTGGCATCGATCCTCTCGGCCGTTTCGCTGCCAGTCACGGCTCTTGTGCTGGGGCGCCCCGTCGTCATTGTCGTCTTCGGCGTGCTCGTGGCCGCCTTCGTGGTCGTGCGGCACCGGACCAATATCGAACGCCTGAGAGCCGGCACCGAACCGCGGTTCTCGCGCACCACCAAGCAGGAGGCGCATAAGGCGTGACCTCCGTAACGCCGGGTTGTTAGTCCGGCGCACGGCCCATTATTTTCCATGACTGACCTTCCCGTCATCAACATCGGCATCTGTGGCCTTGGCACCGTCGGACAGGGCGTGTGGAAGCACCTCGAGCGTTCCCGCGCCGCCCTCGAATCCCGTCTCGGCGTGACGCTTAACTTGCACCGGGCCTCCGTGCGCGATCTGGGCAAGAAGCGTGCCGTCCGTGTGCCCAAGGCCAAGCTCACCACCGATCCGCTTGCGATCGCCACCGATCCGTCGATCCATTTGATCTGCGAACTTATTGGTGGCACCACGCTGGCCCGTGAGGTCACGCTCGCCGCGCTGCGTTTAGGCAAGACCGTCGTTTCGGCAAACAAGGCGCTCCTTTGCTCGCATGGCCCGGAAATATTCGCGGCGGCGCGCAAGCACGGCGGCCATTACTTTTTCGAGGCGTCGGTTGCCGGCGGGATTCCCATCATCAAGGCCTTGCGCGAGGGGTTGGTCGCGAACCGCTTCGGGCTGATCTACGGCATCCTCAACGGCACGTGCAACTACATCCTCACCCGCATGGAGCGCGAGGGGTTGTCGTATCCCGAGATTCTGTCTGAAGCGAAGGCACTTGGTTATGCCGAAGCGGACGAGTCCCTCGATGTGGAAGGGTGGGATACCGCTCACAAGGCTTCGATCCTGGCCTACCTCGCCCACGGCACGTGGGTGCCCACCAAATCAATGCTCGTGGAAGGAATCACGAAGCTTACGCAGGCGGATCTCACGTACGCGCGCGACAACGGCTTTGCCATCAAGCTGCTCGCGGTGATCACGCAGGACCTCTCGACCAGCGAGCTCTTCGTGCGCGTGCATCCCACGCTCGTTCCGCGGACCAAGGTGCTCGCCAACGTCAACGAGGTTTACAACGGCATCTCGGTTACCGGCGATGTGGTCGGCGAGACGGTCTACATCGGACGCGGCGCCGGTCAGGACGCCACCGCCAGCGCCGTCATCAGCGACATTGCGGATGCCATCATCCTGCTTCGCCGGGGCAACGCAGCCCTTCCGGAGCCCCGTGTGCACCGCTGCCCGTTGACGCCGCTGGAAAAGATCACCGGGCGTTACTACCTGCGCATGGATGTGAAGGATGAGCCCGGAGTGCTCGCGCGCATCGCGTCCTCCACCGCCCGTTCGCACGTCAGCATCGCCAGCGTGCTCCAGCGCCCCAGCGAACTGCCCGGCGCCGCCACCCTCATCCTCACCACGCATACCAGCAATGAGAATGCCATCCGCGCGACGCTCGCGCGCCTGCGCCGTCTCTCCAGCGTTCTAGGCGAACCGTTGCTGCTGCGCATTGGCGATTTCACGGGCTGAACGTCGCCCCGCGCACCCTCTTTTTTTCCCTCCCACCTCCTATGGCCAGAATTGTTCAGAAATACGGCGGCACCTCGGTCGGTGACGTCGAACGCATCAAAAAAGTCGCGGAGCGAATCAAATCCGTTCGCGATCAGGGCAACGAACTTGTTGTCGTCGTTTCGGCGCGAGCCGGAGTGACCAATGAGCTCATTGCCCGGGCCAAAGCCGTCTGCCCGCAGCCGAGCGAACGCGAACTGGACATGCTTTTGTCCGTCGGCGAACAGGAGACGATCGCGCTCACCGCCATGGCGCTGCAGGGCCTGGGGGTGAAGGCAGTCTCCTACACGGGCGGACAGGCCGGCATCTTCACGGACAAGGTCCACACCAGGGCGAAGATCAAAACCATCAACGCCCAGGCCCTGGAGGCCGACCTGCAGTCGGGCAACGTGATCATCGTTGCGGGATTTCAGGGAATCAACGAACACGGCCACATCACCACCCTCGGTCGCGGTGGCTCCGACCTGACCGCCATCGCACTCGCCGCCGCCATCAAGGCCGACAAGTGCGAGATCTACACCGACGTCGACGGCGTCTACACCGCCGATCCGCGGGTTGTGCCGGATGCGCGCAAATTGTCGGAGATTTCGTACGACGAGATGCTCGAACTCGCGTCGTCCGGCTCAAAGGTCATGCAGTCACGCTCCGTCGAGTTTGCCGAAAAATACGGCGTCGTTTTTGAAGTCCGCTCATCGTTTAACTTCAACCCGGGAACCATCGTGAAAGAAGAAGTCGCCTACATGGAAAAAGTCGTCGTGCGCGGTGTCGCCGTCGACAAGGACCAGGCCAAGGTCATCGTCAGCAATATCCTCGACAAGCCGGGTTCGGCCGCGAGCGTCTTCCGCGCGCTGGCCGACGCGAACATCATTGTCGACATGATCGTGCAAAACGTCGGTCGCAACGGGATCGCCAATCTGACGTTCACCGTGCCGCGCACCGACACCGCCAGGGCGCAAAAGGCCTTGGAACAGGTCCTCGACACCGTCGGCGGCGGCCATGTCGCCGTGCACGAAAATATCGCCAAGCTGTCCGTCGTTGGCGTGGGCATGAAGACCCACTCGGGGGTCGCCGCGACGCTCTTCCAGGCGCTTGCCGACAAGGGCATCAACATCGAGCTCATCACCACTTCGGAGATCAAGATCTCCGTGGTGATCGACCAGACGCGCGCCGACGAGGCTGCGCGCGTTGCGCACGCGGCGTTCGAGTTGGACAAGGTGTGACCCCCTTCTTTCTCTTTCTTCTATCCTTCGGGCTCTTTCCAAAGGGAAGGGTATCGAGGGAAGAGAAAGAGAAAGAGAAAGATGAAAGATGAAGTACATCTCCACCCGCGGACAGACTCCTTCGCTCGGGTTCTCCGACGCCGTTGCCACCGGCCTTGCCCCTGACGGCGGTCTGTTCCTACCGGAGAGCCTTCCGCAGTTCTCAGCAGCGGATCTGGCGAACTTTGCCTTTGCGCCGAGTTATGCCGACCTATGCGTTGAATTCTTCAAGCGCTTCGCCACGGACATCGACGTTGCCACGTTGCGCACTCTTGCGCACACGTCCTACACGACGTTCACCCACCGGGACATTGCTCCTCTCGAGCAGCTGGGTGACGATCTGTTCGTTCTCGAGCTCTTCCATGGGCCCACCTTGGCGTTCAAGGACTTTGCCCTTCAGTTTCTTGGCAACCTTTACGAGCACCAGTGCCAGGTGCGTGGCGGGACCATCAACGTTCTCGGTGCCACCTCCGGCGACACCGGCGCCGCAGCCATTCACGGTCTGCTTGGCAAGCCGGGAACCGCCATCTTCATTCTCTATCCGGATGGCCGCGTTTCGCCGTTGCAGGAGCGGCAGATGACCTGCACGGGCGCCGACAACGTGTACGCCTTGGCGATCGACGGCAGCTTCGATGATGCCCAGGCCGCGTTGAAGGAAATCCTCGGCGACCAGAATTTTCGCACGCGCCACCGGCTCTCCGCCGTCAACTCGATCAACCTGGCGCGCGTGCTCGCCCAGTGCGTGTACTACCTGTCGGCGTGGCTGCGTCTGCCCAAGGCCCGGCGCAACGACGCCGAATTCGTCGTTCCGACGGGCAATTTCGGCAACGTGCTTGCCGGATGGATGCTCCAGAAGATGGGCGTGCCAATCCGCAGTTTCAAGGTGGCGACGAATCAGAACGACATCCTTCACCGCATGTTCACCACCGGCGAATACCGGGTCGGCGACGTGCAGCCCAGCCTTGCGCCCTCGATGGACATTCAGGTCGCGTCCAATTTCGAACGCTTCATTTACTACAGCACGGGACGCGACCCGGCTAAGGTGCGCGAGGTGATGCAGACCTTCAAGGCGACCGGGGCGTACCGGTTCGAGAATTTCGACCCCGACACCTTCTCGGCCTCGCGGTGCATGGACGCCGAAATTCCCGGCATCATCAAGTCCGTGTATCACAAGTACGGTTACATCGCCGATCCGCACACCGCCTGCGGTTTCAAGGACCTTAGTCGGGATCGCCTCAGCGTCGTCCTGGGAACCGCCAGTCCGGCGAAGTTTCCGGACACGATCAAGGCGGCCATTGGCATCGAGCCCACTCATCCGAGCTTGGAGGCACTCAAGTCCCGCCCCATCGCCAAACATCGTTTAAAGGCGGACGTCCAGGTGATCCGCGCCTTCGTCGACCGGCACGCCGTCTGATTACGTGGGGAACGGCGCCTGTCCCGCACGCCGCTTATCGCTTCGTATCCTCCGGCGTGTTCCAGTTCGTAAGAACGCCCTCGTCCCCGGGCTCACGTGGCAATCTCGTCACGAGCCCCCTCGATTCAGCCGCGCTCAAAAGCGTCTGAAGCGAGTATGCACCCCGAGTGAGCGCGTCATGGGCGACATCGAGAAAGGTTCGTGGATAACAGGCGACCAGCGGTTCGTAGCCATGGTTTCCATGGGGCACGGTGCAATGGCGCACGTCGTTTGCCGCCAGCAGGCGCTGCAAAAACACCGCCGTTACATGTGGCAGGTCCACGGCGAGCACCAGCACGCGTTCGTGGCGCGCCGCGCTCAATGCGGCGACCAGTCCAGCCAGCGGTCCCGCGTTTTCCACCGGATCGAATACGACCCGCGCTTCCGGAATGCCGTAGTCCACGCCTGATTTCCCGGAAATGATGACCTCGTCGCATCCCACCGATTGCAGCAGTGCAGCCTGGCGTTGGACGAGCGGGATGCCGTCCATTGAAAGGAAAGCCTTGTCGCAACCCATGCGCCGCGAGCGACCTCCTGCGAGCACCACACCGCTGAACGACTCAGGCATGGTCGCCGACCAACGTCTTGGCGTGCAGCCGGCCATGGGTGAGGATCCGCGCACGCAGGCCTCCGCGACCTCGCAACGCAGCCTCGGTGCCGGGATGGAAAGCGCGGTCCATCCAATGACAAGGCGAGCACTCCGTCGTGCCCGCGAAGCGAACACCCTGTACCTCGAACTCGCGTCCAATCAACGTATTCAGATCCACGCCTTCCGTGATGAGATTGCGGCGGAAGAGCCCGGGCGAGGTGGTTTCGGGCAGGATCTGAAACTGCGCGCAGAGTTCCAACCATACCTCGTTCGCGAAGAACGTGACCTGGCCCTTGTAGTCGGCCTTGTAGTCGAAGAATCGGTCGCCGCGCAGGCCCGATCCCGCGACGCACTCAACACTCGTCACCTCGACAAGCGGGTGTTCTCCCGGCGGCATGCCGTGGCGTCCGAAGTAGTTGTGGCCGGGGGAAACGTAAATCTTGCGCAGGTGCATCGCGAGGTCATCTTACTACTCCAGACCGGCCCGGGTTTCAATCGCTCATCTCGGGCACAACCCGTACCGCGCAGCACTTGTAGGACGGCTGCCGGGAGTGAGGATCGAAGGCGGGATAGGTCAGGCGGTTGACCGCTTCGAAGTGCATGGGCATGAACACCTGGCCCGGAGCAACCGTCGCCGTCACCACCGCAAAGGCCGCCGCCCGACCACGACGCGACTCGACGATGACAGACTCCTGCGGCGCGATTCCCAGACGGGCAGCGTCATCGGGGTGGATCTCCACATATAACGACGTGGGCGCCAGCTTGCGAAGAACCGCGCTCTTATTCGTGCGGGACCCTGTGTGCCACTGCGAAGACGAACCACGTCCTGTGTTGAGCAGCAGTGGAAAATCGTCGTCGGGCGCCTCCGGCATCGGCCGTGGCTCATCAAAAAAGAACCGCGCCCGTCCGTCGGGAGTAAAAAAGCCCCCATCCTCGAACAACCGGCGCTCCTGCCCTTCACCGAAATTGGATGTTGGATGTTCGATGTTCGACGTTGGATGTTCGCCGGGCGCAACGCGCCCGGCGCAGGGCCATTGAATGCCGCCGGCCGACTCAATCTGGGCGTAACCCTCGATGCCGGTGAAGTCGTACGGACGCCCGCGTGAGAGCTCCCGCAAAATGCGGAAAGTGGCCTCGGGGCTGGACCACGCTCGGAAGAGGTCACCGCAGCCCCAGGCTTCGGCGACGAGTTTGAAGATCGCGAAGTCGCTCAGCGCTTGCCCGGGTGCGCGGGCGACTTTTCGGGCCACGCCGATGCGACGCTCGCTGTTGATAAAAACGCCGTCCTTCTCGCCCCAACCGGCGGCGGGCAGCACGAGGTCCGCCATCTGTGCGGTCTCCGTGGTGCCATACATGTCCTGCACGACCAGGAACTCGAGTTTGCGACGGAGCTCGGGAAAACGCCTCTGATTGATCCACGAATGCGCGGTGTTCGTGGCGATCACCCAGAGACCGCGGATGGAGCCCGTGTCGATGGCCTCCAGGATCTGGTCGTAGGCGAGGCTCTTTTCGGTCGGGATGCGCGCCGGATCGATGCCAAGGATGGAGGCTACATGCGTCCGATGTTCGACACGCTCGAAGTCGTATCCACCAAGCAACGACGTGGCGTTTCCGAAAAGGCGGGAACCCATGGCGTTGCACTGTCCCGTGATCGAATTGGCGCCCGTGCCGGGGCGTCCGATGTTCCCGGTCATCAGGGCGAGGTTAATGATGGCCTGGGCCGTGCGGGTGGACTCGTGCCCCTGATTCACGCCCATGGTCCACCAGAGGGAAACGCGTTCGCGTTTCCCTAAGATCGCGGCGAGCCGCGCTAGTGTCTCGAGGGGGAGGCCTGTTTCTGCGGCGACACGATCGGGCGTGAACGGGTCGAGGAAGGCTGCGAAGGCCTCAAATCCCGTCGTATGGGCATCGACAAACGCCCGTTTGACGTCGCCGTTGGCGATCAGCAGCCGGGCAAGGCCATAGAGCAAGGTCAGGTCGCTCTTGGGGCGCAGCGGCACGTGCAGGGTCGCGGCTACGGCGGTTTCGGTGCGGCGCGGGTCGATAACGACGATTTCCGGATTCCGGCGGTTGCGCATGACACGCTGCCACATGATGGGATGGGCGATGCACGGATTGGCCCCGATGAAGATCAACGCATCGCTCTCTTCGAAGTCCGCATAGGTAAAGGGTGGGGCATCGAAGCCAAACGACTGTTTGTAGGCGACGTGCGAAGTGGCCATGCACTGCCGCGTATTGGAGTCCACGTGACGCATGCCCATGCCGAATTTTGCGAGTGCTCCGAGCAGAGCCATTTCCTCGGTGACGATCTGCCCGGTGCTCAGAAACGACAGGCTGGCTTCGCCGTGGCGTGCCTGGACACCCTTGAAGTTGTCCACGAAGGCACGCAGTGCGCCCTCCCACGAAACGGGTTCGAGGCGACCAGTGGCGGAATTCCTCAACAGAGGTGTGGTCAGACGATCGGACGCGGCGAGCGGCGTAAGCGCCTCCCATCCCTTGGGACAAGCCATTCCCAGATTCACCGGGTAATCGGCATCGGGGGTCAGGTTGATGGCTTCGCCGGCGGCGTTGAGGTGGATCTTCAACGAGCAGCCGGTGCTGCAATATCCGCAGATGCTCGTGGTGGTGCTGGTCGGCGCGAGGCGGGCCGGCACCTGGCCCAAACCGAAGTCGCCCGGACGACGGACGAGTTCGGCGGTCATCGGGCCGTTCTTGGCCGACAGGAGATCGTCGATAAAGGGAATCATGAGACGGGAACTCCTGGCATCTTTGACGGATCAACCGCCCGGAAGAAGAGAACGCGTTCAGCGCCTTCGGCGATCAACACGACGACGAACGCGAGGAGAGAACACCCGGCGGCACTCGCCGGATCGAGCAAGGCAGAGGCCGGAAGAAATAGGCCCCCCAGCACGCCAAAAAGAATTCGTGAGACATGGATCCGACGAAGCGGCCCCGTGTATAATCGCCGTTGCCGGTCGCCCCTTGAATCGAGGAATTCGAGGAAGAGCTTGCCGCTGGCTAGGGCTGCGAGTGCAAGGGCGAGCGCTTGCGAGCGGCCTTCGCTTGCGGCGAACGCGGTGGAGAGACCCGCCAGAAGGGAGGTCGCGCCGAATCGCAGGGCGGTCCGGGAGAGGCGCCATTCGCGACGAGGGGTGTCCACGTAGATCATGATCGAGCAGAGAACACCCGCACCTCCGGCAACGAGGGCTGCGGTGCTGGCCGCTGTTGCGATCCAAGGAAGAAGCGACGCGATCAACAGAGGTGGGTAGAGGCCAAAGACGACAATCTCGCGGCTCAACCACGAGCGGCGTAGTCCGAGAAAAGCGCGCCACGCGCGCAGAGGCTGGCCGAGATGGAGCACGCTGGCGGCCAGTCCGGCGATCGCCAACGCGAGGGCGACCGGGACCGAACCGGCGGCGAGGGCGCCGACGGAAGCCTGGGTGCCGACGAGCATGACAACCAGCGGCCAATGCGTCGGTTGGACATGGAGGGCGCCTGCATCCGCCGCCTCGACGGTGACGGGCAGGGGATTGCGGGAAAGGTAACGCGTGGTGGGCTGGGTCCACTTGGGATCGGGAGCGCCCGGCAGGAACGTGGAGGTGTCGGCCTGGCGGTTGTCGGTCAACGAAACCGTGACGATGCGGATGGCGTGGGTCGGGCACGCCTGCACGCACGCCGGCGCTTCTCCGGCGGAGAGGCGTCCGTGGCACATGTCGCATTTTCGGACTATGCCGAGGCGATCGTTATATTTGGGAACATCATACGGGCACTTGAGGATGCAGTAGCTGCAACCGATGCATTGGTCGTCGAGATGACGCACAATCCCGGTGATGGGATCTTTCTCGTAGGCGCGCACGGGGCACCCATTGAGGCAGCCGGGATCGGCGCAATGGTGACATGCCGTGGTCACGGTCTGGGCGAATCCCTCGTGCGAAAACGAATGACGAAGATCGAACGACGTCCGCGACGAATCCGCAGGGCGCGAGAGGAGAAGTCCGACATCGCGCCAGGACTCGGTGTCGTCCAGACCGTTGAGCGAGTGACAGGCGGCCACGCATGCCTTGCAACCGGTGCAGGCATCGAGATCGACTTGGAAGGCGTACTGTTCCCCCGCTTGAGGTGCGCTCAGGGGAATGAGGGAAGGGCTGAAGGCGGAACGCACGCGATCATGCCCGCGTGCGAACTGCGCGACCGGGGTCTGCAGGCGCTGCTGCTCATCGAGCAGTTCGGCGAGAAAGTCGGCTAGTGGTTCGGTGGGCATGGGTGAGATTATCCGACAGATCCGACAGATCCGACAGATCCGACGGATCCGACGGATCGGTCCGATCCGCCCGATTTTCCCTCAGTACACATCGCGCTGGTAACGCTTCGCGGCCTTCAGGGCCTGCACGTAGGTGGTGGCTTGCTCGGGGGTCTTGCCGCCTGCGGTGGCGATCACGTCATGGAGGGCGGCATCGACGTCCTTGGCCATGCGGCTGGCGTCGCCGCAGACGTAAAGGTGGGCGCCCGCTTCGAGCCAGGCGAAGAGTTCGGACGCCTGCTCGCGCAGGCGCTGCTGGACATACACCTTGGTCTGCTGGTCGCGCGACCATGCGAGGTCGAGGCGCGTAAGCAGGCCGTCGGTGTGCAGCGCAGTGAGCTCTTCGCGATAAAGAAAGTCGGTCGCCTCCCGCTGATCGCCGAAGACGAGCCAGTTGCGTCCAGTCGCCCCGGTGGCCCGGCGCTCCGCGAGGAAGGCGCGAAAGGGCGCGATGCCTGTGCCGGGACCGACCATGATGAGCGGCGTGTTGCCATCGGCCGGAAGGCGAAAGTTGGAGTTCGCGTGCACAAATACCGGCACCGTTGTTTGTCCCGCAAGGCAGCGTTCGGACAAAAAGGTGGAGCAAACGCCCTTGCGCGCACGTCCCCCGGCCTCGAAGCGCACGGCGCCCACCGTGAGGTGGACATGTCCGACGTGAGCCTTCGGGCTCGACGAGATCGAGTAGAGACGCGGTTGGAGTTTACGCAGAAGATTGACGTAGGACGCGACGGTCTTCGCGGGGTCGCGGCGACCCGCGCGCAGTGCATCGAGCACGTCGAGGATTTCGGGCTGAGGGACGAGTCCAAGAGCCTCGAGCAGGGCGGCGGGCGGTTTGCCCAGATCGTAGTGCTGCTGAAGTGCCGTGCGGAGCGGCAATTCGCCCATGGCCGTAGCCACGGCTTCCTCGCCGTCGCAACCAAGCGTGGCGAGCACCTCGTTGACAAGGTCCGGACAATTCTGCGGAACGACACCCAAGGCGTCGCCTGCTTCGTACGTGAGCCCGGAGCCTTCGAGCGAAAATTCGACGTGGTTGACCTCCTTGGCCGACCCCGGACCGTTCAGATTGCGGACGGCGAGCAGAGGTGCGGAGAAGGGGTGGCTCCGGCCATGGCTTGGCGAGGTTGAGATCTCAGATTTGAGTTGAGAGCTGTCGGCGCTCGGTGCGGTCGGTGGGGCGAAGGCGGACAGGGCCGTCGTGAGCCACAAGGAGAATGGTTCCTCGTAGTCGACGTCGCAGTCGACGCGAGGCGCGACGCGGACGGCTCCGCGCTTCTCGAGGCGGGAGTCAAAATCTTTTCCGCATTGGCAAAACAGCGTGTAATGGGTGTCGCCCAAGGCACAGACGCTGTAGCGGACGCCGCTCAGCGCCGGGGCCTCGTTTGCGAGGGCGGTGTGAAGAGCCTTGGCGCTGTCAGGGGGCTCGCCGTCGCCGTAGGTGCTGACGATCAGGAGGACGTTTTTCTCTGCGGCCAGTTTCTCTGCGTCAGTGGCGGCCATATCCAGCACGGCGGGAGCGAAGCCACGTTTGCCGGCCTCCTTTGCCGCGCGCTTCGCGAGACTTTCCGCCGTGCCGGTCTGGGTGCCGTAGAGGATGGTCAACGGTTGCAAGGCGGACGGTGAACGGGCGGCCTCGGAGTTGGGATTTTGGGCGGGTGTGCGGTTGAAGACACCGGCGAGAAAGCCGTTGAGCCAGGCGCGCTGCTCCGGAGTGAAGGGGGCGCTCTCGGGAAGGACGGGAAAGAGGTTCATGTGGAATAAAACTCCTGCAATTCTCTGATCGCGTGACGGCGGGTCCATTGGACGAAGGTTTCGCCCTGCTCTTTCCGGGCCGTGTAATCGGCGAGCAGTTTCTCGACGGTGGCGGGAATGTCGCTCGCGCGAACGCCGCGGAGAAGTTCGCGGGCGATCCCTTGTTCGTGATCCATGCCGCCGCCGACCACGACATGATAGCCCTCGGTGCCGTCCGCGAGTTTGGTGCTGATCAGACCGATGTCGCCGCAGTAGTGCTGGGCACAGGAGTGGGCGCAGCCGGTGAAGTGGATGTTGACGGGGGCGGTGAGCTCGGGAAACCGGTGGGCCAAGGTCTTGATGAGGGCCATGGCATGGCCCTTTGTATCCGCAGATGAATACTTGCAGCCCTTGCTCCCGGTGCAGGCGATCACCCCGCCGGCGGCGAGCGAGGTCTCGGTGAAGAAGCCCATGCGGCGAACGGCGCGCTTCACGGTTTCGACGAACGCGTCGGGTACGTGAGGGATCAGCAGGTTCTGCCACGCCGTGAGTCGAACCTCGCCCTTTCCGTAGTGAGTGGCGAGGTCGGCGAGCGCATGCATCTGACGCGCGCTCATGCGGCCCACCGGAATGCCGATGCCGATCCAGTTGAGCCCACGGGTGTTTTGCCGGTGGACGCCGAGCCAGGCATGTTTTTCGACGGGACGCCGCCGCTCGCACGCCTCGAGCGGTGCGCGCCCGAGGGGAAAGGCGAGTTTCGTCTGGGTCTCGTCGAGGAACTTCGCTGTGCCCCATTTCTCCAGCAGGTACTTCAGGCGTGCCTTCTTCCGATTGGTGCGATCGCCGTTTTCAGCGAAGACGCGAATCATCGCGGCGGCGGCGGCGACGGCCTCCGACGGTCGGATGAGCAGGCCGGTGTCTTGGGCGAAGTCTCCGTGTCCCGTGATTCCACCCAGCAGAACCCGGAAATAGATTCCGGGTTCTGGAAGGGCTGAAGCGGAGAAGGTGGAGAGGGAGGTTTCCGTCACACGGGTGGCGACAAAGGCGATATCATTGGTGTCGGCGGCGACGGAGAGGCGACCGCCATTGTCGAAGGCGACGTTGAATTTGCGCGGCAGGCCGTAGAGATCGCGGTGGTTGAGAACGTAATGATGGAGCGCCTTTGCGTAGGGACGCACGTCGAGCAGTTCCTCAGGGGCAAAGCCGCTGTCGGGCGAAGCGGTGATGTTGCGAAGATTGTCCGCGCCGGCGCCCCGCGAGGTGAGACCGAGTTCTTGCACGCGCATGAGGACCTTGATCAGGTCGCGTGGCTTGAATTCGCGAATCTGCAGGTTGCCTCGCGTCGTGATATGCGAGCAACCGCCGCCGAGATCGGCGGCAAGGTCGGCGAGTCCGTGCAACGCGTGCGCGCTCAGCTCGCACGCCGGCACCCGCAGACGCATCATGAAACTGTCCTGAGCGGGAGCGACGTAGAACAGCCCGAAGGTTTTGAAGCGGTACGTATTCTCGGGATCGGGGAACGTGTCGCCCCCGGCGTGCCTCACCAGTCGTTCCCAGGCATCGAGCGGGTTTTCTTCGTATTTCCAGCGTTCCTCCTTGCAGAGATCGGAGACCGGCGTCCCGAAGACGGACGGTTCGGAGGAGGGGGCGGCAAGGTTACCCGTGACAGCGTTTTCGGGCGAGGCGGTGAGCAGGCCCGTGCCCGTGAGACCGGCGAAGGCGCCTCCGCCGGTCGTCAAGGCGCCGGCCATGAAGCCCTGCAGGTACTCTTTTTGTTCAGGCGTGAACACGCTCGTCATGGTGTCCCATTCAGCAGCCGACCTGCCACCGGCCCGAATTGGCTAACAAAGATCATGCATTGTTACGTGCGAAATGATGAACCGCGCTCATGAAAAAGGCCGGCAGTGCGGACTGCCGGCCTTTGCAGAGGAGGTACGCTGGGAAATCAGAACGCGTAGTCGGCTTGCACCATGTATTTCTCGCGGTCAGCGAAGCCCGGCTTGCCGTCAAAGGTGGCCACCTTGGCGGTCAGGCTCAACGACTTGTTGAGGCGGCGGACAAGCTGGAGATCGATTTCGTCGCCGTAGCGCGTGCCTCCGCGATCCGCTTCGAAGCGATGATAGAAGCCGAGCAATTGCAGTCCCGCAGGGAGGGCGGCAGTCACTTTGGCGTACGAGTCGCGCAGACCGGCCGCTGGCGTCGCGAGGAAGACGTCGGCCCAGCCGTTGAAGGCGTGCAGGGTCGCCAGCGGCGTACGGAAGCCCTGGCCGTTGTCCGATCCGAGCACTTCGTAGCCGGCGGAGAGACTGAAGCGCTTCCATGCGGCGCCGAGCTCGAGCGTGGTGTAGTCGGCGCGGTAATTGAGGAGACTGCTGCGGTAGTCAGTCTGCGTGGCGTACTCGGCGCGGTAAGTCAGCTTGACGGTGTCCGACAGGGCGGTGGCACCGGTGAAGTTCAAGCCATAGGTGGCGGTCGAGTTGCCACGGGCGCCGGCGGGCCGGTTAAAATCGAGCAGGTGCGCGTAGCCGGAGAGGATTCCAAAAGGCATCCCTGCATAACTGGCGTGCATAATGTGGGAGTCGGAATCCCAATCGATCACATCGCCAAAGACGCGGTTGATCTGCCACAGGTAGGCGTAGGTCAGGGCAAGACGGTCGACGGTCGTGTCTTGCAGCACGAACGCATCGAAGGTTTGCATATCCTGGCGCCAGGCGACATCGCCGACGAAGCGGGCGTTGTCGAGTACGAGGCGTTGGCGGCCCAGCGTGCCCTTGGTCTTGCCGGTCGTAAAGGCGACCCAAGCCTGGTTGACCTCGGTCACTTCCGGGTCTGCAACCACAGGATAGCCGGTGTTGGCCACGACGCCGTCAGCGTAGTTATCGACCAGGGCGGTGATGTTCTCCGCCTCCACCATGAATTGGAAACCCTGATACGCGGCGGTCGTGTATCCGAGGCGTGAGCGCACGGTGAGGGCGTCCGCTTTTTTGGCGAGGCCGTCCTGATTGACGTGCTCGTATCGCAGCCGGGCGTTGAACGAAACCTTGCCGGTTTCGAGTGCTTCAAGGAACGACGACGGTGCGGCCGGCTTGGGCGCGACATCGGACTGGGCAACGGCCGCGCTGGCGAGGGCCAGGGCGGCGAGCAGGAGCGAGGACGGTTTCATGGTGTTGGTACGGTAGGGGGAATCTGGGCAAAGGTCCGCCCTGAACGGTGAGGGACTTGATTCACATCAAGGCGTCGGACGGATCTTCTGTCGGTCAGGCGAAGGCGAACATGCGGCGGAGGCCGCTGCGTGGAAGCGACGGCGGCGGCGGCGTGGAGGAGGCAGGCTTGTGATGGGAACGTTCGTTGAGGAAGCCGATGAGGTGCTCGCGCACCTCGTAATAGCGCGGGTCCTCGAGCAGCTGTCGGCGATCGCGCGGGCGCGGGAATTTGACCGAGATGATCTCGCCGACGGTGGCGGCGGGGCCATTGGTCATCATGACCACACGATCGGAGAGGAAAATGGCCTCATCCACGTCATGGGTGACCATGAGAGCGGTTTTTTGGTCGCGCTGCCAGAGGTCGAGCAAGACCTCCTGAAGTTCGCATCGCGTGAGCGAATCGAGCATGCCGAAGGGCTCGTCGAGCAAGAGCATTTTCGGGGCAAGGGCAAAGGCGCGCGCGATGCCGCAGCGCTGGCGCATGCCTTGGGAGAGCTCGGCGGGCTTCTTGTGCATCGCGTCGGCCAGCCCCACGACGGACAGGTAGTACTCCGCAATCTGGCGGCGTTCCGTTTTGCTCGCCGTGTAATAAACCTGGTTGATGCCGAGCATGACATTCTCAAAGGCCGTGTACCACGGAAGAAGACACGGCGCCTGGAAGACCACGCCGCGATCCGGTCCGGCGGCGACGACTTCCTTGCCTGCGAGGATGATGCCGCCGTGTGTCGCATCGGTGAGACCGGCGATCATGGACAAGACCGTGGATTTTCCACAGCCCGAGTGCCCGATGAGGGTGATGAACTCGCCCTTGCGGATCGAAAGGTTGAAGTCCTGTACGATCACCGCCGGCCCTCTGGGCGTTGGATAGACTTTACCGAGTTGGGAGATTTCGAGGAAGGAAGACATGAGGGAAGGGCTGAAGGACTTAAAATCTGAACGACGAGCCGGGCTGATTTGTCAGGATACAATGGATACGACTTCGCGTTTGATTTCGTGCAGGCGGCGCGGAGGGCGGGTGACGCGCGGCTGGTCGAGGTCCTCGGGCAGGATGTCCGGCAGGACGAGTTTGCGGGAGGTGGCTGTGTGCCTGCGGGCGCCGTATCCGAGCAGGATGGCGGTCACTTCCGCGCGGAGGCGCTTGAAGGCGGGTTCGTGGTTAAGGGCCTTGCGGTCGCGGGGACGGTCGAGCGTGTTGACGATCGGTTCGCCGAGGGTGGCGCCGGGGCCGGGCGTCAGCGGGATGATGCGGTCCGCGAGGAGGAGGCTCTCGTCGACATCGTTGGTGATGAGGACGACGGTCTTCTTGTTTTCCTGCCAGATGCGCGCGATCTCGTCCTGGAGTACGGCGCGGGTGAGCGCGTCGAGGGCCGAGAGCGGCTCATCGAGCAGCAGAATCTGCGGATCCATGGCCAAGGCACGGGCAACGGACACGCGCTGACGCATGCCCCCCGAAAGCTGACGCGGCAGCTTTTCGCGTGCGGCGGTGAGGTTGACCATCGCAATGTAATTTTCGATGTGAAGGCGCTTCTTTTCAGCCGAGTAGTTCGGGAAGATCTCGTCCACGGCGAGGGCGATGTTCTCATAAACGGTCAACCAGGGGAGGAGGCTGTAGTTCTGGAAAACGATCCCGCGGTCGGGTCCGGGGCCGGTGATGTCGAGGTCGTTGAGCCTTGCGGTACCGGTGTCAGCTTTGATGAGGCCGGCGATCAGACTGATGAGGGTCGTCTTGCCTGAGCCGGAGTAGCCCACGATCGCCACGAACTCGCCGCGCTCGATGGTCAGATTAACGTCGTGCAGCACGCGAGTGCCACCGAAGGATTTGGAGACGGAAGAAAGTTCGAGGAAAGGCATGGGAGGGAAAATTTATGATTTATGATTCGGGCTGCTTTGGGTGGGAAATCGCGGGCGGATTTCGTCAACAAAGTTACCATCGTGCTGGAGGAGGCGGATGAGACCGAGTTCTGGATCGAGTTGGGTGAGCGGGTGGTGCTGTCGACGGGAGCAAAGTAGAAGGTCTGCGCATGGAAGCGGGTGAGCTGATCAAGATCTTCGCGGCTATCCGGCGCACCGCCCGCCAATCATCGGTCATCAATCATCAATCATAAATTGATCAGGCGGTTTTAAATCGCTGTTCGACGACACTCATCAGGCGATCGAGGACGAAGCCGACGACGCCGATGGTGATGATCGAGAGAATGATGTGCTCGTAGATCAGACTGTTGTACTCCTGCCAGAGAAAACCACCCACACCCGGCGTGCCGGTGAGCATCTCAGCGGCCACGATCACGAGCCAGGCGATGCCCAGGCTCAGACGGAATCCAGTGAACATGTAGGGGAGCGTCGCCGGGAGGAGGATGGTCGTGAGTGTCTTCCAGCGGGAGAGTTTCAGCACACGGCCTACGTTGAGATAATCCTGCGGCACGGCGCGCACTCCGACTGCGGTGTTGAGCACCGTGGGCCACATCGAGCAGATCGCGATGGTGAACAACGCGCCGTAGGTGCCTGCCTGCCGCCCCGTGCTCATGAAAAGCACCAGCCCCAGCGGCAGCCAGGCGAGGGGAGAAACCGGGCGCAGGATCTGAATGATGGGATCGAAGATTCGGGAGAACGTTTTGGAGAGACCGAGGAAGAATCCGATCGGCGTGCCGACGATCAAAGCGATCGCATAGCCCTGCGCCACGAGGATGAGCGAGTACCACGTGAAGCGCAGGATTCCCTGGTCCATTTCGCCCCGCTTGGCGAAGGGCTCGAGCACATAGGGCTTGCTGGCCTCCCACGTCTTGCCGGGCGAGGGAAGTTCCGTCGCCCAGGTGCGGCTGGAGATGCTCCAGAGGGCGAGAACGATGAGCACACCCAGGAGCGGCAGGATGACGCTGTGGGCAAGGCGGGTGAGGAGAGCTTCAAGTTTCGGATTGTTCATGGGCGTCGGGCGGGCGGGTGTCACTGTGGGCCAATGCGGCGGAGCCGAGGGCCACGGAGAAGGTGATGAGCGGTGAGAGGAGTGTCTTGATGACGAGCCGGTTAATCCTTGAGGCCATGCACCGCGAAGGACTTGGCGTAGGTCTCGGGATCGGCGGGGTTGAAGGTCTTGCCGTCGAAGAGCGTTTCGGCGGAGTCGTCGCGCCCGCCATGGGTGTAACCGATTTCCTTCATGGCCTCTTCGTAGAGGTCGGTGCGCATGACGCGCTTGACGACTCCTTCGTAGTCGGGTGCGCCCGTCACCATGCCCCAGCGGCGGAACTGTGAGAGCCACCAAGCGCCGTACTTCGGCTGCGGGTAGTTGCAATTGCGCCGGCTGAAGTGCATCGGGTGCTCGTCCTTGGTGGCGCGTCCGTCGCCGTAGTCGAGTTCACCGAGCAAGCGGCCGAGAATGATTTCGGGAGGGCAGTTGATGTAGGTTGGCTTGGAGACGATGTCGCACTGCTCCTTGCGGTTGCCCATGTCGTCGAGCCAGACGCTGGCTTCGTGCAGTGCCTTGAGGACGGCTTTTACGGTCTTCGGATTCTTTTTCGCAAACTCTTCGGTGAAGGCGCAGACTTTCTCCGGGTGGTCCTTCCACATGTCCTGGGTGGTGACCGAGGTGAATCCGATCTTGTCGGAGATCGCGCGCGCGTTCCAAGGTTCGCCGACGCAGAAACCATCCATCTTGCCGATACGCATGTTGGCGACCATCTGGGGGGGCGGAACAGTGATGAGGGAAACATCCTTGTCCGGATGGATTCCACCCGCCGCAAGATAGTAGCGCATCCACATGGCGTGGGTGCCTGGCGGGAAGGTCATGGCGAAGGTGAGCGGCTGGCGCTTCGCGTTGGCGGCGTCCGCGAAAGGCTTGAGCGCGGACGGGTCGGCCCCGACCTTGCCCTTGAAGTCGTTGGAGAGAGAGATGGCCTGGCCGTTGCGATTGATGAGCCACGGAATGACCATCGGCTTTTGCGGCGAACCGAGCAGGCCCATCGTGGAGGCAAACGGCATGCCGATGAGCATGTGCGTGGCCTGGATGGAGCCGGTGCTGAGGTTGTCGCGAATGGCGGCCCAATTCGCACCCTTTGTCACCGTGGAGTTGATACCATACTTCTTGAAGAGACCCTTCTCGTGCGCGATGACGATGGAGGAGCAGTCCGTGAGGGCGATGATGCCGAAATTTATGTTGGGATGCTCGGGGGCATCGGAAGCGAGGCCGGGCGCGGCCCAGCCGCGCGGCAGATGGGAGAGCAGGGCGGCGGCACCCAGTCCCTTCGCCGTGGAGGCGAGGAAGCCGCGGCGGCTGAGCCGGTGGCTGGAGACGACAGGACGATCAGACGGTGGCAGGGATGTAATCATGACGGGAAACGGTGTTCTGTCGGCAGGCCTGGTGGTAGAGGTCGGAGCGAAAGGTGCGGCGTCCGAGATCGCGCGGAAGGTCCGTACCGGGTGGAATGAAGCGGTGACGGGTGAATCCATCGATCAGCCACGCGGCCTTGGCGGGAGTCGGATCGTTGGCTCCATCGCGGTGGTAGCGAATGAAGTCAGCCGCCTCGACACGCCGGTCGTGCCCGAGGTCGAGCGGCCCCATGAGGCTCGCCGCGACGACGCGTTCAGCGAGGTTGAGGTATTCGCGACGGGCGAGCAGTTTCACCAACTCGGGACGGAAGGCAGGGTCGTCGCACAACGCTGCGGCCTCGGCGAGGGCGGAGACGATGGCAAGATGACGGTCGGGTTCGCTGGCGGCGAAGTCCTGACGAACCATCAGCACTTTTTCCGGATGCCCGGGGGCGAGATCGTTGCTCGTGGCGGCGCACCAGCCCGTTTTTTCCCGGACCGCGAGGGAGTTCCACGGATCGCCCACGCAATAGCCATCGATCGTTCCTGCGGCGAGATTGCGGAAGAGCTGGGGTGGGGGTACGACCACGATGCGCACATCCTTCTCGGGATGCACGCCTGCGCTCCGCAACCAGTCGCATAAGTGGATCCGATGTGAGGAGTGCTCGAAGACCACCCCGAAGACGTACGTGCGTTCATGGCGCGAACGGATGATCTCGTCGCGCATTGTGGCGGCGTCGCGCACGCCGCGCTGCCAGAGTTCTTCGGACAGCGTGATGCAGTTGCCGTTGGTGTTGAGCACGAAGGCGGTGAGGCTCGGGCAGGGCAGGCAGTTGAGCCCGAGTGTGGTGCTGAGCAGCATCGCGCCCAGGGCATGGGCGGCGTCGAGTTCGCGATAGATGATCTTGTCGCGGATGGTCGCCCAGCCCACTTCGCGACTCAGGGTGACGTTGAGACCATGGCGTTGGAAGAGGCCGTGCTCATGCGCGACGATGATGGGTGCCGCATCGTTCAGCGGGATGAAACCAATCCGAGTCGGGCGGCTGCGGGAGAGGGCGAGCGTGGCGGCGTCGGTTGGCATGGTGATGCCCTTGCTTTAGCCGCTGCGATGCCATCCGGGCCGGCTGGCTCAAGAAATGCTTTTCAAACAATCGATGATAATGATGACAGGCATTCATCCATGAAACCGATTATTGACAGTCGCCAGTTGCTGGCCTTTGCCACGCTCGCGCGGCACGGAAGCTTTACGGCCACGGCGCGCGAACTCTTTCTGACGCAGTCGGCGGTCAGCCATACGATCAAGACGCTCGAACAGGAGGTTGGCGTGCGCGTTTTTGACCGTGTGGGCAAAAAAGTACACCTCACGCAGGCTGGAGAGCACCTGCTCAAGCATGCCGAGCGGATCCTTCGCGAGATGCAGGATGCGCGCAGCGGGCTGGAACAGTTGCAGAACTGGGGGCACAGCCGGCTGCGACTCGGCGCGAGCCCGGCGGCCTGTCAGTACCTCCTGCCCACGGTGTTGCGCGAATTCAAACAGAGTTTCCCGCAATGCGTCATTCGCATCGAACCCGGCGACGGACCGCGCATGGTCGAACTGCTGCGCAGCAACCAGATCGACCTCGCGGTCATGCTAAAGCCCGAAGCGCGCGAGGAATTGTCCTTCCGTCCTCTCTTCGAGGATGAACTCCGTCTCGTGGTGCCTCCCATGCATCCTTGGGCGCAGCGCGGCCGCGTGGCTCGGGCCGAACTCGCCGCCGAAACCTTCATTCTTTATAACAAGGGCAGCTACACGTTTCGCATGGTCAGCGACTATTTCGAGGCGGAGAAGGTGGCGCTCTCGAACTTCATCGAACTCGGCAGCATGGAGGCGATCAAGGAGCTGGTGAAGATCGGCCTGGGCGTTGGCATTCTGGCCGATTGGATCGTGCGCAAGGAACTCGCGGAGAACTCCCTCGTCTCCTTTGCCGCAGGTCCTCGCAAGCTCCGGCGCACCTGGGGCGTATCCTATTTGCGGGGACGGAAGTTGCCACTGGCCGAGGAGACCTTTGTGGGACTGTGCGAATCGGTGACCGGGAATTTGTATCCGCCGGGGTGAAGGGGGCGCGGGTGCTTTCGGCGCTTCAGGCAAGATCGGCCGGATCAGACTGATCGGTCCGATCGGACCGATCTTGCCCGAGGGAACGAGAACGATTTGCTGTCGTCAAAAACCGCCGCTTGCCAGTGCCCGGGGGATGAGCAAGCGTCGTCGGTTCCATGAGCAACGCCGTCAAGATCTACGACACCACCCTGCGCGATGGCACCCAAGGGGAAGGCATCAACTTTTCGGTGGCGGACAAAGTGATGATTGCGGAGCGCCTCGATCAGTTCGGCGTCGACTACATCGAGGGGGGCTTTCCCGGCTCGAATCCGCGGGACATCACGTTTTTCAACGAGGCCAAGTCTCTGAAGCTCAAGCATGCCCGCATCGCCGCCTTCGGCTCCACCCGCCGCGCCGGCGTAAAGGCTTCGGAGGACGCCCAGCTCAAGACCCTGCTGGACAGTGGGATGCCGGTGATGACGATCGTGGGCAAAACGTGGACGCTGCACGTGAACGAGATCCTGCGCACAACGTTGGACGAGAATTTGGCGATGATCGAGGATTCGGCCCGTTACCTCGTCTCCCAAGGGCGGGAGGTCGTATACGACGCCGAGCATTTCTTCGATGGGTACAAATCCGATCCGGATTATGCGTTGCGGACGCTGGCCGCAGCGTTGCGCGGAGGTTCGTCGAACCTCACCCTCTGTGACACCAATGGCGGAACGCTGGTTGACGAATTCAAGGACATCGTCGGCCGCGTTGTGCGCGAGTTTGGCGGCGACAAGGTGGGCGTGCATTGCCACAACGACAGCGGTTTGGGCGTGGCGCTATCGCTCGCGGGCATCGCTGCCGGGGCGACCCTCGTCCAAGGCACGGCAAATGGCTACGGCGAAAGGGTGGGGAACGCGAACCTCACGACGGTCCTGCCAAATCTTTTCCTGAAGATGGGACGCACCGCGTCGTGCGCGGCGAATATTGCACAGTTGCGGGAGCTTTCCCTGTTCTTCGACGAACTGGCGAACCTGCGTCCCGACCCGAAGGCGCCTTTCATCGGGGCCTCGGCTTTCGCCCACAAAGGCGGCCTGCACGCCAACGCGGCCCAGAAGGTGAAGAGCAGCTACGAACACATCGACCCGGGCCTGGTGGGCAATCGTACACGGGTTCTTGTATCCGATATGGCAGGACGCAGCAGCGTCGCGATGAAGGCGAAGGAGCTTGGCTTCGCTCTCGATGAAAAGTCGGCCGAAATGAAGAGCCTCATCGAGCAGCTCAAGGAGCTTGAGTTTCGCGGTTACGAGTTTGAGGCGGCCGACGCCTCGCTGAAGCTTCTCATTGCCAGGGCGACGGGAAAACACACCCCGTTCTTTGAGGTGGAGAGCTACCGGGTCATTGTGGAGCGACGCGCGGGCGACCTGCTGGCGGAGGCCACGGTCAAGCTCAAGGTCAACGGCGTGCCGTTGCACACCGTCGCCGAGTGCAAAGGACCGGTCGGCGCCCTCGACAAGGCCCTGCGTCTCGCGCTCGAAAGCGCGTATCCGCAATTGAAGGAGATGGAGCTGCGCGACTACAAGGTGCGCATTCTCGAGGGCCGTCAGGGAGCGAACAGCCGCACCCGGGTTTTCATCGAGTCGGCCGATGGCAACGGGATCTGGGGCACCGTGGGGGTGAGCGACAACGTGATCGATGCGTCGTGGGAAGCCTTGAACGACGCCGTGAACTTCAAGTTGATGTCCGCCCGATAAGCGGAGTTCCGCTCCGAGGGGTTGACATCCATGTTACGGTCGGGCGATGCACGCCCTGGACCTGTCGATTATTGCTGGGTACCTTCTTGTCTTGGTGATCGCGGGGGTCTGGATGGCTCGTCGCGCCGGTGCGAGCGCCGACCATTATTTCCTCGGCGGACGAAAGCTGCCCTGGTGGGCATTGGGTTCGTCGGGCATGTCGAGCAACCTCGATGTCGCGGGCACGATGACGATCGTCGCGCTGATCACCGTGTATGGTCTTCACGGCTTCTGGATCGAGATGCGCGGAGGCGTGGTGCTCCCCATTGCCGTTTTCCTCGCGTTCATGGGAAAGTGGCATCGTCGATCCCAAGTGATGACAACGGCCGAGTGGATGCTGCTTCGCTTCGGCGACGGACCGCAGGGCAGGGCCGCGCGTCTTACGGCTGCGCTGACGTACATCGTGCTCACGGTGGCGATGATCATCTTCTTCCTCTCGGCCGGCGGAAAATTCCTCGCCGAGTTTCTTCCCTTCACGCCGGCTCAATGCGCCATCGGGATGGCGTTGGTGGCGTTCGGCTACACGCTGGCCGGCGGTCTTTATGGGGTGATCTGGACCGATGTGTTCCAGGCCGGGCTGATCGGAGCCGCGGCTCTTTATATCTCGGTGATTGCCGCCCAGCAGGTCTCGCCCGAGCTCCTTGCTTCGTGGCAGGGGGCGGAGCTCAATCAGTTCCTTCCCCAGCTGGGGAACGCGCCCGGCCTGGCCCCCTACACCCCGTTTGGGCTCTTTCTGCTGGTGTGGGCGTTCAAAGGAGTCCTCGAAGGCCTCGGGGGGAGCGGAGGATCCGCCTATATGGCGCAACGTTTTTACGCCGCGGGTTCGGATGCGGACTGCCGCAAGATCGGCATGTTGTGGACGGTGCTCTTTGCGGCGCGCTGGCCGATGGTGCTGGGCTTCGCGATTCTCGCACTAAGCCTCGGATTGGATGTGCGCACGCTCGACGATGCCGAGGGCGTGTTGCCGCGGGTCTTGAACTCGGAGTTTTTCCCCGTCGGTCTCCGCGGGCTGGTTCTCGCCGCGATGCTGGCGGCCGCCATGAGCACCTTTGACAGCACGATCAACGCCGGCGCGAGTTATGTGGTGAATGACCTCTATCAGCCCTGGCGCCCTGCCGCGCACGGGAAGGAACTGGTCTGGGCGGGTTATGGCGCATCGGCGCTTCTCGTTCTCGCGGGCGTGCTGCTGACGTTTGCGTTGGGGGCGTCTGTATTGGGAATCTGGATTGGCATCGTCATGCTGCTGTTCCCGGCCTTCCTTGTTCCCTTCGCGTTGCGCTGGTTTTGGTCACGGTTCAACGGGGCGGGCTTTGCGATGGGAACGGCCGGCGGGTTCGCGACCGCGCTGGTGTTTGCGCTCGCGGACCCCACCGGCTGGAACGAGGCCAGCCGCTTCCTGATGATCTCGGCAGTATCCGCGTCCGCATCGGTGGCGGGAGCGCTTTCGACGAGTCCGGTTCCCGAGGCCGCGGCGCGCGAGTTTTACCAGCGCGTGCGTCCGTGGGGATGGTGGCCGCAGGCGTGGCGTGAGGCCGACCGGGCGGAACATCGCGCCGACCTCGCGCACCTTGCGGGTGCACTCGTCTGGCAGGTCGTGACGTTTCTGATTCCGATGGCCTTCGTGCTGGGCCGCTGGTCAGCGGCCGTCGTCATGCTTCCGGTTTGGTTCGCGCTGGGCGTGTGGCTGTGGCGCGGGCGGGAGCAGAGGGCGTAGGCCGGCCGGCGACTGCGGACGATTAATCCCCGTCGTTCCACGGCTCTTCCCATTCGGTGTCGTTGAGCGCCTTCAGCGCCGGGCGACCCTCGACCAGGCTGATGAGCTGCTGGGCTATTCCGGTCCAGGTGAACAAACTGCGTGCCTTGTGCGCACCCATGCGTGAGAGACGCGCCCAGAGCTTCGGGTGGCGGAAAGGCTTCGTCATCATGATGCCTAGGTCCTCCTTGTCGAAGGGGTCCCCGTAAAGGGCATGGCGGCCAAACGAGAGTGCGCGAAAGAGCCCCCCATGCACGGTGACGACGGTGGGAGTACCGCAGGCCATCGCCTCGATGGCGGTCATGCCGAAGGGCTCGTAGCGGCTGCTGAGCACGAAGAGATCTGCGGCGCGGTAGTAGTCGGCGAGGTCGGCGTCCGAAATGAAGCCGGTGAACTTCACCCGTTTGGTCAGGCCCAGTTCGCGGGAGCGCTCCTTCAAGTTGGCAAGGATCTTCTTCTCTTGCTTGTCCATCTTCGCGCCCCCTACCGCGAGTTGGAGGACGACATCAGGTACGCGGGCGGCGGTGATGGCAAACGCCTCGATCAGTAGGTCGTAGCCCTTGTTGGTCGCGAGACGCCCAAGGGCGAGGATCTTGCGCTTCTTGAAACCGAGTCGCTGGCGGATCATCTGCCGCGAGGCGTCGCTGACCGGATAGAACCGATTGTCGTCATAACCCGGGGGAATCATGTGCACGCGATCAGCCGGCGTGCCGTAGTCCCCGATGATCATGTCAAGCTGCGGCGGGGTGGTGGCCAGGACCAGGTCGCAGGTGCGGTACAGGATCGTCTCGTGCTGAATTCGCTCTGAAAAATTGAACTCGGTCTCGAACGTGGCGGCCTTTTTGGGATAGTCTTTCTCCATCTGAACCTTCTTCCAGAGCCCCAGCGAATGGGGGGTGTGCACGTGCGGGATGGACAAGGCCTCCGCGAGACGTTGTCCCGCGACGCCGGCGTCCCAGTAGTGGCTGTTGATGAACTGGTAGGTCAACTTGTTCTTCTTGACGTAGCGCAGGGCGTTTTCACACCACTCCATCAATTCGCGGTGCAGGTACTCCTTGCCAATGAAGGCGTCGCCACCACACCGGGCGCGAATGACCCGGACGCGCGCATTGACGATGTCGATCTCGGGCTGCTTCTCGAAGCGCCGGGTCCAGATGTCGACGTCGAAACCGAGTTGGGCGAGCTTCTTGGCGAGTTCGATCACATAGACCACCTGACCGCCCGTGTCGGCGGCGCCGAGCGGCGGATGTGCGGCAACGTAGCCGTGCGTGGAGACCATCGCGATGCGCGGCCGTTTTCTATCGATATGCAATGCGGACATCCGTCGATTTTGGGCGACGGTGCCGGTGGCGACAAGTCTTCAATCCAGGGTATGCGCGGAGAAAATGAGACCAAACGTATCGGGTTATTACCTACAAAAGTGACCCTTGGCTTCCTCCGGGGGAGCCGGATAACCCGATGGCGCCATAGCCCTTTGCTGTGAGCATGCGGCCCTGCGGCGTGCGCTGGAGGTAGCCCTCCTGAATAAGAAAGGGTTCATGGACTTCTTCCAAGGTCTCAGCCTCTTCGCCGACGGCCACGGCGATGGTGCCAAGGCCGACCGGTCCTCCCCGATAATTTTCGGCCATGCAGCGGAGCACGCGTTTGTCCATCTCGTCGAGACCGCGCATGTCGATTTCAAGCAGTTCCAGGGCGGCGGCGGCGGCGGCGCGGGTGATGGTGCCCTCGGCGCGCTCCTGGGCGAAGTCGCGGCAGAAATTGATCAGATTGTTGGCGATGCGCGGTGTGCCGCGGGAACGGGTTGCGATCTCCTCGGCCCCACCCTCGTCGACCGCGACTTTGAGCAGGGCGCAGGAGCGCTTCACGATGCCCACGAGCGTGGGTTTGTCGTAATAGTCGAGGCGGGTCTGCAGCGTGAAACGCGAGCGAAGCGGCGCGGTGAGCAGTCCGGCGCGGGTGGTGGCGCCGATGAGTGTGAAGCGTTTTATCGGGAGGCGGATGCTGCGCGCGTTGGGTCCCTGGTCGATCATGATGTCGAGGCAGAAGTCCTCCATGGCGGAGTAGAGATACTCTTCGACCGTTTTGGGAATGCGGTGGATCTCGTCGATGAAAAGCAGATCGCCTTCCTCGAGACTGGTGAGGAGGCCGGCGAGGTCGCCCGCCTTCTCGACGACCGGGCCCGAGGTGACGCGGACATTCTTTCCAAGTTCGTGTCCGAGAATGAACGCGAGCGTGGTTTTCCCGAGACCGGGAGGACCGCTGAGCAGGATGTGGTTGAGCGGATCTCCGCGGCGCCGGGCGGCGCCCACCATGACCTGAAGTCGCTCGACGGTCTTGGGTTGGCCGGTGAAATCGGAGAACGACAACGGACGCAACGCCGCCTCGACCGGCGAGAGCGGGGCGGCGAGGGTGCTGGTGATGAAGCCGAGGCCTTTGTTCTGCGAATCAGGTGCGGGCATGCGCGGTGGAGGGGACGAGGATTTTGTCGCGGATGACACGGTGCTCATTTCCATTCGAGTTCCGCGCCGAGGCTGCGGAGGTTTTCGACGAAGTGAGGGTGGGCGCGTTTGATGATTTCGGCGTGACGAACGACGCTGCGTCCCGGAATGGCCGCGGCGACCATGGTCAGCGCGACGGCGGCGCGAATCACGTAAGGGGAGTCCACGACGGCGGCGCGAAGCGGGCGATTGCCGAAAACGATGATGCGGTGCGGATCGCTCACGACGACGTGAGCGCCGAACTTGGCGAGTTCGGGAATCCACGAGAATCCGTTTTCGTACACCTTGTTCCAGAAATGAATCGTGCCCTCGGCCCGGGTGCTGAGGGCGATGAGCAAGGGAAGCAGATCGACCGAAAAGTAAGGCCACGGGGCGGCCTCGATCTTGGGCAGGAGATTGCTGGTATAAGGAGACTCGATACGCAGAGTCTGGTTGCGATGTACGATGGCGGTGTCGCCCTCGTGCTCGACGATCACGCCGAGTTTCTTGAAGGCGCGGGCAATGAGGTCGAAGTGTTGCGGCAGCGACTTGTGCACCCGTACTTCGCCACCGGTGATGGCGCCGAGGGCGAGGAAAGTGACGATCTCGTGGTAGTCGGAACTGATGTCGATCGTGGCGCCGTGCAGTTTCTTCACCCCGGTGATGGTGAGCATCGAGGTACCGATGCCTTTGATCTTGGCGCCCATGGCGATCAGCGCGGCGCACAGATCCTGGACGTGCGGTTCGCTGGCGGCGTTGATGAGGGTCGAGCGGCCCTTGGCGAGGGCTGCGGCCATGGCGAAATTCTCGGTGACCGTGACCGACATGTAATCCAGCCAGTGGCGCGCGCCGTGGAACCCGTCGGGCAGGGCGATGACGAGCGGGTCGCCGTCGTTGATGACGGCGCCGAGCGACCGGATGATGTCGAGATGGGGGTCGATTTCGCGCACACCCAGCGAGCAACCTTTGGCATTCGCGTGCACCGTTATCTTGCGCATCCGGTGCAGGAGAGCCGGGTAGAGCAGGACCGTCGAACGCATGTCCTGCGGCAGCTCGTCGTCGATCAGTGCGTTCTTGAAGGGGGAGTGATCGACCTTCATGACGCCCTTTTCCCGGTTCCAGTCGATGCGCGAGCCCTGCGCTCGGAAGAAGGAGACAAGTTTGTCGAGATCCGTGATGTCGGGAACGTTGCGCAGCGTGACCGGTTCGTCGGTGAGCAGGGTGGCGCAGAAGATCGGAAGCACCGAATTCTTGTTGCCGGAGGGCGTGATGGAGCCGGCGAGCGGCTTGCCGCCGTGAACGATAAGGTCAGCCATGAAAACGAGGGAGCGGAGGGCGAAGGACGACGAAGGTGGTGTGCGCGCGCGCGGGCGCAAAAAAGGCGTCCGTGGAGAACGGACGCCTTGACTGCGTTCAGGCCTCGCGGCCTTGGCAAGGTTTAACTGGACGGCGGGCCGCCGCCACCCTCGGGACGTGGGCCACCGCCCCGACGACCGCGACCGCCGCGCCGTCGGCGACGACCGCCGCCACCTTCGCCACCCCGGCCTTCGGACGGGCCTCCTTGGCTGCGGTCTTCGAAGCCAGGGCCTCCCCCACCTTGGCGACCGGGGCCGCCGCGACGACGGCGATTGCCGTCGTCTTGACGGCGTTCGCCATCAGGATTCGGACGGTTCTCGCGGGCGGGTGCTTCCGGTGTCTCTGGAGACGCGCCGAAAAGACCCTTGAGCCAACCGAACAGACCGCCCGATTTCGTTTGAGCGGGTGCTTCCGGTTTGATGTTGGGGCTTTCGGGCGGACGCGGCGGACGCGGAGGACGAGGAGCGGCGGGCGACGCGGCATCGGCGCCTTGGCGACCCTCACGCTTGTCGGGTTTGAAAACCGGACGGTCCTCGCGACGTTCACGACGTTGCTCCGGGCGTGGCTCGGACCGCTCGCCCGTGCTCTGGCTGAAGGAATCGGATTCCCAGCTTTGAGCGGGGCGGCGGACGTTTGCTGGCGGGAGGATTTTGAGTTCGGCCTTTTCCTCCACCGGTGCCGCGATCGGCCCAGCGGCTGCGGGAGAGACCGGCGGGACCGGAACGGGCAATGGAGCCGGCGCGGGCGGAACCACGGCAGCTGGGGCCGGCGTAGGTACGGGAGCGGGCGATGGTGCGACCGGTGCTTGGGCAACAGGGTGGGGAGCCGGTTCGTTCACGGGAGCAGCAGAAGCGGCTTCGGCGGGAGCGAACGGGTTTTTGTACTCTGTCTCGACCGCGATGATCTGCACGGCGGTCGGCTTGTAGTTGCCGGTTTCGGCGCCACTGGGAGCGGCGGACGGCTGGCTGGCGCGCTTGCCTCGGGCGAGGCCGGAGCCTCGGCCGGTGCCAAAGGAGGCGGGCGGCGCGCTGGGAGTCTCGGCGGGGGCCGGGGCCGGAGCCGCGGGCGTATCGCCGGACGTGGATGTATCTGACATGTCTTTGTTTATGTTTGGGTTAAAGCGCGCTCGCCACGAAAAGGGGAGCGGCGCGATGCCGGCCATCGGCGGAACGCATTGGGCGCTCGACGCGGGCAGCAAACTCCACCCCTCGCCCGAATCGCCGTCGGGGGCAATCCAATATTCGTCAAGGCACTTGTCACTTGCCCCGGGCAAACGGGGGCGGCAGCGTGCGCCGCATGGACAAACTCGAAGAGATTTTTCGCATGCAGGACGGCCTCAACCGCCGGATTGGCGTGACCCTTCCTCCGGACAGTGACGAAGAAAAGGCGAAGTGGATTCTCAACTACACCCGCGCCCTGCAGCAGGAGACGGCGGAACTCATCGACAGCGTGCCGTGGAAGTGGTGGGCCAAGTACCAGAAGTTCGACGAGCAGAACGCAAAGGTCGAGGTGGTCGACCTGTTCCACTTCCTCGTGTCACTCGCCCAGACGTTGGGCATGACGGCCGACGACGTCTATCAGGCGTACCTCAAGAAGAACGCCGTCAATCATGAGCGCCAGGAATCAGGCTACGCCAAGAAGGATGACGCCGATTCGAAGCACATTTAATGGGCGCCGGATTTGCCCGCGGTCATTCGCGGCGGCAGGCGTGCCGCGACTCCTCGGATTAACGGGAGACGACGTAGGCTGCTTTCACTTCGACGGCGGTCTCGCCGCCCTCGATGACGCGGGTCTTGAGATTGAGCTTCGCTTTGCCGTAGCGAGCGAGGGAAGCCTTGAACTCTTCGATCGCGGCTTTGGCCGGTCGTTCGCAGATCGCGCGAAGATCGCCCAAGACCGGACGCCGGTAGGCGGCCCGGCTTTCCTTGATCACGATGCGCCACTCGACCTTGTCGGTGGGCGTCTCGTTGCGCATCAGTTCCCAGACCACGCCATACCCGGCCAGCGTTGCCAAGGAAACGAGGCTGCCGCCAAAGGCAGTGTTGAGCGAATTTCGATTCTGCTCCTTCGGGGCGGTCAAGACCAGTGATTGGTCGTCGCTCACCTCCACGCCGACGCCCATCGCTTTCGCGAGCGGGATGGCTTCGTGCATGAACAATTCGAGCGCAGGGACCTTAACCGACTTCATTCGAATCGGAAGATTGAGTGATTTTCACCCCCGCGTCAAAGATGTCCGCTGGATTGCCGAATCTATTCGGCCGGTTTGACGAATCGTTCATGCGTGGTCGGTTATCGCCCATGATTTCGCCCAATCAGAAGAAGCCCACCTCATTGCGACTCAAAATAGTGCAAGGGAGAGGCGAAATCGCAACTATGCGAAGAAGAAAGGCCTGCCTTACCTGCTGGCGAGCGACCCCGACGATGCCTTTGCCCGTGCGGCGGACGCATTGATCCAAAAGTCGATGTACGGACGCACGTTCACCGGGCCGGCCCGGGCGGCCTTTGTGCTCGACCTCGACGGCACGGTGCTGGCCGTGGTCCCAAAGGTGGACCCGTCCGATCACGCCGCGCAATTGAAGGCCGTGATCGCGACGTTGGGTTAGGGCGCCCCCGTCTGCACCCGACGCAGATCGTCTGTCTGGCGGACCCAAAGTCCGGATTTGCAGAGGGCGCTCCCAGCCCCAAGCTCGCTGCATGAACCGCATCCGGAAGAGAAAGCGCCGCAACCGGCGGATACTCGGAGTTGTAGTGGGTCTTTCGATACTTTATCTCGGCGTGGGTTTCCTGGTGCTGCCACGCGTGGTGAAGACGCAGGTGCAGCAGCGGCTCGCTGCCGTGCTCGCGCGCGACGTGGGCGTGGAGAAGGTGCGCGTAAATCCCCTGACGTTGTCCGTCACGATCGAGGGCGTGAGCGTGAAGGAGCGGGACGGGGCGGCCGAGTTTGCCGGCTGGGATCGCCTCTATGTGAACGCAGAATTTTGGACGTCGCTCGTCGGCGCGTGGCGCGTGCGCAGCATCGCCTTGGACGGCTTTCGAGCCGCCGCCATCGTTAATCCCGATGGATCGCTCAATCTGTCGGACCTGTTGGAAACGCTAACGGCTGGGACGGACGTGACCGCGCCGACCGAGGCGGAGGCGAAGCCCGCGCGTCCGGTGCAAATCCGTTCGGTCGCAGTGACGCAGGCGCGATTAACCGTGGTGGATGATTCGCGGAGCCAGCCCTTTCGCACGCAATTTGGTCCGGTGGACTTCGTCTTGACGGATTTTCACACCGGGGGGGGGAGCGACGCACCCTATCGGTTCGAGGCCGTGACCGAATCAGGCGAGCGTCTGGAATGGTCTGGAACCGTCAATGCGGCCCCGTTTCGATCCGTGGGGAGGCTGAAAATTGACGGCATCGTGCTGGGGAAATACTCGCCTTACCACGCCCCTTTTGTGCAGGCCGATGTGCGTCGCGGCACGCTGAGTCTGGGAGGGCGTTATGAAGTAGACCTGACCGAGGGAAACCGCGTCGTTCGCTGGCATGAGGGTTCGGTGGTGCTGCGCGACGTCGAGGTGATCGATCGGGGCAACGGTCGTCTCGCTTTGTCCTTGCCCGCGCTCGCCATCACCGAGATCGAAGCGGACGGGCTGGATCGAAAAGCCGCGATTGGCCGGATCGCGATTGAGGGTGGAAAGGTGCACGCGCGCCGAGAGGTGGACGGTACGATCAACCTTCTGCGAATGATCGAGCCTGAGACCGCGCCGGGCGCGAATGCGGATCCCTCCGCTGCCGCGCCGTCGGATGACCGTGCGCCCGATGTCACGGTGGGCGAACTCTCGGTGACCGGCTTCGCCGCGGAGTGGGTTGACCTCGCTGCACCCTGGCCTGCGCAGGCGGAGGTGACGGCGCTCGATCTCTCGCTGTCGAATCTTACCTTGGCCGAAGGAGCGACCATGCCGCTGATCGTGTCGTTGAATTGGGCCCCGACGGGGGCGGTGGCGATCAAGGGAGACGTGACGTTGTTTCCCTGGCCCAAGGCGACGCTGCAGGCGGACGTGGCGGACCTCAGCCTCGTGCCCTTTGGTCCGTATGTGGAGGGTTTTGTCAACGCGAGGGTCGCGCAAGGAACGCTTTCCACGACGAGCCGGTTCACCTTTGCGGCCGGTGAAGCCGCGCCCGACTGGTCGACCGAAAGCGAATTGCAAGTCGCCGGGCTGTCGATCGAGGACCCGGCGAGTGGCGATGAGATCGCAGGCTTCGCCCGCCTCGAACTCAGCGGCATTCAAGCGACGCCGGCGGCGGTTACCGTGGCGGGGATCACTCTCACCGACCTGCGCGCGAATGCGGTGGTGGCGGAGGACGGCACGCTGAATCTCGCTGCATTGATGAAGACCCAGGCGGAGGAACCGTTGGCTGCTGCAACGGCCACCGCGGTCTCCCCGTTGAGGCAGCAATCCTCTTCGGGGCCGGTCATCGCAATTCACCGCATTAATTTTTTGGGGGGCAACGTTACGTTTTCCGACCATTCCGTTCAGCCGGACGTGCGTGTCGCGCTCAGCGGTCTGAGTGGAACCGTGATCGGACTTTCGTCGGCGACTCGCGCCCGCGGCGACGTGGCTATCAAGGCTTCGGTCGAGGGAGTCGGGCCGGTGGCCATCACGGGTCGTCTCGATCCGTTGGGCCAGCGCCCGTTCGTCGACTTGAAGGTGGAGTCGCGGAACGTGGACTTGCCATTGTTCAGCCCCTATAGCGCGAAGTACGCGGGATATGAACTCGCGCGCGGCAAGCTGCGCCTTGATGTGAATTTCCGGCTCGATGACACCAGGCTCAACGCGGAGAATGTCGTGACGCTGGACCAATTCACCTTTGGGGCGGCGTCGAGCAGTCCCGACGCCACCAAGCTGCCGGTGCGGCTGGCGGTCGCGTTGCTCAAGGACACGAGAGGGCAGATTGTCATTGATGTTCCCATACAAGGGCGGACTGACGATCCTGAGTTTCGCATCGGACGTGTGGTCGTTCGGGTGATCGTGAATCTGCTAACCAAGGCGGCGGTCTCGCCCTTTGCGCTCCTTGGTTCGATGTTTGGCGGTGGCGGGGAGGAACTGGCCTACCAAGAGTTCGCGCCCGGAACGGCGGTGTTGTTGGACTCGGAACGACCCAAGCTGGCCACGATGATCAAGGCCCTGAACGAACGTCCGGCGTTGAACGTGATCGTCGCAGGCTCGGTGGATCTCACGCCCGACACCGAAGCATTGCGCAAGGTTGCCTTCGAAACATTGGTGCGGGCGCGCATGGGTGCGACAGCCTCAGAGGGAACGATGGATCCGGAAGGCTATGCGGCGGTGGTCAAGGCCATGTTCGACGATTCCTTCCCGCCGGGCACGGAGGGAGGTACTCCGTTGCCTCCGCCACCGCCCACCGTGACACCCTCAACGCCTCCAGAAGGAGTGATCGAACGGGTGGTCGACGTGTTTACGATGAAATCTCGACGAGAACAGCAGGCGGCCGAAGCGGAGAACGCACGACGGGCCGCAGCCTACGAGACGGCATTGGAAATGATCGCGGAACAGGGCCTGCCGCTCGAGGAAATGGTTTCCCGGTTGACGGAGCTCGTCGAGGTAACCGATGGGGATCTGCGCGGACTGGCCTCGGCGCGTGCTTCCACCGTGATGGAGTATATCATCGGTGCCGGCCGGGTGAGTCAGGACCGGGTGATTCTCGCGGAAGATGGCAATCCGGTACGTCGGACTTCAGGAGCGAAGGCCTTGCTCGAGCTGCAATGACCTTCGTCTGCCGGTCGGGCTGCGGGGCCTGCTGCATTGCGCCTTCCATCACGTCCCCGATTCCCGGCATGCCGCACGGCAAACCGGCAGGGCTCCCCTGCGTACAATTGATGCCCGATTATCGGTGCGCTCTCTTCGGACGACCGGAAAGGCCGGCATTTTGCAACAGCCTGCGTCCGACGGATGAGATGTGTGGAATCTCTCGCGACGAGGCGATGAGCAGGTTGACCGCACTCGAAGTAGCCACTGCCCCGGGCGATGAAACTTCGAAGGTGTAAACATAAAAGGCGCCCCGCGAAGGGCGCCTTTTATGACCTAACACCAAGCAAACCGTAAGAACTACAAACCAGCACCGTCCCCTAACGAACGATACTGACTACACGGAGATAGACGGGACGACGGCGAAAACGCTCAAAAAAATCAGAAGGGAAGAATGAATTTTTTTTCGTACTCGTTCCCCTTTGAAGGTCGGGCTCGAGCGGGTTGGCGCGGGGCGGTGGTCATTGCGCTCTGAAAACATAAAAGGCACCCCTGGAAGGGGTGCCCTTTATGACCTAACACCAAGCAAACCGTAAGAACTACAAACAAGTATCGTTCCCTAACGAACGATGCTGACTACGGGGAGATAGACGGAGTTAAACGAAAAACGCTCAAAAAAATGCGGACCATTCCGCATTTTTTTAATTATCAGGCGGACGTTGCTCCGCCACGGCGGCCGTCCGGTGTTCGGCGGCGGCGGGGCGGAGCGGTTCGTGTCCCAACGGATACCGGAAGGTATGGCCCTCGTAGTTGCGGAAAACCACCTCGTCGTCGTCGATCTTTTCCACGTAGTCCGGGTTGATGGGCACTTTTCCGCCGCCTCCCGGGGCGTCGATGACGTACTGTGGCACGGCGTAGCCCGTAGTGTGACCGCGCAACGCCCGAATGATCTCGATCCCTTTGCGGACATCGACCTTGAAGTGGCTTCCGCCGGTGATCAGGTCCATCTGGTAAAGGTAGTAGGGACGAACGCGCATGCGGAGAAGGCGGTGGACCAGTGCCTTCATGACGTCTGCGTCGTCGTTCACGTCCTTGAGCAAGACGCTTTGGTTGCCCAGCGGCACCCCTGCAAAACTCAGGCGCTCGCAGGCGTCGCGCAGTTCGGCGGTTGCTTCCTTGGGATGGTTGACATGGATGCTCATCCAAATCGGGCCATATTGCTTCAATAAATCGCAAAGCGCCGGCGTGATGCGTTGCGGCAGGAAGACCGGTATGCGAGAGCCGATGCGGATGAACTCCACGTGTTTGATGGCGCGAAGGCGGCTCAGGAGGTGTTCGAGCTTCTTGTCCGAGAGGAGCAAGGGATCGCCGCCGGAAAGCAGCACGTCGCGAATCTCCGGGTGCGACTCGATGTACCGCAGGCCCTGTTCGTACTCCGGGTGAAAATTATAGTCTTGGGCGTTGGAGACCAACCGGCTGCGCGTGCAATACCGGCAATAGGCGGCGCAACGGTCCGTTACGAGGAACAGTACGCGGTCGGGGTACCGATGCACCAGCCCGGGAACCGGGGAATGCTCGTCCTCGCCCAACGAGTCCAATTGCTCGCCTGCGGAGATGAGTGATTCGCCCTCCCTTGGGATCACCTGTTTGCGAATGGGACAGTTTGGATCCTGCCGGTCGATCAGGTTGAAGAAATAGGGGGTGATTGCGAGGGATAGCTTGCTCCCGGCGAACGCCACGCCCCGCCGCTCTTCGGGCGTAAGCGTCATGTATCCCTCGAGTTGGTCGAGCGTGGTGATGCGGTTCTTGAGCTGCCACGTCCAGTCCCTCCATTGCTCGGCGGGAATGTGTTGCCAGAGTCCTTGGCCTTCAAACCAAGTGGCGCGGTCTTCGATGTAAGGCATGGGGTGGTCGGTAATGGTTAGGGGCCTAATCAAATGCTGTCAAATGGTCGGCCCCATTAGACCGTGCATGGCTCTGGGCGCCAATCGGGCCACAGGCGGTCCGAAGCATGGGAAAATAAGCCATGGCGACGAAACTCCCAGATTTCCAACGCCAAAGATTTACCGCCATCAAAGAATGTGATGGCCAGAGGCGTGCTGTTTTTGGGATTGGGTTGGTTGGGATTTGGAATTCCCGGGTTTGCCGGCCTGCGTTGAGAGTGAGGCGCGAAAGATGGTCCACAAAACCCTTGGCAGGGTGCGGGTGAGGCTCTTTCGTCTGGCTTTAATGTCCACGTCCCAGCCCGCAGTCCTTGCTCTCGAAGATGGTTCCGTGTTTCGCGGCCTCGCTTTTGGCGCCGACGCCACGGTGGCCGGCGAGTGCGTGTTCAACACCTCGATGACCGGCTACCAGGAAGTCCTGACCGACCCGTCTTATTTTGGGCAGATCGTGACCATGACGGCGGTGCAGATCGGAAACTACGGCATCAATGCCGAGGATGCCGAGGCGGCGGCGCCGAAGGCGACGGGGTTTGTCGTACGCGAACTTTCGCCGGTGGTCAGCAACTGGCGTTCGCAGCTTTCCTTGAGCGACTACCTGCGCAAGCACGGCATTCCCGGCATCAGCGAAGTGGATACGCGGGCTTTGACCAAGAAACTCCGCGTCGACGGAGCGATGAAGTGCTGCTTGAGCACGCTGCCCATCAGCGCCGAGGAAGCGGTGGAGCGCGCCCGGGGCTGGCAGGACATGGCCGGCAGCGACTACGTGAAGGATGTGACGGCCAAAGCGCCCTACATTTGGAAGGCCGATGACGCCGGTAACTACAATACACCCTACGTGCCGGTGGGCACGACGTTTGGTCTCCCTCACACGCCCACCAAAAAATTTAGCGTGGCGGCGTTCGATTATGGCGCGAAATTTTCGATCTATCGCAAACTCGTGAATCACGGCTTCGAGGTGCACGTGTTTCCCGCCGGCACGACCGCCGAGCAGGTGCGCGAGCACAAACCTGACGCGCTTTTTCTTTCGAATGGTCCCGGCGATCCGTCGGCGCTCGCCTACGTGCACAAGACCGTGACGGCGTTGCTCCCGGAGTTGCCGACCTTCGGCATCTGCCTTGGACACCAGATGATCACGCATGCGTTGGGCGGGACGACCTTCAAGCTCAAGTTCGGGCACCGCGGAGGCAACCAGCCGGTCAAGAACCTCGAGACCGGCAAGGTGTCGATCACCGCGCAGAATCATGGCTTCGCCACTGACCCAAAGAGCTTGGAGAACGGGGGCGCAAAGGTCACGGAGATCAACCTCAACGACCAGACGGTCGAAGGTCTGCGCCACAAAGAACTGCCGGTGTTCTCCGTGCAATATCACCCCGAGGCCGCCCCCGGACCGAACGACGCAGACCCGCTCTTCGCGGACTTCTACCGCATGGTGGAGGCGCGCAAGGCGGGCAAGGTCTGACCCGGGCCACGGGAGCGGCGGCGGCACTTTTGCCGCCGTCGGCGTTCGCGCGCGGATCCGGACGCCGAACCGGATGCAGACGGGCGCCGGCCCGCCTGCTCATCGTGCGCTCAACCCAGCCAATGCTCGAACTTAACCGCGTCCTCCGGCGTATCGACGCCGATGGTGGGATCGGCGGTCACGGCGACGGCGATGTCGTATCCGTTTTCCAAGACACGTAGTTGCTCGAGACGTTCGAGTCCCTCGAATCGGCCAAGCGGCAGCCGTGAGAAGGCTTCAAGGAGTTCGGCCTTGTAGGCGTAGAGACCGAGATGGCGGTGACACGGGTTCGACCGCACCCACTCGTCATCGACGACCCCCTTGAGGTCCCGGGCGTAGGGCAGCGGCGAGCGCGAGAAGTAGAGCGCCCGACCGTTGCGGTCGAAGACGACCTTCACTTGATTCGGGTTGTAAAAATCGTCCGCGGTCGTGAAGGGCGTTGCGAGAGTGGCCATCGGCGCTGGTCCCGCGATGAGGTCCGCGAGGGCGTTAAGTTGATTGCACGAGACAAGCGGCTCGTCGGCCTGGACATTGATGACGCGATCGGCCCGTACGTTGCGGTTGGCCTCGGCGATCCGGTCGGTACCGCTTTGATGGGCGGCGCTGGTCATGATCGCGTCGAACCCCGCCGCCTGCAGCGGAGCGGCCAGGCGCTCGTCATCGACCGCAAAGTAAAGGGGCATTTCGGGGGCCTCCTGGGCGATGCGTTCGGCAACCCAAAGCAGGAGCGGCTTGCCGCGAATCGGATGCAGCAATTTTCTGGGGAAGCGGGTGGATTCCAGCCGGCAGGGTACAATGATTGCTGTCTTAGCCATGGCGCGGGGCAGGCTGGACAGCCGGTTTTTGAGTTGCAAGCCGCACGCGTCACTCGAACCTTTACCAGCTCATGCCAGACAAAACTGACACCGCCGCCGGCCAGGGTCTCTCCAAGGAGCTCGTGGTGCAAAACAAGATGGGCATTCACGCCCGTCCGGCCGCGATGATCGTCCGCATCACCAACAAGTTCAAAGCGGATGTGTTTGTGGAAAAGGACGAAGAACAGGTGAACGGCAAAAGCATCATGGGTCTGATGATGCTCGCCGCCGGCAAAGGATCGAAGGTCAAGTTCATCGCCAATGGCGACGACGCTGCGGCGATGCTCGCGGAGCTGGAGCAACTTTTCGCGCGCAAGTTCGACGAGGCCTGAGGAAAACGGCTGAGCCGTCTTCCTTACTCATAGGCCAAAGAAGGACTTGGCATTGGCGGTGGTTTTTCCGGCGAGTGTTTCCAGGCTGACGCCGAATGTGTCGGCAGCGTGCAGCGCGGTATGGTACAGGAACGCCGGCTCGTTGGGCTTCCCGCGGTGGGGGACCGGCGTGAGGTAGGGAGCGTCGGTCTCGAGCATCAAGCGATCCAATCCCTGGACTTTCATCGCCTCGCGCACGGCGTCGGCGCTCTTGTAGGTGATGATGCCGGTAAACGAACCGTATCCGCCGCGTTCCATCAGCTCTGAGATCTCCGCCGGGCCTTCGACGAAGCAGTGAAACACCACCTTCTTCCAATCGACGCCACTCGCATCGATGAGCTCCACGCATTCGCGGAACGCGCCGCGCGAGTGAACGACGACCGGACAGTCGAGTTGGCGCGCAAGCGCGAGTCCGTCGATGAAGGCTTCGCGTTGCCAGCCGAAGATCTGTTCCGCCTCAGCAACGTCCGTTGGCAGGTGAAAGCGATCGAGTCCAATCTCACCGAGGGCCACGGGACGGGAAGCGCGAGGCTCATTCCAAAAGACTGGCATGCGGGCGATTTCCTCCGCCCAGTTTTCTCCGACATGGCAAGGATGGAGACCGACGGTGTAGCGCACGAAGCCGGTGTGCGTTCGCGTGAGTTCGCGATAGAGTGACCAGTCGTCGGACGCGGTGCCGACGGTGATCAACGTCTCCAAACCGGCCTCGCGCGACCGGCGCAGGGTCTCGTCCAAGGCGTCCTGACGGACGAAGGTCTCCAGGTGGGTGTGGGTGTCGATGAGAACCATGAGTTTTCCCTGACTCGATCGGACTGATCAGGCGGATCGACCTGATCAATTCGAGGCGGGATACAAGGGAAGGTAGCGGTGCTTCAAATACGCGACGAGATGGCTGGGGGAAAGTTCCTCGCCGGTGACGAGCTTGACCAGAGAGAGCGCGCCGTGGCGGCGGCCGTGTTCATGGATGTTTGTCCTCAGCCATCCGAGCAGGCGGCTGAAATCGCCTTGGGCAAAATCATCCTCAAGGTCCGGCATGGCTTGGCGTACCGCGGCCCAATTCTGGGCGGCGATCATGTTGCCGAGGCAATAGCTTGGGAAATAGCCGAAGGCGCCTCCGCTCCAGTGCACGTCCTGCAGCACCCCTTCACGATCGTTCGCCGGAGTCAGGCCGAGCAGTTCCTTCGACAACGCATTCCAGGCTGAGGGCAGGTCGGCGACGGTCAGCTCTCCGGAGAACAGGCGCTGTTCGAGGTCGAAGCGGAGGAGGATGTGGAGGTTGTAGTGCACTTCGTCGGAATCCACGCGGATGAGCGTCGGAGCGACGGAATTGATCGCGAGATAGAGTGCATCCGAAGAGATGGCGGCGAGCTGTTCGGGGAACGCCGTGCGCAGACGCGGTTCAAAATGGCGCCAGAATGGGTGACCGCGCGCGACTTGGTTTTCCCACATGCGGCTTTGCGACTCATGGACCGCCATGCCGGCATTCTGGCCCAGCGGTGTACCTTGGTGCGCAAGCGGCAGCCCTTGCTCGTACAGGCCATGGCCGGTCTCGTGAATGGAGCTGAAGAGCGAATCGAGGGGTTTGTCCTCGTCGAAGCGCGTCGTCATCCGAATGTCGGCGCCCGAACCTTCGCAGAACGGATGGACTGAAACGTCAAAGCGACCGCGCCGATAATTGAAGCCAAGCGTTTCAGTGACCTCGATGAGGAAGGAACGCTGCCGGTCGACCAGAAAATTCTTAAAGAGGGTCGTGTCCGCCTTTACCGGCGACGCCGCGATCGTGCGCACGAGGGGGACCAACTCGCGCTTCAGTTCGTCGAAGAGGGAGCGAATCTTCGCGGCCGTCAGTCCCGGATCATGCTTGTCGATGGCGTAATCGTAAGGGCGATCAGACCAGCCAAGATAGGAGGCTTCGCGGCGGGCGAGATCGAGGTGTTTCTCGAGGTACGGCGAAAACGCGGCAAAGTCGGCGTTCTTTCGTGCGCCCGTCCACGCATGGTAGGCGGCGCTGCTGTGACGGGCCTTCTCGGAGACGAACTCCGCCGGAAGGCGAGTCACGCGATCATAGTCACGGCGGGCCTCCCGCACGATTACCTGCGTGTCGGGGTCGAGGCTTTCGTAGCGCGCCTCGAGGTTTGTCAGCAGACGGCCGATGTCGGAATCGCTTGCGGCGGCGTGGTGCAACTCGGCCAGGAGCGCGAGTTGCTCGGCCCGCAGGTCGGTGCTGTCGGGGGGCAGGTAAACTTGTTCGTCCCATCCGAGCAGACCTGCGACGGTGCCAAGGGTGTGGGCGCGTTTGAGTTTAGCGACCAGCGAGTCGTAGGCGGCGGACATGGGGGCAGGCAACCCGCGAGCTGAGCGGTGCGCAAGCCCGGCGCCGCGCTCAACGCCACGCAACTTGATTTGTGTGTAGCCCTTTGATGTTTGGGCTTTGGCGTTTGAGGTTTCCTCTCCTCATGCCCTTACACCTTGGCGCTGTTGTCGCACTTGAAGTGCACCTGCGAGCGGCGGAGGGCATGGGCCCGAAGAGCCGAGTCGCGAGCCGGATCCCGGGTCTTTACGAGGTAACGCTCGCGAGCTTTTTCCCCCGCTTCCTCCTCGGCAGCAGCGACGGCCGCGAGCAGCACACGCTCGGCGGTCGCCGGAAGGCGGTGGCGGGGAAAGCCGGTCTGCGTGGTGAGCCAGCGCAGGAATTCAGACAAAGACGACGGAGAGGGAGCGGACACGGAGGAAGCTTGATCCAGCCGGGCCGGCGGAGTCAACGGGCGGTTCGGGGTGAGTTGTTGAGCCCTCAATTCGATCCCGCCCGTGCGCTACGGTCTGAGGGTCTTCGTCCACGTTGCTTCGTCGAAGCCCACCAAACCGACGCCGTCCCCAAGAAGGAAAGGGCGTTTCACCAGATTGCCATTGCCTGCGAGCAGATCGAGGGCGGCGGACTCCGAAAGGGCGGGGAGTTTTTCGCCGAGCTTTTGCTCGCGGTAGTCGCGTCCGGAGGTGTTGAAGAGGCGGCGCAATTCGCCCCGTTGGTGGGCGAGCATGGCTTTGAGTTCGCGGAGAGTCGGCGGGGTGTCGCGGATCGGCTTTTCGATGAAGTCGAGCTCTTGGGCGCGAAGCCATTTCACGGCACGCCGGCAAGTGTCGCAGTTCGCGTAGGTGTAGACAGTGAGAGAGTTCATAGGCGAACGACTGGCCGGTGATTCACTTCACCCAACTCGCATCCTTGACCACGAATTGCCAACGTCCGCGGAACGTTCCGAGTTCGCCGTAAAACGTGAAGCCGCGGGTCTCGCGCCTTTGGGTGGCGAGCAATTCGCGAATGGCGGGATCGGGGCTGTACACCTCGTAGGAGTCGCCCGCGTAGGTCACGCGTAAGAGCGGTCCGTCTTCCGCGGGTCCCTCGATGCGGAATATTTTTCCGTTGAAACTGCCGTCGCGAAGGTGGGTCCCGCCGGGCAGGCGGCTGGCGTGGAGGGCGGTCGCTACCACGTCGATGCCGTCGAAGCTGACGCGAACCGGCGTTGCGTCTGTCTCGTCGCGATCGGACGGCCGCGCCAAGGCGATCCAACGGTCGGCGCGTCCGGCGGTGGCGACGGTGAAACGAGCGGAGAGCGGGAAATGATCGGAAAAGCCTCGCCCCGATTTTCCCTCGCCGCTCCAGCGCAGGGGCAGGCCGGTGGCGTCGGTGTTGAGTCCGGTAAAGCGACCGACCGCGAACGAATTGTCGACGTACTGCACCCCGCGCTGGTCGTGAAGACCGCGCGACACGATCAGATGCATGAGAGTGCCCCATTCGCCGCGCCACGTGTCGCTGCCGCGTTGCGCCTTGGGCAACTCGTACCAGAGGTTGTAGAGGTCTCGCTGGGATCCGCGGAGGGCGAGTTCGTTGCCCTGCGAGCGGAGGACGTCGTTGATCGCCGTCACCTTCATTGCGGGGTAGCGCAGCGGTTGGTTGTACTGTGAGTTCAGGTCGCCGCCGATGAGGATGTCGGCATTGGGGTCGGCCTTGAGAAGCTCGTCGAGGCGATCGCGCAGCACGCGGGCGTTGGCGATGCGGATCGGCTCGGTGGCCGGATCGCTGGCGCCGGACTTCCAATGGTTGTTGAAGACATGCAGCGGATGTCCGTCGATCTCGAGTTCCACTTCCAGGATGTGCCGGGCGTTGAGCGTGGGGTGAGACCGGACGGCGTTAATGGGAAAACGGGTGAAGGTGACGTTTTTGATCGCACGCAAATTGCCGTCTTCGTGGGCGGATGCAGGGTCGGCGCCGGCGATTACGGTGTAGCCGGTGAGGCCGTGGTCGTGCAGGGCCTTGAACAGCCACGCCTCGGCCGGCAGACCGGCGAGGTCGGCTGAGAGCAGTTGAGCGGAGAGGAGCTGCCCGGCGCGAGCCGTGGAGTGGCTGGCCCAAAATGCGGCGAAGTCGTCGACGGTGGTCGCTGGTGTGTGATCCACCTCGATCTCGTTGAAAAGAATGACATCGGGTCCGCGGCCTTCGTCGTAGCGCTTCAGCACGGCCGCGATGTTGGCAAGTTTGGTCGCGAGGTGGGCGGGGGTGTAAGCCGGCGCCTTGTAGTCCTCGTAGGCCGCTTCGCCGTCGACGTCGAACAGGTTCTCGACGTTGTACACGACGACGGTGAAGGTGCGACCGGAAGTGGTGGCGACCGCGACAAGAAGAAAAAACAGAAGGGAAAAAACAGCGTGGCGGACAACCATGCTCGGGAACGTAGGGTCAGCCGGGATCCGCGCGAGCGAAAGCCGCAGTTATGTCGCCAAGCCGGAGTGAGGAGAGTGCGGCGTTGACCGATCCGGGACGGCCGGAAAGGGTGGCGGAATGCCCTCCGACGAGCGACCTCTCGACGTTCTTCATGTTGCAGACCTTGTCGTGCGCAGGGGGCAGGCCGTGCTTTTGGACCGCGTGACCTGGCGGGTGGCCCGGGGACAGCATTGGGTGATTCTCGGTCCTAACGGATGTGGTAAGACCTCGTTGTTGAAAACCATCACGGGTTACCTCACACCGACGGAAGGCGAGATCGCGCTGTTGGGGCGATGGTATGGCGAGAGCGATTGGCGGGAACTGCGTCTGCGGGTCGGCTTGGTGACGTCGGCACTGCAAATGCAGATTCCCGTGCTCGAGCCGGCGATCGAAACCGTGATCAGTGGACGCTATGCGCAGCTGGATCTTTGGGCGACAACAACGCCGGCGGATCGTCGGGCGGGCCTCAAGGCGTTGCGCGAAGTCGGACTTCGGGATTTGGCGGAGCGTCCCTGGATGCATCTTTCCCAAGGCGAACGCCAGCGGGTGTTGATTGCCCGTGCGCGGATGGCCCGGCCGAGTGTGATGATTCTGGATGAGCCCTGTGCCGGTTTGGACCCGGTGGCGCGCTCACGGTTTCTGCGGGAGGTCGAGACAATGGCCCGGCGCCCCAAGGCGCCGGCCTTGGTGCTCGTGACCCATCACGTCGAAGAAATCACCCCGGCGTTCACGCATGTGCTTCTGCTGAGCCGGGGGCGCGTGCTCGCCGCAGGACCGCGGCGCGATGTGCTGACGTCCCGTAGGCTGTCAGAGGCGTTCGCCTCCCCGGTTCGCCTGCGAAGGACGAGCGTGGGATTTCGACTCGATCCGGCTTAATTGGTCAAACCGCCCGAGATGTATTTACGGAGGTGTTCGGCCTCGGCGCGGTGGGAGTCCACCAGCCAGCGGGAGACGTCGCCGATCGAGATCAGGCCGAGCACCTTCTGGTCGGAGATCACGGGTAGATGGCGGCATCGTTTGGTCGCGAAAATATCCATTACCTGTTCGACCGTCGTTGCAGGCGAAATGGTGATGACCTTGGCCGTCATCACCTCGTGCACGTTGGTGGTCTGCGGGTTGCGCCCGGCGGCCACGATCCGCGTGAGAACATCGCGTTCGGTGAACATGCCGACGACGCCGTCATTCTCCATAACGACGAGGGAGCCTACCTTGTGTTCATTCATGACGCGCACGGCGTCAGCCACGGACGCCGACGGCGCCACGGAGTGGATAACCGAGCCCTTTCGGCTCAGCAACATGCCAACCGGGGTTTTCATAGGGTAAAGGGGGTTGGCGTAAGTGTGGGCGGCATGGCGCGGGGCACAATGGTAAAGTCCCATCCCTGGGGGCTTATTTAGCGACCGCGAGCGGGCGGCGAATGGCGCGATTATGCCGCATGGTCATTTCAGGATTTGCGCCACGGTATAGGGCCCATCTTGATGGGTCTGCCTTATGGAGGAATCCACCGCCCCGCGTATTCGCCGTCATTTCCTGTCATGGGAGCGCCCGTTGCTTTCGCAGGCGGTCGAGTGGCTGGCGAAGGGATGGGAGGGCGATGGCCCGCTGGACCTGTCTGCCGTGCTGGTGCTGGTGCCGACCCGACAAGCCGGACGCCGGCTGCGCGAGGCCTTGGCATTGCACGCCGCAACCCGCGGCCAAGCGGTGTTTCCTCCGCGCGTGCAGTTGCCCGAGACCCTTCTTGAATCTTCCTTGGAGGGCGAGGGGCGTCTGGCCACGCGCGTAGAAGCGCAACTGGCCTGGGCGGAGGTGTTGCGTGCGGTGCCACTCGACGGTTTTCGTGCGGTGTTTCCGATCGATCCGCCGGCACGCACGGCGAGGTGGGCCCTCGAATTGGCGGCGGAGTTCCTGCGCCTGCAGCGCCGTTTGGCCGAAGGAGGCCTGCGCATGTCGGCCGTGCCGGATCGCGCAGGACCGGATTTTCCCGAGGCGGAGCGTTGGCGTCAATTGGGTCGGCTCGAGCAGCTGCAAACCGAGGCGCTAGAGGCGCGGGGTCTCATGGATCCGCAACTTGCCTGGCTCGACGGAGCGCGGGAGCCGGTGTGTCCGTCGGGAATTGAGCGCATCCTGCTGCTCGGGGCCCCCGACCCTCTGCCCCTCGTCCTCGGTGTGCTGACCCGGCTGTCAGAGGGGGTGCCGGTGGACGTGGTGGTCTTCGCGGACGAGAAGGAGGCGGACGTATTCGATTTATGGGGACGCCCGGAGGCGGAAATCTGGGCGCGACGGCGGCTCGATCTCCCTTCGTTCCGTGAACGGGTGCATCTCTGTGCCGATCCGTCAGCGCAGGCGGAACGGATGGCGGCTGTAATCGCAACCTATCGCACGGTTGAGACAGTGGTGGCCGTCGGATCGGCAGATCCGGAGGTTTGGGCGCCGCTCGATGCCGAACTTGGTCGCGAGGGAATGGTGGTGTTCAATCCCGAGGGGCGACGGCGCGCGGGCGACGCCTTGCATCAGTTGCTCTCGGCGCTGGCGCGTCTTCTCTCGGAAGATGGGTTCTCGGCGGTGGCCGCGCTGGCGCGTTGTCCGGATTTCCTTCAGTACCTCGCGGCGCGACACGGCGCGGGCTTCTCGGCGGCACAGTTTCTATCCGGGCTGGACGATCTTCACGACTGGCATTTGCCGTCAACGTTGACGGACGCGCGGCGGCACCGACCGGGGGACGTGGGGCTTAAAGAGATCGCCGACATGCGGGAGTCATTGCGCTCGGGACCCTTTGTCCGAACGGCGTCGAGTGTTCCGGCGACCATCTATGCGTCGCGCCGTTTCGCCCTCGCCGAGCGTCCGGACGCTTCCGTCGCGGAAGCGGCTGCGGCATGGATGGAGATTGTCCGTTCCTGCGAGCGGGCCTTGGAGCGCTTTGGGGCCGTGGGGATGAAGCCGGCCGATTGGTGGACTCTGGCGCTGGAGCTTTACGGGGAAACGCGTCGTTACGAAGAAAAACCGTCGGGTGCGCTCGAACTCCAAGGCTGGCTCGAATTGCTCTGGGAGGATGCGCCCCATCTCATCGTGGCGGGCTTGAACGACGGTCACGCACCAGAGGCCGTGGTGGGCGACCCCTTTCTGCCGGAGTCGCTGCGCGTGCGCCTCGGCTTGACCACGAATGGCCAGCGGTTCGCGCGCGATGCCTACATCCTTCACGCGCTCTCGCGCTGCCGTCAGGATCGTAGTCGACTTGACCTGTTGTTCGGGCGGGCTTCCGCCGCGGGCGACCCGCTGCGCCCGTCGCGCTTGTTGCTGCGTTGCGCCGATGAAGAGCTGCCGGAGAGAATTGGCTGGTTGTTTCGTCCTGCCGAAGCGTCGCGGTCGGCGCCGTCATGGCGTCGCGCGTGGAAACTCGTTCCGCGCCGGGTGCCGCCTCCCCGGAAAGTGGCGGTGACGGCGTTGCGCTCATGGCTGACGTGTCCGTTTCGTTTTCATCTTCGCCACGGCTTGGAAATGGAAGCAATCGACCCGGCCAAAATGGAGCTGGATGCACGTGATTTCGGCACGCTCTGCCACGCTGCGCTCGAGGCGATGGGCCGGGAGGCGGGTTTGCGCGACTGCACCGACGAGGCGGTGATCCGCGATTTTTTGCTGACCGTGCTGGAACGGGAGACCGCGCGACGTTTCGGAGCCGCGCATTCGCTTCCGCTGGTCATTCAGATTGAGTCGGCCCGGCAGCGCCTCTCCCGCGCGGCAGGCGTGCAGGCCGAGGCCCGTCGCGAGGGCTGGGTGATCGAGCGCGTGGAAGAAAATTTTTTGTTGAAGGTGGGCGATCTCACGGTGAGCGGGAAGATCGACCGCATTGAGCGCAACGAACTCACCGGGGCGTATCGGGTCATTGACTACAAGACCTCCGATCGTCCGGTCGATCCGCAGACGGCGCACCTGCGTCCGTTGCGCCGGGACGAGCAGGTGCCGGATTTCGCGCTGGTCGATCCGGTGGGGGAGGGGCCGGTCTGGTGCGATTTGCAGCTGCCGCTTTACCTGCGGGCGGTGGGGGTTGCGGACGCCCGGGTCGAGTGTGCGTACTTCAATTTGCCGAAGGCGGCAGGGGAGACCGGCATTCGACCGTGGGTGGATTACACCCGAGACCTCGATGCTTCGGCGTGGCGTTGCGCTGAAGGTGTCGCGGCGGCGATCGTCGCCGGGAACTTCTGGCCCCCGAATGAGGCATTGCGACCCGAGTGGGACGAGTTCGCGTCGCTCTTTCATCATGGGGTGGCCGACAGCGTCGATTGGGAGGAGGCATCGTCATGACATCGCCCGGGAACGTGATGATTCTTGCTTCGGCGGGATCCGGAAAGACCTATGCGTTGACGAACCGTTTTGTGCGGTTGCTGGCGCTCGGCGCCAAACCGGAGCGGATCGTGGCCCTCACCTTTACGAGGAAAGCGGCCGGGGAGTTTTTCGATGAGATTCTGAAGAAGCTCGCGAAAGCCGCGGCCGATGAGGTCTACGCGGCCACGCTTGCGGGAGAAATCGAAGCGCCGGGTCTGCGATCGACGGCTTTTCTGGGCATGCTCCGCACGGTGGTCGAAGCCATGCCACGTCTGCAACTTGGGACGCTCGACGGCTTTTTCGCGAGGATTGTCTCGAATTTTCCTTTTGAACTCGGGCTGACCGGTGTGTTCGAGATCATGGAAGACCATGCGGCAAGCGTGGAACGCGGCCGGGTGTTGCGACAGCTCTTCGAGCGTACGGGGGAGTTGGATGAGGCGCAGCGCGAGTTTATCGAGGCCTTCAAGCGGGCTACCTTTGGAATGGAGGAAAAGCGGCTGAGGGTGCAGCTCGACGCGTTCATCGACCGGCATCAGGAAGTGTTCCTGGATGTACCGGCGGCGGAGCGGTGGGGAAGCCCGGGGGCGATCTGGCCGGCGGGTAATGCGTGGGTGGAGTCGGCTTCCTTGCGCGGTGAGGCGGTAAAGTCCCTCGGGGCCGCCCTGCCAGCCCTGCCGATGGATGAGAAACAGCGCGTACGCTGGCAGGGATTTCTCACCGAGCTTGCGGAGTGGTCGCCGGGCGCGGCGCTGGGCAAGGAGATGATTTATCTGTTGGGCAACGCGTTCAAGGCCTGGCCTGCGCTCTCGGAAATCATGGTCGAACGAAAGAAACTCCCGCTTACGCTTCCAGTCAGCGAAGCGCTGCGGGCCACGATCATGGGTGTAGTGGGCGGTGAATACGTGCGCCGGCTGGAGATGACGCGAGGGATTCATGCGGTGCTCGCCGGCTACGAGCGATGCTATCACGACGCGGTACGACGCGGGGGTAAACTGACGTTTGGCGACGTCCAGCGCCTGCTGTTGACCGGGGCGGGTGATGAACGGTCTTTGTCGGGCGACGCCGCGGTGGAGGGACGCCTGTTTGTCGATTACCGACTCGACGGGCAAATCGACCACTGGTTGCTCGATGAATTTCAGGACACAAGTTTTGGACAGTGGTCGGTTCTGCGTTCGTTGATTGACGAGGCGGTGCAGGACCCCACTGGTGCGCGCACGTTTTTTTATGTCGGTGACGTCAAGCAGGCGATCTTTGCCTGGCGAGACGGAGATCCCCGGCTGTTTCGCGAGATTTTTGACCACTACAATGCCGTGCAACCAGGGACGATCGCAGAGGAACACCTCGTGCAATCGTGGCGGTCGGGCCCGCCGATCATTGACGCGGTCAATCGAGTCTTTGGCAATGCGGCGGTGTTAGGCACGATGTTTCCGGGCGACGCGTCGGCAAGGTGGAATCACGAGTGGCGTGACCATATTTCGGCGAAGCCCGGCCAAGGCGGTCAGGTCGCCTGGCTGCATGCCGAGGATGAGGAGGCGCGTTTTGCGACAGTGCTCGCGATCCTGCAGGAGATTGAGCCGCTGGAGCGTGGATTGAGTTGCGCGCTTCTCGTGCAGAAGAACGACACGGCCGCTGCGCTTGCGGATTACCTGCGGCGGGAAGGCGGCCTTCCTGCGGTGGCGGATTCCGATCTGCATGTAGGCGTCGATAATCCCTTGGGTTGCGCGCTGCTGGCATTGGTTCAGGCTGCGGCGCATCCGGGCGACACGCTGGCGCGCGAACACCTGCGCATGACGCCGGTCTGGAACGTCGTTGAAGCGGCGGGTCTGACTGTTCCGGATGCCCTCACGAAGCAGGTGCTCGGAGAGATCCACGCTGATGGGTTTGAACGCCTGTTCGCGCGTTGGATGACATTGCTCGAGCCGCACCTTGATCCTGACGATCACTTCAGCCGAGAACGCGGGCGACAGTTCAGGGCGGCGGCGGCGTTGTTCGATGCCATGGGCAGCCGGGATGTGGCTGAGTTTGTTGTATTCCTGGAGCGCCACACGATCAGGGAGAGTGAATCCGCGGAGGTTCTTCGCGTCATGACGGTCCATAAATCGAAGGGTTTGGGTTTCGACGTGGTAGTATTGCCGGATCTCGAGGGAACGAAGCTGGACTCAAGGCGCGACGGACTGGCGGTGAGGAGAGCCGCTGATCGCGCCGTCGAGTGGGTGCTCGATCTTCCCTCCAAGGTATTGGCTGAACGGGATCCGGGACTCGCACGTTATATTCGGGATGCGGAATCCGAGGCCTGCTATGAGGCGCTCTCACTTCTTTATGTCGCTATGACCCGGGCCAAACGGGCGATGTACGCGGTGACCAAGGCCCCGGGAAAATCTAAATCGAACAACTACCGTCGTATCCTCGCGGAGACGCTGGGTGACGGCGATCTTGCAATTCAGATCGGACGGCGGGAGTTTGCCGGTGCGTTTGCTTTGGGCGATGGAGACTGGTTCCGAGCACTCAAGTCCACACCCGTCCCTGACGCGGTGCTCGAGATTGAGGCGCTCCACGTTGGGAATCGTCAGGAAGGCGGGAAGAGGCTGGTGGCCCATCGCGCCTCGGCAGGGAAGGGCGGGGAGCTGACGGGCGCGCAGTTGTTTGCGCTGGAGGCGGGAAGTGCGGCTGAGTTCGGAACAGCGGTTCATCGATTGCTAGCGGAAGTGGAATGGAGCACAGGCAAGGAGCCTGCGGAACGAGCTCGCACTTGGCGCGAACGAGGCGAGCAGGAAGCGGCCGTAACAGAAGTGCTCGCCTGTTTGAATTCACCCGCGTTGAGGGCGGTTTGGGCGCGTGGTTCTAGAGGCGAAGTCTGGCGGGAGCGTGCTTTCGAGATTGTGATGGACGGACGGTGGGTTACCGGCGTGTTTGACCGCGTGACCCTCGAGCGTGGAATGGATGGTCACCCGACGCACGTTTGGGTGTACGACTTCAAGACCGATGCGGTGCCCAGCACCGACCGGATGTTGCAGGCCGCCAGGCGCCATGAAGAACAAATGGCGCTCTACCGCCGGGTTGCCGGTTGTTTGACTGGACTTCCGGAAGGCAAGGTTTCCGCAGTCGTCGTGTTTACCGCCCTGCGCATGCCCGTGGCATTGTAAGCGGGTGTTTGATGGGTGCCGCCGGGGGCAAATTCGGGCTTTACACCCTCTGGGCGAAGCCGCACGTTGGCCGGCTCAAATCGTCACCACTTTCGTTTTTACACCATGGGCAACCTCAAGAAGAAGCGCCGTCTCAAGATGAACAAGCACAAGCGCCGCAAGCGCTTGAAATCGAATCGCCACAAGAAGCGCACGTGGCAAAAGTGACGGCCGGCATTTGCCGCGCGTCGCCGAGTACGGCCTTACGATCCAACCCGCCTTTCATGGCGGGTTTTTTTGCGGCCCAATCACTTGTGAAAATCCTGTTCGAGGGAAAAGGTGCCGTTAAGGAAGTGTAAATACCGGTATGATAGTACTTAAGGATGGGATTTAGCCTTGTCATGCCGAGTTAGGGTTAGGAGTTTGTCCTTAGTCTTCAGCCCGGCGTTTTACCGCCGATTACAGAAAGACGCCTTTTTTCGCCACCTCCATGCTCTTCGCCCGTAAGTCCAAAGGATACTTCGTCGACTTCAACGACCATGGCATCTTGCTTGCCCGCACCTCGACGTCGGACCTTGGGCCGATGGAGATCGAGCAGATTCTCGACGTCCCCTCGGGGGACGAAGCTGCCTTGGGGGAAGCGCTCAAGCTGCTTCAGCCGGCGAAGGGGCAGAGTGGTTACGTTCACGCGACGGTCGGAGTATATCCGCCCAAGCGGTTTGTGCGTCATGCGTCTCTTGACCTGAAGAAGATCAAGGATCCCGGATATCTCAACGACCTTGTCTCGACCCAATGTCGAGTGGAACTCGATAAGGCCACGATCGCGATTTTGAACACGCGTGATGGCAGCGATTTCGATCTCACGCGTTCGGGCCACAAAGACATCCTTTGCTGTGGGCTCCTCAATGAAGAGGTGGTTTCGATGCAGGAGAGGCTGCTGGCCTGCGGTATCTATCCCCAACGGGTGGAGCTCGGCACCGTCGCCGCCCTCGGAGCGATCATCAGCTTGCTTGCGGCCGAAAAGTCGTCGGTTCCTACGCTCGTGGTCGAGATCGGAGCGGAAACCACGCATTCATTCATCGTCAGCGGCGCGGGGGTCGACTCGTCCCGACCCATTCCACAAGGGTTCAATTCAATGATCCCAATGGTGCAGCAGGAGTTGAACTTGAAGGACGAGGAGTCGGCGCGGCGCTTGTTCTTCTCCAATACGTTCGACTTTACCGGGATGGGCCCGGTCCTGATCAAGAAACTTCTCCGCGAGCTTCATTCTTCCATTGGTTTCTATGAGGTTCAGACCGGGCAATCGATCGGACAGCTCGTTTGTATCCTGTTGCCTGCTAAGCTCTCGTGGATTGAAACAGTGATCTCGTCGCAACTGGGTGTGAATACCCTGAAGCCCAAGATCGCTCCATGGCTCCAAGCGCAACAACTCAGTTTGTCGTCTGAACATCAAGGCACGGCCTTCGATGCGCGCTGGATAGGACTTTTTGGCCTGATGGCCCACCACAATGCTCCCGTTCCTCAAGAGAAATAAGGAGCAGGCTTCCCAGCCGCTCATGCCCTCGTGGCATCCGAACTTCCGCAACTATGAGAAGTTGCCGGACACCAAGGTCGTGCGCACCACGTTCTTTACCAACGGTCTGGCCGTCTTGGTGGCGGTGCTGCTGATCCTGTTCTTCGCGTATCAGGAGTACCAGATCAGTGGGTTGGGTGGTCAGATCGCCACGTGGGAGGAGCAGATCGAACGTAATCGTACGCCGAGTGCCCAAGCGGTCGCATTGTTTAAGAAATTCCAAGCAGAGGAAAAGACAATCAACGAAGTTGCCGAGTTCGCCACTCCCCGGCTGCGCGTGTCTGATTTCATCCTCACGATTGGACGCACCCTTCCGAAGGACATTGCCATCCGCAATTTCGATTACCGCGATAACGGCATCACCCTGCGGGGTATCGTGCGCGGCGCTCCGGATCAGGCCACGGGCCATGCCACGGCCTTCGTCGAGCAGCTCCGCAATGATCCAGACTTCGGGGGCCTTTTTGCCTCCGTGGAACTGACGGGTGTGAACCGCGACCCGGTCAACGGCCGGCTGCATATAGAGCTTTCGCTTAAATTCAAAACGGAGCCAGCCACGAAATGAGCGCCACCGGAAAAAGCATCGTTTCCACGTTCAAGAAGCATCCGGTCGGATTCGGATGCGGGTTGTTGTGCCTGCTGATGATCGTGGCCATCTATCATCGTCGTGCCGCGCTTCCCGAGCGTGAGTCGGCGCTTGAAGAGCGTACGGCGGAAGGCAATCGCCTGAGTCAGAACATTCGCAACAATGCGCAGCTAAAGGAACAGCATGACGCCTTGGTGGCGGCAAACGCCGAGATCGATGGTCGTGCGGTGCGCTTGGCAAGCCTCGCGACGAATCTCGAATACTTTTACCGGCTCGAAACTGAAACCGGCATCAAGCTCCTCGATCTTCGGCAACTCACGCCAGCCGCAACGGCGCGGGGGGCGACCGCCGGGAAGCACCTTCGGGTGCCTTTTGCGGTCTCCGTTCAAGGCGACTACGCGAAGGTCATGAATTTTCTGCGGCGTTTGGAGTCGGGCCAACATTTTTGCCGAATCAACGCGGCGTCCCTCAATGGTGCCACTGAGGTCACGCTCACGCTCAGTCTCGAACTCCTTGGTTTGCCATGATGCCGTCTCGCCCTCTCCTCCTTGCGTTGCTGGCCGGCTGGGTCGCCTCGTCGTCGACGCTGTCGTTCGCTCAGCGCTCAGACCTCCTGCCGCCTGCCCGCCGGGCCGCGTCGGTCGAAAAAGCCACCAAGCTCATCGAACAGCCAGGGGTCGCGGCCGTTCTGCCCACGACGAAAAACCCGTTTGCGCCGCCCGATTTCGACCGCGTCGATCCGGTGGAGGCTCCGCCCGTGGCGGGTCCGGCCCCGCGTCAACGCAGCACCCGCGAGATTTTGGAGATGATCGTCGGCAGCATCAACCCTACCGGGACGATGTTTGTTCGCGATGAACCGATCCTCCTCTTCGGGGCCCGCCAGATGCGCATCGGCGACCGGCTTAGCGCAACGGTCGGCGGGGCCCAGTACTCCATCATCATCTCCGGTATCGAACGCACCAGCTTCACAGTCCGATTGAACAACGAACAAATCTCCCGGCCTATCAAACCAGGATCACAAAAATGAGAACGCACCTGCTTCTGTCCGCCCTATTGGCCGCGAGCCTGCTCCCTGCCACTTGGGCGCAAACTCCGCCTGCCCCCGGCGGGGCCGCTTCCGCCGCCCCGGCTGTTTCCACCTCGGTGATCGTCGACACGGCCGCCCCTTCGGGCGCCCTGCGCGAAGAGAACCAAGACAAACTCTCGGTGGATTTCCCCGACGAGGATGTTCGCACCATCCTTCGCAACGTGGCCGAGCTCTTCGAGCTTAACCTCGTGGTGCCCGATACGCTGCAGGGCAAGACCTCGATCAAGCTGCGCGATGTCACCTGGCGCCAGATCTTCCAAGTGGTGCTTGCTCCAGTGGGCTATACTTACGTCGAGGAGGGTAATATCATCACCGTGGTCAGCCAGGACCAGTTGATGATGGAACCGGTGATCACGGAAGTTTTCCTGATCAACTACGCCCGCGCGTCCGATATTATGCCGACGATCAGTCCTTTGGTCGATAACGCGAAAGGCGGACGCGTGGTCGTCGATGCGCGGAGCAACGCCCTCGTCATCACCGAGCGTCCCTCCCAGATGACCCGCATTCGCCCGATCATCGACCAACTCGACAAGGCCACCGCCCAGGTGATGATCGAGTCGAAGTTCGTCGAGGTCACCGACCGCGACGTCAAGAACATCGGCGTCAATTGGGCGTCTTTGCAGGGCTTTCAGGTCGGAGCCGGTCAGATGACACAGGAATGGACTCGCCTTCGCGGGCAGGAACGGACCGACGGCTCGAATCGAAACAGCAGCACGGGCAGCAACCGCTCGACCACGGGTACGACCACGACGACCCTGCCTTCGTCCAATACTACGAGTACGACGCTAACGGGTTCTCAGCTTGTCCAGCAGACTACCACTGTTTTAGATCCTGTGACGCTCGAACGCACAACCTCGACTTCGTTTGTCACTGTCCCGACCAACTCTTCTAATAGCTCTACGGTGACGACGTCGGGCGGTACAACCGGGAGCGTTAGCGAGGTCGTTTCTGACACAGCCAGCAACGCCGTCAGCAATCTACTGGGCCTCGTCAATTCATCTGGAACCACACGTTTAGCGAATGCAGTGTTCTCCGCTTCCGACTTCAACGTCGTGCTGAGCGCCCTGCAGACTCAGAACAACGTGAAGCTTGTTTCGAATCCCACGATCGTGACGCTCAATAACACCGAGGCGAACATCAACATCGGTGAGGAGTTCCCGATTCCGAACTACACATACAATCAGGAGCGCGGCACCTTCGAGGTCAGCGGCTTCACCTACCGTCCCATCGGCATCCTGCTGAAGGTCACGCCGCAGGTGAATTCGCAGGGCTTCATCAAGCTGACGCTTGAACCTGAAGTCAGCAGCCGGGCCGGCATCACGTCGTTCGGCGGCGCCGGCGGCGCGGAGATCCCGATCATCGCCACCCGCAAGAGCAAGACCCAGGTGTCTCTGAAAGACGGATACACCATGGGCATCGGCGGTTTGATCGAGAACACCTCGCAGAACGGCCAGTCGAAGGTTCCGGTGCTCGGCACCATTCCCGGGATCGGACGTCTCTTCCGTTCGGACACCAAGAACGTCGACTCGCGCAACCTGCTGATCTTCATCACGGCCAAAACGGTCAATCCGGAAGGCGCCCCCATTGAGGAGATCTTCGATCCCCGTGCGGTGCGTGCCATGGGCCTGAAGAAGGACGATCTGCCTGGCTATCGCGATGGCAGCGATCCGTTCGCTCCTGCTCGGGCTGCCCGCTAAGCCCAAGTAACGTTCTCACTTGTTTTCAAGGCCCGCACAAAAGGTGCGGGCCTTTTTCTTGGGCAAGTCCCTCGCCGTCCCGGCTCGCCAAGCAGGGGCGGGCAGGGCTGTCTGATTGCGTATGTCCTCGGAGAACCAGCGACCTCATGTCACCATCCTCTGCGGGTTCCTCGGCGCGGGGAAGACCACCTTGCTCAACCATTTGTTGCGCCAGGCCGAGGGCCGGCGCTGGGCTGCGGTGGTCAACGACGTTGCCGCAATCAATATCGACGGTGCGGTCGTTCGCCTGAGTGCGTCAGGGCGTGAGGTCGTCGAGTTGGGAAACGGTTGCGTCTGTTGTTCCAGCCGGGACGAACTGGCGGAAACGTTGGCTGAACTTTCGTGCTCGGGCCTGTATGATCACGTGCTGGTGGAGACCACAGGGGTGGCCGAGCCACGAGGCGTGGCCAATCTGTTCACTCGAAAGAACCCTTTTGGTCGCTCGCTGGGGGATTTCGCCAGGCTTTCGGCGTTGGTTACGGTGGTCGACGCGGCTGCGTTTTGGTCCACCTGGTCGAGCGCTCGTCCCAGTGGGCGTCACGTCGTGAGTGGCTCGGAAAGGCCGGTCGTCGAATTGATGATCGAGCAAGTGGAGTGTGCCGATGTACTCGTGCTCAATCAGTGCGATCGTGTGTCCGAAGGGGTGCAGGAAGAGCTCGTGTCAATCCTGCGAGGGCTTAACGCCCGGGCGGAGATTGTGGCGGTCGAGCACGGACAGATTGCCAGCGAGTTTTTGCTGGGTCGTGTGCGTTTCGATCCGATCGTCACCATGGGTGCGGCCAACTGGATTCACTCGCTCAATGCCCTTGCACCCGGTCAGACCGGTTCCGTCGTGAGGGTTCCTGTCTCGAAGTCAGTTCACGCGGACAAGTATGGACTCACCAGCTTCGTCTTTCAGGCAAGGCGGGCGTTCATTCGGGCGCGCCTGGAAAAGGTGCTCGCCGAGGGCCTTCCCGGCCTCCTGCGGGCGAAAGGCTTTTTCTGGCTGCAAGAGCGGCCGGACGAGATGGGGTTCCTTTCGGTGGGCGGTGGCGCCGTGCGTTATGACTTCCTCAGCTATTGGTGGGCGGCGATGGTGGAGAGCGGAAAGGTCCGGATGGAGGACCGTCCACCGGCGATACGGGCATCGTGGGACGAACCGAACGGGGATCGTCGTCAGGAACTCGTTTTTATCGGAGTCCGGCTCGATGAACAAGCGGCCCGGGTCGCGCTCGAGGCGTGCCTGGTCTGATGGACCGGTCAAGGTCAGGCCGAAGCGGCTGCGGCTGCCAGGGCTTTGATGCGGTTCTCGACGGCCTTTATCCCGTTTTGGCGCGTAGGAGTCAGGTCGCGCAGCAAGTCGAGTTCCTCAAGCGCAACAACGTCGCTGACGAGAATGTCATCGGGCGTCGCCCCGTCGAAAATCGAGCAAACGAAGGCGACGAGGCCCCTCACCAAGGGGGAGTCGGCATCGTGTCGGAAGTAGAGTTTCCCGTCGCGCACGTCGGGAAGTATCCAAACCGAAGAGACGCATCCGGGCACGCGGTTCGTTTGCGTTCGTTCGCCCTCCGGAAGGGGTGGCAGGCGACGGGCGCAGTCGACGATGGCGGAAAGCCGTTCCTGCCGATTCTCGATGATGGAATAATCCCCGATGAGTTGCCTCTGCTTTTCAATCACAGTCATAGGTCGATGGTACGATCCGCCTGGCCATTATCGCCCGTGCGGCCAGACGGAATTACGGGCGATAGGTGCACGAGGCAAAGCTTTGACCTGGATAGGCGTAGGACTAGGACAGGGAGCACGTGAACCCGTTTTCCGCCCTCTCTTGGTTATGGAAAGCCTTGCTGGGACGGAGCGTGACGTTTGCGACGCTGTTTGCCCTGACGCTGGCCGGTTTCTCGATCCTGGCATGGATTAGGGAGGGACTCCGGGCGGCCGGGGCGTCGTGGCTGGTGCTGCTTCTCTTGCCCACCCTGCTTCTGGCGGTCTTGGCCAAGAAAGAGGTTGATTGGATTCCAGACGAAGACGTGCGTCGTCGTTGGGCACGGGGCCTGATCTTTGGCTCAATCCTGGCGGCCATTGTGTCGAGCTTTCTCCTTCCTTCACCTCCTGCCTCGGACGATCCCGCGCCTGTTCCAGCGCGAAAACTCGGTCCGCGGAGCAAGTAACGTCCGTGGGAACGAAGCGGTTGTCCTCGCACGCGCGCTCTGGCCTGAGACGATATTCGATCAACGCTCATTGTCGGCCGACGTGGCGGACAAGGGCGGAACGGGACAATCGAGGACGGAGGCCAGGGCCCGCAGCAGTTCGGCTTCGGTGGGCTGAAGGGTGCCGTCGGCGGTGGCAACTGCGGCCGCCGACGCCAGCAGGCGCTTCTTGATCGGGCCATTTGCCTGCGCGAGACGATCTAGTGCCTGATCGAGCTGCGTCAGGTCGCATTGCGCTTTTGACTGGTAGGTCAGGCCGATCTCAAGGGCCTTGAGGTGGGCGGACCCCACCGTGAAAGCGTGCTCGGGGTCTTGTGAGGCGGCGCGGGCGAGGACGGAAAGAACGATGGAGATTTCTGAGCGAACGGCGTGGAACGAATGGATTTCCCCCGCGGGCCCCGTGGCGGGACGCTGGGCGAGACGAAGATGGTGCATGATCATCTTCTGCAGGGCATACTCGAACGTCGTGACGCGGGCGTCGGCGTGCACGAGTTCGTCGAGAGTGCCGAGGATGCGGGCCAAGGCGTCGGGACTGAGGTCACGCAGAGCCCCGAGCGCGAGCTGAGCCAGGGGAAGGCGGTGTTCAGGTTCGAGATCGGTGCCTGCGGGATCCAACTGGTCGAGGATCTCCTTGGCGCGTGAACTGTCGTGGGTGGAGACCAGTTGGTATTGGCGCTCTCGGACGGTCGGATTGGCATCCAGCAGCAACAGGTATAACAGGGAGGGAGCCTCGTCGGTGCGGTGAGCGGCCTCCCGCAGGCGCGGTGGTAGACGGTCGATCAAGGATTTTGCATTCCCGATGGCCTCGTCGCCGAGCGATCCAATGGCAGCGATGAAGGCGGCGGCCGTGATGGGATCAATCGGGAGGCGACGTTTCGCTGGAGCTTGGCCGGTAACTTTTCCCCACGGTTCGCGGGCCACGTCCACGATCGTGGGCGGCTCGAAGAACTTGCCGTCGAACGAGGCATCGATGGCTCTGATCCGTTGGACGAGGGGAGGGTGCGTTGCCCAAAGTCCGCCAAAATTCGAACGAAAACCCTGCGCGAAAAAGAAGTGGCCGATCTGGGCCGATTGATTCGAAAGCAGGCGTGATCCCAGCACATAGCCGCCGATCTTGCGCAGCGCGCCGGCTATGCCGGCCGGATTGCGGGTAAATTGCACGGCGGCGGCGTCGGCGAGGTATTCGCGCTGCCGCGACACTGCCGCCTGTATCATGCGACCGAAGAAGTACCCGATGTAGCCGATGGCGAGCAGGGCGAGACCGACGCCGGCGATCGCAATCGCGCCGCCCCCGCCTTTCGAGTCGCGCCGGGGCCGGGAAAAGCGAAAACTGTACAGTATGCCTCGTCCGAGCAGGCCGACGACCAGAATGCCGAACACGACGGCGGTGAGCTTCACGTTCAGTCGCATGTCGCCGTTCAGAATATGGCTGAACTCGTGCGCGACCACGCCTTGGAGTTCGTCCCGGGTGAGTTTGTCGAGCGTGCCGCGTGTGACGGCTACGACGGCATCCGAGGTTGTCAGACCGGCGGCAAAGGCGTTGATGCCCGTCTCCTGCTCCATCAAATAGACTGCGGGCAAAGGCACACCCGAGGCGATGGCCATCTCCTCCACGACGTTGAGCAGCTGCCGCTCCTTAAGGTCCGTCGAGGCGGGGTTTACCCGGCGCGCGCCCACCATTTCGGCCACGGCGCGACCTCCTTTGCGAAACGAGATCCACTTAAAGAGCGAGGAGATCCCCACAATCACCACCGTGACGAGCGCGATGCCGGCAAGCAGGTCGGGCTGCCAGTAGGACTCGCGCACACGATAGCCGTCGGCCGAATCGTAGGCCGCCCCTTGCAGGGCTGCAACCGCCGCCAGATACCCCGCTGCGATGATGCCCAAGACGGCGAGCGCAAAGAGAATGACCAGTCGCGTGGTGCGTTTCTTTGCGCGTTCCTGGGCTTCGAAGAAATCCATGGGGAGGGGAAGGGCTGAAGGACTGAAAGGCTGAAGACCGCAAACCGGGAGCGGCGAACTCCAAGGCGGTGGACTTTGGGTGCGCGGACGGTATAGGCTGGAATGCGTGCTGAATCCTTCAGTCTTTCAGCCCTTCAGCCTTTCTTATGTGAAGCTGACTTTCGGCGCAGTTCGCTCGGTGGGGTCTTCGATCGTGAACAGCTCGGCGGGCAGGAACCCAAACATGCCGGCGAAGAGAACATTGGGGAACACCTCGCGCTTGGTGTTGTAGGTCATGACGCTGTCGTTGTACGCCTGCCGTGCGAAGGCGATTTTGTTTTCAGTGGAGGTCATTTCCTCGGTGAGCTGCATCATGTTCTGATTGGCTTTCAGATCGGGGTATTGTTCCGAGACCACCATCAGTCGGGAGAGAGCCCCGCCTAGGCCCGCCTCGGCGGCGACCAGTCCCTTCATGGCGTTGCCATCCGCGGGATTGGCCGCCACCGCTTGTGCGGCGGCCGCGGCGATGTTGCGCGCCTTGATGACCGCCTCGAGCGTCTCGCGCTCGTGCTTGAGGTAGCCTTTGGCGATTTCTACGAGGTTGGGGATCAGGTCATAGCGGCGTTTCAACTGGACGTCGATTTGGGCGAACGCGTTTTTGAAGCGATTGCGGAGACCGACCAGGCTGTTGTAGATGCCGACAATCCAAAGGACGACGACGATCGTGAGGACGAGGAGGATGCCGAGGATAATGAGTGCGGACATGGCGGTAAGGGATTGCGAGAACGAAGGCAGTGTGGGGAAGGACGATCCGGGGGCGAGTCCGAATCGATTACCACGGGCAGGATTGTTTGCATCGGTCAGGCGGGCTTGCCTCAGCGTGCGAGCTGGCGCAAGGTAGCTCGAACGATGCGAGTTTGCGGTCCCTTTGTAGTGATTTTATGGATGCTTGTCCTGATGGCGGGTTTGGGGCGTGCGCAGCCCGCTCCGGCGGACGCGCCGATGGCGCCTCCCAGTGAGCCGCCGCCGGCGTCCGATCTCGTCGCCGCCGAGTCGGCCCGCCGCGCCTTGGAACTCGGGTTCCCGGCGTTGGCCGCCAATTTGTACCAATCGCTGCTCGATGCTCCCGTGGCCCCGGCAGGCGACATCAATGCCTTGATCCTTTCCTGGACCACCGCGCTGCTCGACGACGGACGTCCGGAGGAGGCACGACGCGCACTTGCGCGCTACGTCGGGCCGCCCACGCCGTCTTACCGCCTGCGTTCCGCGTTGGTGGCGGCGGCGTCCGGGGACCGTACCGCGGCGGAGGCGACCCTGGCCGGGCTCGATCCCGTGACGCTGCCCGCGGGCGAACGGTCGTGGTTTCACTATCTTGGCGGGATGCTCGCCGCGTCGGCCGGTGAGTTCGTCGCGGCAAATGCGGCGTATGAACGAGCGGTGGCGGAGGCGCCCGCCGATCTGGCGCGGGCGCGTTTCCTTCTTTCGCGGCTGGGCGCGTTGCTGAAAGGGACGGGAGAAATGTCCGACGCGAACATGAATCAACTTCGGCAGAATGTGGAGCAGCACCGCGGTCGCAGCACCGGGTATCAGTTCGCGGAGCTTTACGCGGCCGCGCTGCATGCCCGGGGAGAGCGGGAGGCGGCGATGCGTTTTCTGCAGGAGCAGCTGCAGGCCTTGCCGGCCCAGGAGCGTGAAGTGAGTGACAATTTCCGTCTTTCCCTTGGACTCATCGCCGGGGCCGACGATGGGGTGGGGCGCCTGGCTTTAAACAGCCTGCTTGAGAATGCTGTGGATCGTGACAAACAGCGCATCGCCCTCCAGTTGCTGGCACGTGCGTCGCGTGAGGGCACCTTAAGGAGTGGATTTCGCGCCAGGTTAAGCGCACTCATCGGCGCGGCGCGCGGGCATCCGATTCTGGAAGACTTGCTGCTCTTCCGGGCACAATTGGCGTTGGAGGACAAACGATACGGCGATGCTGAGGCGGATGCGGCCATGTTGCTGGAGCAGTTTCCCGGATCGGTCCTGAAGTCCGCTGCTCTTGGCGTGTTGATGGGAACCGCGTGGGAGCGGGGCCAGTTTCGACGTGCCGCTGATTTTGCCAGCCAGGCACGTACGGAGGCGAAGTCGCGCGAAAACCGGGCCGCGCTCGCCGTCGTGGTGGCGGAGGCGTATTTCAGGGCCTTTGACTATCGTAGCGCGGCCGACAGCTACGGGGTGGCCCTTGACGATATGCCGGCGGGCATTGCGGCGGGGGGCCTCATGTTCCAGCGGGTCTTTTCCGAGATCGCGGGAGGGCGTTTTGAGGAGGCGGCGTTGTTGTTGGATACGCTGGGGACCGATCCCCGATTCGATTTGGTGAGCCGTTGGCAGGCGGAATGGAATCTGGCCCGTGCGCTTCAATCTTCGGCTGGCGACGGGCTTTCCCTCGCCTACCGGCGGGTGAATCGCCTCCTGTCCCAAGCAGACGCGACGAGACTGCCGCCGGAATTGTATGTGCGGATGGCGTGGTTGCAGGCCCGACTTGCTTTCGATGAAGGAGAAGCGGCGCGTTCGCTGGAATTGGTGACGAACCTGCGCGGCTTGCTGGCCGAGCTTGATCCGACGTTGCGAGCGGAGGTGGCGAGCTCCCTCGCCCTGCTCGAGGCCCAGGCCAACTTTGCGCTCGGTCGCCCGGACGCCGCCCTCGAAGTACTTCAGCAACTGCGCGTGAACTACCCGCAAGCGGACGTGGCGGTATTTTCTTATGTGATCGAGGCGGAAGCTTATGTTGCGCAGGGCCGGCTTGTCGATGCCCAGCGTGTCTTTGTGAAATTGGCGGACGATTTCCCCGAGAACCGCTTCGCCCCTTATGGCCTATTGCAGGCGGCCCTTACTGTTCGTAAACTGGGGCAGGACTCGAACCGGCGCGAAGCGTACAACATTCTCGAGCGCCTCGTGCAAAATTATCCGCGGAGCGATTTGATCTTTACCGCGCGTTTCGCCCAAGGCGACTTGTTGCGCGAACTGAATCAGTTCGCGAATGCCCTGCAGATCTATGAGCGGTTGGTGCTCGATTTTCCGCAACATGGCGATGTGCGGGCCGCCGAGCTGGCCGTGGCGGACTGCCATGCGGCGCTGGCTTCGGCGGACGTGTCGCGACTGGAAAGCGCGATCGCAGGCTACGAGCGCCTGCAATTCTTGCCGTCAGCGTCGCTCGACTTGCGACTTGAGGCGGGCTTCAAGCACGGTTCCGCCTTTTCGCGTTCCGGTAAACGGGCGCGCGCGCAGCAAGTCTGGTGGCCGATGGTTGAACCATTGCTGGCGGAGGGTGCGCCCTCGATGCGTCTTGGGGCGAGAGGCCGGTATTGGCTGGCTCGCACGCTTTTGGAACTCGGTCTGCTGCATGAGCAGGAAAGCAGGCTCGAGCAGGCGCGCGACATGTATCGGCTGATCCTGCGGCAGGGCCTGCCACGGTCGGAAGAGGCGCGTAGCGCCTTGGCCCGCCTTGGGGTGGTCGATGCGACGCCCTGATCGTTGACGCCATCCCAGAAAAAGGTCTAACCCCACCTGTTCATGTCGGAATTCGATTTCAGTCTCCTCGCGCAGGGTGGCCCGATGATGGTCGTGGTTCTGCTGATGGCCGTTGTCGCCCTCGTGCTGTTTGTGGAGCGCTTGCTGTACCTCCATCGCAGTCAGATCCGCTCGACGGCGTTTTTGAATGGGATCAAGAACATCCTGGCGAAACGGCGGCTCGTGGAAGCGTTGACGGTATGCGAGGAGACGCCGGGGCCGGTCGCGGCCGTGGTCAAGGCGGCGCTGCTCAACGCGGCCGCAGACGAGACCCGCATGCGCTATGCGGTTCAAGAGGCGGCGCTGGTGGAGATCCCGGCGTTGGAGCGGCGCATTGGTGCACTTAGCGCGATTGCCCAAGTCGCCCCGTTGGTGGGATTGCTGGGCACGATCTTGGGCATGATCGCAACGTTCCAGGCTTTCATGCAGGGGGGGGAATATGCCACGGCCCGGGCTCTTTCCGGCGGCATGTGGCAGGCGCTTCTTGCGACGGCCGGCAGTCTGGCGGTGGCGATTCCCGCGTTCTTGGCTGCACATTTTCTCGGGGGGCGCGTACGCGCGCTCGTGCGCGATGTCGAGTGGTCGGGCAATGAGATCATGCAGTATTTGCTAAACGACTACCGAGCCGCCGGACTGGGTGAGGAGCCGGCGCCTTCGCCATGATCACGCGCCCGCTCGATCTGGCCTCGCGACTTCGCCAGCCTCCGGGGCCGCTCTCGGGCCTGGCATTGTACATGGTCAACGTCGTTTTGTTGGGGCTGTTTTTTGTGCTCTTTGGTTCGCGATTTGTCCTGTCTCCGGGCTTGCCGGTCGATTTCTCGCTCCCCTCCATGCCCGGGGCGTATTCGGGTGCTGCGCCGACCTCCATGGTGATCGCCATCAAGGACACGGACTTCATTATTACCGAAGATGGATTGATGAACCTGGCGCAACTCCGCGTCTGGCTCGCGGCGCGGGCATCAGACAGGCCGGGAGCGCAGTTGCTCATTCACGCCGACGTCTCGGTGCCTCTCCTCGACTTGATCGCGGTCGCGGCATCGGCCAGGGAGGCCGGCCTGCAGTCGCAATTCCAGCTTGCCGCCGAGCCTGCCTCGACGCTCTCCCGCTGAGCCGTGAGCAGTTCGCGCAACGTTCGACCATTCCCATGGGCGCTTGTATCGGTGCTTGCGGTCGTGCTTGTCGGCAGTCTGGCCTTGCTGGTGAAACCTCCCGCGGCGCCGACGGGCTCCGTAAAGGAAGCGATTCGACCGCTCGAACTTCTTCCCGTTGGCGACGCTGTGGGGCGGCCAGACTCCGAAAGGGAGATTTCACTGCGCGACCCGGTTCCGTTGTATCTTCCCACCTCGCTCAATGCGGGGCAGGCGGGGGCGCTGGCGGACGACGGACGAAGAGAACCTGTAGCGGCCTTTCGCAATTTTCCCGCTCAGCTCAATATTGGCGATGCCGGGCCGCGCGTCGGCTTTCCTGGGCCGGTCCAGACACCAGCTGGACCCGTGGAAGCGATTGATCCTTATCGAGGGAGAGAAGCATTTCGCTACTTGGGTCTACGACCGACGACGATGCCGCAGGCGGTCAGGCGCTTGGGGTTTATAGAGGTCGCCACGGCCGAAAGCGGAGAGCTTGTTCTTCGGGCCGAGTTGCCTCCGATAGGCTCTGCTCCGTCGATCGACTGGGGCCCGGTGGATATGGTTGTCGCGGTGAACCGGTCCGGATTGGCAGGCCTGCCGTTCATAACGCAAAGTTCTGGCTCGGCCCAATTCGATGCCTGGTTTCCCCGCTACCTTGCCAATACGTACCGCTTGGGGGAGCGTCTACAACCCGGAAATTATCGTATCTCCCTAGGTCCCTAGGATTTTGCGTAAATCGTCAAGTTTGCGGTTGACGGGCCAAAACGCGGCATTCACGTTCGACACTCTTTTCTCGTTTTTTGACCCGATCTTTGTGTGCCCAGATAGCTCAGTTGGTAGAGCACGTCCTTGGTAAGGACGAGGTCGCCAGTTCGAATCTGGTTCTGGGCTCCAGGGTTCCTTCCGGTCGCAAAAACAAATCTCATCCACCAAAACACGTCCCACACCCACAATGGCTAAAGGCACATTCGAGCGCAAGAAACCGCACGTAAACGTAGGCACCATCGGCCACGTTGACCACGGTAAAACCACGACCACGACGGCCATTCTCGCCGTGCAGGCCCGCAAGGGTCTTGCCGAGGTCAAGTCCTATGCGGACATCGCCAAGGGCGGTACCGTGCGTGACGCATCCAAGATTGTCACCATTTCGGTTGCCCACGTGGAATATGAGACGGAGAAGCGCCACTACGCTCACGTTGATTGCCCCGGGCACGCCGATTTCGTCAAAAACATGATCACGGGTGCGGCACAGATGGACGGCGCCATCCTCGTCGTTTCTGCTGCTGACGGCCCGATGCCCCAGACCCGCGAGCACATCCTTCTCGCCCGTCAGGTGGGCGTTCCGAAGATCGTCGTCTGGCTCAACAAGGTTGACCTTATCGATGACGCCGAACTGCTTGACCTCGTCGAGATGGAGATTCGCGAACTCCTTTCCAAGTATCAATTCGATGGCGACAACGCCACGATCGTTCGTGGTTCCGCCACCGCCGCTCTCGATGGCAAGCCGGAGGGCGACGCTGCCATCACCGCGCTGATGAACGCGATCGACACCGACATCCCCGAGCCGCTGCGCGAGACCGACAAGCCTTTCCTCATGTCGGTCGAGGACGTGTTCTCGATCACTGGTCGGGGCACCGTTGCCACCGGCCGTATCGAACGCGGCATTTGCAAGCTCAACGACACCGTTGAGATCGTCGGCCTCAAGGACACCTCCACCACGGTCATCACTGGCATCGAGATGTTCCGCAAGCTGCTCGATAGCGGCCAGGCGGGTGACAATGTCGGTCTGCTCCTTCGTGGCGTTGACAAGGAAGGCATCGAGCGCGGTCAAGTCATCGCGGCTCCGAAGTCCATCACCCCGCACAAGAAGGCCAAGGCCGAGATCTACGTTCTCACCAAGGAAGAGGGCGGTCGTCATACCCCGTTCTTCAATGGTTATCGTCCGCAGTTCTACTTCCGCACGACGGACGTGACGGGCGTTGTCAACCTGCCGAAGGGTGTCGAGATGATCATGCCCGGTGACAACATCGCCGTGGAAATCGACCTCATCGTCCCGATCGCCATGGAGAAGACCCAGCGCTTTGCCATCCGTGAAGGCGGTCGCACCATTGGTGCAGGCCGAATCACCGACATCATCGAATAAGTCATTTACTTGTGTCAGCCCCGCCGCCGAGGTCCCTCTTAGGGACCTCGGCTGTGTCGTCTAAATAAACTTTTCCTAGGCGCGTAGCTCAATTGGTAGAGTAGCGGTCTCCAAAACCGTTGGTTGGGGGTTCGATTCCCTCCGCGCCTGCCAGTTCACACCCAGATGAAAAATCCTTTCCGCAGCACCCGCATTTTCTTCGGCGAAATGGTTGGAGAGCTCCAAAAAGCCACCTGGCCCACCCGCTCGGAACTCCGCGACTCGACCGTCGTCGTCATCGTCGCCGCGGGCATCCTTGGACTTTTCACCAGCATCAGTGATTTCGCGCTCTATCAGGTCGTCGACTGGGTGACTTCCTGGGTCAGCTAACCTTCATCATGTCCACCGAAACGTCCGCGCCCGCCGGCGCCCAGTGGTTCGCGCTGCACACGCTCTCCGGACAGGAGGGCAAGGTGAAGAACTACATCGAAAAATTTAAAAAGACCGAGGAGCTGGACGACTACATCTTCGAGATCCTGCTTCCGACCGAGGTTGTTTCGGAAGTAAAGGCAGGAAAGAAATCGACGAAGATTCGAAAACTCTATCCGGGCTACGTCTTCATCCAAATGAAGCTGTTTGGTGAGGATAAGAAGCTCATCAACAAGCCGTGGTATTTTGTAAAGGAGACCACCGGCGTGATCGGCTTTGTGGGCGGCGATAATCCGGCGCCGCTCCGACAGGTCGAAATCGATGACATCAAGGCACGCGTCGAAGCCGCGAGCGGCAAAGAAGTGCCCAAAGTCTCCTACGAACTCGGCGAAGAGGTGAAGGTCACCGACGGCGCTTTCGCCAACCTCACCGGCCGTATCGACGAGATCGATCCAGAGCGCGGCAAGCTTAAGATTTCTGTTTCCATTTTCGGCCGGTTCACCCCGGTCGAGCTCGAATACTGGCAAGTCCAGCGTATCACCGAATAATTTCCGACTGATGATCTGCGATCAGTGATTTCCAGCGCCTCTCGGAAATTCGCGAAATCGGGGTTCAAGGGTCACAAATCATAAATCATCACTCATCCCTAGCTTCCCATGGCCAAGAAGATTCACGGTTATATCCGCCTCCAATTGCCCGCCGGTGCCGCTAATCCTGCGCCACCGGTAGGTCCCGCTCTCGGTGCCCAAGGCGTCAATATCATGGCGTTTTGCAAGGAGTTTAACGCCCGCACCAAGGACCAGAACGGCATGATTCTGCCGGTCGTCATCACCGTCTTTAGCGACAAATCCTTCACATTCATCCTCAAGTCGCCCCCGGCTTCGATTCTGCTCAAAAAGGCCGCCAACATTGCCTCCGGCTCGGCACGTCCGAACCAGGATAAGGTTGGCAAGGTCACCACCAAGCAGCTCGCCGAGATCTACAAGATCAAGAAGGCCGACATGAACGCCAACGACGAGGCCGGCGGCATCAAGATCATTGCCGGTACCGCCCGAAATATGGGCATCGAAGTCGTCGACTAATTTTCGTCCGCAACCGCAATTACTCACCGCGGGAGTCCCCTTGGGACGTTCGTACCGCAAGGAGTCGTAAATGGAAAAACAAAGCAAACGCTACCGCAGCGCCCTCAAGGTCGCTGACCTCGCGAAGGATTATCCACTGGCTGATGCCGTGGAGGTCCTCGCCAAATTCCCGAAGGCCAAGTTCGACGAGACGGTCGAGCTTTCGATCCGCCTTGGCGTCGATCCCGCCCAAGGCGACCAGATGGTCCGTGGAACCACGCCTTTGCCCAACGGCTCTGGCAAGAAGGTCCGCGTGATCGTCTTTACTGACGCCCCTGACGTAGCGCTCAAGGCGGGTGCCGACGAGGCAGGCCTCGCGGAACTCATGAAGAAGATCAGCGATGGCTGGCTCGATTTCGACGTGGCCATTGCAACCACGGAAGCGATGAAGCAGGTCCGTACGCTGGCTCGTATTCTCGGTCCCAAGGGCCTCATGCCCAATCCGAAGAGCGGCACTGTGACTGACGATGTCGTGGCCGGAATCAAGGCGGTCAAGGCCGGTCGCGTCGAATTCAAGATGGACAAGGCCTGCAACATCGGGGTCGGCATCGGCAAGCGGTCCTTCACCGCGGCACAGATCCTTGAGAACGCTCAGGCTGTCCTCGATGCGGTTGGAAAGGCCAAGCCCGCGTCTTTCAAAGGCAACTTCATCAAGAACGTGGCGATTTCGTCCAGCATGAGCCCGGGCGTGCGCGTTGCCTCCACCGACTACACCAAGTACTAACCGGAGGCCATACCATGAGAGCCGAAAAACAATATTTGATCAGCGAGGTGGAGAGCCACCTCAAGAAGTCCGACTACGTCATTTTGACCAACTTCGCGTCCATCACGGTGGCCGATGTTGCGGAACTTCGTTCCCGTCTCGCCCCCGAGAAGGCCGAATTCCATGTCGTCAAGAACAGCTCGTTCCGCGTCGCGGCCAAGGCCATGGGCCTGCCCGAGGTCGATGGCGCCCTCGCCGGCCAGACGGCGGTCGTCGTCGGCGGCAACAACCCAGCCGGGGTCGCGAAGATTCTCAAGAAGTTCATCACCGACAAGCAGAAGCTCGAGGTTAAGGTGGGCATTCTTGAGAAGAAGGTCATGAACGCCGGGGAGCTGTCCGCCCTCGCCGATCTGCCCACGTTCGACGTGCTTCGCTCCCAGTTCCTCGGCATGCTGATGCAGACTGCCGCTTCGTTCGTCCGCGTCCTCGACGCCAAGGTCAAGGCCTCCGAAGAGGCCGCCTAACCCACCACCTTTAACCCATTTTCCGGGGACGGGCGCTCTGCGCTTCGTCTCCGGAGCCGCCAACCATCAACGTCGTCAGCTAGGGGATACGTCCCTTAAACGCGCCGCCTCTTGCGGACGCTAGCCGGTGGCAAAAGATACCATGAGCACCATCACCAAAGACCAAGTCATCGAGTGGCTTTCCGCCCAGCCGATCCTCGAACTCGCCGCCCTCGTCAAAGATCTCGAAGGCAAGTGGGGCGTTTCCGCCGCCGCTGCCGTCGCCGCTGCTCCCGCCGGAGCTGCTGCTGCCGCTCCCGCCGAGGAGAAGACCGAATTCAACGTCATCCTCTCAGCAGCCGGCGCGAACAAGATCGGCGTCATCAAGGAAGTCCGCGCCATCACCGGCCTGGGCCTCAAGGAAGCCAAGGATCTCGTCGAAGGCGCCCCGAAGCCCGTCAAGGAAGGAGCTTCCAAGGCCGACGCCGAGGAAATCAAGAAGAAGCTCGAGGCCGCCGGAGCCACGGTCGAACTCAAGTAACCCACTTGGGCATTTCCGATTCACAACACTCCAGATCTTCGGGACAGGCCGTGTCATTACGCGGCCTGTCCTTTGCCTTTTCTTTTCTCCGTTCTTTTTCGTCGTTTCGCATGACGCCAGCCGTGCTTTAGGCCGGTTCGCGTCCGTTTGTTCCTTCGCGCCCACCAACGCGACCTCCGTCTCTTTTTTCATTCAACCGGGATATTCACATGGCCGACCGCAATCACACCGACCGAGTCAACTTCGGTAAACTCCGCGAAGTCATCCAGCCTCCGAACCTGATCGAGATCCAGATCACTTCGTATCTCGATTTCCTCCAAAAGGGCATCCCTGAGAAGCAGCGCAAGCCGCAGGGCCTTGAGGCGGTTTTCCGCGAGGTCTTCCCGATCGAGTCCTACGACGGTCGCCTCACCTTGGAGTACGTTTCGTACACCTTGGGCGACCCCAAGAACTCCGAGATCGAATGTATCCGTGAAGGCATCACCTATTCGGTGCCGCTTTACGTGAAGCTTCGCCTCCGCGAGGAGGACTTCATCAAGGATGAGGAAATCTACATGGGCGAGATCCCGATGGTGACCGAGCGCGGCTCGTTCATCATCAACGGCGCCGAGCGCGTCGTCGTCTCCCAGCTGCATCGCTCGCCGGGCATTGCCTTCGAGGTGACCCCGCATCCGAACGGCAAGCTGCTCCATTCCTTCCGCATCATCCCTGATCGTGGCACCTGGCTTGAGGTCCAGTTCGACAATAACGACCTGCTCTACGTTTACCTCGATCGCCGCCGTCGTCGTCGCAAGTTCCTCATCACGACCCTGCTTCGCGCAGTCGGCTATTCGAGCGACATCGACCTGCTCAATCTCTTCTACGAGATCAAGGATCTCAAGGTATCCAAGGCCCTCGACCTCGAGAACGTCAGTTCTCTCGTCTTGGTCGAAGACGCCATCGATGCCCAGCAGGGTGTCGTGCTTGCACGCGCCTTCGAGCCGCTCACCAAGCAGATCGTTCGTACGTTCGAAAAGCACGATATCGCGTCGATCCGCGTGATCGATACCGCAATCGACGAAGGCGCCCTGATCCGTGCCCTCAAGAAGGATCCTACTCGCAACGAGGAGGAAGCCCTCAAGGAAATCTACAAGCGTCTGCGTCCCGGTGAGCCCCCGACCACCGCAAACGCCAAGGCCCTGCTCAAGCGCCTCTTCTTCGATCCGAAGCGCTACGACCTCGGTCGTGTCGGCCGTTACAAGGTCAACCAGAAGCTGGGCCTCCAGGTCGATCTTGAGCAGCGTATTCTTGAGAGCGGCGACGTCGTCGCGGCCACCAAGTACCTCGTTCGTCTCAAGCGCGGCGAGGGTGTGGTTGACGATATCGATCACCTCGGCAGCCGTCGCGTTCGTACCGTTGGCGAATTGCTCGCCAATCAGTGCCGCGTGGGTCTCGCCCGTACCGAGCGTCTCGTTCGCGAGCGCATGACGATGTACGACCAAAGCGTCGACTCGATCACGCCGCAGAAGCTCATCAATCCGAAGGCCCTCACCACGGTCATTCGCGACTTTTTCGCCCGCAGCCAACTGTCGCAGTTCATGGACCAGATCAACCCGCTCGCGGAGGTCACGCACAAGCGTCGCCTCTCCGCCCTCGGGCCAGGCGGTCTCAACCGTGAGCGCGCCGGCTTCGAGGTTCGCGACGTACACCCGTCGCACTACGGCCGCATCTGTCCAATTGAAACGCCCGAAGGTCCGAACATCGGTCTGATCAATTCACTTTCGACCTACGCCCGCGTTAACGAATTCGGTTTCATTGAGACGCCGTACCGCCTCGTGAAGGACGGCAAGGTGTCCGACAAGATCGATTACCTTACTGCCGACCAGGAGGAGGCCAAGGTCATCGCCCAGGCCAACGCCGAGATCGATGACAAGGGTCACTTCGTCGGCAAGGTTACCGTTCGTAAGGACGGTGAGTTCCTTGAGGTCCCTGCCTCGGACGTCCACTACATGGACGTTTCGCCCAAGCAGGTCATCTCGATCGCGGCCGGGATGATTCCGTTCCTCGAGCACGACGATGCCAATCGCGCGCTGATGGGTGCCAACATGCAACGCCAAGGGGTTCCTCTGCTTCAGGCCGAGTCGCCGTTTGTCGGCACTGGCATCGAGGAGCGCGTCGCCCGCGACTCCAAGATCGTCGTGGTCGCCGAGGATTCGGGCATTGTCGCTTCCGTTGACGCAAAGCGCATCGTTCTCACGAAGGACGGCGAGCTGCCGCGCAACTTCGACAAGCATCCGAAGACCGACGCCAAAAACGGCATCTATGTCTACGAGCTGCGCAAGTTCATGCGCTCGAACGCGGGAACCTGCTACAACCAGAAGCCAATCGTTAAGAAGGGCCAGAAGGTTAAGGCCGGCGAGATCATCGCCGACGGTCCGTCGACCCAGAACGGTGAGATGGCCCTCGGTCGCAATGTGCTCGTGGCCTTCATGCCTTGGAACGGCTACAACTTCGAGGACGCCATCCTGATCTCCGAAAAAGCCCTCAAGGACGACGTCTTCACCTCGATCCACATTCAGGAGTTCGAGGTCACCGCCCGCGACACCAAGCTCGGGCCTGAAGAAATCACGCGCGATATTCCCAACGTCGGTGAGGAAGCGCTAAAGAACCTCGATCACAACGGCGTCATCCGCATCGGCGCCGAAGTGAAGCCCGGAGACATCCTCGTCGGCAAGATCACGCCAAAGTCCGAGACCGAACTCGCACCTGAAGAAAAACTCCTCCGCGCCATCTTCGGTGAAAAGGCCGCCGACGTGAAGGACACCTCGCTCGTGGTGCCCTCCGGCGTCACCGGAATCATCATGGACGTCAAGGTCTCCAGCCGTGTCGACTTCGAGAAGGAGAAGCTCTCTCCCTCAGATCGCCGCCGCCAGATCAAGCAGATCCAGGAGGACTACAAGACCGAGATGGACAAGCTCCGCGAGTCCCTCACGGAAGCCCTCTCGAACATCCTCCTTGGCGAAAAGATCCCGCTCGATGTCATCAACGGTGACTCCGGCGAAATCATCATCCCCGCCAACCGTAAGATCACCAAGACGCTCCTGCGCAAGCTGGCGGCCGTCTCCAAGCACGTCGAGATCGACCCGTCCCCGGTTCGCATCAAGATCATGGAGATCATTGGCTCGTACCAGTCGAAGTTCGACGAACTCGAGAGCGACCGCGAACGCAAGATCGCGGGCGTTGAGTCCGGCGAGGACGCTGGCGATGGTTCGATCAAGCAGGTCAAGGTCTACATCGCCACGAAGCAAAAGCTCGAGGTGGGTGACAAGATGGCCGGTCGCCATGGTAACAAGGGTGTGGTCGCCAAGATCGTGCCCGAGGAAGACATGCCGTTCCTTCCGGACGGCACGCCGATCCAGATCTGCCTCAACCCGCTGGGCGTGCCTTCGCGCATGAACGTCGGCCAGGTTCTCGAGACGCACCTCGGTTGGGCTTGCTCCAAGCTCGGCCTCAAGGTTGCGACACCCGTCTTCGACGGAATTCCCGAGAAGAAGGTCCGCGATTATCTCAAGGAGGCCGGCCTGCCCACCACGGGCAAGAGCACGCTCTTCGACGGTCGCACCGGTGAGAAAATCGATCAGCAGGTCGTGGTCGGCTACATCTATATGATGAAGCTGAACCACCTTGTGTCTCACAAGATCCACGCCCGTGCGGTCGGTCCTTACTCGCTCGTCACGCAGCAGCCGCTGGGTGGCAAGGCCCAGTACGGCGGCCAGCGCTTCGGCGAAATGGAGGTGTGGGCGCTCGAGGCCTACGGCGCGGCGCACACCCTTCAGGAACTGCTCACCGTCAAGTCCGACGATGTGCAGGGCCGCACCAAGATCTACGAGTCGCTCGTCAAGGGCGACAACACGTTGACGGCCGGTACGCCGGAATCGTTCAACGTGTTGATCAAGGAAATCCAGTCGCTGGGTCTCGACATCAAGCTGAACAAGCGCGATGCGCTCGGCAATCTGACCCAGGCGTTCACGCCTTCCGCGGCTTCCGCCGCTCCCCGCTCCGCCAATCTTTAACGAATCCCAGGGTAACTACCGATGAGCATCCAACCCAACGAAACCGCCGGTGTCCGCGAGCGTGAAGACGCGCGCGGCGTACTCGGCATGGACGAGAATCCATTCGACTGCGTTTCCATCACCGTCTCCTCGCCGGAAACCATCCGCGCCTGGTCCAAAGGTGAGGTCAAGAATCCCGAGACCATCAACTACCGTACCTTCAAGCCCGAGCCGGGCGGTCTTTTCTGCCAAAAGATCTTCGGCCCGGTGCGTGACTACGAGTGCGCTTGCGGAAAGTACAAGCGCATCAAGTACAAGGACGTCATCTGCGATCGTTGCGGCGTCGAGGTCACCATCGCCCGCGTCCGTCGCGAGCGCATGGGCCACATCGAACTCGCCGTTCCGGTCTCCCACATCTGGTTCCTGAAGAGCATGCCGAGCCGCCTCGGCCTGCTGCTCGACATGACCGCCCGCTCCCTCGAGCGCGTGATCTACTACGAGAACTTCATGGTCATCGATCCGGGCAAGACCCCGCTCGAGCCCAAGCAACTGCTCACCGACATCGAGTACCGTCAGGCGCTCGACGAATACGGTGACGACTCCTTCGTCGCCAAGATGGGCGCCGAGGCTGTCCGCGATTGCCTCAAGCTCATGGACATGGACGCGACCGTCGCCGAGCTCCAGGAGCAGATGCGTGCCACGAAGTCCAAGCAGATCAAGAAGAAGCTCTCGAAGCGCCTGAAGGTCATCCAAGGCTTCATCCAATCGAAGTCCCGTCCCGAGTGGATGGTGCTCGAAGTGCTGCCCGTGATCCCGCCGGACCTGCGTCCGCTGGTTCCGCTCGAGGGTGGCCGCTTTGCGACCTCCGACCTCAACGATCTCTATCGCCGCGTCATCAACCGCAACAACCGGTTGAAGAACCTGATGCAGTTGAAGACGCCGGACGTCATCATTCACAACGAAAAGCGCATGCTGCAGGAAGCCGTCGATGCGCTCTTCGACAACGGTCGTCACGGCCGCCCGGTCACGGGTGCGGGCAATCGTCCGCTGAAGTCGCTGTCCGACATGCTCAAGGGCAAGCAGGGCCGCTTCCGGCAAAACTTGCTCGGCAAGCGCGTCGACTACTCCGGCCGTTCCGTCATCGTCATCGGTCCCGAGCTCAAGCTCAACCAATGCGGTCTGCCGAAGAAGATGGCGCTCGTCCTTTTCGAGCCGTTCATCATCCGCCGCCTCAAGGAACTCGGCTTCGTGCACACCGTTCGTGGTGCCCGCAAGATGATCGAGAAGAAGTCCCCTGAAGTGTGGGACATCCTCGAAGAGGTGACCAAGGGCCATCCGGTGCTGCTCAATCGCGCGCCGACCCTCCACCGCCTCTCCATCCAGGCGTTCGAGCCCGTCCTCATCGAAGGCGAAGCCATTCGCGTTCACCCGCTCGTCTGTACGGCCTACAATGCCGACTTCGACGGCGACCAGATGGCCGTTCACGTGCCGCTGTCCCTCGAAGCGATCATGGAGTGCAAACTCCTCATGATGGCGACGTCGAACATCTTCTCGCCGTCCTCCGGCAAGCCGATTCTGACGCCTTCCCAGGACATCGTTCTCGGCACTTATTATCTCACGATCGAGCCGCGCAAAAAGCCGGCCAAGGGCGTTCATGTGCCGCTGCTCAGCGGTTTGCAAGAAGTGCTCTTCGCCAAGGCCGATGGCGCCCTCACGGTGCACGACTGGGTCGAGGTTCCGAACCCTGACCACGGACGCACCACCGTTTACGGCAATCCGGAGAAGCGCACCGTTCGCACCACGGTCGGACGCGTGATCTTCAACCAGATCTGGCCGCAGGGACTCGGGTTCATCAACTTCCCCGTGCCCAAGGGCAAGCTGGGTGACCTGATCCTCAACACCACGCGTGTGGCCGATGAGCAGACCACCATCGACACGCTCGACAAGCTCAAGGACCTCGGATTTCAGACCGCCATGCAGGCGGGTATCTCGATCGGTATCGACGATATGATCATTCCCGAGGACAAGAAGGACATCGTCCGCGAAACCCGCGCGAAGATCGCCGAAGTCGAAGGCCAGTTCAACAAGGGTATCATCACCGAGGGCGAGCGGAAGAACAAGGTCATCGACCTTTGGACCGCCGCCACCGACAAGATTGCCAAGGCGGTGTTCTCGAAGCTCGAGAACAACGATGGGCGCCCCGAGGTGAACCCGGTGTACATCATGATGGACTCCGGCGCCCGCGGTAACAAACAGCAGGTTCGCCAGCTGTGCGGCACCCGTGGCCTGATGGCCAAGCCTTCCGGTGAAATCATCGAACGTCCGATTCTCTCCTCGTTCCGCGAGGGGCTGACGGTGCTCGAGTACTTCATCTCCACGCATGGCGCCCGTAAGGGTCTGGCCGATACCGCCCTCAAGACGGCCGACGCCGGTTACCTTACGCGCAAGCTGTGCGACGTGGCCATGGACGTCATCATTGCCGAGGACGACTGCGGCGCCCGCGACGGCATCTGGAAGAAAGCCATTTACGAGGGCGACGACGAGATCGTCGGCCTCCGCGAGCGCATCGTCGGCCGTTGCTCCAGTGACGACGTGTACAACCCACTCAGTCCGACCGAAATCCTGGTGGCTTCCGGCGAACTCGTCACCGAGGACGTCGCCAACCGCATCGTGGAGTCCGGCATCGAGCGCGTTAAGATCATGTCGCCGCTCACGTCGAGCAGCCGTCACGGCATCGACGCCAGGAGTTACGGCATCAATCCCGCCACGAACCGTGTCGCCAAGATCGGTGACTCCGTCGGCATCATTGCCGCGCAGTCCATCGGCGAGCCTGGCACGCAGCTCACCATGCGTACGTTCCACATCGGTGGCGTCGCATCCGGTGGTTTCAAGACTCCCGAAATCCGCATCCGCTTCGGCGGCACCGTGCGGTACCGTGCCCTCCGCCTCGTGCCTACGGCCGATGGCGCGAGCATCGTGCTCAACAAGACCGGCTCCATCCAGATCGTCGACGCCGACGAGAAGGAACTCGAGTCCTACAACATCGTGGTCGGCTCCTACCTGCCGGTTCCCGATGGCGAGAAGATCGAGAAGGGCGCCGTCCTTGCCCAGTGGGATCCTTACAACGTGCCCGTCCTCTCCGAAAAGGGAGGCTCGCTCGTCTTCAAGGACATGATCCCCGGCGTCACCGTGAAGCGCGAACTCGACGAATCGTCGGGCCGCATCGCCACGGTGGTCATCGAGCACAAGGAAGACCTCAATCCGCAGATCGAAGTGCGCGACGAAAAGAACAAGCCGCTCGCGGCTTATTCGATTCCCGTTGGCGCCCAGATCGCCGTCAACGAAGCCGACATCATCGCCCCCGGCGCGCTGCTCGCCAAGACCCCGCGTCAGGCCTCCAAGACCAAGGACATCACCGGCGGTTTGCCGCGCGTGGCCGAGCTCTTCGAAGCCCGTCGTCCGAAGGATGCTGCCGAAATGGCACGTATCGACGGCGTCGTTTCGTTCGAAGGCACGCTGCGAGGCAAGCGCAAGCTGGTCGTCCGCAACGAGGAGACTGCGCAGGAAGAGGAGCATCTCATCCCGACCGGCAAGCACATCATCGTGCAGCCGGGCGATGTGGTCCACAAGGGCCAGCACCTCACGGAAGGCGCGGCTGATCCGCACGAGATCCTCGAGATCCTCGGGCCGTCGGCTCTCTACGACTTCCTCATCAGCCAGGTGCAGGAGGTGTACCGTCTCCAAGGCGTGACGATCAACGACAAGCACATCGAAATCATCATCCGCCAGATGCTCCGCAAGGTCCGAATCACCGATCCGGGTGACAGTGAGTACTTCTGGGGTGAGCAGGTTGACCGCGCGGCCTTCCTCTCCGACAACAAGCGCATCGAGGAAGCCGGCGGCAAACCCGCTGAGGCCGAGCCGATCCTGCTGGGCATCACCAAGGCCTCGCTCGAGACCGAATCGTTCATCTCCGCTGCCTCCTTCCAGGAGACCACGCGCGTGCTGACGGACGCCTCGACCCTCGGCAAGATCGACAACCTGAAGGGCTTCAAGGAAAACGTGATCATGGGTCACTTGATCCCCGCGGGCACAGGTCTGCCGGTCTACAAAAAGCTCCGCATCAGCCTCCCGTTTGGCGCCGAACTGCCCGAGCCGGAAGCCGCGAAGGCTACGGAAGCGAGCTAAGCCGAACGACCGCTTAAACCTTCAAAGCCGCGCCCGGGTAACCGGTCGCGGCTTTTTTGTGCCGAGACGATTCGAAGTCGTTGCCGTCAGTCGAATCAAAGTGTGAAACGTCTTCGGAGCTGATTGTTTGAGGCGGTCGCTCATCTCTCCCATGCGTCCGCTACGATTTATCGTCCTCCTCGGTTTCATTGTCTTGGGAATGACTTCCGGTGCTTCGCAGTCGATTCCACGGCAGTCTAACGACCGTCGTTCGGCGATGACGGAGAAGGCGGGGGCGATACTCGGACGTTTTAGTCTGGCGCCGTCGGAGCATCCCGGGCTGACGGCGACGTTCTCCCGTCAACGTCCAGCCGACACACATCAACAGCACGAGGAGCGATTGCGAATGCTTGCGGCGCTCAGTCGACCTTCGCCGGAAATCGGGCAGCCCGCCGAGGAGACCGTTTCCATCCCGGAGATCTCTCTCGCGTTGTTGCGTGGCGTGATTGAGGCACGGGCCTACGAGGGACATGACGTTGCCCAATATCTCGTGGGAGAGTTTTGCCGGGGCGCTCTGGGCGACATCCCAGATTACGAAGGGGCGGCATCGTGGTTCCGAGTGGCGGCGGAGCAAGGAGTTGTGCTCGGCTGTCACGAGCTCGCCTGGCTTTATGTGGAAGGTCGTGGCGTAGAGCGGGATCTCCACGAAGCCTTTCGGTGGTTTTTGCGCGCCGCGCAGGGTGGGCATGCCGACGCGCAGGTCGAGGTCGCGCTCGCTTACCGGGAGGGCAAGGTGATCGTTGGCGACGAGCCTGCTTCGTTCGCGTGGATGAGGCGCGCCGCAGAGCAGGAGCTGGCGCGTGCAAAGTATCTTTTGGGTCGGATGTTCGACGACGGCTTCGGTACGGCCCGGGATTTGGCCGCGGCCTTCCAGTTGGTCCACGAGGCGGCCGAGGCGGGTGACCGCGAAGCCCAATTTCATCTGGCTACGATGTACTGCCTTCACTCTGACGTGCCCCGTAACGAGGCGGAAGCGACGCGATGGTACGGGGAGGCCGCACGACAAGGCGACATTGAGGCACAATACTATTACGGGGTCCGGGTGCTGGAAGGGTTGGGCGTCCCGAAAGAGGCGTCAGAAGCAGGCCGATGGATTCGGCGTGCCGCCGATCGGGGTCATTTAGAGGCGCAGCACGTATTGGCGATGATGCTGATGGAGGGTGAGGGCATGACAGCCGATCAGGCGGAGGCGGACTGCTGGCTGTTGGCGGCGATCGCTGAGGGTTGGATTCCCGCCTTTACCACGAAAGGCTGGTTGCATGACCAGGGAGGTCAGTACGAAGAGGCGGCCCGTTGGTATCTTCGGGCCGCCGAGGCCGGCGATCATCAAGGGGCGGTCAACCTAGGGCTGCTGTATCTCCACGGCCTTGGCGTTTCGCTCGACCCCGGCGAGGGCATGGCATGGTTGCGTCGCGCGGCGGAGGCCGGCCACCTGGCGGGGCAATACTCTCTTGGTGTGGCCTATGAGCAAGGAGCGGCCGGTGCACCCGATTACTCCGAGGCGTTGAACTGGTATCGACGCTCTGCGGAGGCAGGCGATCCTTCGGGGCAATGCGCTTTGGGCTCGCTCTACCGTCGCGGACTTGGCGTGCCGGTCTCCGCGAACGAAGCGCTCCAATGGCTAATGGCGGGCGCCGAGGCAGGGAATGCTTATGGGCAGTTCGAATTGGGCCAACTCTACAAGTGAGGCCTCGGTCATATATCTCCCGACGCAGTCGCCGCCCTGCGGTGGTTCCGTGCCGCGGCGGAGCAAGGCGAGCCTCGCGCTTCGGCCGAACTCGGATTCGCCTATCTGCGTGGCGAAGGAGTGCAGCGTAATCACGGTGAAGCGGCTCGCTGGATTCGGTTTGCGGCCGAGGCTGGCCTTCGCTCGGCGCAGTTCACGTGGGGCAGCATGTTGTATCACGGCCAAGGAGTGTCCCAGGATCGCGTCGCGGCACTGCACTGGTTGCGCCTCGCGGCCGAGGCGGGAGACACGCGTGCGGTGACGGTGCTCAATCAATTGGCCGCAGCGAAGTCTGCGCCATAATGCCGCTCGCGCCGCCTTGGAACAACGTTGGACGTGGTGATCGAGCAAGAGGCGGTAGGCGGTGCTCGCGTGTTCAGACCAGCGGGTGCTGCCGATACGGTGTCGCCTGGTGGAGCGGGTTGCGCTCCGAGTCGTCTGGGAGGTGGGCTGACGAGGCTGGGATTTCCGGAATCGTAACGCCTGCCCTTGCCTACCGCGAATCAGGGATCTCTGCCGCCACAACGTCGATCACCTCGGAGGTTTCGGAGGCTCGGCGACGTTCGGGTCGCGAGGTCGAGCGGAGCGAGGCGGGGCGGCCCAACAAGCGGTTGGCAATCAGGACCGCGATTCCTGCCAGGGCTACGAGCGCGGCGACGAAGAGGCCGCCAACAATGAAGGCAATGGCGAAGAGCCCGGCGAAGACGGTTTTGAGCGCGCGCACACCTCGAAGACCCCCGGTTCGGGCAAAAGTTGCAAACTCCAGGCGGAGGGAGTCCTTTTGAACGGTGATCGGTGACGTGATCCTGATCGTTCGCGGCTCAGTTGAACCACGCGCGGTCACCTTTTTTATACGGCGCGTCGCCGTCGTAACGGCCAGGGACTTCCTCGTACCGGAGAGCTTGGGTGGCCCCAATCTCGGACGTGAAGTAACCCAGAATCGTGAGGTCCTTCATGATCCGAAAGTGGTGGTGGGGCTGGTTGTCGGTGCGTGTTGCGGTGTACGTGCGTTGTTCCGCGTCGAGCCCGTTGAGCAGGCTGGTGCGTTGCCCGACCGTTCCGCTTGCAAACTCGGTGCGGTGACGCGTGCGGAAGGTGTCGGCGACGGACTTCAGGCCCGTCTTGAATGCCTGCTGGTCGGGTGCGTCGTAGCAGTTGTTGACCATCATGGCCATGAACGCCCCGATGCCCACGGCCTTGGCGCCCGGCACATCCGTCGCCGGGAGGATGGTGTCGCCAATCTCGTCGAGCAGCGTGAGATCAGCGGGGCTGAAGCCTCGCGTCGCATCGCCGGCAAACGTCGCGGCGAGCAGGCGGGGACCGGCGAAGGAGGCGCCGATGACGGTGGCAAGGTTGAGGATGGCCTGGCGGCGGGTGAGATTCATGAGCGGGGCGGTCAGAGGTTTTGCTTCTTCAATTCCTCCACGGCGTGCGCGGCGGCGCGGGCGGTGAGGGCCATATAAGTGAGGGAGGGGTTCACACAGGACGCGGAGGCCATGGCGGCGCCATCGGTCACGTAGACATTCGGCGCCTCCCATACCTGGTTGTTCCCATTGAGCACGGAGGTCTTCGGGTCGCGGCCCATGCGCGCTGTACCCATCTCGTGAATACCACGGCCGACATTGTAGCCGCTGTCGGTGATCGTCACCTCCTTCACTCCGGCGGCCTCGAGCATCTCGGCGGCGTCTGCGCCCATGTCCCGGCGCATGCGGTGCTCGTTGCCCTTGATCTCGCAGTCCATCACGAGCGTGGGCATCCCCCATTTGTCGGTCTTCGCGCGATTGAGAGAAATGCTGTTCTCGTGATAAGGCAGCATCTCGCCGAAGCCGGTCATGCCGATGGTCCAGTTGCCAGGTTCGCGCAACGTGTTCTTGAGCCCGGCGCCGATGCCGAGCTCGGCGATCTCTCGTCCCCAGCCGAGGCGGCTCGCGCTGCCCTGGTATCCAAAGCCGCGGACGTAATCGCGTTTGCTGGAGCCGAGATTGCGAAAGCGCGGAATGTAGAAGCCATTGGGACGGCGGCCGTGGACAATCCGGTCCTCGTAACCCTCCACGCGTCCGGAGGCGCCGATGCGGAAGTGATGGTCCATGACGTTGTGTCCGAGTTCGCCGGAGCTGCTGCCGAGACCCTCCGGCCAGACGTCGGTGGCCGAGTTCATGAGAATCGAGGTCGAGTTGAACGACGAGGCGCAGAGGAAGACGATTTTGGCGCCGTACTCGATGGTCTGGCGGGTTTCGGCATCGAGCACCTCGACGCCGCGGGCGCGTTTCCGGTCCTTGTCGTAGAGAACCTGCGTGACGATGGAATGGGGGCGAAGCGTGAGGTTGCCGGTTTTCACCGCCGCGGGCAGGGTGGACGACTGGGTGCTGAAGTAGGCGCCGAAGGGGCAGCCGAACCAGCACTTGTTACGGTACTGGCAGTTGCTGCGCTGATCGTGCGGCACGGTGAGGTTGGCCACGCGCCCGATGATCATGCGGCGGGCGTCATTGAAGTTCGACTTGATGCGGGCGGCGACGTGCTTTTCGACCACGTTGAGCTCCATTGGAGGAAGGAACTCGCCGTCGGGCAGCTGCGGGAGGTTTTCCTTGGAGCCGCTGATGCCGGCGAAGCGCTCGACGTAGTCGTACCACGGCGCGAGATCCCGGTAGCGGATGGGCCAGTCAGCGCCAACGCCGTCGACGGCGTTGGCCTCGAAGTCCTGTTCGGAATAACGATAACTCTGCCGTCCCCAGAGCAGCGAGCGGCCGCCGACGTGATAACTGCGGAACCAGTCGAATGGTTTTTTCTCGGTGTAGGGCTGATCCTCCTCGTGCACCCACATGTCGAGCCGCATTTCGTTGATCGTGTAGTCGCGACGCAGCACGGGATGCTTGTCGCGCAAGGCCGTAGGCGTGCGTCCACGATGGGGAATCTCCCAAGGCCCTTTAAGAGCGTTGGTATAATCCTTGATGTGTTCGATATTGCGCCCGCGTTCGAGCAGGAGGACTTTGAGGCCGCGCTCGGTCAGTTCCTTGGCGGCCCAGCCGCCGCTGATGCCCGAGCCGACCACGATCGCGTCGTAGGTGAGGTTTTCCATGGGGTGAAAAGAAGAGTATTCGGACCGTGATGAATTGGCGGCCAAAGACAATCGCTCACGTGCATTTGCGCGTGCAAAGGTGAAACGTTCCGAGACCTGCCAGTCGTTTACGCCAGCGCGAGGAAAAGCGTCCGGCAAAATTGTTGAACCCGTTTCATGAAGAGGAGGGAGGCAAGATTTCTCTCCCCAACCGCGCGGCATCCGCGTCTAATAGCATCGGCCCCGTCATCGTGCCTGCGTGTCTCCCCTGACCAACGGGTCATTTGTTTCAACCACCCCTTATCTCCATGCGTTTCCTTTTTTGCGTTTTCGTTGTGCTGAATGTCGTCCTGCCGGTTTGGGCGGGGGCGGCGGAGCGTCCCAACATCCTCTGGCTGACCAGCGAGGATCACGGGCCCGAGATGGGCTGTTACGGCGACCCCATCGCGCGCACGCCCAACGTCGACGCGCTCGCGGCCAAGGGCATGCTCTTTAACCGAGCTTGGTCGACGCATCCGGTCTGCGCTCCGGCGCGCACCGCGATCATTTCAGGCCTGCACGCCAACAGCTCCGGCGGCTTGCACATGCGCTCCCACGTGCCGATGCCGGCAGGAATGAAGATGTACCCCGAGTTGCTGCGCGAGGCGGGCTACTACGCCACCAACAATGTGAAGGAGGACTATAATCTGCCCAAGACGGCGCAGACCTGGGACGAGTCATCCAACCGGGCTCACTGGCGCAACCGCGCCGCCGGTCAGCCGTTCTTCGCCATCTTCAACTCCACCAAGAGCCACGAATCGCAGATCCGCACGCGCCCGCACACCCAGATCGTCGATCCCGGCACAGTCCGCGTTCCCGCCTATCATCCCGACCTGCCGGAGGTCCGGCAGGATTGGGCGCAGTATTACGACAAAGTCAGCGAGGCCGATGCCGACGCGGGCGCCCGACTGCGCGAGATCGCCGAGGCGGGACTCGCCGAGGACACCATCGTCTTCTACTACGGTGACCATGGACACGGCCTGCCGCGCGGAAAACGTTGGCCGTCCAACTCCGGATTGCATGTGCCGCTGGTCGTTTATTTCCCGCCCAAGTGGCAGCACCTGGCGCCTTCGGAGTACGTCGCAGGTGGCAAGTCGGACCGCATGGTCGATTTCGTGGACCTTGCTCCGACCCTGCTCAGCATCGTCGGCGTCAAGCCACCGGAGTGGATGCAGGGCCACGCGTTTGCCGGTCCGCACCAGACGGAGCCGCAGCCCTACCTCCATGGTTCGCGCGGTCGCATGGACGAGCGCCAGGACAACGTGCGCAGCATCACCGACGGGCGCTATGTCTACGTGCGGAATTTCTTCCCGCACGTTTCACAAGGCCAGCACATCGCCTATCAGTTCATGACGCCGACGACACGGCTCTGGCGCGAGCAGTTCGATGCCGGAAAGTCCAACGACGCGCAGTCGATTTTCTGGCGCGTGCCAAAGGCTCCCGAAGAGCTCTACGACCTGCACACTGATCGCGATGAGGTGAAGAACCTCGCCGGCTCGTCCGAGCACCGGGTTATTCTCGAGCGCCTTCGCGCCGCAATGTTTGCGCATCTGGAAAAAATTCGTGACCTCACTTTCCTGCCCGAGGGCGCCATGCACACGCGCTCCGCCGGCGATTCGCCTTACGACATGGCCCGCCGCGAAGGCGTCTATCCCTTTATGCGGGTTCTCGCCGCAGCGGACCTCGCGTCGCGCTACGACGTCGAAGCCTCCGCGCAATTGCGTGCGGGCCTCACGGATACCGACTCCGCCGTGCGGTATTGGGCGGTGATGGGCCTTCACATGCGGGGTCAGGCGGCCGTGCGGAGCGAGATCGTCCGCCTCAGGCGCGCCTTGAACGACGGCGCTCCGTGGGTGCGCATCGCCGCCGCCGAGGCGCTTGGCACGCACGGAGAGGCGGTGGACCTTGCGCCCGTGCTCGCTCTCTTGCGCGAGCAGGCCGATCCCGTGAAGCACGGCGTATTTTCGACCATGGCTGCTCTCAGTGCAGTCGAAGCCCTGGGGCCCAAGGCAGCTTCGCTGCACAGCTTTGTTCGCGGGGTGAAGACCGATGCCGGGTCCCCGCATGAGCGGTTCGGTTCGTATGTCGCCCGCCTCGTGGAGAACATCGCCGGAACGCAATAGTTCCCCCCGCGCCGGGGTTCTCGGCTCCGGGCCTCCCCATGCCCCGCCTTCCTATGAGCACCTGCCTTCGGTTCGTGGCCCTGTGCTTGACCTGCATCGCGGTAGCCGCCGGGGCGGACGTCGCGGAAACCGAAGCGCCGGGGCAACGAATCCCCTACAAGGAGTCCGCCGATGTGGCCCGCGAACTGGAGATCTACCTGCCTCCCGGACACGATCCTGCCGCCAAGCGGGTGCCCGCGGTCTTTGGCCAGACAGACCCAGGCAAGAGCCGTCCGAATATCGTCCTCATTTTGTCGACGACCTCGGGTTATGGAGATCTGGGGAGTTATGGCGGCAAGCTGGCCCCGACGCCGCACCTCGACCGGCTCGCGCAGCAGGGCGTTCGTTTCACGGATGGCTACGTCACGTCTTCGCACCGGCCCCCCGCGCCTTGACCGCGCCTTTAGCTTCGAAGTCATCGCGGCATAATGACCCACTCCTTTCCCATGAAGATATCCACCCTGCTTTTGCTCGCCTGCGCGTCTCGGTCGCCGGCCTTTCGGCTGAACGCCCCAACATCCTTTTCATTTCCGTGGACGACCTGCGCCCGCAGACGGCCAGCTATGGACAGGCGCTCATGCGCACGCCGAATTTTGATCGCCTCTCCCAGAAGGGTGTCCTGTTCGAGCGGGCCTACTGCATAATGCCCACCTGCGGGGCCTCCCGGGCCGCCCTGATGACAAGCCTGCGTCCGACCCGCGAACGCTTCGTCAATCATTTGACGTGGGCCGAGCGCGATGCCCCCGGAGCGACCACGCTCAATCGCCATTTCAAGGACAACGGCTACACCACACTCAGCCTCGGGAAAGTCTTTCACAACGCGCCCGACAGCGCGGATGGCTGGACCGAGCCGGCCTGGCGTCCGGGCGGCAACGAGTATCAGAATCGTGAGGCGGTGCAGCGGGCGATCGCCGAGGACAAAATTCGCAACCCGGGCAAACGCGAGTATCGCGGCCCGGCGGTCGAGGCTGCGGTGGCTGGGGACGACGCGTACCCGGACGGACGGATCGCCAATGAGGCACTGCGCCGGCTGCGCGGTCTGGCCGAGTCGCCCGACAAGCCATTCTTCCTCGCCGTGGGCTTTCTCAAGCCGCACCTCCCGTTTGTGGCTCCGCAAAAGTATTGGGATTTGTATGACCGGGAGAAGATCGAGCTGCCCGAGAACTACTCGCGTCCGCCCAACGACACTCCGCCCGGCGCCGTGCATAAGTCCGGCGAACTCCGCGTCTATGCAGGCATCCCCGCCACGGGTCCGCTCGATGAGGCAGGGGCCAAGGAGCTGATTCACGGCTATTACGCCTGTGTGAGTTTCGTCGATGCGCAGATCGGCAAGTTGCTCGACGAGTTGGACCGCCTGGATCTTTCGCGTAACACGATTGTTGTCCTATGGGGTGACCACGGCTGGCAGCTCGGCGATCATGGCATGTGGAACAAACATTCGTGCTTCGAGACCTCCATGCACGCGCCGCTTTGGGTGATTGCACCGATGAAGAAGGATATTCAACCCGGAACACGGGTGAAAGGACTGACCGAGTTCATCGACATCTACCCGTCGCTATGCGAGCTCACGGGCCTGCCGATCCCCTTGCACGTGCAGGGCGCGAGTTTCCTCCCGCAGATGCGCGATCCGTCGTTGCCCGGAAAGTCCCACGCGGTCGGTCGCTTCCTGGCGGGCGACACGATTCGCAGCGAGAACGAACGCTTCAGCATCTACACCAGCACCGCCGGGCAGCACACCGGCACGATGATGTACGATCACCGCGTCGATCCGAAGGAGAACATCAATGTCGTCGCGGAGCGCCGGGCCGAAGCCGAGGCCTTGCAAATCAAGCTGGCGGAGATCAAAGCCTCGTCCGTCGCCGACAAATAGAGCACGGGCACGGTGCGGCCGTTTTCTTTCGCCAGCTCCAGCACGCCGTTCATGGGGTGCGGCCGACGCACGGGTTGCCAGACTTGGTCTCTCTTGCAGGTGGATCCAAATTCTTTATCCCACCCAACATCCCGGCAATGCCGCCGTCACCCGATAATGCCCCGCTCTCTTCCGATGTTAACCGCCCGCTCGCGAAACCTTCCGCGGTCTGAGGGCGGCAGAACTTCGGCCTCGATTACCGGGCTCCTGCCTCGGTGCTTCTGCGCGCCCCCGTCGAGACGGGCTTTGCTCATCTCTGCGCAATTCCTGCCCATTTCGAGCTCCGAACCGTGAAGTTCAAAATGATGCTTCAATCCAATTTGGTCCGTTTGCTCGTGCCTCTTGCCCTCTCCGTGACTGTTTCGTCTCAGGGCATCGGCGAACCCGTGCCGCTGCGTGTGAGCCCCAGTGGGCGCAGTTTGGTGGACGGCGAAGGCCGGCGCGTCTTCCTGATCGGGGACACGGCGTGGAGCCTCGCGTTTCGCACGACACGTGAGGACGCAGCGTTCTATTTGCAGACGCGCAAGGCCCAGGGCTTCAATACTGTCACCTTCGCACTGGTCGCGCCCGGGAAGAGCGAACTCACCGACACCCTGCGCAACGTTTACGGCGACGAACCGTTCGCTTCCGATGGCGACCGGCCTGATCCAACGCGGCCGCTGGTGACGGAAGGCGCCGATCCGGGCGACGCCGTCGCCTACGACTACTGGGATCACGTTGATCACATCGTGGACCTCGCAGGCGGGCTCGGGCTCCATGTCATTCTCCTTCCCACGTGGGGCAGCGGCGTCTCCGCCTACAACGGCTCGGGTGCGAATGCGTTGTTCGATGAGGCCGGTGCGTACACCTATGCCCGCTGGCTGGGAGAACGCTATCGCGACCAACCGCAGGTAATGTGGATGGTGGGAGGTGACCGCGCCGCCACGCTGGGCGAACACGACCACCGGTCGGTGTTCCGCGCCTTCGCCCGGGGTCTGAAGGAAGGGGCGCCGAGGGCGCTGCTCAGCTTTCATTCGCGCAAGGGCGCCCCGCAGTCCGGGGCGTCGTTCCACGACGAGACCTGGCTTGATTTCAACAGCCTCCAAGCCTGGCCCGAACGCCAGATCGGACTCGTCACAAGCGATTGGATACGGGAGCCCGCGAAGCCCACGTGGCTGTTCGAAGGCCGCTATGAAGGGTACTGGCGGGCCAACAACAAGGCGGAGGACTGGGGCGAGTGGCAGGTCAGGCAGCAGGCCTATCAGACGGTGCTCTCAGGAGCGTTTGGGCACGTCTACGGCCACGAGCGGATCTTTGGATTCGGCTTTGACGGGGCGAAATGGCGGGAGTTTATGGATACGCCCGGCGCGCGGAGCACGACGCATCTGGTGAAGGCAATGTCCGCGCTCGATCCGACCCGGGCGTTCGAACTTGAGCCGGATCAATCGCTCATCGACGGAGAGGCCGGAGAAGCGAGCCGGATCGTCTCGGACCGAATCACCGCGGCGCGCAGTTCGCGCCGAGGGTTGGCCGTGATCTATAGTGCGTCCGGAAAACCGTTTCGGCTACGGCTGGATTCTCTGAAGGGAGAAGCGCTCTTTGGCTGGTGGTACAATCCCCGCACGGGCGGTTGGCACGTGGATGGAGCCGAGTTTGCCGAAGCAAGGCCCTTTGCCCGCGGCCTGCCCAGTGGTGCGGGGGCGCCTGTGAGCACTTTCACGCCACCCACGGAGGGAGCGAACAAGGACTGGCTGCTGATTTTGGGTCCGAACGAGCCGCTTTGACCATGGATGGTTTGAGGAACGTCGAGGAAGCGGCCATCCCTCCGGTACCGCCGCCGGAGCAATGTCCGCCCTTGATCTCCAATCAGAGAGGCGGCTTCGTGTGTTGCAAACGCGGTCGGCGGAACCACCTTTGAATTGCATGAGAACCCTGTTTTTGACCGGCGTGCTGTTTGCCTTTCTGCCCCTCGCGGTCGTCGCGGCCTCGCCTTACGATTTCCCCCATGGGTATCCGTTTCCTGACTACCCCTTGGACGGTGCTTCGCATCCGCGGGTGTCCAACGACTACATGAAGGCCGAGCCGAACCCCGTGCAGGAGCTCAAGCGGATCGGCCAGTATGCGTTGCGCCTGATCCAGACCGATCGCGCCGCGGAGGCCGTTGCATATGGTGATCGCTATCGCGCCGCGCATCCGGGCCTGATGGACCAGGAGGTCTTGTTCATGAAAACGATCGCGCAGGCGCAGCTCGGACATCTGGACGACGCGGCCCGCTCCATGGCGCAGGCGATCGACGAGGCGGGGCTGCCGCCGCCGCGCTTTCTCGCGGGCCCGCGCCGGTTGTTGGCTCCCTTGGAAGCTCACGCGGCGTTTGCTGATTTGCGCGAACGCTCGTCCGGCGAATTGGTGCATGGGCCGATGCTCGGCGCGATGACCGATCGCAGCGTGCGCGTGTGGGTGCGCGGTGTGACGGAAACGAGGGTGCGGGTCGTGGCGAGCACGTCGGCGGACCTGCGCGAGCCGGTCGTGTCTCCTTGGACATCGATTCGCTCCGAGGAAGATTTCACGGCCGTGATGAGGCTCGACGGGCTGCGGCCTGACACCGACTACCATTATGCGGTGCAACTGGGCGACGAAACCCGCACCCTTCGGGGCGAGGCGCAACGGTTCCGCACGTATCCGACTGCCGGAGGGCCCATGCGGCTTCAGGTGGCTTTTGGGGGCTGCTCTGGATACGTGCCGCCAAACGAACGCGTATGGGACACCATTCGAGGGTTCTCGCCCGCGGCGTTCCTGACGCTGGGCGACAATGTTTATGTGGATGATCCCGAGAGTCCCGACCAGCAGCGGTATTGCTATTACCAACGGCAGTCTCGCCCCGAGTACCGTCGACTCGTGGCCGGCTCGCCGGTGTATGCGGTGTGGGACGACCATGACTTCGCGATGGACGACAGCATCGGTGGCCCGGCGCGCGAAGTGCCTTATTGGAAGCCAATGGTCGGTGAGATCTTTCGCCAGAATTGGGTGAACCCCGCGTATGGCGACGGTGAAGACGAACCCGGCATCTGGTTCGATTTCCGCGTCGGCGATGCGCACTTCATCATGCTCGACAGCCGCACGTACCGGACGGATCCCGGTCGCTTTGGTGGACCCGCGGGGGAGAACCCGACCATGTTGGGCCCCCGGCAGCTCGCCTGGTTGCGGCGCACGCTGCTCGCCTCCGATGCCACGTTCAAGGTGCTCGTCTCCCCGGTCTCGTGGCACGAGCAGGCAAAGACCGGCGCGCAAGGGCTGGACAGCTGGGCGGGGTTCATGGCGGAGCGCGAGACCATCTTCTCGTGGATCCGGGACGAACGCATCCCCGGGGTGGTGCTGCTGTCGTCCGACCGCCACCGCTCCGATGCTTGGCTGAACAAACGAAACGACAGTTACGACCTGTTCGAATTCGCCTCCGGCCAGTTCACGAACCAGCACACGCACCGGGTGATGGAAGGCAGCCTTTTTGGATACAACGATCTACCCTCGTTCGGCCTGCTCACGTTCGACACGGCTGCCGTCGATCCCTCGTTGACCTACGAGATCGTCAACATCGACGGCGAGGTGAGGCACGCGCTGACCGTGCGTTTGTCACAACTGCGCTAGCAGCGTTTCAAATTGAAACGTAGCCAGCCTCTCGCCAGGTGTAGCCACGCTCGTGCCGGGCGTGCTCAGGGACTCGGCTCTGATTACGATCCACGCGGCCGACACAGCCGCGCCTACACCTTGAATTGAACCGATCTGACGGCCTGTGGTTCACTTGGGAACAGGGTCGATTTCTGCGGTGGAGGCAGTGCGCTGGAGCAGGTGTCAGCCGAGCGGGGCTCGTGCGGCCGCGCCTTGCGCGGCCGCACGGTTTTGGCCAATGCGAGACCTTGCCGCCGATAGAGCTTCATGTTCGTAATACGAACATGAAGCCGGGGTTCGCGCGAGGCGCGGTCACGGCCACCCCGTCACCCGCTGACGACCTTTTCGACCATCGGCTCGTAACGGCCGTGGTCTTGTTCGTTGCCGTGGCGGGGGTTGAGTCGTTGCGGGTCCCAGAAGACGACCTGGCTGGCCGCGTCGAGCGCGGGCTTTAGTTCGGCATAGGGCAGGTCCTGCACGTCGCCACCTCGGCGCAGCACGAGATCGGCGGCGAGCGCGGCCGACTGGGCGAGGACCATGAACACGGGTTCCATGCGGATCGAACCGAACGCGATGTGGCTCGCCGAGAGGGCGACGGGCACAAACAGGTTGGAGCATTCGCCGCGCTTCGGCACAATCGCGCCATAGCCGACGCCGTAGGGTTTCGGTAGCTTGATCTGGACGTCGCCTTCGTTCCACACGCGGCCGTTCTCGACGTAGCGCCGGCAATTGTGGGAATCCATCTGGTAGGCTCCTAGTCCGACGATCCCGTCGGCGATGGTGCGGCTCATGCAATGGTGCTCCGTCATGACGTCGAGTCCGACCATGCGGCGACCTTCGCGGATATAGAGCTGATGCGGCCAGCCGGCGTACGGGACGAACTCGTCTGCGGCCAAGCCCCATTCGGAGAAGAGGACGCGCACGTTCTCCGGCATCTTCGGATCGTTCTGGTAGAACCAATGCAGGCCCATCACCCAGCGCACGTGGGCCGCAAAGAGGGCGTCGCGTTCCTCGTGCGAGGCTGTCGGCCAGTTCCAGTTGGCGCCAATGAAGTCCGTGGAAACCGGGCCGTGGTTGTTGCGATCAATCTTGCGGCCGCGGATCGGGTCGAACTTGCCGAAGACCTCGCGCCAGCCGGACTGCAGGGCGCGCGCGAGCAGTTCGTAGTCGAGCGGGTCGTATCCCCCGGGCTTGATGAAGGGCCGGCGATTCGCGGGGTCGCGGGTCATGCACAGCCGGAAGTTGTAGGCCTGTACGCGGTGGTCGCCCGCGCCCTCCTCGAACCGTGCGTCGGGATCAATGCCGGGCAGCAGACCGCTGGCCGGATTGCCGGCCTTGATGTAAGGGTCGACCGGATACGGGAAGTTGTGTGAGGAATGGCGCTGCTGGCCGTTGTAGCTTTCGCCGTAGGCGGCGTTTGCCTCGCGACCGACGGTGAACGACACGCCCGCCGCCGCCATGAGGTCGCCCTCGTAGCTGCAGTCGATAAAGACCCGGGCGCCGACCCGCAGTCCGCTGGTGGTGCGCAATTCGGTCAGGCGTCCGTTCACGGACGTGGCGCCTGCGAGGTAGTGGCCGTGGAGCGGCGAAACGCCGGCTTCGCGGAGGAAGCCGTCGAGCACCTTCGTCGCGGCAGAGGGCTCGAAGCAGTATTCCGCGTCGCAGCCGTAGTGAACGCCAAGCCGGCGGTAGAACTCGAGGGCGAGGCCGCCGACGGCTTCCTTGTTTCCAAAATCGGTCCAGCCAAGCCCGCCGGTAGTCAACCCGCCGATTTCCACGCCCGGATTGAGCAACACGACGCTGCGTCCGCAGCGACGTGCCTGCACGGCGGCCATGACACCGGCGGCGTTGGCGCCGTAAATGCAGAGGTCCACTTCGAGTGTCGATGTGTCGGGGGGAAGTTGCGGAGCGGGGGAGTAGTAACGTGGCAAGGGCATGGGAGGGGGCGGAGGAGCGAGTAGTGTGTAGCGGGTAGCGAGTAGTTGAGCAGCGGATGGCATGGGGGCAGGCGAAGGCGGCTGAGACAGCCGCCGCTACAACGAATCTTGGATGTTGGTTGTTGACGGTTGGGCGTTGGATGTTCGCGGGGGCGGCGCCCCCGCAGTGAGGGAGTACTGTCGCGGGGCGGTGGCGGCTTCCTGGAGTGTTTGCGATTCGGAGACGGCGGCGAGGTGGCGGAGTTCCACCTCCGGGTCGTCGTGAAAGACGGCGCCGAGCACGGTGTCGAGCTGGGCGGAGTTACCGAGAATGCTGACGATCCCGCGGCGCAGTTCGGCACGGTTTGCCGCCGCGTAGGGCTCGGCGATGGCGTCGACAAACGTGTCCACGCTGGCGCCGGGACGCACCAGCCGGTGCAGGTTCTGCATGATCACGCGTTCCGGATTCGTGCCATGCCAAGGAACAATACCGGAAGGGTAGCCGTCGATCATGGGTTGAAACCGAACGACCTCTTCGGGCACGGGCACGCCGCGCACGCTGGTAGGCCAGAGCGATCGCTCGGAGAAGAGGCGGGCGCCCTCCCAACTCGTGAGGAAGCGAAGGAAGTCGAGGGCAAGTTCCTGGTTGCCGCCCCTCCACACCTGGTAGAGAGCGGACGACACATCCTCCAACTCGGCGGCCGGGCCGAAGCTGTGTTCGGCGTCGGCGGGAATCGGCAAGGGGGCGACGCCGACGGTGAACGACACCGCCCGTCGAATGCTGGGGGCGTCGAAACTGCTTGCGACGATCATGACGGCGTCGCCCGCGGTGAAACTAAGCAGGGCATCGCCGTCGCGCAGTTGCATGAAGCCGGGTTGGAGATGGGGGCCGAGTTCGCGCAGGCGGTGCAGCGCGGTTTGCACGGCCGGGCTGGTGAAGGTCCAGTCGCCGCGCACGAAGCCGGCCTGCCAATCCATCGGGGGGCAATAGTGCCGCCGGGTGCGCTCGACCTCCATGGCGAGGCGCTGTGTCTGCGTCGCGAACAGCTGGCTGAGCAGGAGGCTCGCGTTGTTCTGGGCGGCGGCGATCGGGATCACCCCCGGGCGCACGTCGGGACCCCGGTTGGCAATGCGGGCGCAGAGTGCGAGGAAGCCGTCATAGTCCCCGGGAATCTCCCGCGTTCCCGTGAGCCGCTCCAGCAGATCGGCGTTGTAGAGCAGTCGCACCGAGTACGGGGCGATCGTGATGCCGTAGTTTTCGAGCAGATTGAAACGGAAGGACGGCGGCCCGGCGAGGCCGTCGAGGAAGGTGTCGCGCCAGCGCCGGCCCGCGAGGGGCGTACCCTCGTTGTAGGGATTGGACTGGTCGAGGTGCGGTCCGAGCGGCAGATAGTACCGGGGAAACTCGTCCTCGGGCACGTGGCCGTACGTGGCGATGTCGGGCATGCTTTCGCCGGCCAGGCGGGTGCGCAGCCAGGCGACGTAGTGGCTGGCCGGAACGGCGATCTGCTCCACGGTGACGCCTGGATGGCGCGCCTCATAGGCGGCGGCGACGGCGGCGAGTGCCTCGCGCACACCGGTTTCGAGGTGGGTGTGGGCGATGCGCAACACCTGGCCGCCGCGGTCGAGACGCTGGCGCTCGGCCAGGCGGTGTCCGGCGTAGCCGAGCGCGGCGATGGCAAGCGTAACGAGAATAAGGATACGCGCACGACTCATGGCGCGGAGGCGAGGGCGTCGCGCCGTTCGCGGGCGAGGCGGGCGCGGGCATCCCGGGGCAGGACTTGCAGAAATTCGTCGTAGAGACGGCGGGCCAGCGGTGCGTCACCCAGTTCGGCCGCGACCTCGGCCGCGCGGAAGACCACGTTGGCGCGATTGATCGGACTACTGAAACCGGCCTCGAGGCTGGCAAGCAGATGGCGCTGCGCGAGTGTCAACGGCAGGCCGAAGAAAAGCGCCGACTGGGCCATGACCTGGTGAAAATCGCGCCGCGCCGGCCAATGGGTGAGGGCGCCTCCGCGCGCGGCAAGGACGTTGAAGCGGGGGAGGCGCTCTTCGGATGACAACGACGAATCGTAGAGCTCGATCTCGGCCACTTTGGCGAGCGAGAGTTGGGCGAAGATGTGATCAGGGTGCGTCGCAATGAGCGCGAGGAAGGCCTCGCGCGCCGCAGCCGGATCGGGCGTATAGGCGTGGATCTGGGCGATGCGGGCGAGGAAGTATTCCGAGCGTATGGCCTCTTCGGTGCCGGCGTGGTTGCGGACGACGCCCTCGAACTCGCGGCGGGCGGCCGCGAGCGAGGACGGGGTACGTGGCTGGGCGTTCAGGCGCGCGAGGGCCAGGCCGAAGGCGGTGCGCGCGGAGGCGTCGCCTGAGCGACGCGCCTCCTCGAATTGCCGCATCGCGTCCTCCAGACGGCGTTCGTCGAGCGCGAGCCAGGCGTCGGCGGTCGAGCCAGCGAGACCGGCCGTGAAAGACAACAACAGCAGTGGGAGGAAGGAAAGGCTACGCACAGCACCAGGCGATCAAAATGCCGGTCGGGGCCGAGGGGGGAATCGCCCGCGACCGGCCGGACGCTCAGAAGTCGAGTCGGTAGGAGGCGCGCCAGAGGCGCGGCTCGCTGAGGAAGTTTTCCTCCTGTGTGTACTCCTCGTCGAGGACGTTCTCCACGTTCACCCCGATCGAGTGGAGAATCTCTCCCCGCCCGAAGGCGTAACGCGCGTGGGCGCGCACGTGGGTGTAGGTGTCGCTTACGCGATAGCGGTCGCCGATCTCGGGACGGATGCGCGTGGGCGAATTGTGCGACAGACCGAAACCAAAACTGAGGCCGTTGAGGCGGCTGCCTTTGGCAAAGTCGTAGCGGGCGGCGACGCTGACCATGCGTTCGGGCGACTGCACAAGGCCGAAGCCGACTTCCTCGGGGGCTTCGGGATTTTTCTTCACCTTGCCGTCAGTGAACTGCGCCGAACTCGTGAACGTGAGCTCGGGAATGGGGCGCCAGTCGAACGCAAACTCGAACCCCTTGGAGTTCTCCTCGCCGCCGGCGAGCTGGAAGGAGGCGATGACGATTTCGGAGTTGGTGCCCGGGACGTTGCTTTCGCGCACGAAGAAGTTGCGGGCAATGTTCTTGTTGGTCTGGTCGAAATAGAGCGCGGTGAAGTCGACCTTGCCGTCCATCCAGCGCGTGCGGACACCGAGTTCGAGACCTTTGCCTTCCTGCGGGGCGATTGCGTTCGGCGAAACCGACCGTGCGTAGTCGCGGAGCGCCTGCACGGAGGTGAAGCCCTCGAATTGCGAGGGATCCTGGGCGTTGCCACCCTGGATGTTGAAGCTTGTGGAGGTGTTTGCGAAGAGGATGACCTTGTCCAGCGCCCCCGCTTCGCGATCGAGGACTGTGGCGGTGGCTCCGACGGTGTAGGTGGTCTTCTCGCCCCCGGCGGAGGCGCGCTGGCCGAGGCGGCGGTCGTTGGCGACGGTTTCGCCTTCGCCGCGGGCGAGACCCCACATCACGGTGAGGCGTTCGTCGCCCTGCTTGATGAACTGGGTCAAGCGCACGTTGGTCCAGGCGAGGTTGCTCCGGCCGCTGGAGTTGAGCTCGGTGAACCCGGAGAGCGGCGGGGGTTCCTGGTAGTCGGACGCAAGCGGGCGGCGGGTGAAGGGGATGTCGACCACGATGTTGGGTGGCGTCTGGATGCTGACGCCTTCGGATTTCTCCCAGTGGGCCTCGTAGCCGAACAGCGTATCCACTTTCCAATCACCAAGTGTGGTCTGCCACAGCAGATCTGCCTTCCAGGCCGTCGTCTTTCGTTGGGTATCGTTATTCTGATAACGGGCGTTGGTGACGCGTTGGGTGGTGCCCAAGCCGAAGGGTCCGCTCAGCAGGAAGGAATTCTGGGTCTGCTCGCTGGCGAAGCCGCCGACACGCAGGACGAGCGACTCCGAGAGATGAAGTGTGCCATGCAAGGTCGTCAGGTAGTTGTCGGTCTTGTTTTTGCTGTAGGGGCCGTTGTAGCTGAAATTGCGATCATTGCGCAGGCGGTTGTATGGATCGACCACGCGGTTGGGGCCCGAGCCGAGCGACACGAATGCGGGGGTGCGGCTGGGCACGACGTCAAGCTTCGTATACTCGCCCCGGAAATCGAAACTCAGCCGGGGATTCACCCGCCAGGTCGCGGCCGAGAAGGCGGATGCGGTCTCGGATTCGAAGAAGATCTGCTCGCGCTCGTAACTCAGCAGGCTGCCGCCGACGCGGAAGGCCAGCTCGCCCGGCAGACGGTCGAGCTTCAGCGGGCCGCCGACATCGAAGGACGCCTTGCGGTAGGCGTTCGTGCCCGCGCCCGCCGAGAGGGAGGCGTGGTCGGTAAAGCGCGGTGCTTTCGGGATGAAGTTGATCACGCCGCCGGCGGGAGCCTGCCCGTAGAGGACGGCGTTGGGACCCTTGCTCGCCTCGACGCGGCCGAGGTTGTCGGGGCTGAACAGGCGTCCGCCTGTCTGGAACCCGTTGTAGAGCGGGTTGCTCGCAAAGCCGCGCACGCGGAAGCCGAGGGACGGCTGGCCGCCCTCGTCGGAGACGCTCGGATTGGTACCGCGGGAGACGCCCGCGAGGTACTCGCTCAGGTCGGAGGGGTTGTCGATGCCGAGGTCCTTGATCAGGTCGGCCGTGAGCACGGAGGTGTTGAAGGGTATCAGGTCTCGCGAGACCGCGATGATCGTTCCGGTGTGGGCTTCGCCGGCGGTATAGGCGCCGTCTTCCGCCGCGGTGATCTGGAACGGGTCGAGCTGCACCACCTCGCCGGAAGCGCCGGTCTGGGCGGACGCGGAGACGGCGAGCAGGGGGAGAACAACGCTAACAGCAAGCCGGAGCACCGGCGAGGACTTGGACAAGGTTGGCATGGTCGGGGTTATTGGGGTGGCGATCCGGGAAAGTGACCGGATCGATCGCGACGGGCGGGGAACGCGGCGGGCGACGGGGGAGACTGATAGGGCGCGGCGGGCCCTTGACCAATCCGCCCAATGCTCACATCGTTGCGCATGAAGGCACGCGAATGCACCATGACCGACCTGGCGCGCCGCGCGGGTGTGCATTGCAGCACGGTCTCGCTTGCCTTGCGCAACCATCCCCGAATCTCCGTCGGGCGCCGCAAGCTGATCCAGCGGCTCGCGGTGGAGATGGGCTATCGTCCGAATCCGCTCGTGAGCGCGCTCATGACGAGTCGTCGCCGCCGCGGGTGGGTGGCCGAACACGGCACCGTTTTGTGCTACCTGACTTCGGGATCGAAGCGCGACGAATGGCGGAGTTTCACTCCCCAGTTCCAGCCCGCTGCGAAGGCTCGAGCGAAGGCGCTGGGTTATCGGTTGGAACCCTTCTGGCTGTTTGAGCCCGGGCAGCGTCCGGAGCGTCTTGCCCAAATTCTTCACAGCCGGGGGATCTTTGGGCTCTTGGTTGCGCCGCCGCCTTACCACGTTGCGGAACTGCCGTTGCCGTGGGATGAGTTCGCCGCAGTCATACTCGGGGTGAACTGCCGTCATCCGGCGGCGAATCGCGTGGCCTACAATCATTTTGAAAGTGCCAACCTCGCCTTCCGTCGGGCCGTGGAGGCGGGTTGCAAACGGATCGGGCTCGTCGAACTGGGTTGGATGGCCACGATGTCGGCGAAGCGCCGTTTGGGCGGGTACCTGAGCGAGCAGAGCCAGTTGCCTCGCTCGCGCCGGCTGCCGGTCATGCGCTCAACGGGCCGCGACCCGGACAGGCTGGGCGAGTGGGTTGAGAAGAACCAACCGGATGCCATTCTCACTATTCGTTATCAGGAGGTGCGAACGGCCTTGGATCAGCTCGGCGTGGGCAGTCCGAAGGACCTGCTTTTGGTGGATTTGGAAAAACACTGCGCCGACGATCCCTGGCCCGGCATCTATCACGATCCGCAGCACGTCGGCAGCCATGCGGTGAACCTCCTGGTGTCGGCGCTCGGTCTGAACGACCGAGGCCTGCCCGACGAACCCTGCGAATCGCTGATTTCCGGAGTGTGGTCGCCGGGGTGATGCCTCGCATCAGGTCGCGGGCGGGGGATTTGGGGTGGCCAACCCTTGGGTTTGCGCCGACGCTGATGACGTTCGATCATTTCGCTTTCGGAATCTCATGATGTTTCGCCCTCCTTGGTTTTCCCCGTTCGCCTTCCTCGTCGCTTTTCTTCTTTCGGCCTGCGCGGTGGCGGCTCAGACGGTTGCCTCCGAACTCTGGGGTGATGACGGGGCAGCATGGTCCTCGGAGAGCCGGCTGCCTGATTTTTCCTTTGCCGGCTACCGGCGCGGCGAGGTGGCGCTGCCGGAGCATGCGGTCACTCATAACGTGAAGGACTTCGGGGTGATCGGGGATGGCGTCGCCGACGATACCGAGGCGTTTCGTCGCGCCGTCGCGACGGTGAAGCAAGGCGTGATCCTCATCCCGGAAGGACGGTACGTGATCAGCGATATCATTGAAATCACGAAACCGAATCTCGTCCTTCGCGGGGCGTCGCGGCACACGACGACGCTGTATTTTCCCCGCACGCTGACAGACGTGCGGCCCAACTGGGGCGCGACCACCACGGGCCAACGCACGTCCAACTATTCGTGGTCCGGAGGATTTATGTGGGCGAAGGGAGATCTTGGCTCGGCAAAACTCACCGCCATCGCCGCACCGGCGGTGCGCGGCGAACGCGCCGTGACCGTGGCGGATGCTTCCGGGCTCGCCGTGGGACAGGACGTCGATCTTCGGCAGCAGGATGATGCGATGGATTCGCTGGCCCGACACCTCTACACGGAAGAACCCGGGGACATCCGCAACTTGAAGAGCCGTACGCGCGCGTCGTTGGTCGCCAGGATCGTCTCGATTGAGGGCCGTGGTCGATGAATTTCGTCGGTTTGCACACGGACGAGGCGCCGTCGACCGATCCGGCGTGTCGCTGGTTTGAGACGATGGCGCCGGCGGAGGTGTATCCGCAGAATCTTTACGAGGCCCAGCGGTCGCGCCGGCTTCAGGCGCGCTGACCGAGGTTGCTTTGAGCGCGCGACAGCCGGCCAATGCTCGCCAGCATGTCGCCCAGCGTGCGGAGAGAACGCAGTCCGTCGGCGTCGAGGTTGAACCCGAGCGCGTCTTCGGTGACGGAGAAGATTTCGAGCAGGGCAAGCGAATCGAGGCCAAGATCCTCCTGCAGACGCAGGTCGGAGGGGGAGGCGAGAAGCAGGAGCTGCCGGTCGGACGGGGTGTGGTGTTCGACGATGCCCCGCACGACGGCGGCCGCCGCCGTCGTGTCACCGGTACGCCGATACACGCAGGCGGCGGCGAACACAGACGGATCGCAATGACGCAGGCTGCGTCGCAGGGACTCCTTTTCAGTCGTCGTCAGCGGAGGCCCGGGTGGGGCAGGAACGTGGTCAAGGTCGGAAGGTGGGGCGAGCGGAGGCATGGCATGGACAGCATGACGGACGCCCCCCTCGGTCGCATGAAGGCGCACGGCACGCTGTACCTGAATCGACAATCAGAAAGCCGGAACCCGTTATTGGTTCCCGATGATTTTCAGTTGCTCCAACGTCGGTCAAAGAGTGGCTCTATGCCGCGACGGACGTCAGACGTCAGCCGTCGCGGCGTTCAGTAGTCGCCGCCACCGCCCCCGCCACCATCACCGCCGCCCCCGCCGCCGCCGCCACCGCCACCGCCACCGCCGCCTCCACCACCACCTCGCTGGGCAGGCGGTGAGAAGCGGAGTTCAGTTGAAACAAGGGCGTAAACGGGCTTGCCGTCCTTCAAGGGCGGTTCGTAGGTCGCTCGCGTGATCGCCACCAGGGTGGGCAGCACGAGTTCCTTGCGGGGATTGCCGAGAATTTCGGGATTCAACGTGGTGCCATCGGGCGCGACGACAAACGTCACGGCCACCTTCTCGTCGACGCGGGCGCGCATCAGGGCGGGCGGATACTGCGGAGTCAGTTTTTTCACGGCCTTCAGACGCTTGCTCAATTCCTTCTGGGGAATGATCGGTTCGTCGATGGTCCGATAGACCTTACGCTTGAACATCGCGTTGATCGTCTGGGTGGGAGGCGCGATGAAATTGAACGGGATGTCGATCCGCATCGCGACGGCCTGATCGCCTCGGCGTGCAGGTTCGAAGCGCCAGCCTTGGATGGCGCTGAGGGCGGCCTGCCCAAAGGCGGGGTCGTCGGCGGATTTGATGGCGGCGTTCGAGACGGAGCCGTCGGGTTCGACGGTGAGGCTGATCAGGGCGGAGCCTTTGCTGCCCGTGTCTTCGAGTTCGGCCGGATAAAGCGGCTTGGGGCCTTCAATAGGCTTCGGGGGCGTTCGTTTGGACTCTTCGGCCCAAAGGCAGGCAGTGAGGAGGGACGCCAAAATGAAACGGAGCAGCGTTTTCAAGGGAGTGGGGTGGGTGTGAATCGGTCATGATCCTGCGACGATCTGGGCGCAAGAGTGGAGAGGACATGATGTGCATGCGATTGCAGTGCGCGAGGTAAGGCGCGAGATTTTGGCCGTTCGCTGTCGGGCTGGAGTGGGAAAGTGAGCGAAGACCGGTGCCGGTGGGCGAAATAAATTGCCGTTGACCGCGACCGGCCCGGTGGCCTTATCTGCTCCCCTTTAGTCGGTCGCCGTCCTTGTTTTGCAAGGGGTGTGGATTTACTGGAGAGGTGGCAGAGTGGTCTAATGCGCACGCTTGGAAAGCGTGTGTAGGGCAACCTACCGGGGGTTCGAATCCCTCCCTCTCCGCCATCCTTCGCCCATTGGGCTACGGATGGCAGGCTCATCGTTCGCAAGCAAGCGAGTGTGTCCCGGTGGGAGGAATGAGAACCCCGGGTTCGACGGAGCGAAGCGGAGATGGGGCGCGCGAAGCGCGAGTGCGCAGCACCTGCCAAAGGCAGCCAATCCCTCCCTCAGGCCCATCCTTCAAAAGATGGAGACGCGCGCAGGGAGTTCGGTGTTCGCGGCGAAGGATGCCCTCCGTAGCCTTGGCGTAGGGGGGCGGACTGTTTCAAATTCCGGCACAAGATCGGCTCGACGTGGCGCTCGACGCCCTGCGCGAGAACTGGCGCGCGCCGTGCCACAATGAAGGACCTTGAGCACTATGCGCGAACATCAGAGCAGCACCCTCAGGTTCGTAACCACATTTAGCACAGTTAGAAACGGTGATAAACACAGAAAAACAAAGCTGACTTTTTACGCAAAACAAAGTGATGTTACCGACAAAACACAGTTATTTTTCAGCAAAGCAAAGTCGATGCCCAATCCTCAACAAGCTCTCGCTACCGCCCTCCAACGAGTGCGCGACCGCGCGACCGGTGAAGTCGTCCGCGGCCCGGACATCTCCCGGCCGGATCGCTTGCTGCTGACCAAGCGTGGCTTCCTCGTGGAAATTATCAAGGGCTGGTATGCCGTGACCACTCCCCAGGCGGAGCCGGGCGATACGACCTTCTGGCACGCGCATTTCTGGAGCTTCGCCAGCGCCTATCTGCGCCACCGCTTTGGCACGGACTACAGCCTATCCGCCGAGCATTCGCTCGATTTGTGGACCGGCAACACGCACACCCCGTCTCAACTGATCGTCATCGCCGGCAAGGGGGGCACATCCACCGTGGAGCTGCCGAATCGCACGTCGTTGCTACTCTACACCGACAAGAAAAACCTGCCCAATCCCACGGACATTCGGCGAGGCGTGCAGGTCATGCCCATGGCTCTCGCCTTGGTGCGGGTGAGTCCCGTTTTTTTCCGGCAGTCTGCTACCCGTGCAGAAATCGCCCTGCGGCTGGTCCGGCCGGAAGATCTCAGCCGCGTGCTGTTGGGAGAAGCGGGTTCCCCTACCGTGGCCGGCCGGTTGGTCGGTGCGTTCCGGCACTGTAGCCTGACCCATCAGGCCGACCGCCTCGCCGCCGATCTGACCGCCGCCGGTCTTGAATTCGTCGAAACCAACCCGTTCGTCGCTCCGCCTCGGCTGCCTGCCGGATTACTCTTCACCTCGCCCTACGTGGGCCGGCTGAAAGCCCTCTGGCAGCACCTGCGTCCGGTCGTGAACGAAATTTTTCCCGCCGCGCCGGGCGCTCCCAAAACCGACGCTTATCTCAGTCGCGTTGCTGAAATTTACACGCACGACGCCTATCACTCACTTTCCATCGAGGGCTATCAGGTGACGCCCGAAATGATCGCGCGGATCGCTGCTGGCGAATGGAACCCGGAAGCAGGCGGGGCCGATAGTGGACCGGTGAACGCGATGGCCGCGAAAGGGTATCACGACGCTTTCCAAGCCGTCCTGAAGAGTCTGCGGGAAATCCTCGGTGGCCAGCCCGCACCCGCAATTATCAATCGCGACTTGCCGGGTTGGTATCGTGCGCTCTTTAGCCCGTCCGTTCAATCGGGGCTGCTGCCGGCCTACGCTCTCGCCGGCTACCGTAATCGGCCAGTCTTCATCCGGGGCTCCGAACACGTGCCGCCGCCACACGAGGCGGTGCCGGAATTGTTGGACACTCTCTTTGCGCTTCTCGCCGCCGAGCCGTCCGCCAGGGTGCAAGCGGTCCTCGGACATTTTCTCTTTGTCTATATTCATCCCTATTCGGACGGCAACGGTCGCATCGGCCGGTTTATCTTGAACGCCATGCTCGCAGCAGGCGGCTATCCTTGGACGGTAATCCGCGTGGAGCATCGCAAAGCCTACATGGCTGCGTTGGAGAATGCTTCGGTGCGCCACGACATTAGCGATTTCACCCGGTTCGTCGTCGCGGAAATGACAGCCTCCGCTGATCTAAAAGGCCCAAAAACGTAACGCTGCACTCAGCGAACATCGCCTAATGAAGCCAACGCTTGGATGGACGATGTTGTCGCGCGACGAGATGCGGCAAGTGGAGCGCTCGCTGGCCAACAATGAACAGGACACGCGTGATGAGATCGGAGGTTTGCTCATTCACCAAGGTTTGGCGGACCGCTTCTTTCCGGGCACCTCAGTGCTGCCTACCCGAATCCGCTACGCACTTTTCGTCCCGTGGCTGTATCAAAGGGCGGCAAACATTCGTCGACGAGGTCGTGATCTCGATTCGACGATTCGCGATCTGCGGTGGCATGGGCTTGATCGAAGTCGATCATTCGGATGACCCGTCGCGGCGAAACGACGGAATTGCGCTGCTGAATAGCTTGCGGACTCGCCAACGCCAAATCGAGGAGCACCTGGTCGAACTCGCGTTGACTGCGTTTGAAGCGCGCCACCTGAGCGGCTGTTTTGAAATGCGTCGGCATCCGGGGGGCCTTTTGCCAGACCAACTGGCGCAGGCGCTCGGCCTGAATCGGCTCGCTCACCCTGTTTTTCACCAAATCGCGGGTCGCCTGGCGCAGTAAGGCCATCACGGTCGTATCTTCCCGACGTGCGATCTCCGCGAGTGCGACCAATACCGCCTCGTGTTCGGCGAGACTCTGGCGGCGCTTGGACTTTGAGAGTTGGTTAGGCATGGCTTAAAAGGTTGAATCAACCTTGGCTTTCCCTTCGATGAGGGCAAGCTTATCCGCCCGGCCGTGTTCCAAGATTGGAAAAGCGGCTATCGCAGATCATGCGAGTGCGGATGGCCTTTTACAATATCCCCGCCTGCCTAAAGGAGTAAAATCCCGATCTCGTCGGATCTGCAGCGGCTTCACCAAGGATCACATGATCCAGAAGCTCGATGTCCATGGTGCGGGATGCATCTCGCAATTGCCGGGTGACCTGCACGTCGGCACTCGATGGGGCGGGGTCGCCCGATGGGTGGTTGTGGACACAGGCGATGGCGGTCGCTCCATGCTGGACCGCGCTGCGGAAAACCTCCCGTGGATGTGCCAGGGCTGAGATGGCGGTCCCCGAGGTGACCTCTACCAGCTTCTTCAGCCGGTTCTTCCGGTTGAGACAACAAGACCCAGAACTTTTCGACCTCCAAGCCTCGGGTAAATGAGGCCATGTGGGCCGCGATCAGTTCCGGTCGGTTGAGCATGGGATACGATGCCATGGGGTCATGGGGCATGGGGTCATGGGGTCATTACTTACCTTTTACCACCAGTTAAGTCTTGGGAGTCTTACCCGCGTCGCGAATGTTCGCTTTGAACTTAGTTCGTTCAAAAGGGTAAAAGGTAAGTAATGACCCCGTGGATTGACCTCTCCGCGCGTTAACTTGGCACGGTAACCAGTGTAGGCAAGCGGCTCTTTGGCGTTAAGGTAGGATCGCGCGTTGCCGGATCGCACCGCAGGCCGCAGGAGGTCGCAGAGAGCAGGTATGCGGTCACTTCGGGCATGATGCAGGGTGACCGTGGGGGGCCGTCGCATTTAAACCGCTTTTATGATCGGGGTATTTCGAACCACGCGCGGAGGGACCCGCGCGTCCACCAGCGGGAACGCGCCTGACGGGGTTTGCGCACTCCTCCTCCGCGCTCTCTGCGACCTCCTGTAAGAAGTTCTGGAAGAGATAGGATAGTAGCGGAAGGAGGATCGTGGGATTGCAGATTGGATCGTGGCGGGTGGATTGTAGATCGTGGCGGTAAGGTATTCGCTGAGCAGGCTCTCAGTGGAAATCATGGCTGGCCTGTGCGGGCAGGCCCATGGCCGGCAGGGCGGTGATTTTTTCGGCCATGACGTGGATGACGCCTTGTTCGTTTTGCAGGCGGCCGGTGATGACGAGCGAGGATTCGAGGTTGATTGTGAGGCGTTCCTGCTCGAAGAGCCGGGGGCGCACGATGGTGTTTGCTAGTCCGGTCTCGTCTTCGACGGTGATGAAACAAAATCCTTTGGCGGTGCCGGGGCGCTGGCGGCAGATGACTGCGCCGCCCACTTGGACTCGCGCGCCGGACGGCAGGGTGGGGAGGCGAGCCGCCGGGGTCAGCTCGGGCAGGTGCTCCCGCAGAAGCTTCATGGGGTGCGCGCCGGTCGTCAGCGAGAGGTGGGCGAAGTCTGCCTGCACCCGTTCGAGGTGGGACATCCGTTCGAGCGGAGAAAGGATCGGCTCGTCGTCGCCTCCCGCCGCGCGACGGAACAGGTCGTCCTCGGCGTGCAGGGACTCGACCTGCCACAGCGCGGCGCGGCGATCTCCGGCCAGCGCATTCAAGGCACCCGATCCCGACAACGCCCGCCGTTCTGCGGGATTGAAATCCGTCCGTTTCAGGAAATCCGTCATCGAGCGGAAGGGCCGCTCGTCGCGGGCCGCACGCATGCGACGCACGCTGTCGAGACGCAGCCCCTTCACTGACAACAAGCCCAGTCGCACCGCATCGGCGGATTCCACGTGGCATTTCTCCTGGGAACAGGTGACGCACACGGGCAGGGTTTTGATGCCGTGCCGGCGTGCATCCTGGACGAGGGTGGAGGACGAGTAGAACCCCATGGGCTGGTTGTTGAGCAGCGCCGCCAGAAACTCCGCCGGACGGTGGACTTTCAGCCAGGCCGAGGCGTAGGCGAGCAGCGCGAAGCTGATCGCGTGGGATTCGGGAAAGCCGTACAGCGCAAACGAGGCCAGCGAACGAACGATGTAGTCCGTCGCCTCTGCGGAGACGTGGTTGCGACGCAGACCCTCCGCCAGCCGGGCCTGCATGCGGATCAACCGGTCGGGGGAGCGGGTGAAACCGATCGCGCGGCGCAAGGCATCCGCTTCGGCGGCGGAGAAACCGGCCAGCTCCATCGCGAGTTGCAGGACCTGTTCCTGAAAAAGCACCACGCCGAGCGTGCGTTCCAGGATAGGCTTGGCGCGTTCGTCGGGGTAGGTGACGGGCTGGCGGCCGGCGCGTCGTTCCAGGTAGGGATTGACGGCATCGCCTTGAATCGGGCCGGGGCGGATGATCGCCACTTCGATCACGAGGTCGTAGAAGCAGACGGGCTTCATCCGCGGCAACGTGGCCATCTGCGCGCGTGATTCGATCTGGAAAACGCCGACCGTATCCGCTTTCTGAATGCTCGCGAAGGTGGCGGGATCGTCCTGGGGCAGGTGCGCCAGGTCCACGGGCCGGCCTTGTTGCGCGCAGAGTTCCAAGGAGTCCTGAAGCACGGCCATCATGCCCAGGCCGAGCAGATCGACCTTCACGATGCCGACATCCTCGCAATCGCTCTTGTCCCACTGCAGCACGCTGCGTCCGGGCATGCGCGCGTTTTCCAAGGGCACATAGTCCGAGAGCGGACTCGTGCTCAGCACCATGCCGCCGGAGTGCTGGCCCAGGTGACGGGGAAGTCCCATGACTTGCGTGCAGGTTTCGAGCAGTTTGGGCAGGCGCGGGTGATCGGCCGGGATGCCGGCCATCTTCAACTGCTGCTGGAACTCGAGGGTTTGCGGATAATCGCCGCCGTGAAACAGCGCGCTGAAGCGTTCGACGAGGTCCTCCGGAAAACCGAAGACTTTGCCCACCTCGCGGAACGTGCTCTTCCCCCGATAGGTGATCACGTTGGCGGTCATGGCCGCTCCCAGCCGGCCGTAGCGCGTGTACATTTCCTGAATGACGCTTTCCCGCAGCTCGCCGCTCGGGAAATCCAGGTCGATGTCCGGCCAGTCGGTCCGGCCCTCGTTCAGGAAGCGCTCGAACAGGAGTTTGCTGGCGATGGGATCGACCGCGGTGATGCCGAGCACGTAGCACACCACGCTGTTTGCCGCGCTGCCGCGGCCCTGCACCAGAATGCCGCGGGCGCGCGCGAACCGGCAGATGTCCCAGACGATCGAGAAATAGCCGCTGAAGCCCAGATGGGCGATGAGCGTCAGTTCCCGTTCCAGCTGCCGGCGCACCTTCGGGCCGATCGTGCCGTAGCGCCCGCCCGCACCTTCATACGCCCTCTTTCTCAAAAACGAATCCTGGGACTCGCCGGCGGGAACGTTGTAGTCGGGAAACCGATACCCGAGGTCCGAGAGCGTGAACGCCAGTTGCTCCGCCAGCCGCGCGGTGTTCGCGATCGCCTCCGGCAGATCCGCAAAGAGGGCGGCCATTTCCGCCGGAGTCTTCAGGTGGCGTTCGTCGTTGCAGGCGAGCTTTCGCCCCGCCGTGTCGAGGGTGACCTGCTCGCGCAGGCAGGTGAACACGTCCGCGACCTGACGTTCCCGTGGAGTCGCGTACTGCACGCCGTTGGTCGCCAGAAGCGGCAGTTTTCGCGCGCGCGCCCAATCGATCACGAAGTCGTTGGCCTCCTCCTCCCCGGCCACGAGATGCCGCTGCACTTCGGCGTAAAGCCGGCCGGGGCCGAAAGCCCGGAGCAATTTTTCTCCGATGAGATCCGCCTCCCTCGCGCCTGATCGTCGCCAGGCCCGGCGCAGCGGCCCTTCCTCGTCGCCGGTCAACGCGACCAGCCCCTCGTTGCCGGCCGCCAGTTCCATCCAGGTGACGCGACCTTCCCCTTTGGGGGAGCGCAGATTGGCCGTGGTGAGGAGGCCGCACAGCCGGCGATAACCCGCCTGGCTTGCGGCCAGCACCGGCACGACACTGCCATCTTCCATGGGAAGCTCGCCGCCGACGAGCGCGCGCAGTCCCGCTTCCTTCGCCTTCATGTGCAACCGTACCGCGCCGTACACGCCGCCCCGGTCGCAGAGGGCCACCGCAGGCAGGTCGCGCTGACCGGCGACCTCGGCCAGGGCCTCGGGCGTGGAGCCGCCGCGCAGAAACGAGAATGCGCTGTGCGCATGGAGTTCGACGTAGGTCATCAGTCGAGCACCCCTTCCACGCACCAGCCCTCGGCCGTGTGGGCGAGTTGATAGACGCTGCCGGTCGTCATTTCGATTTGCCAGACCTCGACCGCCCACGCGTGAGGTTGCCACCAGTCGCCGGATACCCGCCAGGGACCGGCGGTCGCGCAGATGTTCCCGCTCAAGTCTCCCGCCACGGCGACGGGCCGGCCCCCGGACCACGTCACGCGCGCGGGCCAGGCCGGACGGAACCGCCGCAGCGCCGGGCCCTTCGTGGGATGAAGCGATTCCGCTTCGGGCGCCGGCACGATCTCCGCGGGTTTGGTCAACGTGAACGCATCCGGCCGGTGGGTCTCCAACCGAACCGGGGTGCCGACCCGGTCCTCGCCGACCAACGCTCCCAGGCGCGCGAGATTCTCCCAAAATGCGGCCGGGTCGTTCAACCCGGTATCGAACAGCCCGTCCTGTTTTACCGGTGGCCGGGCCGGGGAGGCCTGCAATCGCACGCCGCTGACGCGCGCCGCGGTGCGCACGGTTTCGAGATGGGTTTGGAGCACGCGCAGCCACGACTCCACCTCAGCTCCCGGTTCAGGGAGTCGAAATTCCCGGCTGTAATCGGTGTCGTCTTCCAGAAGGAGCGTGAGCCTCAAGGCCTCGGCCACAAAACCTGCGGCGCGCAGTTCCAGCGCGATGCGCTCCGCGAAGCGGCGCAGTTTGAAAAACAGGGGCTCGATGGATTCGACCGGCGGCTCGTAAATCCACTCCGCGACGAACGAGCGCGGCGGTTCAATGCAGCGAAGCACGCGGGTGGTTTCCCCGGCTGCGCGTTCCCACAGGGCGACGCCCTCCGCTCCCAGGCGCTGGCCCACGTCCGCCTTGGACAGGGCGGTGAGGTCTCCGAGCGTTTTGATGCCCCAGTTGCGCAAGATCTCCGCCTGCGCGCTGGTCGGCTCCGCCATCGTCAGGGGTAACGGCCGCAAAAACGCCCGCGCATCCCGCACGATCAGGATCGGCCCGGCCTGACGCGCCGCATAGCTGGCGAGCAGGGGAGTGGCCGCGAGGCCGGCCCGCAGGGGAAGACCGGCCTGCGCCAGCTCCACCACGCGCAGCCGCGAGGCCGCTTCGGTCCGGGTCTGCCCGGCCCCTTGCAAATCCACCGTGCACTGTCCGGCGGCCGTGGCCTCGACGCGGGGCGACAGGGTGAAGGCCGACGCGATCAATAACCGCTGGGCCTCGACTTCGGCCTTCGGATCCCGCGGCCGCAGGATGAGACCGGGACACCGAGCCATCGCGAGGGGCACCGCGAGCCCCGGAGTGATCCCGGTGGCCTCGGGCGACACTTCGATGACCACGGCCTTGCGGCCCTCGCCGGTGACGAGGGCGACCGGTTTTCTGGCGAACGCGGGATCGCTCCGTCTCAACGCGTGCAGCGCAAAGTCCGGGACCCAAAACACGGCAAAGCTCATCCGGCCTGTTCCTCCACGAGCACGAGGCGGGTTCGCAGGGTTTCGAAGACCAGCTGATCGGCCAGCAGCGCCTGCGTGTGACGGCGCAAAGCCAGACCCAGGGGAGCGCGCAACGCCATCCGCCACGGCACTGCGGGCACCAAGGGGAAGGGGGTCTGCACCAGCACGGCGGTGGGATGATTCTGCGCCGCCCGGTGCAAACGATGCCAATGGGTCGAGGGCAGGCGTTGCAGCATGCGTTCGGCGACGCCCCGCAGGTCGATCACGACCACGCCGTAGTTGCCGTCCCTTACCAGCAGGTCGGCGGCGGCCAACGTTTCCTCGAGATGACGAGGACGCACCCACACGAGATGGCGCAGGGCATCCGCCGGCACGGCCTCCGGCGCGAAGCCATCGGCGCCGTCGATCAACGCCACGCGTTGTCGGGCCGCCCGTGTGGTGGCGAGCAGGCGGACGAGCACCAGTTGCCCGCCGCTGCCGGCGGTGGCCGAGACCAGTTCGGTCAGCCGGCCGGCCGGCAGGCCTCCGCCGAGAGCGGCGTCAACTCCGGCGACGCCCGTGGGCACGTTCCCGCAGGGTTTCCGCTCTTCCGTCGGAAACCGCGCGGCCACAAGGGACCGCAACGCGGAAAGTGTGAGGGGGGCGGGCACCGGGCTTCATACGGGTTAAGCGAGCTTTCGCCGGATCACGCCGACCACCACGCCTTGCGCTTCCAAGTGCTGCGGCGCGATGTCGGGGTAACGCGGGTTCTCGGCCCGCAAAAGCGTTCGCCCTCGTTCGTGCACGAGACGCTTCAAGGTCGTGGTGGTGCCGTCCACCAGCGCGGCGATGATCTCGCCCGGTCGCGGCTCACGCCGCACCAAGGCGACCAGGTCTCCATCGAAAATCGCGGCGCCTTCCATCGAGTCGCCGGTCACGCGTAAAAACCAGAAATGATGCGGTCGGGCCGACTTCACTCCGAAGACGGACGGGTCGATGCGCACGGTCTCCTCGCTTTCCTGTTCCTGCATCGCCGGCAGACCGGCGGGGATCGAGCCGTACACCGGCACGTCGAACAGGTGGGATTGCACCGCGCCGCCTTTGAATCCCCATTTGCCATCCGCCAGCTTTTCCAGCCGCCCTTTGCGCGCGAGGGCCTGCAGATGCCCTGTCACGGTCGGCTGGCTCACTTCGAAGCGCCGGGCGATTTCCCGCGTCGCAGGCGGAACGCCCTGATCGCTCTGGTAGTCGCGCACAAACTCCAGGATCTGTTCTTGTCGTTCGGTCAGCATGGTACCTATCACGCGATAGGCATTCAACTGACAGCGCCCCTTCGTGGAAGGCAAGCCTCTCATGATGGATCTATGCTCTCGTGGACGTTTTGCGATTGGGCTCTGATTTCGTGTGGCGCCATGTAGCCACGGATGTCCTCATCCGTGCCGGGCATCAGCCTCCGTACGCTCCCAACCACGCCCCTGGGGACATGGGCGGCTACACCGGGGTTCTTGCCAATGCCGCCGGGCGGGCGTTCGCTCGGTACCCCATGGTCTTCTCGATCCGCTCTTCCGCCGCAGGGGCCTGCCTGGCGTTCCTGATGTTCACGGCCGCCGGTTTCAGTCAGGCCGCGCGCCCCAATGTGGTCATCTTCCTCGCCGACGACGCCGGGTGGGGCGATTACAGCCAGAATGGAAACACGATGGTGCGCACGCCGCACATCGACTCGCTCGCCCAGCGCGGAGTGACCTTCGAACGCTTTTATGTCCAGCCCGTCTGTTCGCCGACGCGCGCGGAATTTTTGACCGGCCGCTACCATCCTCGCGGAGGCGTGCGCGGCGTCTCGACCGGCGCCGAGCGGCTTGATCTCGATGAGCGCACGATGGCGGAGGCATTTCGCGCGGCGGGCTACGCCACGGGCGCGTTCGGCAAATGGCACAACGGCAGCCAGTGGCCGTATCATCCGATGGCGCGCGGGTTCGATTCGTTTTTTGGATACACCTCCGGACATTGGGGCGAATACGTCGATGCGCTCCTGGAGGACAACGGACGCATGGTGCGCACGCAGGGCTACATCGTCGACGTGTGCACGGACCGGGCGATCGAGTTCATCGAACGCGCCGGCGACCAGCCGTTCTTTTGCTACGTGCCTTTCACCACGCCTCATTCGCCGTGGTCGGTTCCGGAAGAGGATTGGGCGCGGTTCAAGGACCGTCCGCTGACGCAATTCGCGACGGACGCGGATCGGGAGGACGCCGATCAGACGCGTTGTGCGCTGGCGATGATGGAGAATCAGGACCGCAATGTCGGCCGCATCCTGCGCAAGCTCGAGGAGTTGGGCGTGGCCGACAACACGCTGGTTTTCTATTTTTCCGACAATGGCCCCAATTCCTTTCGTTGGACCGGCGGCATGCGCGCGCGCAAGGGCAGCACGGATGAAGGCGGGGTGCGGGTTCCGGCCTTCGTGCGCTGGCCGGCCCGTCTGCCCGCAGGACTTACGGTGCGTGAGATTGCCGGTGCGATCGATCTGCTTCCGACGTTGACCTCGCTGGCCGGCGTGCCGCGGGTGGGCGACCGGCCGCTCGACGGACGCGATCTTTCGCCCTTGATGCTGGGTCAGGCGCAGGCGTGGCCGGACCGGCTCTTGTTCGCGGCGTGGAACGGCAACATCAGCGTGCGCAACCAACGGCACGTACTCGATGCGCGCGGAAATCTCTACGAACTCGCCGCCGACCCCGGGCAGACGACGCCGCTCAACGCGCGCGAACCTGCGGTCGCAGCGCGCCTCGCGGCCGAAGTGGCCGCCTGGCGGCGGGAGATGTACGGCGACGCCCCGGGGAGCGAGGCGCCGACGGCCGCAGGGGTCGATGCGCGCGCCATTCCCGTGGGCTATCCTGAGTTTCCCGTGACCATCCTTCCTGCACGCGATGGCGAGCCGAGGGGTGGCGTAAAACGCAGCAGTTCCGCGCCCAATAGTTCGTTTTTTGTGAATTGGACCTCCCTCGACGACCGGATCGAGTGGAAAATCGAGGTGGCTACGGCCGGTCGGTATGCGGTCACGATCGACTACACGTGTCCACTGGGGGATGCCGGCGCAACCATCGAACTCTCGTTGGGTGCCTCTCGTTTGACGGGAACGGTGGCGCCTGGTTGGGATCCTCCGGTTTACACCAATCAGGATACGCTGCCTCGTCCGGCGGCGGAGTCGCCCTCGAAGGAATTTCGACCGCTTGCACTCGGCGAGATCACGTTGAACCAAGGAAGCGGCGTGCTGTCCTTGCGCGCGCTTTCCCTACCGGGGCGAAGCGTGATGGAGGTGCGGCGCCTCACGCTGAGGTTGCTCGATTGAGCAAACGTCCGGCGATTATCAGAGAGCGAAAAACGTTTTCGTTCCGACTCTTGCCTTGGAGAGGGTGATGCTTACAACGCGTGCACCCTGATCGTGGGCGCGTCGCCGAAACGGTCGGAACCCCTCCCCATGTCTCTCTCCATCCGCAACCGTCTGTTCGTCATGATGGCCCTGGAAATCGCGATCTGGGGCGCGTGGCAGATCAAAATCTTCCCTTACATGGGCATGCTCGGCTTCACGGCCGGTCAGCAGGCGTGGGTCGGGAGCGTCTTCGGCATCGCGTCCCTCGTCGGCCTGTTCTTTAGCAATCAGTTCGCCGACCGCACGTTTTCGGCCGAGCGATTCCTTGCCTTCAGTCACCTGGTGGGCGGGCTTGCCTTGATCGCGACGTCGTTCGCCACGACGTTCCCGGCGTTCTTCGCGATCTTCCTGATCTACGGCTTGGTCTATGTGCCGACCATCTCGGTCGCCAACTCGCTCGCCTTTGCGAATCTCGCGAATCCGGCGAAAGACTTCGGGTTCGTGCGCATGGGCGGCACGGTCGGATGGATCGTGGTGAGCTGGCCGTTCATCTTCCTGCTCGGCGATCAGGCGGATGCCACGCAGACGCGCTGGGTGTTCATCGTCGCGGGCCTCATTTCCTTCGTGCTGGCCGCCTACAGTCTCACGCTGCCGCACACGCCGCCGCGCCGCGATGCGACGGGGCTCGACCGGTTTGCGTGGCTCCGCGCCGCCAAGATGCTCCGGTTGCCGTTCGTGGCGGTGCTCTTCCTCGTGACGTTCATCGATTCGGTGATTCACAACGGCTACTTTGTGGTGATCGACGGCTTCCTCACCCACGTCGGCATCTCGGCGCGCATGACAATGGTCGTGAGCAGCATCGGCCAGGTGGCGGAGATCGTCACGATGCTCATCCTCGGCGTGGTTCTCACCAAGCTCGGCTGGAAGTGGACGATGGTGCTCGGCGTGCTCGGGCACGCGTTGCGCTACGGGGTGTTCGCGCTGTTTGCCGATTCGGGCCAGACGTGGCTGATCATTGCGGTGCAGGTGCTGCACGGCGTCTGCTACGCGTTCTTCTTTGCCACGGTGTACATCTTCGTGGACGCGGTCTTCCCGACCGACGTGCGCGCCAGCGCGCAGGGTGCGGCCAACCTGCTCATCCTCGGCGTCGGCATGGTGATGGCGAGCCAGGTGTTCCCGCGCCTCGCGGCGGCGTTCACCTCGACGATCGATGGCGTGGCCGCGGTGGATTACCAGAAGCTCTTCTTCGTGCCGACCGTCGCGGCCATCGTGGGCATTCTCCTGCTGATGTTCTGCTTCTCGCCGCCCACCCGCGGTCCGGCCGAGACGGGATCCGGCGCGCAACCTCCGCATTGAGTGTCATGACGACGAAACTACGGGTCCTGGTCGTCGGTTGCGGGCACATGGGCACCTCCCATGCCCGGGCCTATCATCGCATGGCGGACGACTTCCAGATCGTCGGCCTCGTCAGCCGCGGCCCGGCCTCGCGACAAAAACTCAACGCCGACTTCGACGGCGCCTATGCCGAGTTCGACGACTTCGACGCCGCGCTGGCGGCGACGAGGCCGGATGCGGTCTGCATCTCGACGTATCCGGACACCCATGCGCGCTACACGCTCGCCGCGCTCGAGGCGGGGGCGCACGTGTTCCTCGAAAAGCCGGTCGCGGAAACGGTGGAGGAGTGTCGCCATATTATCGATACGGCGTTGCGCCTGCGGCGGAAGCTTGTCGTCGGCTACATCCTGCAGGTGCATCCGTCGTGGATGCGTTTCGTCGAGCTCACGCAGACGCTCGGCAAGCCGCTCGTGATGCGGATGAACCTCAACCAGCAAAGTTCGGGTGCCAATTGGGAGACGCACCGGAACCTGCTCAAGTCGATGTCGCCGGTCGTGGACTGCGGCGTGCATTACGTGGAGGTCATGCGTCGCATGACGGGGTCGCGGCCGATTCGCGTGAGCGGCATCGGCGCGCGCCTCACCGACACGATCGCTCCGGGGCAGATCAATTACGGGCAGTTGCAAGTCACCTTCGAGGATGGGTCCGTGGGATGGTACGAGGCCGGGTGGGGACCGATGATGAGCGAGACGGCGTTCTTCGTGAAGGACGTGATTGGTCCCAAGGGTTGCGTGAGCATCACGGCGCGCACGGCCGCCGCCGCCGGCAAGTCCGCCGACGTGGATTCGCATTCGAAGACGGAATCCCTGCTCATTCACCATGCGGAGCTCCGGCCCGACGGCACGTTCGCGAGGGCGGACGAGTACGTCGACGTCTCAGACGAGCCGGATCATGACGAGCTTTGCCGGCGCGAGCAGGAGGTGTTTCTGCGGGCGATTCGCGAAGACCGTGATCTCCGCGAGCACCTGGAGAGCGCGATCGACAGTTTGCGCGTGGTGCTCGCCGCCGATCGTTCGTTTCGCGAGGGTCGGACCGTCGATCTGTAGTCGCGAATCGCGGCAACAACGACGACGTGGTACGCATCCCGCTTCACGCGGGTATCAGCGGCGTTGCGGAGAGTGCGAATTCCCCAAAAGCGGCTTGCGCGGCCTGTTGGGGATCGCAACGCTCTGCGCTTTACGGCCACACACCATCCACCTCTTTTCCCGTCGCCATGGTCTCTCCCAACACTGAACTCGCCTACAACAGCAAGATTGAGGGAGAAGTCGTCGTTTCACGTCTGGATTCCGTCATCAACTGGCTCCGCACGAACTCCATTTGGCCGATGCCGATGGGGCTCGCGTGCTGTGGCATCGAATTGATGGCGGTCGGCGGTGCCCGGTTCGATATTTCGCGCTTCGGTGCAGAGGTGATGCGCTTCTCGCCCCGGCAAAGCGATTGCATGATCGTGGCCGGAACGGTGACGTACAAAATGGCCCCGCACGTCCGCCGCATCTACGATCAGATGGGGGAACCGAAATGGGTCATCGCGATGGGTGCGTGCGCCAGTTCGGGCGGCATGTACCGCAGCTATGCGACCCTTCAGGGCGTGGATCGGATCATCCCGGTTGACGTCTATATCAGCGGTTGCCCGCCGCGCCCGGAAGCGGTGCTCGATGCCTTGATGAAACTCCAGGCAAAGATGAAGCGCGAACGCTCGGCGACGCGCCTCATGGCCTGAGTCACTTTCGATTCTTAATCGTCCCGCATGACCGCGCCCGCCGACATCATCGCCACCGTTCAGGCCAAATTCCCGCAGGTCACGTTGCGCCCCAGCGCCGACCATCCGGCGATCAACGTGCCGGCGGCCGAGGTGGTGGCCGTGTTGCAAAGCCTGCGCGACGAGAGCGGTTACGACATGCTGGTCGACGTGACCGCGATCGACTGGGCCGAGGGGGTCTCGCCGCGTTTCACCGTCGTCTGGCATCTGCTCGCCACGACCCGGGGCGCTTACCTCCGCGTCGCGTCGGAGTGCGCGGACGACGCCGAGCCGGCGATGCCGACGGCGACGGGACTTTGGCCCTCGGCCGACTGGCACGAGCGGGAAACGTACGACCTGCTGGGCATCACGTTCACGGGCCATCCCGACCTTCGCCGCATTCTGATGTGGGACGGCTACCCCTATCACCCGTTGCGCAAGGACTTCCCGCTGGCCGGCATCGAGACGGAACTGCCCGACCTTGAGGTCGCCGAAGAGACGGGCGCGAAGGTCAAGGCCGCGCCCATGTTGGGCGGGCCGTTCGTCGCCTCGTCCGGCGAGATGAACCTCACCGAGGCCGAACCGCGCGCCAAGGACGAGAGCTGGAACGAGCGCAGCGAGAAACCCGAATAACGCGCACGCCTTACCGACATGGCCTCCGAATTTGACTTTCCCGACAACGCCGCGAAGAACGCCGCGGCCGCTGACCGCGCGATCACCGAGACGCCGGAATTTCAGACCGAAAAGATGTCGCTCGCCATGGGGCCGTCGCATCCCTCCACCCACGGCGTGCTCCGGCTCCAGCTCGAACTCGACGGCGAGATCGTGACCAAGTGCGATCCAGTCCTTGGATACCTGCACCGCGGCGACGAGAAGATTGCGGAGAACATGACCTACAACCAGTTCGTGCCGTACACGGACCGGCTGGACTACCTTGCCCCGCTCGCCAACAACGTCGCCTACGCCATCGCCGTCGAGCGCCTGGCCCACCTTGAGGTTCCGCCGCGCTGCCAGGCGATCCGCGTGCTCGTCTGCGAGCTCGCCCGCATTTCCTCCCACCTGCTCGGCCTCGGTGCGTTCGCCATGGATACGGGCGCGTGGACGGTTTTCCTCTATCAGTTCACCGAGCGCGAGAAACTCTACAAACTCTTCGAAGAACTCACCGGCGCGCGCTTCACGACCAGTTACACCCGCATTGGCGGCGTGGCCCGCGATCTGCCGCCGGGATGGACGGACCACGTGCTGGCCTTCTGCGACCAGTTCCTGCCGATCCTGGACGAGATGCTGGCGATGCTGACCCGCAACAAGATCTTCATGGATCGCACCGTCGGCGTCGGGGTCATCTCCAAGGAGGACGCCATCGGCTACGGCCTCACGGGGCCCAACCTGCGTGGCTCCGGCGTCCCTCTCGACCTGCGCAAAGACAAGCCCTACTCGGGCTATGAGCAGTACGATTTCGATGTGCCGGTGGGCACGACGGGGGATTCCTACGACCGTTATCTGGTGCGCGGCGAGGAGATGAAGCAGGCGGTGCGCATCGTGCGCCAAGTGATTGCCAAGCTGCCGGAGGGTGACTGGTTCTCGCGCGATGCGGTCCGCATCTTTGCTCCGCCCAAATCCAAGGTGCTCACGTCAATGGAGGAGTTGATCAACAACTTCATGATTGTGACGGAAGGTCCTCAGATGCCGCCCGGGGAGGTCTATTTCGAGGCGGAGAATCCCAAGGGGGCGCTCGGCTTCTTCGTCGTCAGCAAGGGCGGCGGCGTGCCGTGGCGCCTGAAGATTCGAGGTCCCTCCTTCTGCAATCTTTCCATTCTCCCGAAACTCTGTGTCGGCAACCTCATGTCCGACGTCGTCGCGATCCTCGGCTCGCTCGATTTCGTGATGGGCGAATGTGACCGGTAAAAATTGCGGAGCAATTTTTTGATGAACCTCAAACCTGAAACGTTCGCCCAGATCGACGAGGTGATCACGCATTATCCGGTGAAGCGCAGCGCCACGCTGCCGCTGTTGCACCTCATTCAGGAGGACGTCGGCTACATTCCGGAGGAGGCGATCGCGTGGATCGCCGTGAAGCTCGAACTTGAGCCGATCAACGTCTACGAAGTTGTGACGTTTTACCCCATGTTCCGCCGCAAGCCGATCGGTCGCCGGCACATCAAGGTCTGCCGCACGCTCTCGTGCGCGCTCATGGGCGGCTACAAGACCTGCGAGACCTTCGAGCAGGAGTTCAACACGCACCGGGGCGAAATTTCGCCCGACGGCGAAGTGACGATCGATTTCGTCGAGTGCCTCGCCAGTTGCGGCACCGCCCCGGTCGTCCTCATCGACGACGACCTGCACGAAAACGTCGACGCGACCCGGGCGAAGGCCATCGCCGAGCAAATTAAACAAGAGGCCGCGAATAAAGTAGCGAGTAGCGGGTAGCGGGTAGCGAGCATTCCGAATCCAACGTAGTCTCGTCCACCTTCCGATCCCGTAGCTCAACGCTAATCTATCCTCTACTCACTACTTTTCGACCACCATGTCCGCTCCCGAACAACGCCGCATCATCTTCAAGCACATCGATGAGCCAGGCTATACCAACGACCTGGCCTGCTATGTTCGCCATGGCGGTTATGAGGTGTTGAAGAAAGCGGTGACGCGTCCGACTGCGGATCTCATCGAAGAGGTCAAAAAATCCGGCCTGCGCGGTCGTGGCGGCGCCGGCTTTCCCTGCGGCGTGAAGTGGGGTCTCGTTGACCGCAAGAGCGGCAAACCGATCTACCTCATCGTCAACGCCGACGAATCCGAGCCCGGTACCTTCAAGGATCGCTACATCATGCATCAGGATCCGCATCAGCTGATCGAGGGCACGATGATCTCGTGTTTCGCGAACAACGTGAAGCAGGCCTACATCTACATCCGCGGCGAGATGCCGCATGGCGCGCGCATCCTCGAAAAGGCGATTCAGGAAGCCCGCGACGCCGGCTTTGTGGGCCAGAACATTCTCGGCACCGGGTATTCGTGCGACATCTTCGTTCATCGCGGAGCCGGCGCCTACATCTGCGGCGAGGAGACCGGTCTGATCGAGTCGCTCGAAGGCAAGCGCGCCAACCCCCGCATCAAGCCTCCGTATTTCCCGGCGGTGCTGGGTCTCTACCAATGCCCGACGATTGTGAACAACGTGGAGACGCTCTGCCATGTGAAGACGATCGCGGAGATCGGCGGGGAGGAGTATTCGAAGATCGGCACGCCCGGAAACACCGGCACGCGCATCTTTTGTGTTTCCGGCCACGTGCAGCGGCCCGGTTACTACGAATTCGAGGCCGGCAAGATCACGATGGGCCAGTTGCTCAACGACGTCTGTGGCGGTCCCTTGCCCGGCCGGACGTTCAAGGCCGTGATTCCGGGCGGATCGTCGGCGAAGATTCTGCGGTTCGGCGAGCGCTTCAAGGGCAAGACGCGCGCGGGAGCCGAGTACGATTGGGGGGTCGAGGACGTGCCCATGGACTTCGATTCGCTCGCGATGATCGGCACGATGGGCGGCTCCGGCGGCGTGATCGTGATGGATGACACCGTGAACATGGTCGAGGCCCTCGCGAACATCAACGCGTTCTACTCGCACGAGAGCTGCGGCCAGTGCACGCCCTGCCGCGAAGGGTCGCTTTGGATGAAGAAGATCACCACGCGCATGGTGCATGGCGAGGCCCGTCCCGACGATGCCGGTCTGCTCAAGAGCGTGGCCGACCAGATTCCCGGCCGCACGATCTGCGCCTTCGGCGAGGCCTGCTCCTGGCCGACGCAGAGCTTCATCGCGAAGTTCGGCGACGAATTCAAAACCTACCACGAAGCCAAGAAAGCCGCCAAGCCCGTCGAGGTCCGCGAGCTGATCTGAATTTATTTTTAACCACGAATGGACACGAATGGACACGAATCCGGAGGGATTGGAATTCAGGTCGGACCCCCGCGGGTGCTCCTGGACTCTCCGCATTGTCTTCGACCGGTTTTGATTCGTGTGACTTCGTGTCCATTCGTGGTTAAACGCTCCTTTCCGCAATGATCCAGCCCGCCAAACCCGACCTCGTCACCGTCAACATTGACGGCAAGGAGATCGCCGTGCCCAAGGGTACGAACGTGATCGAAGCCGCCCGCCTGATCGGGGTGGACGTGCCGTTTTATTGCTACCATCCGAAGCTGTCCATCGTGGGCAACTGCCGCATGTGCCTCGTCGAAATGGGCATGCCGGCGGTCGATCCCGCGACCAAGCAGCCGATCGCGGATCCGGCCACGGGCAAGCAGAAGATCAATTGGATCCCGCGTCCCCAGATCGGTTGCGGCACCAACGCCTCGCCCGGCCTGCACATCCGCACCAACACCCCGCTGGTGAGGGATTGTCGTGAAGGCGTGATGGAGTTCCTGCTCATCAATCACCCGCTCGACTGCCCGATCTGCGATCAGGCAGGGGAATGCAAGCTGCAGGAGCAGGCCACGGGCTATGGCCGGGGTTATTCGCGTTTCGTCGAGGAGAAGAACGTGAAGCCGAAGCGCACGCAGCTCGGGCCGCGCGTCATGCTCGACGACGAGCGCTGCATTCTCTGCTCGCGCTGCATCCGTTTCAGCAAGGAGATCGCGAAGGACGACGTGCTCGGCTTCATCGATCGCGGCAGCTATTCCACTCTGACCTGCTACCCCGGCAAGCAGCTGGCGAACAATTACTCGCTCAACACCGTCGACATCTGCCCGGTCGGCGCGCTGACTTCGACCGATTTCCGGTTCAAGATGCGCGTCTGGTTTCTCAAGCAGACCAAGAGCATCGACATCGAAAGTAGTGTCGGCGCCAATACGGTGGTCTGGTCGCGCGAAGGCATCGTCTACCGCATCACCCCCCGCCGCAACGACGAGGTGAACGATACGTGGATGGCCGACAGCGGTCGCGGGCTGTACGCGCAGATCGCCGCCGAGGACCGCCTGAAGTCCGTCGAGTCGGTGGATGCCCTGGTCGGCCGCGCGGCCTCGATCCTCAAGGGCGGTGCGGTCGCCGTCGTCGGATCCGGCCGCAGCACGGTCGAGGAACAGTTTCTCACCCGGAAGCTCGCGACCGCATTGCAGGCGCCCGCTTGCCTCGTGGCGCGAACGGGCGCGGGCGATGGACTGCTGATCTCCGCGGATCGCAATCCCAACACCCGCGGTGCGCTTGTCATGGGGCTTGTTTCCTCCTTGCCGTCTGCCCAGCTGACCGAACTCGGAGCAGCCATCGACGCCGGCACGGTGAAGACCATCGTCTCCGTCGGCGAAGACCTCACAACCGCCGGCCTTTCGTCCGGGCAGCTCGCAAAGGTGTCGGTGATCTATCTTGGCACGCATGCCAATGGGACGAGCGCCTCGGCCCAGGTGGTCTTGCCGACGCTCACCGTCTTCGAGAAGGCCGGCTCGTTGGTCAATCAGCAGTTCCGCATCCAAAAATTTGCCCCGGCCGTCCCAGGCCTTGAGGGTGCGACGAACGATCTCGTGGTGTTGTCCAAGCTCTTAGCGGCCGTCGGTGGCGGCGGGGTGCCGTCCGACCTCTCCGCGCTCTGGTCCATCCTTGTCGCGGAAGTCCCCGCGCTGGCCCACGCCGCCTACGCCAAGCTGCCGGAGTTTGGCCTTCTGTTGGATTCCACGCCGTGGGCAAACCTGGCCTTCGTGGAAGGCGAGACCCTGCATTACAAACCAGGTGCGGGTAGCGCGTAGCGAGTAGCGAGCATTCGAACCACCCGCGAGCGAATCACGAACTCACACCTTCCCGCCGCCTCGTCCGCCGCTTTTACCACCTCGCTAGCCGCTGCTCACTGCCCGCACCTTTCCGCAATGGACTTCAGTTTCTACTTCGACCTCCCGCTCTGGCTCCGGCTGACCCTGCAAGGGGTGGCGGTGATCGCCGTGATCTTCCCGATCTCGGCCGCCTGCTCGATGGCCGAGCGCAAGGTGGCTGCGTGGGTGCAGGGGCGTCCCGGACCGAATCGCGCGATTGTGCCGTGGGCGGCGTGGATCCCGTTCGTCGGACGTTTTCTCCAGCGACTGGGTGTGTTCCAGCTCATGGCCGACGGCGGCAAGTTCATCTTCAAGGAAGACGTCATTCCGGGACACGTTAACAAGTTCTACTATTACATCGCGCCCCTCATCGCGCTGGTGCCCGCCTTGATGACGGTGGTGGTGGTGCCCTTCGGCGCCTACTGGGATGCAGCCGCGGGCACGCTGAAGCCGCTTATTCTCGCCAATCTCGATGTCGGATTGCTCGCCGTTTTCGCGCTCTCTTCGCTGGGCGTCTACTCGATCATTATCGCCGGCTGGGCCTCCAATTCGAAGTTCCCCTTCCTCGGCAGTGTCCGCGCCTCGGCCCAGCTCATCTCGTACGAGCTTTCGATGACCCTCTCCGTGCTTCCCGTTTTCCTTTGGGTCAACGTGCCCGGCGGCGCCGGTACGCTCAGCCTGTTCGCGGTGGTGGAGACCCAGAGCCAGCCCGGGTTCCTCGGTGGTTTGTGGTACATTTTCCTGATGCCGCTCTCGGCCTTCATCTTCCTCGTGGCGCTCTTCGCCGAGACCAACCGCCAGCCCTTCGACATGCCGGAGTCCGAGTCGGATCTTGTTGGCGGATTCCACACCGAGTACGGCGAGTTCAAGTGGTCGCTCTTCTTCGTGGCGGAGTATGCGCACATGATCGTGGGCTCCGGCATCTTCACGCTGCTCTTCCTTGGGGGCTGGAATCCCTTGCCCTGGGTGCCGTTGGCCCCGCTCATCGACGGACTGCCGGCCTTGCTGGGTGGTCTCATTGCCATCGGCATCTTCCTCGGCAAGGTGCTCGCCGGCATTTTCTTCTTCATGTGGGTGCGCTGGACGCTCCCGCGTTTCCGTTACGATCAGGTGATGAAGATCGGCTGGCAGCGTCTGCTGCCGCTCTCGATCGCGAACCTGATCTTCTACATCCTGGCCATTGCCTTCATCGAAACCCGCGGCTGAGCCCCGGCCCCGTTCGCAACCTTGAATGCAGACTCAGTCCTGATGACTCCGGCGGCCAATCCCGCCCCTTCTGCCTTCGTAATTCCCACTCTCTCATTCTCCGCCATGGCCGTCGTCCCTATCGAACGCAAACCGCTCAGCTTCGCCGAGCGCACCTACATCCCGCAGATCGCCAGCGGGCTGATGACCACGTTCAAGCACCTCGTGCGCCCGAAGGAGACCTTGGAATACCCGGAGCAACGTCCGGCGATACCGGCCGGCTACCGCGGCGTGCCGACGCTGGTCAAGGATCCGCACGGCCGTGAGAAGTGCGTTTCCTGCCAGTTGTGCGAATTCGTCTGCCCGCCCAAGGCCATCCGGATCACCCCGGGCGAAATCGCGCCGGACTCCCCCACGGCCCACGTGGAGAAGGCTCCGCAGGAGTTCGAGATCGACATGCTCCGCTGCATTTACTGCGGCCTTTGCCAGGAAGTCTGCCCGGAGGAGGCCATCTGGCTGCAGAACCAGTATTCGATGACCGGTTACACCCGCGAGGGAATGGTCAACAACAAGGCCCGCCTGTATGAGCTCGGGGGCACGCTCCCCGATCAGCACTTCAAGTGGGACAAGAAGAAGGCCGCCGAGGAAGCCGCCGCCCACGGAGGAGACCACTGAGTTCCAAAGGCTGAAGGACTGAAGGGCTGAAAGGCTGAACCTCCGCCTTCCCGAACTTCACGAACGAACGCGTATTCACGACTGATTCTTCAGCCTCACCCCACCATCCATCATGTTCGCTTTCATTTTCTACGCCTTCGCCTTCCTGATCGTCGGCTCTGCGCTGGCCATGGTGTTCAACCGGAACGCGGTGAACTCCGCCGTGTTCCTCCTGCTCAGCCTTGTCGGGGTGGCGGGCATCTTCGCGATGCTCGATACGGGGCTGCTGGCCGTCCTGATGATCTTTGTCTACGCGGGCGCGGTTGTCGCCCTCTTCCTGTTCATCGTCATGCTGCTCGACATGAAGGGTGGGGAGCGGCCGGTCTTCAAGCGCTCCACGATTGTCGCGAGCACCGTGGCAGCCGGGTTGTTGGTGACCGGCCTCGTGTCCTTCGCCCGGGCGGCGAACGCGCTGCCTTCGGCCGACGCGGCGACCATCGTCCCCGTGGGCGCCGACCTGAAGTACTACGCGGCCCAGCTCTTCACGACCTATCTCCTGCCAGTGCAAGTCGTCGGCTTCCTCCTCCTCATCGCCATGCTCGGCGTGATCGTGCTCAGCAAACGCTTCGAAGGCTTGGAGGACATCAAATGATGACCGTCGGACTCTCCCACTACCTCGTGCTCAGCGCCGCGCTGTTTGCCATCGGCTTCTTCGGTGTGCTGCTGCGAAAGAACACGCTGGTGATCTACATGTGCCTTGAGCTCATGCTCGTGGCCTCGACGGTCGCGCTGGTGGCGTTCTCGCGCTACAACGGCACGATGGACGGCAACGTCTTCGTTTTCTTCATCCTCACCGTCGCCGCAGCCGAAGTCGCGGTCGGTCTCGCCATCATCGTGGCGCTCTTCCGCCGCCGCCAGACCGTCCAGGTCGAGGAACTCAACGCGCTGAAAAACTGACGCCCGTGACGCCTGTACAAACCGCCCTGCTTCTCCTGTTCACGCCGCTCGCCTCGGCCCTGCTCACGGCGGTCTTTTTCCGCCGGAGCCCGGCCATTGGACGAGCGCTGTCCCTCACGGCGGCCGCCGCGATCGTGGTGTTGGGGAGCATCCTGATTTTCGCCACCGAACCGTTCACCGTGAAGGCCGAGTGGCTGGTCATCGGTCCGCTCACGATCGAACTCGGCTTCCTCGTCGACGATCTGGCGAAGTTGATGCTCTTCGTCGTGGCCTTCATCGGGTTCCTCATCCACGTCTTCAGCGTTGGTTACATGAAGGGAGAGGTGAATGCGGCGCGCTTCTTCGGCTGTCTTTCCCTGTTCATGTTCTCGATGATCGGTCTCACCCTGGCCGATGACCTGATCATGCTCTTCATCTTCTGGGAGCTGGTGGGTCTGAGTTCGTTCCTTCTGATCAATTTCTACTACGACCGCCCTGCCGCGGTCGCGGCGTCAAAGAAGGCGTTCATCGTGAATCGTCTGGGGGACTTCGGTTTCCTGCTCGGCATCATCGTCGCGTATTGGGCTTTTGGATCGATCACGCTGGCCGACATCGCGGCGAAGCTCGATGCCTCGCCGGAGCTCGTCACGACCTCCATTGCGCTGCTGATCTTCTGCGGAGCCGTCGGCAAGTCCGGTCAGATTCCTCTCCATGTCTGGTTGCCGGATGCGATGGAAGGCCCGACGCCGGTGTCGGCTCTCATTCATGCGGCCACGATGGTGGCCGCGGGCATCTTCCTGCTCTGCCGCGTTTCGATCATCATGACGGGCGACGCGCTCACGGTCATTCTTTGGACGGGTGTGGCCACGGCGCTCTTCGCCGGCGTCACGGCGCTTGGGCAGCGCGACATCAAGCGCATCCTCGCCTATTCGACCATCTCGCAGCTCGGTTTCATGGTGGCTGCCTTCGCCTTGGGTTCGCTTGTGGCGCTTCGCTCCGGAGTCGACGGTGCGCTCGCCGGCCTGACCGGCGGTACCGCGGCCGCGATGTTCCACCTCACCACGCATGCGTTCTTCAAGGCGCTGCTCTTCCTTGGCTCCGGCTCAATCATTCACGCCAGCCATCACGAGCAGGATATCTATCGCCTGGGTGGCCTCGCCCGACGCATGCCGATCACGTTCCTGACCTTCACGCTGGGAACGCTCGCCCTGGTCGGCATGCCCTTCCTGTCGGGATATTTTTCCAAGGATGCGATTCTCTTGCTGGCCTATCAGTACGATCAAAAGGTTTTCGTGCTGTTGCTCGTGGGTGCCTTCCTCACGGCTTTTTACATGACGCGGCTGTGGACCGTCACGTTCCTCGGCCCGGCCCGGAGCGACAACGCGGATCATGCGCACGAGAACGGCGCGATCATGACCGGCCCTCTGGTGCTTCTGGCCATCGGCGCGGTCCTGGCGGGTTACGGCTGGTTTTATCCTTCGGCGTTGTCCGTCGTGCCGGGTTTCGCGCTCGGCCTGCTCGAAGGCGATGGCCACACGGCCGCCGCGGTGGGAGGCACGGCGGTGTTCGTGCTCGGTGTTGCCTTGGGCTTCCTGCTTTATCGGCCCGGAGCGAAACAGGACTTTCTCGAAACCAGGGTCCCGTTGCTCTACCGCGTGCTGGAGAAGCGGCTCTATATCGACGCCCTCTACGACTGGTATGTGGCGAAGGTGCAGCAGCGCCTCGCCCTTCTGCTTAATTTCATCGAGCAGATCTTTCTCGCGGGCCTGATCGTTCGCGGTTTCGCCGGACTGGTGGGACTCATCGGCATAGGTGCCCGTGCGCTGCATGTCGGCAGCCTGCACGCCTACGTCTACTGGTTCCTGCTGGGTGCGGTGGTCCTTTGGGCCTTTGCCGCCGGCCTCTTCTAACGCGCTTTCGTTGATGAACACCTTGCCCGTCGATCTTCTCCTGCTGTCCATCGCGACTCCGCTCGTCGTGGCGCTCGCCATCATGGTGGGACTGCCCAAGCGCTTCGCCGTGAAGCTGGCCTACGTTGGTTTCGGTTTGCCCGCAGTGATCGCGGCCTACCTGTGGAGTCAATTCCCGGCCAATCCGGCGGGCGATTATTTCTTCCTGACGAGCTACAACACCGGTCTCGAAGGCTTGGGCATCAAGCTCACGCTTGGCCTCAACGGCATCTCATTCGCGCTCTTCCTCATGGCGGCCGTCGTCGGATTGGCGGCCGGGCTTTACGCGATTCAGTCCGGGGCCGAGAGGCTCAAGACGTACCTGATGCTGCTGCTCGTGATGCACTCCGGCCTGCTCGGCGTGTTTGCGAGCGTCGACATCTTCTTTTTCTACTTCTTCCACGAACTCGCGCTGATTCCCACCTTCATCATGGTGGGCATCTGGGGCGGACGCGACCGCAACTATGCCGCGATGAAGATGACGATCTATCTGACGGCGGGCGCGATGCTCTCGCTGATCGGCCTGCTCGCGATCTACATGAAGAGCGGAGCGGAGACCTTCGACATGATCACGCTGCGCAACGAACTCGCGCTGCAACCCATGCGTGACACCACCCAGAACTACATTTTCGGCCTGTTGATGTTTGGTTTCGGCACCTTGGTCTCGCTGTGGCCGCTGCACACCTGGGCGCCGCTGGGCTATGGGGCCGCGCCGAGTTCGGTCTCGATGCTCCATGCGGGTGTCTTGAAAAAGTTCGGGCTCTACGGTCTCGTGCAGATTGCGCTGCCCCTTGCCCCGATCGGTGCCGCCAGCTGGTCGCCGTTGCTGGTCTGGCTGGCCTTGGGTAACGTCGTCATCGTCGGGTTGATCACGCTCGCCCAGCGGGATCTCAAGCAGATGGTCGGTTATGCCTCGGTGATGCACGTGGGCTATGGTTTTCTCGGCGTGGCCTGCATGTCGATCATGGGTGCCGGAGGCGCGGTGTTGTTTATGGTGGCGCACGGCCTGTCGGTGGCGCTTCTGTTCCTGCTCACGACGAGCATTCACCATCGCACGGGCACCTTTGACATGGATTGCATGGGCGGGCTCGCGCAGAAGGCCCCGGTTCTCGCCGCGTTCTTTCTCACCGCAACCCTGGCCAGCATCGGTTTGCCGGGACCCGGGCTGCTGAATTTTTGGAGTGAGCTCACCATCTTCATGGCTCTTTACGCCCATGCGAAGTGGATGGTCGTGCCGGCGCTGCTGGGCATTGCGATCTCCGCGATCTACGGCCTTCGTGCGATGGGCAAGGTTTTCTACGGCAAACCCAGCGAGGACTTTCAACGTTACCAGGAGGGGCGCGTGATCGGCGACCTGCGCTGGAACGAACGCATTCCCGCCCTCGTGCTTCTGCTCACGCTGGTTGCTCTCGGCGTGTGGCCGAAGGCGATTTCCACTCCGCTCAATTCCGCCTTGGAGGCCGTCTACCCGGCGGTCGAGGCGTTCGCGGTCCGCGCGACCGGCCAGTAATCCGAACTCTCCGCCGTGATGAATCCCGAACTTCTCCAGGCCGCCGCCGCATCCAATCAATGGACGGCCATTTTTCCCGAACTTCTGCTCGGCTGCCTCGCCCTGTTTCTTCTCGTGCTTGAGATCGTGCTGCCGAAGAAGCAGCACGAGCTCATCCCCGCCGTCGCCATCACCGGACAGGTCGCGGTGCTCGTGGGACTGTTGATCAACTTCCGCACCGGTTTTCTGGGCGAGACGACGTTCAACGGTCTGCTGTACCACAGCGAGAACGGGCAGTTCATGCGGCTTTTCTTTCTGCTCGCGTCCCTGTGTGTGAGCGTGCTCGGCGTGGTGGCCTTGGCCAAGCAGAGGATGCCCCGGATCGAGTTCTTCCATATCGTGATGGTGGTGGCCGCGGCGATGATGCTGCTCGCGCAGTCGAACCATTTCCTGATGCTCTTTGTCGCGCTTGAGACGATCACGGTGGGGTTCTACATTCTCGTGAGTTACACCCGCTCCAACCCGCTCTCGCTCGAGGCGGGTCTCAAGTATCTCATCATGGGTGCGCTCAGCTCGGGCATTCTGCTGTTCGGCATTGTCCTGCTCTATGGTGTGGCGGGCAACCGTGCGCTCCCGGGGTGGACGGCGGAGGCGATGAATTTTGACGCGCTGCGCCTCTTCCTCGCGGCCAATCCCGACAACTTCCTCGCGGCCGTCGGCGTGGTCCTCGTGCTTTCCGGCGTCGCCTTCAAGATCGGCGCCGTGCCATTCCAGATCTGGATTCCCGACGTGTATCAAGGGGCGCCGACCCCCGTGACGGCGTTTCTCGCCGTCGCCTCGAAGGCGGCCGGGTTTGCCATCCTGCTCACGCTGGTGCGCACGTTTGCCCCGTACCAGCACGTCACGGTTCCGGTCCTGACCGCCATGGCAATTGCGACGATCCTGTTTGGCAACCTCGCTGCGCTCACCCAGCACAATGTCAAACGCCTGATCGGCCTCTCGGGCGTCGCACACGCGGGCTACCTGCTCATCGGGGTGGTGGCGTCTGTGACACAGCCCCTGGCGGTGGGGGCCATCAATTTCTACCTGCTCGTCTATCTCTTTGCCTCCTTCGCCGTCTTCGGTGTCATGACGCATCTAGCCGGACCCAACGACGCGGATCAGGACCTCGACCATTATGCCGATCTGGCCAGGACGCACCCCTTCCTTGCGACGGTGCTGGCGATCGGGCTGGGGTCGCTGGCGGGCATTCCTCCACTCGCCGGCTTCATGGGCAAGCTCCTCATCTTCATGGCGGCCTTCAAGGCCGGGCTCTTCCTCCTTCTTGGCGTCGCGATCGTCGGGGTGATGATCTCGATCTACTACTATTTTGGCTGGATCAAGGCGGCCTTCTTCGCCACCTGGCGCCCGACGGCGACCGAAGGCAGCGCGGTGGCCGGGCCGGCGCGCACCCCGGTGAGTCTGGTGGCGGGCGTCACGCTGGCCACGCTGGCCTTTGCCTCGGTGCTGCTGGGCTTTTACCAGGGTCCGCTGGGCGAGTGGCTTTCGTTGTATTGAGGGTGGGTTGCTGGGGGATTGGGCGGATCGGGCGGATTGGACGGATCTTTTTCCGAGGCGGAGCCGCGCCAAATAACCCTTGGCGCTGGCGTTTTCGCTCTTTTCCTTCCGGGGGGTTATGTGCCTTTCTGACGGCGTCGCATGCGCATCACCGGTCTCGCTCTCGTTCCCCCTCCGACTGCCGCTGACCTGCCCAAGGTCACCCCGGAACTGCTGGCTTCCGTGCTGGCCCGCTACTCGCGCAGCAACGAGGGCATTCATGCGATCATGGCCAAGGTCGATCTGGCCAACCCCGACGCGTCGATTGATCGCATTTTGAAGTTCGTCGACTATGGCCATGCCTCGATTGGCGGTCTGACGGGAGGCCTGGCCATTGCGCTCGACGACGTGTCGATGTGGCTGGCGTATAAAATCTTCGAGATCGCGCAGATGGCCGATGGGCAGGAGTCGAGCACACGGTACATCACGATGGAGGCGACCAACCTGCCGACACCCGCTGAACTGGGGATTCCGGATGATCTTGCCCCTCGTTGGTCGGCCTTGATGGCCCGCTCGTTCGCTGCCTATCAATCCGAGTACGCGCGGCTCGATGCGCTCGCCCTAGCCCGGCCGGAATTGGTGCGGTTGCCCCCCGACGCCAAGCCGGCGGTGGTGACGCGACTGCGGAAGAATTACGCGCTGGATCGCGCCCGGTATTTCATCCCCTTCGCCACGCGCACCAACCTGGGTTTGGTGCAGTCGTCCCGCATGTGGGCAACGACGGTGAAGCACCTCGATTCGCTCCCACACCCTGAAGCCCGGTCGGCGGCGCGCCTCATACGCGACGAGCTGCTCAAGCAATCGCCGCGTCTCATGCGTCACAGTGTGGCCGAGCGCTCGTATCAGGCGCAGGCCGAACAGGAGCTGGCGGCGAGTCTGGCGCTTGGACTTGAGCGCCTGTCGACTGCGCCGCTCGCGGACGAAGTGTGGGTCAAGGTCGACCGCGATACGCCGCCCTGGCTCGCGGAAACACAGCCGGTGGCCGAAGCGTTGCGTCATCGTGCGAATCGTTACGGCTACCAAGGCGCGGCGACGCGGCGCATGCGTGTCACCTTTGCGTGGAACAACCTGGCGCTCGCCGAACTGCGCGATCTTAACCGGCACCGCACGGGACACCGCTACACGCCGTTGATCCAAGGCGGCTTTTACCTTCCGTCGGAGATCTCGCATGCGAGTCACGCCTCGCTGCTCGACGAACAGGCCGCGCTCACCCGTGAGTTGCTGCAACGCGGCTCGCCGGCCTATGTCTACTCGTTGCTGCTGGGCGCCCAAACCCCCTTTGAGCACAGCACGCAGGCCGACAAGTTCATCTACGAAGCGGAGCTCCGTACCGGCATGGGGGCCCACTTCCGCTATGCGGAACACCTGAGTGCGACGCTGCATGCGTTTTTTGCCCAGGTTCCCGAGGCGCGCGACTGGGTGGTGGAAGGCACCGCCGAACCGGAATAGACTTGCGAGGGCTGGGCCGCTGTTTTCGTATGCCGCCGTCATCCATGGATTTCCGGAATGATTACGTTGTGTTCGCGGCCCGTGCGGAAAAGCCAATCGAGGTGCTGCCATGACGTCGTTTCGCGTTTTGCAGTTCAACATGCAGTTCGGACAGCGTTGGGATGCCAACCATCCGGACCCTGCGCCGATCGACCTCGACGGCACCATTGCCGAGATTCGCAGTCACGGCGCCGACATCGTCCTCCTGCAGGAGGTCGAACAGGCTACGGCAGGGGGACGGCAGACGGAGCCGCCGCCCAATTACCAACGCCTGCGCAGCGCGTTTCCCGACTATCACGGCACGTTTGCGTATCCGCGGGCGGATGAGCGCGAGCTCCCGTTCGGCATCGGTCTGGCCATCCTCTCCCGTACGCCGTTGCGCGATGTGTTCCGTCAGGATATCCCGTCACCTCCGATCGAGTTCATGTTCGAAGGCTCGCCGCGCATGCCCACGGATCGACTGCTGGTGGGAGCACGCACGCTGATTGGCGGTCGCGAGCTGACCCTGCTCAATACCCACTTGCTGGCGTTTTTCATGTTGAAGTCCAGCAGTGAGGAGCATGGCGAACAGCGCCGTCTGGTGGTCGAGCGCGCGGGCTCGGTCCGGGGCGCGGCGGTGGTCGCAGGGGATTTCAACGTGCGCAACCATGCGTCCTTGGTATCGCAGTTCGACGAGGCGGGCTTTCGCGTGGTTCAGACGGCCGAACCGACGTGGTGGCGGGACCCGTTGGTGCTCGATCACGTGTTCTACAACGCCGACCTCCGTTGTGTCGGCCATCGCGTGGTGCGATCCAGCGCATCCGATCACCTCCCGATCTTGGCTGATTTCGTGTTCGCGTAGGAATCTGCGGCCGGGGCCGCAGATTTCCGACCGAGAATGCCGTTGGCCTTCTCGCGATGCTCGATGGCGATGGGCTTACTTGCGCCGACGGACCTTCTCCTTTTCGTCGTCGCGATCTTCCTCCAGGCGGGCTCGTTCGCTTTGCATCTGGGCGCGGATCTTTTCGATCTCTTCCAGGTTTCTTTGGGCGTAGGCCTCGTCGAGTTGCTTCTTCAGGAAGATGTCCCGCTCGGCGATCTTGCCTTTGTAAACCTGATCGATTTCCGCGAGGCGGTTCTTTTTTTCGGCCGTCAACGGACGGGCGGAATCCGGGTCGGACTTGGCGAGTCGCTCCATGGCGAGTTCGTAGGCGCTTTTCATCGTAAAGGCAGTCTATGAGGTTTCCGGTGCCCATGGCACGGCCGAAATCGTCAGCCGTACCGGACTCCGAGAAGAAGCAAGACGGCGAGTGCGGCGAAGGGCGGCCAGAATCCGCCCGCCGCAGGGCGCCATCCCCGTGCGTAGCCGTGCAACATCAGGCCGATCACGACGGCGAACGCAACCGGTGCGATCCATGGTTGCCGAAACGTGGCGGGCATGGACGTGCCGGGAAGCGTCACGACGAGTTGGACGACGGATTCGATGATCCATAGGACCAGCGCCGCGGCATGATTAAATACGACGCTGAGTCCGGACAGCCCCACGAACCCGCAAAGCAGCGAGGCGCATCCCGCGATCACCACGACCGACGCCAGCGGAATGAGCACCAGGTTCGCCGCGAAGGCTCCGGGGGTGACAAGCTGGAAGAACGCAATGCTGCTGACGGTACTGACGACGGTGGCGGCGAGTCCCAGGGACAGCGCAACGATCAGGATTCGTCGCAGCCAGGCGACCGTCTTTTGCGCTCCGCTGCGGGCGGCGGCCGGCAGCGCATCCAAGGTGGTGGGCCGGCGTTGCCAGGCATTGGCCAAGGGCAGGCCCAGAATGAGCAGGGCCGTGACAATCCCGTAGCTCATCTGGAATCCGGCGCTGAACAGCTGCAACGGGTCGATCACCAGTACCAGAACCGCGGATACGGCCAGGACGGCGGGCGTGTTGCCCGGCAGTCGAAGGACGGGAAGGGCGGCGAGGAGTGTGGCCATCAGAAAGGCGCGCACGGCGGAAGGTGATCCTCCCGTGATGTCAGTGTACAGCCACAAGGCCGCCGTCGCGAGGCCGAAGCGGACCAGGCGCGGCCACGGCACGAGGGCCAGCAGGACGTGCAGCGTCGTTGCGATCGTGGCGATGTGCAGACCGCTGATGGCAAACAGGTGAAGCGTACCGCTGTGGAGGAAGAGGGCATCCTGCTCGTCGGTGAGCTCCGACTTCCTTCCGAGCAGCATGGCCCGGTAGATTCCGCCCAGTTCCGGTTTGTCGCCGAGTCCGGCGCGAAGAATGCTTTCGAAACGGTCGAGCGCCGCCGCACAGAAGCGCCGGTAGGCGGAGGCGGGGGCAACGTGACGAAGGATCGTGCCACGTTGCAGGCGAAAGTTGACGCCGGTGGCGTCGAGGTAGTGCTCGAACGAATGGGGCGGGGGCTGCCGTGGCAGGGCTTGCAGCACGCCCACCGCGGCTACGCGCGACGAGCGGAGCAGGGGGGCGGAGGTTTCGGGGCGCAGCGAAAAATACAGGCGTTGGCCAACGAGATCCGCGAGGTGGTGCTCGGTGGCGATGACGCGGGCGACTCCGTTGATCCGACGGCCGTCCAGCGAAGGCCCGAAGATGCGGGTGATCTCGATTTCCACGCGCGCCTCGCGAGGAGGCAGATGAGTCCACGCCGGCAGGCGGGCGCGCGAGAGATCGTGGAGGACGATGCCGATCAGAAACACGCTCGCCGGGAGCGCGAACGGCCAGCAGCGCGGAAGGCGCCATCCCAAAGCGAGCGCGAGCGCGGCGGCGCCGAGCATCACGCCCGGCGCGGACGACCATGCGGTGGCGCGCCCGAGGGCAAGCCCGGCGAGAAGGGGGAGGAGCAGCCACAATGCAGGAGCACGATGACCAGCCGAGGGAGAATTCATGAGCGAGGGGAGCGCACTGAAGCCTTTCTTTCGGAGGAAAGGGCGTACAGAACTACGGGGTGAACGCGGATCCGCAACCCGATCTTTTTGGCGAGGCACCTCCGCCCGCCGCCGCCGCGCCGGTTGCTCCCTCGGCGAGCCAGCCGCTGGCGGCGCGCATGCGGCCTCGGAGTCTGGCGGAGATTGTCGGCCAGCCGCAGCTGACCGCCCCGGGTTCGCTGCTGCCCCGCCTCGTGGCGACGAATCGCTTCGGCAGTCTGCTGTTTTACGGCCCTCCCGGTTGCGGCAAGACGAGCTTTGCCGAAGCCATCGCGCGCGAGACCGGCAGTCGTTTCGTTCGCATCAATGCGGTGATGTCCAACGTCGCCGAGCTTCGCGAGATCCTCGCCACCGCCCGCCGCATTCCCGAGGCGCGCACGCTCCTCTTCATCGACGAGCTTCACCGTTTCAACAAGGCTCAGCAGGACCTGCTTCTGCCCGACGTGGAGGAGGGCAATGTGCGCCTCATCGGCGCCACCACGCACAACCCCGGGTTCTACGTGAACCCGCCGCTGCTCTCCCGCAGCCACCTCTTCCGCCTGGAGCCGCTCGCGCCGGAGGCCATCGCGAGCGTGCTGCGCCGCGCGCTGGAGGAACGTGAGCGCGGTCTGGGCAACCTGGGCGTGACCTCAGACGACGCCTTGCTGCGCGACCTCGCGGTGCTGTGCGACGGCGACCTGCGGCGGGCCTTGAACGCGTTGGAAGTGATTGTGCTCGGCCTGCCCGAGGGCTCCGCCATGGCGGCGTCCGACCTTGAGGTGTTCGCGCGCGAACGGCGGATCCGTTACGATGCCGACGAAGACGAGCACTACGACACGATCTCCGCCTTCATCAAGAGTTGCCGCGGGAGCGACCCCGACGCGGCGATGTACTGGCTCGCCAAGATGCTGGCCGGAGGGGAGGACCCTCGCTTCATCGCGCGCCGTCTCGTGATCCTCGCCAGCGAAGACGTGGGTTTGGCGGATCCGCTCGCGCTGCCCACCGCCGTCGCGGCGCACCACGCCTGCGACTTCATCGGCTTGCCCGAGGCCGAGCTCACTCTCGCGCACGCGACGTTGTACATCGCGTGTGCTCCGAAGAGCAATTCGGCCACCTTGGCGTTGGCCGCGGCCCATCAGTCGTTGAAGAGTCAACCCGTGCAGTCCGTGCCGCTGCCGTTGCGCGACAAGAGTGGCAAGGCGAGCAAGCAGGCCGGTCATGGCAAGGGTTACCTGTATTCGCACGACTATCCCGAGAACATCTCCGGCCAGGCCTACTTGGAGAAACCGCTGACGCTGTACACGCCGAAGACAGCCGGCATGGAGGCGAGGATTGCCGAGCGCCTCGCGCGCTGGCGCGAGATGCGGGACGCGGCGAAGCGTAAGTAGGGCCTGTCCCAAGTTCTCAAATCGTTGGCTGTCAGGGATAAGCCTTAAAAAATAGAGGCCGAAACCGGGAGGATTTCGTGGCTTCGGCCAAAAAACGGTGTCCATAATTTGGTTACTATAATAAAAAAGGGAACCGTCAGGGAAACCGTAGCGATTCAGAGCTGGCTGCGTCCAGCGCTTACTCCAGTGGGAGCGAACAAAGGTTACGCGACGTTTCGCGATCAGCTCAAAGCGGTGGAGACACTGTTGGTCGATTCGCATCTGGAGGCGATGGCGGCGCTCATCCACGGGGTCAGGCCGAG
>JBBQUU010000002.1:0-174849 GCA_038212175.1 Opitutales bacterium | reverse complement strand
CGGCTGACGGACGAGGCTGCCGTCATCAAGGCGGTGGATCAGGCGACGGCGTGGGTGCTCGATCACGGGTGGCGCAACGTGATCATCGAGGTCAACAACGAGTGCGACGTCGCAGCCTACGACCACGAAATCCTGAAGCCGGCGCGTGTCCATGAACTGATCGACCGGGTGCGCAAAACCACGCGTGACGGACGTCGCCTGCTCGTTACCACCTCCTACGGGGGTGGGACCGTGCCGAAGGAGAACGTGGTCCGGAGCTCGGACTACCTTCTCCTCCATGGCAACGGCGTCCACGATCACCGGCGCATTCCCGAGATGGTGAAGCAGACGCGCGCCGTCCCAGGCTACCGTCCGATGCCGATCGTCTTTAACGAGGACGATCATTTCAATTTCGACGTGCCCGACAACAACTTCACCATGGCGGTGAGCGAGTACGCGAGTTGGGGAGTATTCGATTTTCGAATGCGCGGCGAGGGCTACGATGAGGGCTACCAGAGCATCCCGGCCGACTGGGGCATCAGCTCGCGCCGCAAGGCGGGCTTTTTCCGTCTGCTGGCGGAGATCACCGGAGCCGAAGCGAATCCGTAATGGCGCCGAAAGCGCGGATGACGACCCGCGGGACGATCGTTATGTGCCTGCTCCTGAGTGCGCGTCGCATCATCGCGAGTGTCCTGATCTTGACCGGATGGGGGGCAGCGGCGCCCTCGGCCCGTGCGCAGTTCCAGCCGTCGGATCGGATGACTCCGATGAACCACGGCCCGTTCGTCTCCACGACGTTTTCCGCGGATCCGCTTTCGCCCCGCGGGATCCTGGCGCACAAGGCGATCGTTGTTCAGATCGCGGCCGACCCGCAGGCCGTGATCGCGTTCGATACGGACCTCCTCCGGGTCGCGGGCGCCTGGACCGGCGGATTCTTGAAATGGTATCCGGCGCGCGACGGTTTGCAGGAGTGGCCTTCGCCGGACGGGTTTGACCACCATGCAACCAGCGCGCGTCCAGGGTGGTCGCTCGACCGAAAATTCACCGACCCCCGGGCGTGGAAGTATGGCCCCATGAGTCCCGCGCGCGGCGCCTACAAGGGGCTGCATCTTCACGGCGAGCGGGTGGTCTTCTCCTACTCCGTCGGCGGATGCGATGTGCTGGAGTCGCATGCGTTCGAGCGGGTGGGGCCGCATCCGGTTTTCAGGCGGGTCCTGAACCTTTCGGCCACGCAGGAGACCTTGTCCCTCAGCGTGCTGCAGGCCCCCGACGGGCCCGCCACGGAGCTCGAACGCGTCGACGCGTCAGAGTTTCATGGATACGTGCGCATCCGCGCCGGCGGCGAGGCCCGGCTGGTCGGACATCACGGGTTGCCCGCGGGCGCGGCATGGCGCCTCACCGACCGGCACTTGATCCTCGACCTCCCGCCCTTGTCCGACCCCGTCCGGTTGTCGCTGTTGATCGGACCGGTTGCGCCCCTGGCCGCGGAAGCGCCGCTGGTCGCGCGTTTCTCCGAACTGACACCGTCGCCGGATCTTTCCCCGCTGCGCGAACCCGGCCCGGCCCGGTGGAGTCCGCTTGAGACTCAGGCCGTGGCCGGCGAGGGGGAGGGGCCCTTCGTGGTGGACGATCTCACTTTGCCGGCGGACAATCCCTGGCATTCGTTCCTGCGCCTTTCGGCAGTGGATTTTCTCGATGATGATCGGGCGGTCGTCACTTCATTGAGCGGCGACGTGTGGGTCGTCGCCGGGCTCGCCGCGCGGGAAGGAACGCTGCGCTGGCGTCGATTTGCCACCGGTCTCAACCAACCGCTCGGCGTCAAGGTAGTGGATGGGCGGATACTCGTGACCGGCCGGGACCAGATCACCCGGCTCCACGATCTCGACGGCGACGGGGAGGCGGATTTCTACGAAAACTTCAACAACGAGGTGATGGCCGCGACGAATTTTCATGCCTTCACGCTCAACCTCGATACCGACACGCGGGGCAATCTGTATTTTGCCAAGGCGACACCCTGGCCCCCGGAATCACAGGGTGTACGAGCCGAGATTACTCCGCACCACGGCAGACTGTTTCGTTTGCCTGCGCAGGGCGGCCGTCTCGAGGCGATCGCCTCCGGGCTGCGCAATCCCAACGGCCTCTCGATCGGTCCCGCTGGCGATATCGTCGCCAGCGACAACGAAGGCAACTGGGTGCCGACGAGCAAGGTGCATCGCATTGAACGCGGAGGGTTTCACGGCTTCATCCCGTCGGCGCATCGCGACACTCCGCAGCGCGACTTCGTCAAGCCGATCGTATGGATTCCGCACTTCGTCGACAATTCCCCGTCCACGCCGATCTTTATCACGAGTCCGACGTGGCCGGAGGTTCTGCAAAATCAACTCCTGCTGACCTCCTACGGACGAGGCACGTTGTCCTTGGTGCTGGTCGAGTCGGTGGGGAACCAGTGGCAAGGCAGCCATGTGAAGCTGCCGCTCGCGTTCAACTCGGGCACCCAGCATGCCCGTTTCCATCGCGACGGGCACCTCTACGTGGCAGGATTGACCAGCTGGCAATCCGTCGGGCACGGCGGAGCCAGGGGCTCCCTGCATCGGGTGCGTTACACGGGGCGGCCGCTCCGTCTGCCGGTCGCGGTGACGACGAAACCGGGGCAACTCGAACTGGTGTTCTCGGATGCACTCGATCGCGCGTCCGCCACCGATCCGGCGAACGTGAGCCTCAGCATGTGGACCTATCCGTGGACGAGCCGGTATGGGACGCAGGGGCAGGTTTACTCGATCAAACAGCCCGGCCGCATGGGTTCCGACCCCTTGATGGTCGAGGGCGTTCACCTGTCCGACGACGGTCGAACTCTTACCCTCAATGTGCCGGAGCTTCGTGACAGCTTGGTCACGCGAACGCTCGGCGTGCTGCCCAATCTTCCCGACATGATCGAGGCCTCCCTGGGTCTCGTGGTCGCGATCGACTATCGCTTTCGGACGCAGGACGGAGCGGATCTGCATCACGTGCTGCACAAGACAATCCACCGCGTACCGGGAGATACGGAAAGCGCATCCACGTTGCCGCATAGCGGCTCCGCATCCGAGGGTGTACAGTCGGTTTCCCCTCCGATGACGACGGGCCACGGCAGCAATGCTTCTTCCTCCGCTCCGGCCCCGGGGCGCGCCATCGTTGCGGCGTCGGGACGCCCGATCGAGCTTCGTTCGTCGGGGGTGGCGCTGAGTTATGACGTGACTGAGATCAGGGCGAAGACGGGTGAGCGCCTCTCGCTGCGGTATGTGAATGCGAGTGAGATGGTTCACAACCTCGTCATCGTGCGCTCGGAGCGCGACATCGAGCCTGTGGGTATCGCAGGCTTGGCGGCCCATGCCACCGAGTGGGTGCCGGCGAGCGAACGGGCGCGCATCCTCGAGGCCTCGCCCCTCGCGCAGCCGGGCCAGACGGTGACCCTCGACTTCACGGCGCCGTCCCCGGGAGTGTACCCTTACATCTGTACGTTTTCCGGGCACTTTACGGTCATGCAGGGTCGATTGATCGTGGAGCCGTGATGCCGCCGCAAGGCTGACTCCAACGCCTGCCGGGCCGCGCGTTCCATTTGTCGTTTCCGTGATAGAACCCAAGCCAGATTTGGCAAAGGTGGGCGGGCGCGTCCCTGCGCCTGCGGGCAGAGGCGGGCAGGTGCGTCCCGGTGCCCGCTGATGGGATGTCTGTGAGGTGGGGCGCGAGGCGTTTCAAACCACGCGCGGAGGGACCCGCGCGTCCACCCTGGCGGCGGCGTTTCCGGGAGGGGCGTTTTTTTCGCAGCTCGACCATTCGTTTGGTCATTGCGCCTCGCTCCCTGGAAAGTTTCCTCGTGTCCGGTCGCGGCGCCCGCCCGCTTCCTCCCTTTGCCCCATGCTTAAACCTCCTGCTCCCATCACTCGACGGACGGCCCTGAAGAAGGGTCTCACCGGCGTTCTCGCCTGTTCGTTTGCGCCGTCGTTTTTTTCGTCCCGGCTCTTCGCCCAGGCGACCGCTCCGTCAAACCGCATCAACGTGGCCGTGATTGGCAACGGGCTCATCGCCCGATCGCACATTGGCACGCTGCTGGCGCGGTCCGACGTTCGCATTGTCGCCGTGTGCGATGTCAAACGCGGAGCGGCCGAGGAAGCGCGCAAGCGGATTGCCGCGCAGTATGGCGAAGCGGATGCGCCGACGATCTACGGCACCCATGAGGAGGTGCTGGCCCGCCCGGATGTCGACGCGGCCTTCGTGTGCACCCCCGACCACTGGCATGCGCCGATTTCCCTCGCGGCCATGCGCGCCGGCAAGGACGTGTATTGCGAGAAACCCCTCACGCTGACCGTGCGCGAGGGCCGCGCGCTCGCCGATGCGGCGCGCCGGCTCGGTCGGGTGCTGCAGACGGGCACCCAGCAACGGTCCAACGCCGCCTTTCGCAAAGCCGCTTCGCTGGTGCGTCACGGCTATATCGGTGACATCAAAGTCGTGCGTGCGCGGCTGGGCGAGTTTCCTCTCGCCGCCACCTTGGGCGAGCAACCGGTTCCTGAGGACATCGATTATGATCGCTGGCTGGGTCCGACTCCGTGGCGGCCCTATCACGCGAACCGGGTGCTCGGAAGCTACTCTGGCGGCTGGCGCGTGTTCCGCGAGTATGGCGGTCGCATGAACGGTGATTGGGGCGCCCACCACTTCGACATCATCCAATGGGCGCTCGGCATGGATGGCTCGGGTCCGGTGGAGTTCGTGCCCCAAGGCTACGAAGGGTCACCGGTGCAGATCCACCGCTATGCCAACGGTGTTCCCGTCGAACGCGTGGCCACGCTTGAAAAGGGCATGATTGAATTTGTGGGCACCAAGGGAACCGTCTGGGTGGCCCGCGACGACTTCCTTGAAACCGATCCCGGCCCTCTCGCCACCGTTCCGCTGCGGGCAGAGCACGCCCCGCTTTACGCGAGCGACAGCCATCACGAGGATTTCTTCAGCTGCGTGCGGACCCGCCAGCATCCGATCAGCGACGTCGAGGCCGGGCACCGCAGCGCGTCCATCTGCCATCTCGGCAACATCGCCGCGGACGTGCGCCGCCCCGTGCGATGGGATCCGTTGAAAGAGGAGATCGTCGGCGACCCGGTCGCGGCCCGTCTGCTCGATCGTCCTCGCCGCGCGCCTTACGCCGCCTTTTGAGCCGGCCCACGTCCTGACGCATCCCGAATCGCCCCAGTTGCTCTCCATGAATTTCTCCCGATTTCTCGCCTGCCTGCTCCTGCTCGCGCCCACGTTCACGCCAACGCTTGGGTCCGCCCCCGCCACGCCGGAACAACGCGCCCTGATCGCGGCCAACGTCCCGCGCGAGGCGCCCGCCACACCCGCGAAGCCGCGACGGCTTTTGATCTACACGGAGACCAAAGGGTTTCGGCACGCCTCGATCGAGGTTGGCGTGGAAGCCATCACGCTGATGGGCCAGCGTACCGGCGCGTACACGGCGACGGCCGCCGCCACACCCGAAGTGTTCACCGCCGAGGCCCTGCAAGGCTACGATGCGGTGCTGTTTCTCAATACGACGGGCAACTTGTTCCAGGAAGTGGAGGCCCGGAGTGCGCTGCTCGATTTCGTGAAAAACGGAGGAGGCATCGCCGGCATTCATTCCGCGACCGATACCTGTTACGACTGGCCGGAGTGGGGGCAGATGATGGGGGGATATTTCGACGGCCATCCCTGGACCTCCGATTTCCACGTCACGCTGACGATCGAGGAACCGGAACATCCGCTCAATGCCTCCTTCGGCGGCGCACGTTCATTTTTTGTGCAGGACGAAATCTATCAGCTGAAGGATCCGTATTCGCGCAAGACGCACCGCGTGCTGACGAGCCTCGACCCGCGTCGCGCGCAATTCGACCATCCGACCATCGCCCCGCGTCTCAAGCGCGACGATCGCGACTATGCGGTCACCCAGATCCGCGAGTACGGCAAGGGGCGGATCTTCTACTGCTCCCTTGGCCACAATCATCACATCTACTGGAACCCTGCGGTGATGGGACATTACCTCGCCGGGTTGCAATGGGTCATGGGCGACCTCAACGCGGACGCCACGCCGCGCCCGCGCGCGCCGTTGCCGCCGCTGGCCAGCGACGATGCGCTCTACGAGACTGCTGCGCGTACGGGTTTCACGGATACGCAGCTGCCCTTCGCCTGGCTCGATGACGCCATCGCCGAGGCCGGGACCGACCCCGCGGTGCTTTCCGACATCGAGCGACGGCTGATCGCACTGCTGCTCCAGCCGGAGACGACGCCCGCCGCGAGGCAGGCGTCGGCCCAGCGTCTGGGCCGGGTGATCCCGGCAAATCCACCGCGCGGCCGTGCCTCGCTGGCGGCACTGGCGCCCCTGTTGCGTTCAGACAATGTCGTCGACGTGGACCTCGCCCGCCTGGCGCTTGAGCCCGTGACGGGCGCGGCGGTGGACGAGCTTTTTGTCGAAGCGTTGAAAGCGGCGAAGGGCGCGGCTCACATCGCGTTGATCCAGGCGGTCGGCCAGCGCCGGCAGGCCAATGCGGTGGCGACGCTCGCGGAACAATTGCGGACCAATGATCCCGCGATCACTTCGGCGGCGGCCCATGCGCTGGGTTCGATCGGGAATGCGCGGGCGGCGGCCGCCTTGGCGCGGAGCTCTGGCGCTGACGTCGCGGGTGCGCGTCTGGAGGCAGCGGGACATTTGAAGGGCCGGGCGGCGGCGCGGATCTACTCCACTCTATGGAATGACAAGACGATGCCAGAACCCGTGCGAACGGGGGCATTGCGCGGATTGATCGAAGCCGAGCCTTCGCGCGCGGTCGCCCGACTGCTCGAAACCCTTGCCTCGGGAACGCCCGCACAGAAAGGCGTGGCGCTCGAAGCCGTGGCGACGCTGGGGTCCCGCGACGTGGTGCCGAAGTTGGCTCGGGCGATGAGCACGTTCGACGCGGAAACGCAGATTGCGCTGCTTTCGGCGTTCGCGCGCCGGGGCGAAAACGGGGCGGCGGTGAAGGCGGCAATCGCGGCGTCGGAGTCATCGGACGCAACCGTGCGGCTGGCGGCGATTTCGGCGTTGGGGCATCTGCAGGGGACGGCGGAGGTGGTCGGGCGGCTGGCCGAGATGGCGGCGGGTGGCGGGGACCCGGGGCGCGCGGCGGCGGCAAGCCTCTCGATCTTGCGCGGTGCGGGCGTGGCGGAGGCGGTGATGCACGGCGCACGGTCGGCGGAGGAACGGTTGCGGCCCACCTACGTGCGCCAGCTCGCTCTCCGAGGGACCGCCGACGCGTTGCCTATTTTGTTTTCGCTGAAGAGCGATGCCGCGCTGCCTGTCCGCCTCGCGGCCTTGGAGTCGCTTGATTTGCTCGCGCCAGCCTCCGGACAGGCGGGCCTGCTCGCGTGGTCGCTCGGCGCCACCGAACCGGCGGAACGGACGCGAGCGGTGCGCGCCTTGATCACGGTTACCCTTCGCGATCCCGACACCGGAAACCGCACCCGTCCACTTGTGGCCGCCCTCGACAACGGCGGACGGGACGCGCAGTTGCTGCTGATCCCGGCGTTCGTCCGCCTGTCGGATGCGCCCGTTCTGGCGGCCGCCGTGCGGTTCGTGCGCAGTTCGGATCCGGCGGTGTCACGAACGGCGCTCGATGTCCTATCGCGCTGGCCGGATGCGGCGGCGATCGAGGCCTTGATCACCCATGCGGAGGATCCGGCCACCGGGCCGGCCGCACGGGCCACGGCGGCGCAGGCGGCGACGCGGCATTACGAACGGGCTGAGACGTTTCCCAAGGACCAACGCAGCGCGCTGGTGGCACGTCTGCTCAAGGTGACGTCCGACGAGAGCGGGCAGTCGCATCTGCTCCTGTTGCTAAGCCGTTGCGCGGATGAGCATGCGATGGCGATCGCGCGGGAGTATGTGGCGGTGCCGGCGTTGGCCCCGTCCGCCAAGGATGCCTTGGACAGCATCCGGGCCAACGCATTGGGGCCGCCGGAGTTGAGGGCGTCAGGGGCGGGTAATCGTCTGGCTCAAGCGATCGACGGCCGCCCCGAGACCTATTGGACGGTCGCCGCGCGAGCCGGGCAATGGCTGCAGATCGATTTCAAGCAAACCCGTCCTCTGAGGCGTTTAACCCTCTCGCAGGGAAGTCGTCGCAACGAGTTCCCTGCTTACTACACCGTGCAGGTGACCGACGATCTTGCCGCACCCGGCGCGGTCGTGATGGAAGGGGCGGGCACGCGCGATGCGACGTTGATCGAATTCCCTCCGGCCACCCGGGGCCGTTACGTCATCGTTCGGCAAACGGCGGACCGGGCGGAGAATCCGAATTGGTCGGTGGCGGAAATTTCAATCGATTGAAAATTTCTCCTGGCGGCCGATCTGCGGCGCGCTGATTTTTTTGGGATTTGGCAGTTTGGGATTGGGGATTTCCGGCTTCGCCGGTTTAGGTCTGGCCATCGCGACGGCGATGGACGTTATTGGACGCATGCTGCCGCACCCCCCACTCAAGGAGCATTACGCCGACAACGAGGCCAAGCCGGCCTTCGTGAACGAGCTCTTCAACAAGGGTGCCGTGCACTACGATGGCATCGTCGACTGGGGCTTCCTGCGCAGCGGCTCATACTATCGCCGGTGGGTGCAGAAACGCCACGGTCTCAAGCCGGGGATGCGCGTGCTCGATGTCGCCTGCGGCACCGGCCTGGTGGCCGTCGAAGCCGCCAGGATCCTCGGCTCGGCGGAAACCATCACCTGTCTGGATCCGAGCGAAGGCATGCTCGCCGTGGCGAAGACCAAGCTGGCGGCGACGTTTGTGCTGGGGCGCGCCGAACAGATGCCGCTTCCGGACAACTCCTTTGATTTGCTGACCATGGGGTATGCGCTGCGCCACGTGCTGTCGCTCGAAGAGGCGTTTCGCGAATACCATCGCGTGCTCAAACCCGGCGGCAAGGTGCTCATCCTTGAAGTCACCAAACCTCAAGGGCGGGCGGGTCGCTCGCTCTTCGGGCTTTATTTTGGCCGGGTGTATCCGTTCCTCACGCACCTGTTCACCCGCAGCCAGGATGCGAAGGCGATGATGCGCTATTATTGGGAAACGATGGACGCCTGCGTGCCGCCGGAATCGGTGCTCGCCGCGCTGCGGGCCGTCGGCTTCACCGAGGTCGCGCGCGTGTCGCAGCTGGGTTTGTTCAGCGAGTACGTTGCAGTGAAGGGTTGACCCGATTCGCCCGCGCGTCCGCCCTATCCGTTTCCCGAGATAACCATGGATTCCCCCGCTTCGCCCTCTCCTGACCTCCCTCCTGAAATCGCTGAAAAAGTCCGCCACCTGCCGGAGTCGGCCCGGGTGGCTTTTCTCGATTTTCGTCGCACCGGTCGCGTTGACCAACTCGATCCGCTCATCTTCGCGATGCTGGAGAGCTATGCGCCGAAGAAGCCCGAGGCGCCCTTCGCCACCTTGCCCGGTGAAACGCTGTTGATGGATGAGCTCGCTTTCGATTCCCTCGCGATCGCGGAGCTGGTTTTTGGGACGGAGGATCTTTTTGAAGTACGCATCTCGAATGAAGAGGTGCTGCAGGTGCGCTCCATCGACGATTTGCGGGCCTTCATCCGGCGCAAAGTGGGCGAGCGGTCCGCGACGTGAGCATGGCGCGGCAGCCTGTCATCACCGGACTCGGATTCATCACCAGCATCGGGCACGGACGCGGCGCGGTTCTAAAGAGCCTGCGGGAATTGCGGCACGGCTTCGAGCGGGTGGAATTTTTAGGCAACCCGAATCTGAGCGTAAAGGTGGCCGGGACGGTCAAGGGCTTCGCGTTTCCCACCGCCAACTGGCGCGACTGGCGCTGGCCGGCGGAGTACGCCATCGACCGCGATGTGGTGCGCGGCCTCAACCCCCACGGGGTCTATGCGCTTTGCGCCATGCAACAGGCCCTCGCCGAAGCGGGGTTGGAGCGCGAGGATTTGATCGACGGGCGGACGGGGCTTTTTTGCGCTTCGGCGGGGTCACCGCTGATGATGACCCACCACCTTTGTCACTTGCAGGCCGTCCGCGGCGAGCGGGGCAATCCGATGAGTGTCGTTTCGTCTGCGGCGGGGACACTGAACTTTAACCTCGCGGCACATTACCACATCGCCGGTGCCGTCTGCGGATTTGTCTCTGCCTGCGCGTCGTCAAGTCATGCGCTCGGCTTTGCCATGGACGAGATCCGGCTCGGGCGGCAGGACCGCATGCTGGTCGTCGGCGCCGAGGACGCCGGCGCAGAAAGCATTCTTCCGTTCGCCGCGATGCGGGCGCTCTCGGTGAACCCCGATCCGGCGACGGCGTCGCGGCCCTTCGACCGGCGTCGAGACGGTTTTGTCGGCACGGGCGGGGCGGTGGTCATTGTCGTGGAAGAGGCCGAAATCGCGCGGCGCCGCGGCGCACGGATCCAGGCGGAGTTGCTGGGCTGGGGGCAGGCGGGCGACGGTTACAGTGTTGCAATCTCCCATCCCGAAGGCGCGGGACTTCGCGAGGCGATGAAACGTGCGCTGGCGGACGCACGCGTTGCTCCCTCCGACATCGATTACATCAACGCTCACGGCACGTCGACGCCGGCGGGCGACCGTTCGGAGGCCATTGCGGTGCAGGCCGTCTTCACTGGCGGACGGCAACCGCGGGTGAGCAGCACCAAGGCGCTGACCGGCCATGGGCTCTCGCTTGCCGGAGCGATGGAGGCTGCGTTTTGCGTGCTCGCGGCGTCCGAGGGATTTATTCCGGGCGCCGCGCACCTGGAGGAGTTGGACCCCGATTGCGCCGGTCTGGATCTGCCGCGCGAGTCGTTGGACGAGGTCCCGAATCTGTTGCTCAGCAACAGCAGCGGGTTTGGGGGCAGCAATGTCTGTCACGTGCTGCGGCGGGTCCGGTAAGACGGGTCTCGATGGTCAAAATGGGGTTGCCGGGCCGACGGCCGACGGGCTCTATGCCCTTTCACGCCATGTCGTCGATCATCGAAGCATTCAAGCAGGCCGGCCAGGGGCAGGTCTTCGCCTTTCACGATCAACTTGCGCCCGCCGCGCAACGCAGCCTGGAAGAGCAGGCCGGAGAGATCGATCTCGTCGAGGTCGATCGATTGACTCGAACCTTGCTCAGGGCCCACGGAGCGGCGGCCGTCAATGTGGAGGGGCTCGAACCCGCGCCCTACGAGGCGTTGCCCGACCAAGGGGGCGACGCTTCCGCGTGGCGGGCGGCAAAGGCGACGGGGGAGGAGGCATTGCGCGCCGGACGCGTGGCGGCCTTTACGGTGGCCGGCGGCCAGGGCACGCGGCTCGGTTACGATGGTCCCAAGGGCACGTTTCCTGTCACCCCGCTGAAGAAGAAGCCGTTGTTCCAGGTGTTCGCCGAAAAGATCCGCGCCGCAGGTCTGCGCTACGGCAAGCCGCTGCCGTGGTTCATCATGACCAGTCATCAGAACCACGCGGCGACGGAGGCCTTCTTTTCCGAGCATCGCTATTTTGGACTGGATCGCAGCCGGGTTCATTTTTTCCGCCAGGGCCGCATGCCGGCGGTCACGCCGGACGGAAAGATCATGCTCGAGGCGCGCGACGCCATCGCGCTGTCGCCGGACGGACATGGTGGCTCGTTGCGGGCCTTGGAGCGCAGCGGTGCGCTGGCAACCATGAAGGCGGATGGCATCGATACGATCAGCTTTTTCCAAGTCGACAACCCCCTCGTGCGTTGCGTCGACCCGACCTTCATCGGCTGGCACCTGAGGCATCAATCGGAGATGTCGAGCAAGATGGTGCCAAAGGCCTATCCGGAGGAAAAGCTGGGTCATTTCTGCCGTCAGAATGGCAAGACCGTCGTGATTGAGTACTCCGATCTGCCGATGACCCTGCAGCGCGAAGTCGATCCCGCGACCGGACGCCTGCGCTACCTCGCGGGCAGCATCGCGATTCATGTGCTCGACCGCGAGTTTGTGCACCGTCAGGCGACCGGTGGAGAAGAGGTGGCGCTGCCGTTCCATCGGGCCGACAAGAAAGTCAACACCATCGACGCCCAAGGCAATCCGGTGACGCCGGCCAAGGCCAACGGCGTGAAGTTCGAGATGTTCGTCTTCGACGCGCTGCCGTTTGCCCGCAACCCGCTGGTGATCGAAACCCGCCGGTCCGACGATTTCTCGCCTGTGAAGAACGCCGAGGGCGTCGACTCGCCGCAGTCATCCCGCGACGACCAGCTGCGGCAGTTTGGCCGCTGGCTCGCCGCCAATGGCGCCCCGCCGCCCACCGACGACAGCGGTCTGCCGGCCTTCCCGCTGGAAGTGTCACCGCTATTTGGATACGATGAGGACTCCTTTTCCGACGCCTGGCGGCGCCTCGCGGTGAAGCCCGAGGTTCGTTCCGGTCTCCATCTCGAATAAGTCACTCCGTTTCACCTTCGTTTTCACGCCATGAGCACGTCCGACAAGATCTCCGCCGCCGGCAAAGCCGGCCACCTCCTTCCTTCCACAGTCGAGAATCTCGCCGCCTGGCTGGGCGCCGGCCTGCCGGACTGGTTCGCCGCCAGCGTGGATGAACTGGTGGCCCGCGAGGCGTGGGGCGAGTTGAATGACCGTTTCTATCGTTACCTCGAGTTCGGTACGGGCGGCATTCGGGGCCGGACCATCGGGGTCGTTTCTTCCTCGGCCGAGCAGGGGAGCGACAAAGCCAAGGGCGGCAGCCCCGCGCATGCGGCCGCGGGCTGCAACGTGCTGAACGACTTCACGCTCGTTCGGGCCGTGATCGGACTCTACCGCTACGTGCACGCCCATCTGGAGAAATCGGGATGTCCCGATTCGCCCAAACTCGTGATCGCTTATGACGTGCGGCACTTTTCACGGCACTTCTGCGAACTCGCGGCCTCGGTGTGGACCCGTCTCGGCGGCACCGCGTTCATCTTTGGCGGGCCCCGTTCAACCCCCCAGCTCAGCTTCAGCGTGCGCTGGTTGAAGGCGCATTGCGGCGTCGTCATCACCGCCAGCCACAATCCGCCTCATGACAATGGCTTCAAGGCCTACTTCGACGACGGCGCGCAAGTGGTCCCGCCGCACGACAGCGGGATCGTCAAACAGGTCAATGCCGTCCCTCTGGCGGAGCTTGCCGGCTTCCTCTCGATCGATCTCTCCCGCACCCTCCGGCTCGGCGACGCCGCCGATGAGGCTTATCTGGCCGCCGCCGCCGAGGCGGTGATCGATCCGGACGTGTTTCGCCGCACGGAGTTAAAGGTCGCCTTCACCAGCATTCACGGCACGGGTGGCATCTCCAGCGTGCCGCTGCTCAAGCGGGCGGGTTGCACGGTGCGCGAAGTCGCCGGGCAGTCCGCGTTCGATGCGCGGTTTCCCACGGTCAAGTCGCCCAATCCTGAAAATGCCGAGGCCTTGGCGCTGGCCGTGGCGCTGGCGGAGAAGGAGGAGCTCGACGTCGTCATGGCCACCGATCCGGATTCCGATCGCATGGGCTGCGCCGTCCGCGGATCCGACGGCAAGTTGCACCTCCTGACCGGCAACCAGATCGGCGCGCTGATGGCGGATTATCGTCTTACGGTCTACAAGGAGAAGGGTTGGATCCCTTCCGGCGGCTCGGATCGAGTGGCGATCATCAAGACCTTTGTCACCACGCCGTTGCAGGATGCCATCGGCCGCGGGCACCGCGTAAAGGTGATCAACACGCTCACCGGCTTCAAGTGGATCGCGGCCAGGCTGCGTGCCTATGAGGAACAGCTCAGGGCGGCGCTGCTTGAAAAGGAGGGACTGGCGATCGATTACGACGCCACCCCGCTCGCGACCCGTGCACGACTGCTGCAGGAGCACAGCACCTTTTACGCCTTCGGCTGCGAAGAGAGCTACGGCTACCTGCCGAACGATTCGGTGCGCGACAAGGATGGCAACGCCGCATGTCTCATGCTCGCCGAGGTGTGCGCGTGGGCCAAGGCCCGCGACACGTCCGTCATGGCCTGTCTCGACGAACTGTATCTGAAGTACGGCTACTTCCTCGAGGGCACGATCAACCTGTACTACGAAGGCGCGGCGGGGGCGGCGAAGATCCGGCGGATTCTCGAAACCTACCGCAGCGCGCCGCCGACGGTGTTCGGCGACGTGGCGGTCAGCAAGTTCGAGGACTTCGGCCGCATGGATATCCGCGATGACGACGGCGAACTCATTCCCAGGCAGGATCTGTATTTTGTACGCCTCGCCAACGGCTACAGCTTCGCGGCCCGCGGCTCCGGCACTGAACCAAAGATGAAGTTCTACGTCTTTGCCTCCGCCCCGGTGAGTTCTGCAGGCGACCTCGCGTCGGTGAAGATTGCGGTGAAGACGGAGATCGAGCGCATCAAGACATTGATCGAAACCGACGCCAAGGCGCGGGCCGAGGGCTGAGCAGGACATACTTCCCGGGCTGCGCTTGCGCGCGGAGGGGAAGGGGTTACGATCAGATTCGCCGTGACTTCTCCCTCCCGTGACGTGTGGTCCCGTAGTGTCGCCATTGCCGTCGGAATGGCCGGCCTGGCGCTGGCAGGCTGCGGGCAACGCGAGACCCTCGCCGACCGCGCGGCGGCCGAGCAGATGATGATCGTCGGCAACGGTGCCGAGCCCTCGAATCTCGATCCGCAAACGATCACAGGGATTCCCGAGCGAAATATTGTGGCCACGTTGTTCGAAGGGCTGACCCGGTTCGATCCGGAAACGTTGGAGGCCTTGCCGGGAGCAGCGGAACGGTGGGACGTCTCCGACGACGGGCTCACCTATGTCTTTCATCTCCGTGCCGGCTTGAAGTGGTCGGATGGAACCGCGCTGACCGCGCACGATTTCCTCGCCTCGCTCCGCCGTCTTTTGTCACCCGCGCTGGGGTCGGACAATGCCGATAGTCTCGATCCGGTGGTCGGTGCGGAGGACTATCGCCAGGGGAAGACCACGGATTTTTCGACCGTGGGGATTCGCGCACCCGATGACCGTACGTTGGAGGTCCGGCTTCGGCATCCGGCCTCGTTTCTCTTGAAGTCGATGGCCTCCCGCTCGTGGTTTCCCGTGCCGATGCACGTGCTGGAAAAGCACGGCGACCCGCTCAATCCCACCAATCCCTGGACCCGGCCGGAGAACATCGTCGGCAACGGTGCCTTCATTCTCCACGCGTGGGAGCCCAATCGAAGGGTCGAGGTGCGGCGCAGTCCCACTTATTGGAACCGCGACACCGTGCGTTTGAACGCGGTGCGGTTCATTCCGCTGGAGAACGAATCCGCCGAAGAGGCGGCGTTTCGCTCCGGACAACTGCACAAGACCGAGAAGGTACCGCTGTCACGCCTCGATTTTTACCGGCGCGAGGAGTCCGGGCGGTTGCGGATTCATCCGTATTCAGGAGTTTACTACTACAATTTCAATGTGAACCGGGAGCCGTTTAAGGATGTCCGCGTGCGTCAGGCGCTGGCGATGGCGGTGGACCGCGAGGCGATCGTGAGGAACGTCACTCGGGCGGGCGAGACGCCGGCCTATCACTTTACGATCGAGGGGGTCGGAGGCTACGTCGGCGAGGCGCGCACGCGGCTGGATTTCGCGGAGGCGCGACGCCTGCTGGAGGACGCGGGCTACCCGGGTGGCCGGGGCTTTCCGCCGATCACGCTGCTGTACAACACCGCCGAAAACCATCGCGTCATCGCGGAAGTGGTGCAGCAGACGTGGAAGACAGAACTCGGGATCGACGTCCGGTTGGAGAATCAGGAATGGCGGGTGTACCTCGACAGCATGCAGCGCGGTCAGTACCAGCTCAGCCGGGCCGGGTTGATCATGGAGCCGTTCGATCCGTCGCAGTTCTTTCAGGTGTTCACCCGGAACTCCGGATTCAATCGCACCGGTTGGTCGGACCCCGAGTATGATCGCTTGTACGAGGAAGTGATGAACACGGCGGACGAAACCAAGCGGCTTGCGCTGATGCAACGCATGGAGCGCATCCTCACGGACGCCATGCCGATCCTCCCGGTCTACTACTACACGAGGCCCTACCTCATGGACCCGCGCGTGCGCGGATGGACGGACAACCTGCTGGGCCTGGCGCCTTTTGAGCAGGCGTGGTTGGACTGAGCCGCCGGGGCTCATGGCAGGTCGAGGACGAGTTTGCGGCGTTCTTCAGCCGGCATCCATGCATCGGTTTCCGTGAGATCCGGCCGCGGATTCTGCAGCAGGAAGTCATGGGTGAGCGGCTCCACTTCACCGCTTTCGATGAAATACGGTTGAAGCGGACGCGGCGTTCGCGGCCGCGGCGATGGGCAGGTCTCGCGGCTCGGGAGCGCGCAAGGCGATTCGTAGTGGAGGGTTGTCATAGGTTGGGCGGGTTGAGCGCCCCTTCCTGCGGCCGAACCGGGTTGGGCCAAAAAAAAGCCCCCTCCGGTGTGGCACCGGAGGGGGCAAAAGTGAGTTAACGCTTCAGACCCCTCGCGGCGCGCGGCTAACGGATACGGACACGACGACGGCGACCACGGAAAAGCCGTGGGCGAGGGCGGAAGCTTTGGTCGTGTGCGCGAGGCTCATCTGAGACCTCGGAAAAAGAGCGGACGGCGCGGAGTCGTCAAGCCGCAATCTCGTCACCGCGGCGAACAGTACGGGCAACGCTGGTCCGGCACGTAGCGAGGGTCCTGCTGCTCCGCCTCCGTCAGCGGGGCCTGGCAGACGAAGCACTGCACCGTCTTGGTTTCGCGTAATTCCGGGTCCACGCCCACCCGCCGATCAAAGACAAAGCACTCTCCCTCGTAGTGGGCGCCACCGCATTCCTCGAAGTATTTGAGAATGCCGCCTTCCAATTGATGCACGTTTTTGAATCCGGCCTGTTGCAGAAAAGGCGCCGCCTTTTCACACCGAATTCCTCCCGTGCAAAACGTTACGATTGGGCGATCCTTCCACTCGTCCGGCAGACGACTCACGGCCTGAGGGAAATCACGGAAATGCCGAATCCCGGCCGGCACGGCGCCTTTGAATGTGCCAAGGCGAATCTCATAGTCGTTTCGGGTGTCGAGCAGCGTGACCGGGCGGCCTTCGTCCAGCCACTGCTTCAGGGTGCGCGCGGGAAGATGCGGCGCAGGCCGTCGCGCCGGGTCGACCCCGGGAATGCCGAAGGCAATGATCTCCCGCTTGATTTTCACCAGCATGCGGTTGAAGGGCTGTTCGTCGCTTTCGCTCTCCTTGGGCGACAGGCCTTCCAGTCCGGGCACGGCACGAATCGCGGCGATCAGGCCCTCCACGGACGGTCGCTCGCCCGCGACGAAGAGATTGATGCCCTCGGTCGCGAGCAGGATGGTTCCCTTGAGTCCGCCTTCGCGACAGACCTCAGCCAGTCGCTCGCGCACGGCCGGCAGGCCTTCGAGCGGGGCGAACAGGTAGGCGGAGAGGTTGAGAAAGGCGGGCATCGCAGAGGATCGGAGCGAGCAAACTACGGACGGCAAGGGCGGCGATTCAAGCCTCGCGAATGCACTCGGGGCTGGCGCCCGCCGGATGCGGTCGTCTTTCTTGGTGCGTGTCCCTTGCAACGATCAAGGAACGCCCACATCAATCTCGACCTCGGCATCGTCGCGGCCGAAGTCGCGTCCGGTGGGTCAATCGAGGGCTTGAAACGCGATTTCGACACCATCAATCGCATCCTCGCCGAGCAGGTCGACGACATGCAGGACCGCACGGTGTCGATTTGGCCGGCGGTGCGGTGGCTGGACCGGGTGGGCGGCCCGGTCGACGAGGCCATGATCAACTTCAGCATCCGCCGCGCCCGCGAACAAGCGTGGCGGCTTGCAACCACCCTGGCGGAACGGACCGATCCGGTGGCGCGCGAAAGGCAAAGGATTCAGTATCCCAAGGCGGGAGCGTCCCTGGAGCGCGGTCTTTTGGGATCTGATCGTTTGGGATGCGGCGTTTCCAGCGTCACCTGGTCAGGACAACGGCGGCCCGCGGTCATTCCACCCGGAGGATCCCGCGCATGAGTGTCGCGTGGCCCGGAAACGTGCACACGTAATCGTAATCCCCCGGTGTCGTCGGGGCGGTGAAGTAGATCGTGTCCGTCTTGTTCGGCTCAAGCAGCAGCGTATGCGCCAGCACGTCGGACCGATCAGGCACGAACTGCCGCGGCATGCCTTCGATACCGAGGCCGATGGCCGCGGCTCCGACCTCCTGCCCGCGGCCCGGCGCCGTAAGCACCCAGTTGTGCAGCATGTCGTCAGGGTTGTTGAGCACGAGCTTGACCCGGCTGCCCGCCTTCACGCTCAGGCGTTCTTGGTCGTACTTGAGACCTGACACCGTCGTGAGCATCAGCGTGTGATCAAGGTTGCCTCCCCACGAGGCAGGCGCTTCGTCCAGGCGTTTGGCGAAGGTGGCTTGTTCTGTCGTGGCGGTGGCGCCCGCAGGGGCACAGAGGTCGGCGAGGGCCTCGGCGGAGATGAGGCGATCGCCATCGGGAAAGGCATTCAAGGTGAAGTAGGCGGTATCGTGCAACAGCGGGGCGCCATCGCCGTGGCGACGCAGACCGGATGCCTTCACTTCATGGACAAATCCGGTGCGCATGCCGGCTACGACAATTCGCACACTCAAGCCATTATCCGCCACTTGGGCGATCACCACGGGGCACGTCTCCTGCTCGACTGCGCGGCTGCCGTAAGCGCGATGATAGAGATAGGTGAATCGGGTGACTTGATACGACTGGGGATCGGCGGAAATCGCAGGGTCGACCGGTTGGGTGAAGCGCAAAACGAAGCCGTCTGGGCGGGCGGACACCTCTTTCACCTCGAAGGGTATTTCGCCGGTCCAAACGAGACGTTCGAGGGCAAAGTCCTTGCTCCCCACCGAACCCCAACCGCGATTGGTGGAGCCGACGAAGAGCGAGCCGTCGACCCCCCAGCCGAAACGCATGACGCCCGAATCGAAGCCGGAGCGAAAATGATACGCTGCACCCTGATAGACGCCTTTTACCTTTTCCAAGGTCATGCGGATTATTTTGCTCTGCCCCTGATCGCCGATAAAGAAGTGTCCGGCAAACGGCCCAAACTTTCCGTCGGTGAGATCTTCGCTGATATCGGAGTTGGATATCCCAAGGATCGTGTGGGGAAGCCAGACCGCGGGAGGCTTCAGCGAGGGCAGGCGTTTGGCGACCTCGTGCATCGGCTCGCCGAAGTCGGCAATATCGGCGAGCCGAAGCGCGACGGTGGCCCCGGGCAGGTCACTCCACGCGAGTGACGCAGGATGTCCGAAAAAGTCGCCCGGCTCAATGTGGCCAACCCTGCCGGACCCGACCCACTCCCCTTGATTGTCGGTGAAGAACCAATCGCCCTTGGAGGATTGTGTGAAGCCGGCCGGAGAGCGCAGGCCGGCCGCGATCGGCTTCGTTTGTCCGCCGGGCGTGATTTCCAGCATCCAGCCGCGCCACGGTACCGGGCTTTGCGTCGGCGAGCCGAAGGCCACGTTGAGGGCTACGCGGAGGTTTCCTTCCGGCGTGAGCACGGGACCAAAAGCGTATTCATGGTAGTTCCCGTAGATCGGAAGGACCGCCACCGTCTCGAACCGGTCGGCGCGTCCGTCCCCGTCGACATCGCTCAGATGAGTGACTTCCTGGCGCTGTGCCACGTAGTATCCGCCCGAAGGTGCCGGGATGAGGCCGAGGGGCTCGTGCAGACCCTGCGCGAAGAGCGTGAACCGCGGCCGGGGATGGTCGTCGTATGCGCCTTCCACCCGCCAGATCTCGCCGCGCCGGGTGGCTACAAGGAGACTGCGGTCGGGCAGGGGCAGAATGCCGCCCACCTCAAGCACGATGCCCTCAGGAATTGGAATCGCGACGCGGCGGTAGAACGCAGATTCCCGCACGACCAGTTCGTCGGTCGGTCTCACAAAACGTTCCGCAGCGGTGGGATTATTGGCCGGCTGGGCGATGACCGTCGCGGCGAGCAGGACGAAGAGGGAAAGGAATTTCATGACAGACGGATCACCACACAAGACTGTAGCGGTAGGCGCGTTCCCCGGACTGATTGCCCAGGGGAACGATGAGCTGCCGGCGTTCGCGGTCGGTGCGGAGCAAAGGCTTCGGCGCCCCGGCGCGTTCGTCGATTTCCACGTAGTAACGTCTTTCCCCCACGACGTATCCACCGGGCCGTGACACGATCCCGGTATCCTCGGCGATCAGCAGGTAGGGCTGTCCCGCCAGCGGCTCGCCCGAGATCGTGATCGTCCGGTCCAAGCCGCGCCCGTCGGCGCGCAAGGCGATGCGGTCGCTGACGCGGGCGGAGCCGTAGTCGTAGTGAAACACGGGCAGCCCATCGGCTTCCAGGGTGTAGCCGCGTGGTTTAAGCAGGGCGCGTCCAGCGGGAGGCCAGCCGGCCGCAGGATTTCCCAGCCCGGCGAGAGAGGGCTGCCCGTCGAACGCGATCACCGCACCCGTGGGGCGTGCGATTTGCTCATTGCCCCGATCGCGCCACATGGCGGTGGCATCGACGTAGGTGCCGGTCCACACGGCGAGCAGGCACCCCTCGGCGAGATCATAGGCAAAGTTGCGACGCGCGTCGAACCCCACGACCATGGCGTAAACCCTCTTGTGGGGCTCGAAGGGAAAAAACGTCCGCTGCACGCGGACGCGACCTGGCTCGGGCTCGATCTCGATGTCCGGGCGGGTCGTTGCGCGCGGGGTCGGGCGCCCCGCCGTGAATGCCTGCGGATCGGCTCCGGGACCTGCCGCACGCCATTCGAGCTGGGGCGATCCGCGACTGCTGTTGTGCAGGTAGACGAGACGGAAGGGATGCAAGCCGGCCGCCAGATTGAGACGAGTGGTCATCTCGCTCCCGTAGGATGTGAGCACGGTTTCGCCCGAAATCGAAAGCTCGGCGATGCCATTGGCGTTGAGCGCGAAGCCATGCGTCCCAGCGGTCGCGATCGTCAGCTCGCCGTCGATGACGAGAGCGTGCGGTGCGGTCATGCCCGCAAGGGATCCGTCGATCGTTGTCGTGTCCCCTTCGCGGGTGGGGGTACGACCATCGAGTTCAGCAGAAGATTGGAAGGCGCCTTCAAAAACACGATATCGCACGGCCTTGGCGGCAGGCGCCGGGCCGCCCAGCAGGGTATATCGCAGGTTGCGAAAGGCCACGGAGCCATGGTCGCCTTGAAGCATCAGCGGACCGGTGGGGCGCTCGTCCTCGAACGCCGCCGACCGGGTTGGACCCGTGACCTCCACGTTCTCGTGCACCCGCACGCCATTGTATTCAACGCGAACGAAACGCGCGTTGGCCGTCTTGCGGCCGCTCTCGTCGAAACGCGGGGCGCGAAAGACGATGCGCAGCTGCTGCCAGAGGCCCGGTGCCCGGCTGACGCCGATCCTTGGCGCGTGGCCCTCGAAACCGCGCCGGCCTTCGGGGCGGGTGGAATCCCAGCGCTCGTAGATTCCACCGGCATCGGAGAAGCCCGGCTTGACCGAGCCCCAGCTGTCGAAGATCTGCACTTCGTAACGTCCCTGCAAATACACGCCCGAATTGGCGCCCATCGGCACAAGAAATTCGAGTTCCAGGTCGATGTCGCCGTGCTCCTGGGAGGAGAACAGGTGGGAGCCACCCGGGCCGGCGGCGGTATTGATCAAAACCCCGGTGCCGGGCGCCGGCGTGAGGATTTTTTCGATACGAGGATCGCCTTTCAGTCCGCCGGCGATCCGCCAGTTGGCGCCCTCGCTGCGAAAGGCGTCAAGGCTGCGAAGGGATGGCGCTTCCGGTTCGAGCAACGGCGCGCTGGCGCCCGCAGCGGGGTGAGAAACGGAGCAGGCCAGAGCGACTGCGGCCCACAACGGGGTAAAGGCGAAATGCACGTCGCGAGCCGAACAAGATTCCGTCCCCTTGTCCAGAGGCCGGCTTTCAATGTGTCATCAGGTAAGAGATGAAATTGATCGCGAGCGGGTAGGCGATGGGCTCGGAGAAGACCCGGAAGAATTCCTCGTCCTCGCTCTCCCGCTCCCAGCCGTCGCTGACGTCGGAGTTTTGCAGGGCCACTGCCATGATGCGCTGGCGGTCGTCAAGCATCGCCCAGACGTGCATGGTCTCGGATCCCACGCCTCGGTGACGGACGGAGAGCGGTGCGGTCGGGTCGCCGGGCAACGACTTGCGATCCCAGAATTGCATGGTGGGAATCCGAAGTCCGTGCTTGGGCCCCTTGATATCGAAAACGCTGCGGAAAATGGGGTGGTCCATGCCGAGTTCCACCCAGCTGCGTTCGGGCAGCACGCGCTGCATTTGCACCTTGAAGCGTTCCCACGACGCCGAGCCCCAGAAATCCGTGATCATCAACGCGCCACCACGTTGCAAGTAGCCGCGCAAGGCCTGCGTTTCGGCGTCGTCGAGCAGGATGCCCTCAATGTGCACCATGAAAATGAACGGGTAGTCGGCCAGATCCGGATCGGTGAGGCGGATGACACGCGCGTCCGGATCGACCGCCAATGAGGTCATCTGCTGGAGGCGATACGAAAGATTGAGATCCGCATCGGGATAATCGACCCACCAGCCGAGCCGGCGGCCGCGGCCCGCGCCATCGCTGATCGTCGGGTCCGAACGGAAGAGAACCCGCGCAAACGTGAAGACGTCCTTCTCGAACCCTACGGGATTCGTCCACGCCGGGAGCACGACGCTGTGGGGAACGGTTTCCCGGGCCGTGCGTACCGTCTCCTCGTTGACCCAGGCACCGCCTTCGAGCCGCGTAATGGCCGATCCATCGTCGGTGCGAAAGGCTTGGGCGAATCCCAGCCAGGCCACACCGGTGGCAAGTCCGAAAGCGAGAAGGCGTCGTGCGGTGAAAATCAAGATTGTCGGAGTCGTCGCGCAGACCCACTCCGACCGACAACATGGCAATCTATAGGCCGAATTCGCTCTTTCGCCACCGCGAAACCCAGTCAAAGGGCGAAGAAATTGTGAATCGCAACCCGGCGTTGCGGGAAATCCCAAGAAGCCCCCAAGGCCGGGGCGCCTGAAGCGTGCCCGCCCTTGAGGCCCTGCGTCCCTTACTTGGTTTCCGCGTAGCTCTTGAACCGTCCCGCAACATCGGCGGCGGCGGTGTCGCCCGCATGGAAATAGAACCGGTATTTGAATGTCACCTTGCCGCCTGCGGGCACGGTGATGTCGCCGGCCGAGGCATTTTCGAGACGCTCGAAATCGTGCACACCGAAAGGATTGGCCGCGAAGAGTCCGTAGTCGCGCACGTGCCACCAAGTCGGATGACGGGGATTCGTCGGGTGGTCGAAGATCGCGACGCCCACGACGCCCTTGTCGAGCGGGGCGTGGTAGTCGACCCAGCTGGCGCGTTTGCCCCAGGTGTCGCCGTTCTTCACGCCCTCGCTGTTTACAATCGTGCCCTTGGCCGGAACTTGGCGGCGGTTTTCGCCGCGCTTGGCGAGACGCATTTCCTCGTTCAGGCGGATGGACATTGAGCCTTCCTTGGTGTCGCCGAGAACGAGCGGGCCTTCCGAGGCGTGCAGGGTGACTTCAAAGTCGAGTATGCGCCCGCCCGGGACCGCACTTACGCGCAAGGTGCGTTCCTCGCGGCAAATCAACGTACCGTCGCGCAGCTGCCATTTGTTGCTCGTGCGCAGCACGCCCGTTTCGCCGCTGGTCGCTTCAAGGATCTGATCCTGGACGATCATGCCGCCTCGGGCGTTATCCAGCCAGAAGTCGTGACCGTTCACCTTGCCATGGGCGTACCAAAGGCCGGTGTGGTGCGGGTGATCCTTTTCTTCGCCCGCGACGCCGTCTTTCATCGGCCAGTTGCGGGTGAGTCCGGTGCCGTCGCCGAGCAGGACGGGATACAGGTAAGGCTTCGTGACGTTGCCGAAGCGATATTCGGTGAAAAGTTTTCCGCCGATCTCGATGCGGACGCGATCATCGAGACGGTTGACGGCAACGTGGGTGGGCGAAGCGGCCGCATGGGCGATGCTGGACGCGAGCAACGCGCACGCGAACGCGGGGAGGAGGGTGAGTCGGGGGTGGGACATGAAAGTACGGGAATCCGCTTCACCCGGTTCATCAACTGAAAAACGGCCGCCCCGCGGTCAATGTTCAACGGACAGTCCTGCGGAGCCATCCGCCGCGAAGGCTTGCGACTGGAGCGTTTTTGCGTTGGCTACGGCTTTGTTCGGCGCCTCTCAACCCCTCCCTGTCATGACACGTTCCTTCGTTCGCTCCGTTCTGTGGTCGTATCTCATCGCGGGAGCCTTCGCGCTCCCTGCCGCCGCGGCGGCCCCGTCGCTCGATGCCCAGGGCAATCCCTCCGGCTTTCGCACGCTGGCCATCGGCGATGCCGCGCCGGATTTCTCGTTGCCGGGAATCGATGGGCGCACGTATTCGCTGAAGGACTTTGGCGGAACAGATGTGCTCATGGTACTGTTCACCTCGAATCACTGCCCGACCTCGCACGGCATTGAGCAGCGCCTGATTGAGCTGCGGCAGGACATGAAGGGGAAGAGCTTCACCCTCGTCGCCATCAACCCCAACCACCCCGACGGCATCCGTCTGGATGAACTGGGTTACGGCGAGTGGGGTGATTCGTTTGAGGAGATGAAACCTTACGCAGAATTCAACGGCTGGGATTTCCCGTATTTGTACGATGGTGACAAGCAGCTCACCGCCCGCGCGTATGGCTGCCTGGCCACGCCGCACGTCTTCGTCTTCGACCGGGCGCGCACGCTGCGGTATGCGGGCCGGTTCGATGACTCGCGGTATGTCGACGACTCGACCGTGAAGTCTCACGATGCGCGCAACGCCGTCGAAGCGCTGCTCGCCGGCAAGCCGGTCCCGGCCGAACTCACGCGCCCTCACGGCTGCTCGACCAAGTGGCGCGAAAAGGCCGCGGCCAATTCGGTCATCATGGCCAACTGGGAGAAGATTCCGGTCACGCTCGATACCATCGATGTGGCGGGCGTGGCGGCCCTGCGCGCGAATCCGACGAACAAGTTCCGGCTCTTCAACGTCTGGGCCACCTGGTGCGCTCCGTGCGTGGAGGAATTTCCGATGCTGGTCTCGCTTGCCCGCCAATTTGGCCTGCGCGAGTTCGAGTTCATCACCCTTAGCCAGGACCAGCCGGCTCATGCCGAGCGGGCGCGGGTCTTTCTGCAGGACCAAGGGGCCGGCCTGGTCAAACGCGTGCAGGACTCGGTCACTCGCGAAGGACGCACTACGAACCACTATCTGGTCAAGGGCGGGAGCAACGACGAGCTCGTGGCCGCGCTCGATTCCGAGTGGCCCGGACCGCTGCCTCACACCGTGCTGGTGGCGCCGGGCGGTCGCATTGTCTGGCGCCACAACGGGGTGATCGACCTCGACGTGGCCCGTCGGGCGATCGTCGAGGCGATGAGCCGCTATTATCAACCGTCGCCCGGGCAGTGAACGGTCAGAGATTGGCGATGATCGCCTCGGCCATGGCCTTCGTGCCGATGACGGGCCGGCCGAAGGCGATGTCGCCCGTGCGGAAGCCGTCCACCGTCACGGTTCGGCGCACCGCTTGCTCGATGCGGCTGGCCAGGTCGTCGAAACCGAAGCTGTAGCGGAGCATCAACGCGCCCGACAGCACTTGTGCGCAGGGGTTGGCGACACCCTTGCCCGCGATGTCGGGCGCGGTTCCGCCGGCGGGCTCGAAAAGGCCGAAGGGCAGACCCAGGGAGTTCTTCCCTGTGCCGAGCGAGGCGGACGAAAGCATGCCGAGGGAACCGCAGATGACGGCCATCTCATCGGAGAGGATGTCGCCAAACATGTTCTCGGTGAACAGCACGTCGAATTGGTTCGGATCGCGTGCGAGCTGCATCGCGGCGTTGTCGACGTACATGTGCGTGAGGGCGAGGTCCGGATGGTTGGCCGCGAAGTAGGCCGTGACGGTCTTGCGCCAGAGCACTGAGGTCTCGAGCACGTTGGCCTTGTCCACGGAGCAGACGCGCTTGCCGCGGGCGCGGGCGGTGACCGCGGCGACTTCGGCGATACGTTCGATTTCGGACGTTTTGTAGACCATCGTGTCGATGGCCTGCTGCTCGCCGTTCTCGAGCGTGGTCGTGGACTTCGGTTGTCCGAAGTAGATGCCGCCGGTCAGTTCGCGAATGCAGACGATGTCGATCCCGTTGGGAATGCGTTCGGCCTTGAGCGGCGAGGCGTCGACGAGATCCTGATAGAGGAGGCCGGGACGAATGTTGGCGAAGAGATTGAAGGCCTTGCGCAGCGGAAGGAGCGCCGCGCGCTCGGGCTGTTCCTTGGGGGGAAGATTTTCCCATTTGGGTCCGCCGACGGATCCGAAGAGGATGGCGTCCGACTCCTGGCAGAGCTTGAGCGTCGAGTCGGGCAGGGCTTTCCCGTGATTGTCGATGCCGGCACCGCCGACATCGGCGACCTGGTAGGAAAGGCTCAGGCCTTCCTTCTGTGCAACGTGCTCCAGCACGTGCAGCGCTTCGGCCATGACCTCAGGCCCGATGTAGTCTCCCGGCAAAACGGCGAACTTCAGAGTGGACATAGGAAGGGTCATCGTGGGCCGGCGCCGCCTTCGCTGGCAAGCCGGCTTTCGCAACCCGTCAATCCGCCCGCCCCCGCGCGTTCCAAAACCGCGACCCCGTTGTCATTTAATAGATGACAACGGGGTTGCGGTGGTTCGCGGTTGCGGAGGGGGAAAAAGGGTGTGTGCTGCGGCTTCATGACGCTCCATGTGTTTCCTGCGGGTCCGATTCAGACGAATGCCTTTCTCCTCACCGACCCTGTCCGGGGCGAGGCCGTGTTGATCGACGCGCCGGGCGGGGTATGGGCGGATGTGGAGTGCGCCTTGGCCGCAGAAAAATGCCGGTTGGTCGAACTGTGGATCACCCATGGGCACTGGGATCACACACAAGGGGCGGCGGAAGTCGTCCGGCAAACGGGCGCGCGGGTGCGTGCCCATGCGGCGGACCGGACGTTGATCGAAACGCCGGAGGTGATGAAGGTGTTCCTCGGCCGCGGCATCGAACTCGAGCCGGTCAAGGTCGATCACTGGATCGCCCAAGGAGACCGGTTCGATGCGCTCGGGCAGGCGGTCGAGGTCCGGCATGTGCCCGGCCATTGCCCGGGCAACGTGCTGTTCCACCTTCCCGCGCTTTCCTCGGCCTTTGTCGGTGACGCCCTTTTTGCAGGCAGCGTCGGGCGAACGGATCTTCCGGGCGGCAGCATGGACGAGCTTGAACAGTCCATTCGCAACCAGATCTACACGCTGCCCGACGCGACGAAGGTGTATCCCGGACACGGGCGCAGCACGACGGTGGGCGCAGAGAAGGCGGGAAATCCCTACGTGCGCGGCTGAATCGGTGTGTTCAGATAATCCGCTTTGACCCGTGGGAGCGATCCGGACTGGATGCGTCTGCGGCTCCATGACGACCTCAAGCATCGACGAAGATTTTATGCGCCGGGCGCTCGCGCTCGCCCGTCAGGCGTGGGGCGAGACTCACCCCAACCCGATGGTGGGCGCGGTGATTGTCGAAGACGGCCAGGTGGTCGCGGAGGGTTTCCATGTGCGCGACGGCACGGCGCACGCCGAACGCGTCGCGTTGACGAACCTCGGGAGGGCGCCGAAGTCAGGCGCGACCCTCTATGTGACGTTGGAGCCGTGCTCGACGCACGGACGCACCGGAGCGTGTTCCGAGGCCATCGTCGCCGCCGGCTTTGCACGCGTGGTCGCCGGGGCGACCGATCCCAATCCGGCCCACGCCGGCGCGGGGTTTGCGGCACTGGGTGCGGCGGGCATTGAGGTCACGACGGGCGTGCTCGAAGACGAGTGCCGGGACCTCAACCTGATCTTCAATCATTGGATCGTGCGCGGCGCGCCGTTGCTCGCCGCGAAAGCGGCCATGTCGCTCGATGGTCGCATGGCGGCGCGCACGGGAGATTCGCAATGGATCACGAACGAGGCGTCGCGGGCCGACGTGCATCGCTGGCGCCGGTTGTTTCCGGCCATCGCGGTGGGCGCGCGCACGGTGTTGAAGGACAATCCCCGGCTGACCGCCCGCCACGGCGGCGAGGAGTGGTGTCCGTGGCGTTTCGTTTTCGACGGGCTGTTGCGCACGGCGGGCGAACGGACGCTGCCGCGCGTCTACACGGATGAGCATCGCGATCGGACGATTGTGGTCACCACCGAGCACGGCGGGCTTGGCTACGTGCGCAAGCTCCGCGACCAGGGCGTGCAGGTCTGGGTGGTGCCGTCACCCGTGCAACGGGCGCCCTTTGCGGAGTTTCGCGCGCGTTGCGCTCAAGAACGGATCACCGGCGTCTATTTCGAAGGCGGGCCGACGCTCTTGAGCGAGGCGCTGGCGGCGCGTTCCCTGGACTATCTCTTTGCCTATCGCGCCCCTCTGCTGCTCGCGGACGACAAGGCACGCTCGATCTTCGGCGGCCTTCGTACCGAGAAAGTGGCGACGGCGATCCGGCTGGCGGACGTGCGGCGCGAACCCTTCGGCGATGACGACCTGATGCGGGGCCGCATCGTGTATCCGGAAAAGTTACACATCGACGAGACGACGAAAATTTCCCACTGACGGAGCAACCCGTCGGGTTTCGTCACCGGCACCGATCCATGCGTCCCCCCGTCCTTTATCTCGCCTCCGGCAACGCCCACAAAGTGGCCGAGTTCGACGAGCTCGCCCGGGCGTCGGGCCTGAAGTTGACGATAAGATCCGCCCGGGACGCCGGCGGCATGCCCTCCGTCGAGGAGGACGCGGGAACCTTTGTGGGAAATGCCCGCAAGAAGGCCGTGGCGCTGCGCAGCCGCCTGCCGGCGGGCGCCTGGGTGCTCGCCGATGACAGCGGCCTTTGCGTCGATGCCTTGAACGGGGCCCCCGGGGTGGAGTCGGCGTATTACGCCGGACCCCAGGGCGACGCCGCGGCCAACCTCGCGAAGCTCGTCCGCGTGATGAGCGGGGTGCCCGAGGGGCGGCGTGGCGCCCACTTTATCTGCGTGCTTGTCCTGATTGATAGCGATGGGCGTGAGCAGGTGTTTGAGGGACGGTGCCAAGGTAGACTCGCAGGGACGCCACGCGCCGGCGGCGGTTTCGGCTACGATCCGCTCTTCGTTCCGGAGGGCGGGCGGCAAACGTTCGCCGAGATGGCTGACACAGCGAAGAACGAACTCAGCCACCGCGCTCGCGCGTGGACCGCATTAAGCCGGTGGTGGAGCGAGCCGTAAACAGCCAAGTCTGAGGAGCCCGGCAGGGGCGCCTTAGGCTCGTCCATCATTTCTCGCGCAAGCATGGTCACGGGCTTGGAGGCGTGACCTGGCTTGCGCCGGTGGATCCAGAGCCAACGGGCAGCGCGGCCTTCAGGGCGTCGTACTGGGCCTTGGTGAGGTCGGTGAAGTCGACACGGCGATACGACATCACGAGCGGCATCTGCGGCGGATAACGCTGATCCGTGCCAAAGAGCGTATTGAAACCCCACAGGCGGGTGGGGGGGCCGTAGAAGCGGAGGCCCCACGGTTCATCGGCCACACGGCTTTCGTACATGACAACAATGGAACCGCGGATGGCGGCGGTGCCGGTCCACTTCTCGAGGAAGCGCGGCAGGTTGTGCACGCCGCCGCTGTTCTGTCCGCTGCCGTTCTTGTTGGACGGCGTCACGCCGACGAGGAACGCGGCCGCGATCTCCGAGGAACCACCGTCGAATTTCGCATTGCGGGCCGAGCCGGCGGTGGCTCCGGGATAGGGCGTCGGCACAGTCGACGTATTCACTCCGTCGACCCGATTGCTTCCCGAGGGATTTGAGGTCGCCCAGTTGGAGTTCCAATCTGAGGACGTCATCCGGTGTCCGCTGAGTGAGTCGTTCCAGCCACCGGTTTGGACACCGGAGCCGTCGAATGTAGGCTGGGAAAGGAGCGTGATCGCATCGGCCGCCAGGGCGACCGGGCGTTCGCCTGCCTCGGGGTACCGTGCGCTGTTGCTCGTGCCCGTGGTGCTGGAGTTGATCGAGCCGTCCGCGTTGAGGTGACCGAGCACGTACATGGCATCGTTCGTGGCGAGCGTGAGGCCTTCGTCGGCCACGCCCGGGGCGCCGGATTTGGAGGCCACCTGGCCGCGCCCGTTTATCAGGCGGACGCCCGAGTCCTTGCGCGACTCCGCATCAACCGATTCGATGTAGACGGCGCCGTTCCAGTCGTCCGCGCTGAAGTTTTCAATGCTGTTGCTGTCATCGATCGCCACCGTACTGGGTGAAGATTGCGTGTAGTCGGTGTAGACCGTGGTGGCGCTGGAGTTGTTCACGGTGCGATCGACGGCTTTCTTCAGCGCGTTCATGTCGACTTCGATCACATTGATGTTCTTTACCGCATAGGCGTTGGCGGACGAGCGTGCGTCGGTGTAGCTGTGACTCGGCGCGTGGCGGCGGAGGTCCGTCATCTGATTGGGTTTGATCGTGACGATGGGGTCGCCCCCCGAGAGGCTGTGGGTGGCGGAGCCGGGAAGGTTCACGGCCGTGCCGTTCTGCTTGAACGCGAGCACTTCGCCGGGGCCGATGGTCACCTCGGTGCCGTCGGGTTTGCGCGCGGTGCGGGAGGTCGAGCTTGGGTTGACCGCGATGTAGAGACCAGATTTGCGGGATAGCTTCTGGTCCTCGATTTCCGCATCATATCCAGGATCCGAGGAGGGCTTGGGCGGTTCGATCAATGATCGTCCTTCGTTTTTCGATTCGTCAGTGCCGTTGAACGGAGTCGGATCCTCCTCGTAGTCTCCGATCGCGACAGGTTTGTAGGGCTGGATGCCGTGCGACTTCGTCTGCAGGTTCCCGTTGTAGGTGTTGGAGGCATGCGACCGGAAGTCTCCATTGGTTTGGTCGGATTCAGAGGATTGCCCCATCTTTTGGTCCTTCCAAACACCGCCTTGCTTCAGGCTGACCGTCGCGCCGGCCTTGTTGACGAAAAAGAGATCATTGTTTTGCGACGTCTCCGTGGCTCCGTTGGCCTGCTTGGGCGGGACCTTGAATCCCTTGTAGAGGCCTCCGGTGGCTGTTACTTGCGACATGAAATTGAGCGGACCCGAGCCCTGCTTCGAGACGTACAGGTTGCCATTGGCATGAACCGGGCCCCAGATCGTCATGTTCGGGCCGGGCGCGATCTCGAGGTCCATGTTGTAGAAGATGGCATGCGCGAAAAGAGGGGCGCCGCGAATGGAGAGTCGCTGGGTCACGTAGGCGGTGATCGGCGCGCCGCGGTTGGCGGGAGGCTGCACGGTGGCCTGGGCAATGACGGCCACGTCGCGTCGGAAGATCCACTTGCCCTTCAGGGGGTCGAACTCGTTGTTCTGATCATTGGGATCGACGAAAAAGGCGCTGTTGCCCGGCGTGTTCACAACCGTGATCATGCCGCCCACCAATTCAGTGGTCGGATAAGCCGTGTGCCCGCCGTTGAAAAAGGTGGCTGGAGGCACGATCGGGGCATCGGCGCCCACGGCGAAGGCGTCGGGAACGAACGTGGAGCGCGTTTCGAGTTTGCGACGAATCTGGTAGAATCCGTACTCGGAGATGGCCTCGGCGGCGTTGCGCGCCTCCAGGCGCAGTGAATTGCGATAATTGAGCTGTCGTTCGGTGATCGACCAGCCGAGCAGGCTGGCGACGAGGATCATGAGCACCGTTGTGAAGATGACGACCGTGATGAGGGCCGAGCCGCGGACGGGAGAGGAATGGGAGGGAAGCATGGAAGGAGGCCGGCGGTCACCCGCGCGGCGAGATGGTGAAGTTGTACGTGTTGGTGGCGCGTTTTATCAGACTGCCGCGGTGGATGATCTCACCCTTCACGATCACGCTGCGGTCGTAGAAGTTGTAGAAGAGGCGTCCATCGGCGAGTCCGCGCGAGAGTTCGATGACCTCCCCGTAGGCGGAGGGGTCGGTGATCGTCGGCATCAACTGCCAGACGGGAAGCGACGACGACGGGGAGATGGTGATGTCAAATTTGCGCACCGGGCCCTCGCTCGCAGCGTTCAACGGGTCGCCCGGCGCGCGGAAGTAGCCGACCAGACGGGAGACCTTCGCGTTGTCATTGGGATCATGGTACACCAGAACGAGGCAGTCTCCCGAGAGGCCGTCGTTGACGGAGGTGTCGATGACGGCGGTGGTGAACCCCTGGGTCGGGTCTTCCGGATCGACCTGGACGTTCACCGACCGGCTGAGATTCGTATAACCCGGAAAGATGAGGAAGTAGTTCGCGTAAGTGGCGTTGTTCGTCATCTCGCTGGTCAGGGCGCGAATGTCGCGGTTCACGAGCAGCTTGCCGGCGTCGTAGTGATACATGTTGAGCGCCTGAATGAAGAACCCGAGGGTTCCGATCATCGCGAAGCCCAGAATGGTCGTGGCGACGATGACTTCGACGAGGGTCATGCCGCGCTCGCGGCGGCGGGAGGTTAAGGGAGACGGGGTCATGGCTCAGAATGTGGGGACGAACGAGCGGATCGTCCGGACATTGCCTTTGAAGCGGCGGACCTCGGCGCCGTCGTTGTGCTCCCAGATGTAGATCATGGTGATGCCGAGCACGCGTGCTTGTACGAGGCTGGAGGCGGCGGGTGAATCGAGTCCTTCCACCCAGAGCCAGATCCGGAGGGTGAGATCGTCGGCCTGGTTGAGCGGGGTGTTGTTGACGTCGACGACTTTGACGTTCTCGACCACGCCAGCGGGCACGGTGCCGAAGACCACGCTGTCCATGGCGACGACGGGCAACGGTGAACGTGAAAGCGGGTCAAGGATGACGGCGTCGAGGCGGGTGGGGATCGGATTTCGGGAGAGCTCCTCGAACTCCATGTTCTTCATCTGCTCGATATAACCCTGGATCACGGTGTTCGCCGCGTTCTGGTAAATGCTCGCCTCGGTCAAACGGCGGCTCTGGATGATGGAGGCAAACAGTCCTGTGACGAAGAGCGCGAGCAGCGTCATCGCTACGGCGACTTCGATGAGGGTCATCCCGGCGAGGGAGGACGTTGACTGGCGAAGCTGGGGCTTGGTCGTCATGGCAGGTACAACCTACCATATCCGCAACCGGCCCAGTCAGGGCCTTCCCACAAGTCTTTAGCCCCTACCGGAGTAGAGGCCTTTGCCCTTACTTGTCCCGATTTTGCTTCACGTAGAGAGCGGCGGCCTGGGATCGGCGGGAGACGTGCAGTTTCTCGAAGACGGTGCTCAGGTAATTCTTCACGGTCTTCTCCGCGAGGTTCATCTCGGCGGCGACCTCCTTGTTCGTCCGGCCCTCGGCGATCAGGGCGAGCACCCGTCGTTCCTGCGGCGAAAGCGTTTCCAGGATGTTGCGCGTGCCCGGCGCGTTCGACCGGATGATCGAAAGCACGCGGGCGGTGATGGCGGGATCGAGGATGGATTTCCCGGCGGCCACGTCATGAATCGCCTGAATGAGTGCGCGTCCGTTGACCTCCTTGAGCAGGTAACCGTTCGCGCCGGCGCGGATGGCGTCGTCGACCATCGTCTCTTCGGCGACCGACGTCAGGATCAACACCCGGGTTTCGGGTCGTTTTTCCAGAATGCGCCGGCACGCCTCGAAACCCGTGCCGTCGGGCAGCTGGATGTCGAGCAGCACGAGATCGGGTTTGGTGCGCACGGCGGTCTCCACGGCGGTCGCGACCGAGCCCGCTTCACCCACCAGCGTGAGGTTCGCATCCGACTCCAGGAGCGTTTTCAAACCCATGCGCACCACCTCGCTGTCGTCGACGATGATGAGACGCAGCGGGACGGTGGGCGGGGGCGGGGAAGCGGTCATGAGGGAGTGGATACAAGCGGCAGCGTGAGCACGATGCGGGTGCCGCGCCCCGGAGCGCTGTCCACCTGCAATGAGCCTCCCGCACTCTCGGCCCGGCCCTGCATGTTGGCAAGCCCGTGTCCGCGGGGCCCCGCGGCGGGGTTGAAACCGGCGCCGTTGTCCTGAATGAGCAGCGCGATCGCACCGTCTCCTTCGTGCAGGCGCACGGCGACGCGGGTGGCGCCGCCGTGCCGGAGCGCGTTGCTGACCGCCTCGCGCACAATCTGCACCGCTCCCGCCAGGGACCCGTCGGAGAGGCGGCCCGCGGCAAGATCATCGATCTCGAAGTCGAAGTCGACCGCCCGGCCTGCGCGCAGTTCGTCGGCGAGCCGCTCGACGATCTGCGACAGACCTGCTTCGCTTGCGTGATCGGGCTTCAGCCCGGAGATGTAGTTTCGGACGTCGCGGATGGCGGCATTAAGCAGGTCGATGCTGCGTTGGAGGCGGCGAACGGCTTCGTCGGGCCGGGCGGTGACGAGGTCGCGAACGTTCTCCAGCGTCAATCCCGTCGCGTACAACGACTGGATGATGCCGTCGTGCAGATCGCGGCCGAGCCGGATCTTTTCCTCGAGGGCCTGGTTGAGACGCACCTGATTCAAGTACGCCTCCTGTTCGGCGCGGAACCGTTCGTCACGCTCGCGGGCGAGTTCGACGCCCTGCGTCACGGAGGTGCGGGCGAGGTGCTGAAGGCTCTGCATCTCGGCCTTGGCGAAACCCCACGGCGGACGCGAACTCGACTCGCTCGGCGTCGACGGGCGGAGCAGCAGCGCCAGGACGAGCGCGAGCATCAACACCAAGGCGAACACCAGAAGGGCGACGACCACCCGTTGATGAAGGAGAAGCAAGCGACCGGTGGGCGGCGTGGGCACGGTTACGAGGGCCATTTGTCCGTTGGGCAGTGGCACCGTGAGGGTCGAAGCCCTCGTCGCAGGCGGGAGCGTCGTCGCATCACCCGGGTCATCGAGAAGTTCGATGTCGGCGCCCACGACCTCGGCGAGACGGTCGGCCAGGGCGCCATCGTAGCCGCCGGCGGGCGGGCTGCCGACCAGGGCAAACGCGGCTTCCACCTGCCGGCGTTTGCCGTCCAAGGCCGCCGTTTGCAGCCGTTCGTGCTGTCCCCGCAACCACACCTGCGCGCCCGCGGCGGCGGCAAGGAAGGCCAGCAGCAGGACGAGGGAAAACCCGAGCAGGCGGGGCAGGGAACTCATGCGAATGCCATCACTGTGGCGCGGCGCCTCCGTACGTCAAAACCTTCGACATTTGGCCGTTCGGCGCTTTCTTTGCCCAGTCCTGCCCATGAAGACCTTCTACATCACCACCGCGATCGACTACGTGAACGGTTCGCCGCACCTGGGCCATGCCTATGAAAAGGTGCTGACGGACGTCATTGCCCGTTTCCGGCGTCTCATGGGAGACAAGGTGTACTTCCTCACCGGGGTCGACGAACACGGCCAGAAGGTGCAGCAAAGTGCCCGGAAGCGGGGCATCGCTCCGCAACAGTTCGTGGACGAGGTCTCGGAGGAGTTTCGCACGCTTTGCAAACGCCTCGACATTTCCAACGACGATTTCATCCGCACCACGGAGGATCGCCACAAGCGCGTCGTGCAACGCGTGCTGCAGCAGCTCTTTGACCAGGGGGAAATCTACAAGGCCGAGTACAAGGGGTTCTACAGCACCCGGCAGGAGCAGTTTCTCCAGGAAAAGGACCGGAATCCCGACGGTTCGTGGGCGGAGATCTTTGGCGAGGTCAACGAGATCACCGAGGCCAATTACTTCTTTCGCCTGCAAAAGTATCAGGACTGGCTGATCGACTTCCTCAAGCGGAACGAAAATTTCGTCTTCCCGCGCTACCGCCAGAAGCAGGTGCTGGAGTTCCTGAGCGAGCCGCTCAACGACCTCTGCATTTCGCGTCCGCGTGAACGCCTCGAATGGGGCATCACGCTGCCGTTCGACGAGGACTTCGTCACCTACGTCTGGTTCGACGCCCTGCTGAACTACTATTCCGCGGTCGAGGACAAGCAGGGCATCTGGCCGGCCAGTTTCCACGTGATCGGCAAGGACATCCTCGTGCCGCCGCACGCCGTCTACTGGCCCATCATGCTGAAAGCCGCGGGGATCGATCCGCCGCAGTCCTTGCTCGCGCACGGCTGGTGGTCGCTCAACGGCTCGAAAATGTCCAAGAGCACGGGCAACTTCGTCGATCCGATCGAGTTTGCCGACACGTACGGCGTCGATGCCCTGCGCTACTTCATGATCCGCGAGATGAGCGTGGGGCAGGACAGCGATTTTTCCCTGGCCCAGTTCCTTGCCCGCTACAACGGCGAGCTGGCGAACAACCTGGGCAATCTCGTCAACCGCACGCTCAACATGACCAACCGGTTCGCCGCGGGTGTAATCCCGGCGGCGGAAGTCGATGAAGCGCCGGAGCAAACCTTGCGCGCCGCGTGGGAGCGGACCCGCGACGAGGTCATTCCCCTCTACGAAGGCTTCCAGTTCCACATCGCCCTCGAACGCACGTTCGCCTTCGTCACCGCAACCAACGCCTACATCGAGCAGCGGGCGCCATGGAAACTCGGCAAGTCGACCGACGCCAAGGACCAGGCGTTGCTGCGCACCTCCCTCGCGACGATGGCGGAGGCGCTTCGTCTCGGCGCTGCGCTGCTGACGGCGGTGATGCCCGGCACGGTGGCAAAGGTGCAAGGCGTCCTGGGACACGTTCCCGCAGAAAGCTGGGCCGAGGAACTCAAGTGGGGTGCGCGCCTCACCGGTGCAAAGGTGGCGGAGACCGCAATCCTCTTCCCGCGTCCGACCGAGGCCAAGGCCTGAGTCCACCGTGACGATCCTGCCGATCAATCCGGCCGAGAATGCGACGCCTGAGGCGTTGGGCGCGTTTCTTGCCGGATGTCGGGAGCAGGCGCGGCAGGCCCGCGCACCCCGCCTGGTCAGCATTTCGCTGACGGTGGGAGCGCTGGATCCGCTCGCGGTTCTCGAATCGATCTTCGAGCCGGGAGAGCCGCATTTCTATGCGGAGCGACCCTCCCTCCAGACGGCGATTTCCGGAGCCGAAGCGGTGCTCTCGGCGGTTGCAAGCGGACCCGACCGCTTCGCGGCCGTGCAGCATTTTGTGGACGAGACCCTGGCGCGCACCATCGCGGTGGGCGAGGTCGACGCTCCGTTCGGCGGTCCGCATTTCTTCACCGCGTTTTCGTTTCGAGACGAGGTGGAGGAGGGGGAGCCGTTTCCTGCGGCGCGCGTGTTTGTGCCGCGCTGGCAGGTGGCGCGCGCCGGAGATCTCACGACCGCCGTGGCCAACCTGCTCGTGGCGCCCGATGCCGATCTCACCGCGCTCACCCAGCGCGTGTGGCGCGCCCACGCGAAGTTCCGCCACTTCGATTACGCCTCCGCAAAAGCGCCGGTGAACGCGCCGCCGCCGTTGTTGTCCCCTCCGCAACGCGCGGAAGTCGGCGACTACCGTGCCGCCGTCGCGGCCGGACTTGATCGCATCGCCGCCGGCGAGTTTCAGAAGATCGTGCTGGCTCGCGCGCAAGATATCGCGGCGGACCGTCCGCTGCATCCGCTGCGCATGCTCAATGGCCTCCGGCAGCGGTTCCCCGATTGCTACGCGTTCTCGGCCGCCGATGGCTCGGGCCGCAGTTTCATCGGTGCGAGCCCCGAGCGCCTCGTGCGCGTCAGCCAGGGCGTTCTGCAAACCGAGGCCCTGGCCGGATCGGTTCGGCGCGGTGCCGGTGCGAGCGAAGACGCGGCGCTCGCCGCCACCCTGCTGCACAGCGAGAAGGATCTGCGCGAGCAACGTCACGTCATTGATTCCATCAAGCGCCGGCTGGAGACGCTAGGCCTTGCTCCGCGCCATCCGGACCAACCGTCGATCCTTCGGCTGGCGAATGTCCAGCACCTGCGCACCCCCATCGAGGCGGTCCTGAGGGCAGACGTTCGCCTTCTGGATGCCGTGGCCGCATTGCATCCCACGCCGGCGGTGGGCGGTGCGCCTCGGGAGGCTGCGGTGGCACGAATCCGGGAGCTGGAAGGGTTTCCCCGCGGCCTCTACGCGGGGGCGCTGGGCTGGATCAATGCTCGCGGCGGCGGCGAATTTTTCGTCGGCATCCGGTCGGCCCTCGTCGAGGGAAACCAAGCCCGGGCCTACGCGGGCGCCGGCATCGTGGCCGGGTCTTCGCCCGAACGGGAGTTTGCCGAAACGGAACTGAAGTTCGCCGCCCTGCTCGACGCCTTGCTGGGTGCGTGAGTCATTCCACCCCTTCGTTGCCAATGAGCACCCCGGACATGGATTCCAGAATGATTGGATTCGGGTGCGATAGTGGTCATTAGTGGTTTCTCTTTTTGAAATGAATCCGCCGTCCCTCGACTTTCGAAACACCAATGCGCTGTGGGGTTCGGTGCTGGCGGAGACCTTGGTACGCTGCGGCGTGACCCAAGCGGTGGTTTCGCCGGGTTCCCGCTCGACTCCGCTGACCATGGCCCTGGCGCGCCATGCCGCGATCGAAGCGGTCCCCGTGCTCGACGAGCGTTCAGCGGCGTTCTTTGCCCTGGGCCTCGCGAAACGGTTGCGTCGTCCGGTCGTGCTCGTCTGCACCAGCGGCACGGCCGGTGCGAATTACTATCCGGCCATCATTGAGGCGCACGAAAGCCGGGTGCCTCTGCTGATCGTCACCGCCGACCGCCCTCCGGAGATGCGCGACTGCGCGTCGGGGCAGACGATCGACCAGCAGAAGTTGTTTGGTGGATACACCGTCGCCTATCACGAATTGGCCGTGCCGGAGCCGCGCCTCGACGTGTTGGGCTACCTGCGCCAGATGCTGGCGTGGGCGGTGGGGCGCGCCGCTGATGGCCCCGTGCACCTCAACGCACCCTTCCGCGATCCCCTGCCGCCCACGCCGGATGGCTCTTGCGCAGCGCTGGAATCGACCTGGCCTCCGGATTTCTTCGACCATCTCGAACCGCGTGATCTCACGCCGACCCGGATCGAATTCCGGCAAAAAAAGACGACCACACGCGGGCTCATCGTCGCGGGACCGGCCAGTCCGGCCGATCCCGCTGGGTACGCGTCAAAAATCGCGTCGCTTTCCCGCGAACTGGGCTGGCCGATCCTCGCCGATGCACTCTCGCCGTTGCGCCACCACGGCGGGGAGGTTGTCACTTGTTACGATGCGATCCTGCGCAACGACGTACTCGCCCGCGATTTGACGCCGCGCACGGTCCTGTGTCTCGAAGGCTGGCCGACCAGCAAGGTGCTGCGCTCGTGGCTCGAACGTTCCGGCTCCGAGGTCGTGCTGGTCGCACCGGGCGGGGCCAACCGCGATGCGTTGCATGGACGGACGCGCCACCTCGCAGGTTTTGCGGACCAGGTGGTGGCCGAAGGCGCAGCGCCCGCTGACGCCAGCTATCGTCACGCCTGGCACCGGGCGGAGTCGGCGGCGCGGTTGTTTTTCGACCAGGCCCTGGCGTCGGAAGACCGCCTTTTCGAACCCAAGGCGGCCTGGCTGCTGGCCTCGCACCTGCCCGCGGGCACGCCGCTGTTTGTGTCCAGCAGCATGCCGGTGCGCGATCTTGAGTACCTCTGGCCGGCGACGGATCGCGGCCATCGCATCTGCTTCAATCGCGGCGCCAATGGCATCGACGGCACGCTGTCCACCGCGCTCGGGATCGCCCACGGCGGCGCGCCGACGGTGCTCCTGACGGGAGACCTTGCGCTGCTTCATGACGCCAACGGCTTTCTCACGGTGCCGCGCCTTCGAGGCAGCCTGACGATCGTGCTCATCGATAACAACGGCGGAGGCATCTTCGAGCACCTGCCCGTCGCGCAATTTGATCCGCCGTTTGACGTGTTCTGGGCGACGCCTCAGCAGGTGGATTTTGAAAAGCTGTGTGCCGCCCACGGGGTCGGCCATGTCGCCGTGAACGATTGGCGCCACTTTGCGGATCTCATTTCTACTCTGCCTGCGCAGGGAGTCCGCGTGCTGCACGTGCGGACGGACCGCAAGCGCGACGCCGCCGACCGCAAGGCCCTCTTCGCCGCAGCTGCAAAAGCAGCATCGGCGTAGGCTTTTCACTTAGCCGTAGCAATGCAGTGGATGCTTTTGTCGCGGTTTTCATTCGTGTCTATTCGTGTCCATTGGTGGTTGAACTGCATGGGTCCGGCTCAGCAGTCGCGCGATTCGCGCTGCATGATTACGATGTCTTCGCGCAGGCGCCATCCTTCGTGTTGCCAGAAGGAGCGGCCGGCGAGGTTGGAGGCGTAAAGAAAAATGCTCGTTCTCGCGATGCCGCTCGCGCGCAGGCGGGCGAGGGACGCCTCGACCAGGGCGCGACCCAGCCCGCGTCCGCGATCCGGCCTGGCCACGGCCAGATGATGCAGGTAGCCACGGCGACCGTCGTGTCCGCACAAAACGGCCCCGACGAGTTGTCCGTCAGAATTGCAAACGACCGTGCTCAGCTCCGGGTTGCGCGCGAGGAAGGCGCCGATCGCCGTGCGTGTATCCGATTCCCCGAGACCCATTCCCTCCGTCACGCCCCAAAGGGCGAAGGCGTCGTCGTAATCGTCCAGGGTGAAGCTCCGCAGAACGAAGCCGTCGGGACGGGGAGTCATAGCTGGACGGGCAGTCCGATCTCGATGATCTGGGTCGGCAGGATTTGATAATAGTCCTTCACCGGACGCGCATTGCGGCTCAGGAAAGCGTAGAGGGATTTCTGCCACTCAAACATGCGCGCATTGCCGCCGCTGATGATCATCTCGCGGTTGAAGAAAAACGTGGTGGTGGTGGGGTTCACCGGCACGCCTTGGGCGCGGATGCGCTCGACGAGGCGGGTGACGTTGGGCGATTCCATGTAGCCGTACCGGCCGATCGCGCGCCAGATGCCCTCGCCGAGACTGTCGAGCGAGAAGCGCTCCTCGTCGTCAACCTGTGGCAGTTCCTCGGTGGTGATGGTGAGCAGAACCACCGTCTGCTGGAGGCACTTGTTGGCCTTGAGGTGGTGCAGCAAGGCGAGCGGCGTGCCTTTGGGCGTTGCCACCATGAAGATCGCGCTGCCCTGCACGCGGACGATGTTCTTGCTCCGCGCAATATCCGAGAGTTTTAGCTCGGTGATGGCACCGCCATAGATTTTTTCCTGAATTTCGGTACGACCACATTTCCAAGTGTGCATGATGGCGAGCAGCACCGCGCTGATGGCGAGCGGCAACCAGCCGCCGTCGACGATCTTGTGGGCATTGGCGAGCAGGAAGGAGACGTCGATGCACGCGAACGCTCCGCACATCAGCAACGCGCGCCACTGCGGCCATCTCCAGGAGTGTCGGGCCACGAAGTACAGGGCGAACGTCGTGACCGTCATCGCCGACGTCACGGCGATGCCATACGCGGAGGCAAGGCTCTCACTGGAACGAAAACCAAGGACCGTCGCGATCGACCCCAGGGCGAGGAAGGTATTCACCAAGGGGATATAGATCTGCCCGCGCTGCTCGGCGTTGGTGTGCAGCACCTTCAAGCGAGGAAAAAAGCCGAGCTGGATGGCTTGGCGGATCAGGGAGAAGGTGCCGGAAATCATGGCCTGACTCGCAATGATCGCGGCGAGCACGGAGAGCATCATCAACCCGGCACGGATCGGCCCGGCGGGCGCGACGCCGAGGAAGGGATTTTCGATCCCGGCAGGATGGCCGAGGACGTAGGCGCCCTGACCGAAATAGTTAAGCAGAAGCCCCGGCATCGCCACGCCATACCAGGCGAGTTGGATCGCCCCGCGTCCGAAGTGACCCATGTCGGCAAAGATCGCCTCAACCCCCGTAATCGCCAGCACCACGCCGCCGAGGATGAGGCTGATCTCGGCCGGGTGGGTGGACAAGAGGTGCCAGCCGTGCAGCGGATTGATCGCGCGAAGGATGGAGGGGTTGTCCAGCACATGCATCAGCCCGAGGGCTCCGATCGAGACAAACCACACCAGCATGACGGGTCCGTAGATCCGGCCGATGGTTTGTGATCCTTTGCTCTGAAACCAGAAGATGCCGGCAAGGACGACGATGGCGAACGGCACGACGAACGGTTTTGTTCCGGGCAGCAAAAGTTCGAGTCCTTCGGCCGCGCTCAACACCGAGATGGCCGGCGTAATGACGCCTTCCCCGCACAACATCGCGGCGCCCAGGAGCACGACGATCACCCCGATGCTCACGGGGCGGCGGCTGCGTGCGAGGTCGAACCGGCCTTTCGAAAACAACGCGAAGACTCCGCCCTCGCCCTGGTTGTCCGCCCGCGTGACGACGAGCAGGTACTTGATGCAGACGACACAGATCAGCGACCAGAGGATGAGGGAAAGGACGCCCAATACCCCCATCTCCTGGTCGGCGGCCGGCAAGGCGCGGACGGATTCGCGCAGGGCATAGAGCGGACTCGTGCCGATGTCGCCGAAGACAACGCCCAAGGCTCCCAGGCTCAGGGCCATTCGCGGACCGCTCCAAGCCCGGTCGGCGTCGGTGGGTGTGTTCATGGACGGGGGGAGTGTCCGTGATGTCCCGCTGACCTCCAAGCCGAATTTTCAGGTGCCGCCGCCTTGCAATGAAACGCCGCTCTGATCTCGCGGCCGCCCGCCCTGCGGTGGGTCGACTTCTATCAAGCGGCTGGCGTACACGGGAATCCACCCCACCCAGCGGTCGGGTGATCACCGGGCAACCGCACTTCCCCGCTCGGGTCGAAAGGGTGTGAAGACACCGCTGCTGCTGTTCTTGATTGCCTCATGCCTTGCCACCGCGATGGCGCGGGCCGAGGCGCCCGAGCTGTTGCAAGAGGCGGTGGACCGCTGGGCCGGAGAGCGTGATTATTGGGCGTTCACGCAGCATGTGCGCGAGTTCGACGGCGAGGCCGTGGAGCAGGAACGGTGGGAGCGCTATAATCCCGCAAAGCCGCTCGGCGAGCGCTGGCATTTGATGAGCATCGACGGACGCCCCCCGGAGGCGGAGGCGTGGGCGGCGTGGGACAAGCGGAAGAACAAGAAGAACCGCAAGGAGCCGAAGCCGATCCTGGATCACTTTGATATCGAGAACGCCCAGGTCGTTTCAGAAGGCGAGAGGACCGTCCGGTACGCGCTCCCGTTGCAGGGGAAGGCCAACTGGCTTTTCCCGATCGACAAGGTGCGGCTCACGCTGACCGTGAACAAGGAGACGCGGGCCATTGAACGGGCGGACGCCACCATCAGCGAACCATTCAAGGTGGCGCTCGGCCTCGCGCGCATTCTCGATCTCGACCTCGATCTCCAGATGTTCCCGAACGAGGAAGGCAGCGCCCCCGCGGAGGCGCGGCCCGATGGGCAGGTGCGGGCGGTGGTGAGAAAGCTCGGCCAGCGGGTCGAGTATGTCTGGAGCGATTTCGAACGCGTGCCTCCCGTGAAGAGCGAATAGTTTTCACGGAGTCCCCCTTTCTACCGCTCGTCAGTGGCCGTCGTGATCCATCACCACTGCCAACGGCCCTGCGGTCCGGCCGTCGCTCGGCCTCTGCGGATTCGCAGAGGAAACGCAGGCTTGGACGGGATCCGCCCTGCATTTCGTTTTGACCTGAACGTGATTTGCGACAGACCCCAAGGCGTCCGGTATGCGTGCTTAGGCGGCAGCCAATCCTCCTCCCTTCAACGTCGTCCCCATGATCATCTACGGCACAGGTCTGTTCAATCGTCGCGACCATTCCCTGGTTCGCAACACGTGCCCCTCTTGCGGTCGGGCCGGTTACCAAAAGAGCTATGCGTGTTCGCGCTTTTTCACCCTCTACTGGATTCCGGTGATCCCGCTCGGGAAATACAAGATCACCACGGAATGCCCGCATTGTAAGAATGCGCTCGGCATGCCGTACCGCAAATGGTCGAAGCTGCGGAAAACGGAGCTCGCGAAAGCGGTCGCGAACTACGAGGCCGCTCCGTCCGACGAGGCAGCAGCCAACGAGGCGCTCGGTGCGATCGCGGGTTTGCAGAGCCGCCCGTCGCTCCTGCGCGTGGGGCCGGCCCTGCGTTCCCACTTCGGCCGGAATGCGGCGATGATGGCGCGGCTCGCGGACGCCTACAGTTTTCTGTGCATGGACAAACAGGCCGACGAAACCTTCCTCCATGCCGTCTCGCTCAGCCACGACCCGGACATCGCGACCCAGGCGAATGCGCACATCGAACAGCAGTCGCTGCCGAAGCCGAAGCCGCCGCACCGCCTTCTCCAGTCGTTACCTGTCTTGATCGTGCCGGCTGTACTGCTGTTCGGTTTCGCCAGTTTTGCGCAGAAGGCCGCGAACTCGGGGATCGAGGAAGGGTACGTGTTGAACGGACTCAACGAGGGCTACACCGTGCGGCTGAATGGCGGGACCGTCGCACTCCGGCCCAATCAGCGGATCCGCACGGAGCTGCTGGTTTACGGCGAGAATGTGATCGAGCCAACGCCCGACCATCCGTTCATTGTCGCGGAGCGGTTTTCCGTCGACGTGCCGTGGTACCGTCGCGCCTTTGCGAAACCCGTCGTGATCGTGAATCCGGATCGGGCGGGGCTGATCGCGTGGGAGCGCACGGGTTATGCGTATCCATCGCCGCCTGACAATAGTCACCAGGTCGAGATCGCATCGGGGCGGCCGGCCTACGTTTACGACGGGATCGATTTCCCGTTTCAGCCGTTTCCCGCCACGATCGATGTATCGTCGAGCGGCGCGGTCAAGTACCGCACGCGGGTTTCCGAGCTGCGCGATCTGAGCCCGCAGCAGGTGGCGAATCTGTTCATGGAACGCAAGGACACCGCCTCACTTCAGGGGTATCTGCGCGCGAGGCTGCAGGCCAACGATGACACGCTGCAGGCGGTGTTCCTCGGCTCGCGCTTTCTACCGCGGGAGGAGTTTCTCGGCCTGGCCAGGGCCCGCCTCGCGTCTCGCCCGACGCGTGTCCAGTGGCACCGCGCGTACCAAAGCCTGATGCAGCATATGCCCGAGGGGCACAATCTGGAGTCCGAGTATCGCGAGCTTGCCCGGAGTGCGCCCAACGACAGCCAGCTCACGTACCTGTTTGCCCGGGTTATTGAGGACGCGGATGAACGTCGGACGACCCTGGAACGCGCGCTCGCGATGCCCGATCCCGCTGGTTACGCCGCGCACGCGCTCGCCTACTACCACCTGCTCGAAGGCGACTACAAGCGGGCGGTCGCGTACAGCGAAGAAGCGCATCGACTCGAGCCGGACAATCAGCAGTTCCGCGCGCTGCGGCACAGCGTCTGGTACGGCAGCGGTGATCTCGCGGCGATCGAACGGGAGACCGAAGGCCTGCTTGCGGCGGAGACGCCGTCGTACACCGACTTCCATCAGCATGTTCACCGCCTGGCGCGTCTCGGTCAGGTCGAGCGGGCAAAGGAGGAGATCCGGCAGTTCATGCAAAAGCGGGAGAAAGACGGTCCGCTGTCGCCGCGCGATCGGACGCAAGGCGTCGCCTATCTCGAGTCCGCGCTGGGTCTGGCGGCAAGGGACAAGGCCGCGTACTCCGCTTCGATCGCGGGCATCGACACTCCGCTGTGGAATTTCCAGAAGGCGGCCTTGAACGGCGACCTCGAAGGGGCGCTCCGGATTGCGAACATGCCGGAAAGTCCCCTTGGCCTGCTGGATCGACTCACGCTCTACGTCTTGCTCGTCCAGGGATCCCGCCCCGCCATGGCCGAGGCGCAGCTTGCGCAGGCGGTCGCGGCGATGAAGGACGGCGGCCCTGATCTCCGGCGTTGGAGTCAATGGCTGCGTGGCGGCGACGCCCCTGATGCTCGCACCGCAACCCAAGCGTGCGAGGACGTCGACCACCATTACGTCTACCTGCTCGCCCTTGCGCAGAAACATCCCGTCCAGGCGCCGGGCTACCTGAAGCGGGCCCGGTTGATCCACCACCGCGATACGTTCTATTCCCTCGCCCTTGGTTCCCTGCTGGTCACGGAGTCTTCGGCTTTGACCCAGTAGGTGGACGGGGCCCTTCAACGACGAAGTGCGCGGACCACGCCGGAGGCCTCCACGACCGCGCAAGTCGCGGTCGAATCGCTGAGCGACGCCGGGCGGGAGCTTGGAGCGCAGTCGCAGTGGCAGTACGCGTCGGTTGATGACCTTTTCGTTTTCAGCCGCCCGTCAGCATGGGGCATTTACCTAATTGGCCTGCGGGAGAGGAACTGCGCGCGCTGCACCACGGTCTGTCTTCTATGTGCGCGGCAGGTGCTGCGTGCAAAAGACACTGCAAGCAAATTGTATCCATGAAAACATACTCATTCCGCTCCGCTTATCTCAAGTTCACCGCCCTCTTCGCCATGGGCGCTGCCATGCTGGCTTTCTCCGCCTGCAATACCATGGACGGCGCGGGAGAAGATATCGAACGCGCGGGTGAGAAGATCCAAGACGCCGCCAAGAAGTAAGAAGCAGCCCGCGTTTTGATCGCCTTCCGCATGGTCGGCGATCAACGCGTGTGTCGGTGTAATCCGAGCCGTCCCCAGACGACGCAGGCAAAGGCCGCCAGCAGATTCACGCCGTAATTTCGCCCAATGAACGGCGTTGCTCTCCGCCGTGCACGCCAGGTGCGGCGCTCGCGCTACGGCGTTGTGGCGCCTCCATTCGATCAAACACCCGACCGTCCCGGCCGGTTGGGATGAGAGATCGACGCCGAGGGTGTGCATGGGTTTGAGGCGGAGGGGGACGGGGAAGAAGGTAGAAGCTGTCGTCCAAACGGAAAAGACGTTTTTCAACGCAAAGGCGCAAAGACGTAACGGGCCCCGAGACAGGAACCGGGACACTCGTCCATGAACCTCTCCGCGCTCTCTGCGCCTTCCTGTAAAACCTTCTGAATCGTCACCCTCGAACATCGTACCACGATCCCTTTTCACAGGAGGTCGCAGAGGTAAGGGAGTTCGATCCCGGCAGCGACCATTTCGCCCCCCGCGCCAGTTCGCCCTAACTGTAGGCCCAGTCCCCCGACCGGGCGCTCCGCCATATCCATGCTCCGCGCCTGCCGTCCTTCCTCCGTTTGAACGATGAGATAGGATTTCGTCGATGTTGGCATCGAGGGCTACGTCGGTGCAGCGGGTCAGGAAGGAGGGGCGGAGCTGAGCAAACGGAGGGTGGCGTTGTCGGGATGGCCGGCGTAGAAATGATCGAGGGCGTCTTGAGAGATGATCGTCTGGGGTGGCCACGGCGCGGAGGAGGGTGAGGCGCGATCATCCATTTTCTGGCAAACGCTCACGCCATGCTGGGTCGTCGCGGCGGTGGTGTATGACCGCAATGACTACAACTGTCGTGCCGTCGACCAAGTAAATGACCCGGTGCGGAAACCGACGCAATAACGCCCGTCTGGCGCCGGTGTCTCTATCCACCACGACCTGCGAAGTCGGATTCGTCTCGATCCGTGTGAGGGCCGCCGTGACGGCGCCAAGAAATGCCTCTGCTACGCGAATGCTCCGTTCGCGATACCAAGCCGTCGCTTGCGCCACGTCCGCCCTGGCTTCGGAAGTGAGGACGACGTTTACCCTCACAGTCCGAGCCGCTGACGGATCTCCGCCTCGGCGACGGCCCAGGAGACGCTGGAACCGGGATTCTGCCGGTAGGCGACGATCCGCTCATCGATGAGCCGCTTTTCTTCGGGGGAAAGCGGCACGGCCGCATCAAGGTCATCCAATCGAACGCGAACGACCTCGCGCTCAGCAGGCGTGAGACGGGACAATTCGGCAAGGATCTCTGTCGTACTCATGATACGAGCACTAATAGCCGGGACGACGGGGACCGCAAGGCAGAGCTGTCAACGGTACGAGACTGACGCGAGAAGTGAAGAGGCTGATGTCTCGCACTGAGACTGCTCGTGAATGCCGGTCTACCAAGCCCGCCACTGCCGCGTGACAACCACCCGCATTTCTCCGAATACGGCTTAAGCTCCATCCACGGCCTTTCCACCACGGATCTTAAGCGAACTCTATTTCGTCGCAGAGAAGCACGCGCGCCAAATACGTCTCGCCCAATCGTCCAGCCGGCTTTGTCAGCACATCACCTGGAGAAAGTTTCATAGTACATCTATTTCATTATCTACCTGTACTCCGACAACTCGCAAATGTCTTTATCCCTACCTGAGGTCGTTTCCTCGCATCACATCTATGACCATATTTCAAGATGGGCGGGCGTGACTTTGTCGACAAGCGTGCTCTCACGTCATTCCGCTCGTCTTCCATCGGCGGCACGGCAGCGTCGTTGCTCCCACTCATGTTGATCTTGGTTTCACGACGCCACCGTATGCGGAGGTGCCAAACGGAGTGCGATCACCCCCACCTGCCCTTTCCTCCCATGAATCATCTGCGCTGGGATCGACCTCTGTTACCTCTGCGAGCTCCTGTGAGAATGCATCGAGGTTCTATGTTCGCGGAAGACGGACAGGTAGGTTTTAGGGGAGGGCGCAGAGAGACCCACGGACGAGTGTCATGGTTCCTGTCGCGGGCCCGTTGCGACTTCGCGCCTTTGCGTTGAAAAACGTCTTTTCTGTTTGGACGACAGCTGGAACCGGGTCACCGATGATTCGGAATTTAACGCAAGGACGCAAAGAAAGGGATGACCGGGGCGGAGCGCCCGGTCAGGGGACCGGTCCTCCAATGGGAGTGAGCTGGGGCCACGCGCTTTCCAAACGGGTAAACAACGCGCGGTCTCGTAGGGCCCCTGGTCGCCGTCCTCGACCGGCGCGGTGCCATCGTCATCGTCGGGCGGCATGACGGGGTCGTCGGCGCCCGGTTCGTAGATCTGCACCGGGTCGCCGTCGAACGCCGGGTCCGCGAACAACGCGGTCGCCCGCTTGAAATCCATGTGGTGAAGTAGAGCTTGCCGTAGTCCTCGTTGATGCGCGTGCCGCGACCGATGATCTGTTTGAACTCGGTCATCGAAGCGATGCGGCGGTCGAGGACGATGAGCTGGCAGGTCTGGGCGTCGACCCCCGTGGACATGAGGCGGGAGGTGCAGGCGATGACGGGGTAGGTCGACTCGGGGTCGATGAAGTTGTCGAGCTGGGCCTTGCCCTCGTCGTTGTCGCCGGTGATGCGCATGACGTACCTGGCGTAGGCGGCCGCGAGGTCGGGGTTGGCGTTGACCATCGCCTCGCGCATGCGCTCGGCGTGATCGATGTTCTCGCAGAAGATGATCGTTTTGGCGTAGCGGCTGGTCGCTTTGAGAAACTCGGAGACCTTGGCGGCGACGAGGGCGGTGCGCTTTTCGAGGATGAGCGTGCGGTCGAAATCGCGGGCGTTGTATTCGCGGTCCTCGATCAGTTGGCCGTACTTGTCGGTCTGGCCGTCCTCGGGCCGCCACCCGTCGAGATCCTTGTCGAGGCCGATGCGGATGACCTTGTACGGCGCGAGGAAACCATCGTCGATGCCCTGCCGAAGCGAATAGGTGTAGAGAGGCTTGCCGAAGTATTCGATGTTGGAGACGTCCTTCGTCTCCTTTGGCGTGGCGGTGAGACCGATCTGGGTGGCCGACGAGAAGTACTCCAGGACCTTGCGCCACGCCGCGTCGTCGTCGGCGCTACCGCGGTGGCACTCATCGACGACCACGAGATCGAAGAAGTCGGGCGAAAACTGCCTGTAGATGTTCTGCTCCTCCTCGGTGCCGGTCACGGCCTGGTAAAGGCAGAGGTAGATCTCGAACGACTTGTCGACCTTGCGCTGGGTGATTTTGGTCATCGCCTGACCGAACGGCTTGATATCGTTGGTCTTGGTCTGATCGGCGAGGATGTTGCGATCGACGAGGAAAAGGATGCGTTTCTTCGCGCCAGATTTCCAGAGGCGCCAGATGATTTGAAAGGCGGTGTAGGTCTTGCCCGTGCCGGTGGCCATGACGAGCAGGATGCGGTCCTGACCGCGGGCAATGGCGTCGACCGTGCGGTTGATGGCAATGAGCTGGTAATAACGCGGCGACTTCTGCGAACCGTCGTCGTAGTAGTCCTGCGTGGCCACCTGCTCCTCACGATCAGTGTAACCTTTGGCCTGGCGGTAACGCGACCAGAGTTCATCGGGTGAAGGGAATTGGTGCAGTGCGAGTTCGCGGGTGACGGTGCCGTCGGTGACCGTGCGGTCGTGCTCGATGAAGCCGTCGCCGTTGGAGCTGTAGGCGAACGGGACGTCGAGAACCTCGGCGTAATCGAGCGCCTGCTGGAGCCCGGCACCGAGGGCGTGGGTATTGTCCTTGGCCTCGATGACCGCGAGGGGAAGGTCGGGCTTATAAAAGAGAAGGTAATCCGCCTTCTTGGCTTCGCCGCGTTTCACGGTCTTGCCGCGGACGATGACGCGACCCTTGGTGAAGTAGGCCTCCTGGCGGATCTGGGTCATCACATTCCACTTTTCGCCCTGCGGGCCCGTGAGGGCGGGTGTAACTGTACTTCGTCCGGATATCCGCCTCGGTGAGGGCCTTCTTGTTCATGGCGGATCAAGCCGTGGCTAAAGCGGGAAGCATGGGACGCCGCGTTTTGTAGCGTTGCAAGTGAGTGACGCAACCTCGAAGGGCGGTCAGGGCGATATTGCGCCGATAAAGAGCTGGGTACGACCTCTGCGCTCACTGCTGCGATTCGGAATTTAACGCGAAGGCGCAAAGACGCGGAGGATAGGATGCGGGCCGGAGCGCCCGGTCAGGGGGCCGGGCATCTACAGTTGGAGTGAGCTGAGACGGGGGGCGTCGGCTGGGATCGAACTCTGTGCCCTCTGCGAGCTCCTGTGAAAACGGGTTGTGGTTCGATGTCTGAGGCAGGCGTTCCAGCAGGCTTACAGGAGGGCGTAGAGAGCGCGGAGAAGGTCATGGACGAGTGTCCTGGTTCTTGTCTCGGAGCCCTTTGCGACTTCGCGCCTTTGCGTTGAAAATACCTGCTCTGTTCGGGCGACAGCTGAAACCGGGTCGCCGCTTCGATTCGGAATTTAACGCAAAGACGCAAAGGCGCAGAGAGTGCAAAACGGATTTCAGCGTCGCAGACTGTTGGCGAGGAATTGGAAGCCCAGAAAACCGAGGAAGAAGAGCGTGAGCATGCCGGCGTCGCGGCCTGTCACCACGGCACCAATACCAACAGTTCCCACGATCACGAGGCCGGCGGTCGAAAGCGCGAGGATGCGTCGGGCGCGGCCTTCGCGGCTGACCGTGGCGGAGACACACACTGACAACATCGCGGTGGCGATCGTCGCGAACATCGCGAGTTCGCCTCCGCCTGTCGCCCACCACGTGACCGAAGCAATGATCGGGAGGAGCGACAGGCCGAAGATCGTCGAGCCGAAGCGCTCGTCACGCGAAAGGACCAGGCGTCCAAAGCGGTTGAAGCGGAGCAGGAGGTTGAACATCGGCCCCGCCGTCCACGAGAGATAGATGAAGCCGTAGCAAAGAAACACCACCGGCCAGAGCACGACTCCGAGGCCGGGATTGCCCTCCGCGACTCCGCGGATGAAACGGAGACCGAAGAGCGTGAAGAGCACGAAGGCCCACTGGATCTTGCTGCTCTGGCGGCCCATCCAGAGGAAATAGGCGAGCATGCCACGGTAGACGGGGTTGCGCGCCTTCAACGCCTCCAGCATGCCCTGCCGGGCGTATTCAAGATCTGGTTGCAGGCGGAGCGCCTCGCGGAAGTGATCCTGCGCGCCGGCCGGGTCGCCCTGGTGCAGGCAGGCCCAGCCCCTGGTCGCGTGCGCCATGCCGTTTTCTGGCGCGCGGTGCAGGGCGAAGCTGCCGCTCTGGTGGGCTTCATCCTGACGTCCCAGCTGCGTGAGCGCAATGGAGCGCAGGTTCAGCGCCTGAACGTTCTCGGCCTCAAGCCCGAGCGCGGCCTCGGCGTCGGCAAGCGCGGCGGCCCAGTCGCGGCGGGCGAGGTGCACGGAACTGCGAAGCACGAAAATGCCGGCGTCCTCGGGATCCAGCCTGAGGGCGGCGTTGGCGGAGGCGAGGGCCTCCTTTTCCCGGTCGCTGTGCAAGAGGGTGTAGCCGTGTACCATGTGGTAGTAGGCGATGTCGGGCGCGAGGCCGATCGCCTTGCGGGCCGACTCGACCGCGTCCTTGGCGCGATCCTGCGCGAGGCGGCTGCGCGCGAGCAGGGCGTGTGCGTGCGCGTTCTCGGGTTCGCGGGCGAGGGCGAGGGAGACTTCGCGTTCGGCTTCGGCGGGGCGCGACTGGTCGAGCAGCAACTCGGCGCGCTGAAGGTGGGCGCTCATTTTTTGATTTTGAGGAACGAAAGCACGTCGTCGTAGAGACCGCTCTGGTTGGCGTAGAGGGCGTAGTTGCGCGCGGTTTCGAACCAGTCGTTCGTGGTCGGACGATGTTGCTTCGCAGCCTCGAGCAGGTCGCGCGTGGCAACGGGACGAAGTTTGCCGCTCTTCATGGCCTCGCGCAGGCAACCGTCGACGGCGAGATCGATCACGGCCTTGAGGTCGGCGCCGGAGAAACCCCCGGTCTTTTTCGCGATGGCGTCGGCATCGACGTGGTCGGCGGGTTTGCCGCGGAGCAGCAGGCGCACAATGGAGGCGCGCGCGGAGGGGTCGGGCGGCGGAACGAAGAGAATACGGTCGAAGCGCCCTGGGCGACGGAAGGCGTTGTCGAGGTGCCAGGGCGCGTTGGTGGCGGCGAGGATGAGCACGCCGTCGTTGGAGGTCTGGACGCCATCGAGTTCGCTGAGGAACTGGTTGATCAGGTGGCGGCCGCCGCTCTTGGCCATGTCGGTGCGATTGGCGCCGAGCGCGTCGACCTCGTCGAAGAAGAGCACGCAGGGACGATGCGAGCGCGCCTGCTCGAAGAGGGCGTGGAGGTTTTTCTCGCTCTGGCCGATCCACATATCGAGCACGTCGTTGATGCCGACGGCGAGGAAGCCGGCCTGCACTTCGCCGGCGGTGGCGCGGGCGAGGAAGGTCTTGCCGCATCCCGGCGGGCCGTAGAGCAGAATGCCTCCGCCGGCTTTCTTGCCGTAGGCCTTGAAGAGCTCGGGCTGCTTGAGCGGGAGGATGATCTTCATGCGGATCTCGTCCTTCACGCGCTCCATGCCGCCAACGTCGGCGAAGTTCACGGCGGGTTGCTCGATGTCGCCCTCGGTGCCGGACGGCGTCCAGTCGCCGGCAGGCAGACGCTGGCGGTCGGTGGCGTCCGGGTCGGAGCCGAAGGCATCGTCGTCACTCGCGCCGAACGGATCGGACGTGGAGGCTGCCGGAGCGGCAGCGGGCTCGGCGGTCTTTTGCGGGCGCGGCAGGTGGGCGGCGAGTTCCTCGTCGAGCAGCGTGTCGGTGGCCGGAGGTATGGCGGTGCGGGCGCGTTGGTAAAGTTGCGCGGCGAGACGCGTTTCGCCGGCCTTCAGCGCGAGGCGGGCGTGGAGAAGGCAAGCCTTGGCGGGGGCGTCGGGCTGACGCGTGAGGTCTTCGACGACGACGAGGGCGGCACCGAGTTTGGCGAGGTGGAAGAACGCGGTCGCGAGACCGATCTTGGCGGGAAGGTTTTCCGGCGCGAGGGCGAGGGCGCGTTTGTAGAGCTTCTCGGCCTCAATGAAACCACCGAGGCGGATGACGTGATCCGCGACGTGGATCAGCAGCGGGGCGTTGTCGGGCGAGAGGCGAAGGGCGTCGCGCAACGCGTGAGGAATCAGGTCGGAATCGAGGGGATCTTCAGCGGCCATGGAGGAATCGGAGTTAACCACGAATGCTCACTGATGAAGGAGAACGGTTCGGCTTTGCTTCATCATTATCCCAGACGTAGATATCCTCGATAAACAGACACAGCATGCATGGGTTCGATCCGGGCGGGACGTAGGGATGTTCAACGACTCGAGGAGACGGCATGCGCGGACTTTGCCACATTTCATTGAACGCTGTCCAGTTGTAGCTGCGACGCTGGCTCCGGCGGTTGAGTTGCCGAAACCAGACTCGTTGCACACCTTGCCAGTCAGCAAGCCGAGTGTTGCTGTAATGGGTGGGAACGCATTCCGGCAGAGCCAAAAATACAACCATTCCGGCCCGACCCCATCGGCTCGGCGCGACCGACAGAACCGCGGTCAGCGCCCGCGGCTACATCGCTTCGGTTCGGATCATGTCTTGGAGGAACATCGCGCAACATCATCGGCCCGGCGTGGATCAAACGGGTCCGTTCCCGTTTCAAGCACGGTGAGTTTAACCTCCGCGATCTCTTGTGAAATCGGATCGTGGTCCTATGACGGAGACAGGCGTTCCAGCAGGTTTTTACAGGAGGGCGCAGAGAGCGCAGAGAGGGTCATCGACGAATGTTCGGATTCATGTCTCGGAGCCCGCGTTGCGTCTTTGCGTTGAAAAATGCCTTTTCTGTTTGGACGACAGCGGGACTGGGTCACCGAAGGATTCGGAATTTAACGCAAGGACGCAAAGACGCGGAGCAACAGAGCATGGGATGAGGGGCGGAGCGCCCGGTCAGGGGACCGGGCCTACAATTGGAGCGAGCTGGGGCGGGGGTGGTCATGGTCTTTGCTGGGATCGGTCTCTGTGCCCTCTGCGCGCTCCTGTAAACCTGCCTTGTGGTTACTTCAGAATATCGGACCACGACCCGATTCAAACGGAGATCGCGTCAACCCACGCCCGGCATGCGCCCTCTGTTCCCTCCGTTACTTCCTGCGAACAAGATCATGGTGGGGGATCGATCAATTTAACCAAGCGGGATTACCCCGGGTCACCAAGTCGTGGAGAGCAAGCAGTCGTCCACTGCGGGAGGTCGTCAGCCCGAAAGCAACGATGCCCGGTCATACCCCAACCTCAACCGCTCAGACGTCGCAGACGCGGACGCCGTGGGCGAGGGCGGCGAGGGGGTCGGGGCCCTTGGGGATGAACTCCTGGCCGAGGTAACCCTTGTAGCCGGTGTCGATGATCGCGCGCACGATCGCCGGGTAGTAGAGCTCCTGGTTCTCGTCGAGCTCGTTGCGGCCGGGGACGCCCGCGGTGTGATAGTGGCTGTAGTATTTGTGATTCGCGCGGATCGTGGCGATCACGTCGCCCTCCATGATCTGCATGTGATAAATGTCGTAGAGCAGGCTGAAGCGTTCGGAATCGATCCGCTTGCACAGTTCGACGCCCCACGTGGAGAGGTCGCACATGTAGTCCTTGTGGTTCACCTTGCTGTTGAGCAGCTCCATCACGAGGTTCACGCCAAGCTTTTCAGCCACCGGCAAAATGCGCTTCAGGCCCACGGCGCAGTTCTCGAGGCCCTGCTCGTCGGACATGCCATCGCGGTTGCCGGAGAAGCAGATCAGGCTGGGGAAACCGGCGTCCTTGGTCTGGCGCAGACGCTCCTCGTACGCGGCCACGAGGCCGTCGTGGTATTCGAGGCGGTTCCAGGCGCGGGAGATGCCACCCACCTTGGTGCCGCCGACGTCAGCCGTCGGGTTGCTCACGATGGCGCAGCCCAAGCCGTGCTTTTTGACCGTCTCGAATTCCGGAGGATTGAGCAGCTCGATCGACTGAAGGCCGATCTTCACCGCCGCGGCGGAGAGGTCCTCAAGGGGCGTCTTGTTGAAACACCACCGGCAGACGGACTGCTTGATGCGGCCCTTGAGTGGGGCGTCGGTGGCGGAGGCGGCCTGGACGGGGCGGGTGACGCCGGCGCCGGCGGCCACGGCGCCTAGAGTGATCGTTTGCAAAGCGGTACGACGAGACATGGGGCGATTCATCGCGTCAAACAGACACGCGCCGCGCGAACTGGCAAATCTCTTCCCAACAAGACGGTCAGACGCCGGGGTGGGTGGGGGATGGAGGCGGAGGGTAGAGGGTAGAGGGTGGAAAGCGGAGTGCTCATGCAAATGAAAACGATTCAGGTTTGCACCTGGGTGCTTCCCGGCTATCGAAGGGACTTTCTCCCGTGTGGCTCCCCCCTTTGATCCTATGCTCAACCGTCGAGAAGTGACGCAACCCGGACTCGATGGGAGGACGCTGTGAGCACGACGCCCTCGTCTGCTTCGAAGTCATGGTGGGCGCGCAGCGGGTTGCGGTCGTACCTTGGCATCCGCGCGCGCCTGATCGTACTCGTGCTCGCGGCTGCGGTGCCGCTGCTCGCGTTGATCGCCTTCAGCGCGCGGCGGCAGATCGCTTTGGAGCGCGAGTCGGTGCTCGACCTCGCCCGGGAGCAGGCCCGTACCATTGCGGCCCGCGTTGACGATCAGCTGGGCAATATCGACACGTTGCTGATCGGTCTCGCACAGACTGTTTCGACCGACCCCGGGGACATCGAGCAGAACGAGGCGCTCTTTCGCCGGGTGCGGGAAGACCTGCCACCGTATTTTATCAACGTGAAGGCGCACGGCCCGGAGGGCGTCGCACTGGGTTCATCCAGCGGGAACCGCGGGACCGATGTCACCGACCGCAAGTACTTCATCGACGCCCTGTCTGGAAATTCCTTCGTCGTCGGCGATCCGGTCGTTTCTCGATCCACGGGGAAATGGACGCTCACGTTCTCTCGGGCGCTCTTCGACGCCGGGGAACGGGTGGTGGGAATGGTCGGGGCGACCATCGAGCTGACGATGATGGAACCCCTTCTGCTCGCGGACAGCCTGCCGCCGGGTTCGATTGTGTCGTTGCTTAATCAGGACGGCGTGATTCTCGGCCGGTCGGTCGATGCAGATCGGTGGGTGGGCACCGTCAGCACGTCGATCCATTTTGGAGCGCAGGTGATGGCGCACCCGTCAGGCACGTTTGAGTTCATCAATCCCGACGGCATGCGGCGCCTGGCGGGATTCTGGGCGAGTGCGCGCGCACCGTGGAAGGTGTGGGTGCGTGTACCCGGCGAGATCGCCTTTGCGGGCGTCGAGCGGCGATTGACGAACGCACTCCTCCTGAGCGCAGTCACGCTCGCGGCGACGCTGGTCTTGGCGTGGTTCATGGCCAGCCGTATCACCCGTCCACTGCGCCAGCTGGCAACCGACGCGGCCGCGCTGGCCGCGGGTGGGGAACTCAAACCTTCGCGCGTCGATTCGAGTGGCGAGGTCAGTCAGCTCGCGGCGGCCTTCAATCAAATGCTCGTGACGCTCAATCAACGCGACGCGGCCCTTCGCCAGAGCGAGGCCCAGATGCGCGCACTCATTGAGCAGGCGGCGGATGGTATTTTCATCACCGACCGCTCTGGCGCCGTGCTTGACGTAAACCCCAGCGGCGCCCGCATGCTCGGGTGCGCGCCTGAAGCATTGCTGGGCAAGGAACTCACGACGTTGCTGGTCGAAGAAGGACGCGATGAGGCGCGCGCCGAGCAGGAGCGCCTGCTTGAGGGCGAGTCCATGGTGAGCACCCGCCGCTACCGCAGGCTCGATGGCTCCACCTTCCCGGGTGAAGTCAGCGTGAAGCGGCTCTCCGACGGACGCATTCTGCACACGCTCCGCGACGTTTCGGAGCGCGAACGCGCCGGGATCGAACGCGAGCAGTTTGAGCGAAAACTGCAGGACACGCAGAAGCTCGAAAGCCTGGGCGTGCTGGCCGGCGGCATTGCGCACGATTTCAACAACATCCTCACCGGGATTCTCGGCAACGCCAGTCTCGCCGCCCTCGAGGTCTCGTCGGGCTCGCCGGCGCAGACGAACCTCGACCACATCCGCTCGGCGTCGTTGCGCGCGGCGGATCTTTGTAAGCAGATGCTCGCTTACTCGGGACGCGGCCGCTTTGTGGTGCAGCGCCTCAGCCTCAATCGCTTGATCGAGGAAACCACGGAACTGCTCAAACTTTCGATCAGCAAGCAGTCGGTGTTGCGCTACAATCTGCTCCCGACGCTTCCCGCCATCGAGGCGGATGCGACCCAGATCCGGCAGGTCATCATGAACCTCGTGATCAACGCCTCCGAGGCGATCAGCGAAAAGAGCGGCGTGATCACCCTCAATACCGGGCTGACCCGCGTCGACAAGGACTACCTCGGCGGGACGATCCTCGCGCCGGAGTTGCCGGAAGGAAACTACGTTTACTTCGAGGTCTCCGACAACGGATGCGGCATGAGCGCGGCGACGAAGGCCCGCATCTTCGAGCCCTTCTTCACGACGAAGTTTGCCGGCCGTGGCCTCGGGCTGGCAGCCGTGCTCGGCATCGTGCGCGGACACAAGGGCGCGATGAAGATCTACTCCGAAGTCGGACGCGGCACGACGTTCAAACTGCTCTTCCCTTGTGCGGTCGGATTGGAGGAAGAAATCGTCGTGACCGCCTCCGCTCCGGCGGCCTGGAGGGGGCGCGGCAGCGTGCTCGTCGTCGACGATGAGGAGACCGTGCGCACGACCGCCGCCCTGATGTTGAAACGCGTCGGGTTCGACGTCGCGCTCGCATCCGACGGACGCGAGGCGTTGGAGATTTTTGAAAAAACGCCGGAGCGTTTCGACCTTGTGCTGATGGATCTCACGATGCCCCACATGGACGGCGAAGAGGCGTTCACGGAGCTGCGCCGGTTGCGGTCCGACGTGCGCGTCGTGCTGATGAGCGGATTCAACCGGCAGGAAGCGGTGGCGCGTTTCACCGGCAAGGGGCTGGCGAGTTTTCTGCAGAAACCGTTTCCGTTCGACGGACTCACTGCAGTGCTTAAGCGCGTGCTTCCGCGGGAAAATCAGGAGGGCGGCGATCAGCCGGTGTGACCGAGCCGGTCCGTGGCTTCGAGCCGGCGCGCCAGGTAGAGTTGTTCGGGGCCGACCTCGGCGAGTTGCAACGCGCGGCGAAAACCGGCGGCCGAGCGCTCGTGGTGACCCAGCTGCCCGTGGAACTCGCCCATGACGGCGTGAATCAGGTAGTGGTCATCGATCCGGTCCCGTTCAGCATGAGCGCGAGCAGGGCGTGGCTGCGAGGTGTGCGCCCGGCGGGGTGGGCAAGGAGAAGCTCGTTGAGGCGGATGGCTTCCTTGCAGAGATCCTCGCGCAGCAACTGGTCGCCGGCGGAGGCCTTGTAGCCCTCGTTGAAGAGCAGATAGAGCGCGGCCAGCACACCGTCGAGGCGCGGCGCGAGGTCGGCGCCTTCGGGCAGTTCGAAAGGGATGCCGGCGTCACGGATGCGTTGTTTCGTGCGCGTGAGTTGTTTCTCGATCGCCGCCTCGCTGCTGAGGAAGGCGCGGGCAATCTCGCCGGTGCCGAAGCCGCAGAGGATCTTGAGCGCGAGGATCACCTGGGCGTCCGGTGCGATCGATGGATGGCAGCACACGAACATCAGACGCAGCGCGTCATCACGAATCTCATGCGTCGCTTCCCACGCCACGGCCGGTGTGGCGTAGGTCTGGTCGATGTGCAGTCCGATGGCCGGCTCCTTGCCCGAGGCCATGCGTTGATGGCGAAGGGCGTCGCGGGCGAGGTTCATGGCAACCTGAGTTATCCAGGCGGAGGGATTGGCGGGAATGCCTCCCATCGACCATGCGCGCAAGGCGCGGGCGAGGGTCTCTTGGGTCACGTCTTCGGCCAGCGCGAGGTTGTGTGTGCCGACGAGGCGCATGAGTGCTCCGTGAAGACGACCGGTTTCGTGGCGGAAAAAGTTCTCGACCAACCGCGCTGCCTGCGGAGTGACGGGCGTGGGAGTGGGCGCCGACGGTGTCACGCAGATTTAATCACGGGTGGCCGCCACGGCGTCGCGCGCGCGGGTGCTGACGCCCAGATGGCAGTCGGGGGTGAGCGCGCGCACCTCGATCTTCATGCCGTGGGCGAGCGCAGGGTGCCGTTGAGCGATCTGCGTCGCCTCGTCGAGTCCGCCCACCCGCAGCATCACGTAGCCGCCGATCGCCTCTTTTGCCTCCGGAAACGGCCCGTCGGTGATGCGCGAACCTTGGGGGCCGGAGACGACGCGGGTTTCAATCTCGAGTGGCTGGCCCTCGATCGCCTTGCCCGCGGCGAGCAGACCTTCGAACCAGGCGTTCCAGCGTTCGATCAGGTGCTGGCGTTCATCCGGCGAGAGATCCCGGAAGATTTCCGGACCGGTGTTGCGAAAAAGCAGCATGTACGGGACGGGGGCGGTCGGCGGGAAGGAGTCCATGGCGAAAAGAAGCGGGGGAGGTGGTTGTGGCGGGTTCACTCCTATGACGATGCGCCGACGGGCGAAAGGACAGAGTCGGATGATTCTTTCGAAAAATCTCCGCAACATGTCCAATTTGACGTCGCCACGTCGTCGTTGTTCATGACGGCATCGACGTCGTCTGACGGATAAACCATCATCTCCTCTCCCTCATGCCTCGCTACACTGACGGTTTTGTCATCCCTGTTCCGAAGAAGAACTTGCCTGCCTATCTCGCGATGGCCCGCAAGGCCGCGAAGATCTGGAAGGAGTTCGGCGCGCTCGAATACCATGAGTGCGTGGGCGACGACATGAACATCAAGTTCGTCATGCCCTTCCCCAAGGGGATTCGCGCGAAGCCGGGCGAAGTGGTGGTGTTTTCGTGGATTATGTACAAGTCCCGTGTGCACCGTGATCGCGTTAATGCCAAGGTCATGAAGGACCCGCGCATGAGCGGCATGTGCAATGATAAAAACATGCCGTTCGACGGGAAGCGCATGCTGTACGGCGGGTTCAAGGTGGCGGTCTCGGCCTGAGGTGGAGCATCGCGTGCACGCCTCCTTTCCGACGGTCCAGTCACCGGACCCCCGCCCGGAGTTACGGGAGTGGCGGGCGAACGGGGAGCATCACTCGCTCCGCCACGCCCTTAAGACGCTGCGGGCCGAGTTGGCGGACCTCGCTTTCACATTGGAAACGCAAGGGAGGCGGGACGCCGCCGATCTGGCCAACGCCGTGGCAGGTCGAATTGCGGAGCTGGCGACCGACGTGCCCACACGTTTACCCACCGACGGCACGGACTGAACTCCGCGTTTCAGGCGCGATCCGCCCCGTGGTATTCGTGTGCAAGGGCTTGCAGGGCGTGCGATTCAACAGGCGGAGCCAAGGAAGGCTTGAAAAGGAGTCCGCGCGACCTGCATATGGGGATTCATGTGGCTACCCCCGCTGACGCGTCACATCTCCCCCGGGCTGATCGTTCTGCTGGCGGTTTGCGTCGCGGGCGTTGGAACTGCGTGCGGAAAAGAATCCCAGGCGCCTTCCGATCCGTTCGTGGAGCTGGGCTACATGCGCGCAAACCAGGCTTACCATCTGGCCAAGGCGTACACGCCGCGCGACGAGGTTGATGCCCGTGCCGTGAGGCTGGCCATGGGATTGGCGCTGATGAACTATCAGCCGCGGACCGACGACACGATCCGGCGCGCGCTGGTGGAATTCGAGGCGTTGATTGCGCACGGCGGTGACGATGAGGCGGCGATCACCGCCCGGTTTTTCACGGCGCGCATCTGGCAGATGCATGCGGAACCGGTGGATCTGCGCCGTGCCCGCGCACTGTATGTGGCGCTGGCCAAGGACCATCCCGGTCACCGGCTCGCACAATATGCGTGGGTGAAGGTTGGGACGATGGACCTGTATCTCGACCATGGGCCGGACGCGAAGACGCGCATCCGGCGGGTGGAGGGGTATCTCGACAAGCTCAGCGATCCGGCGGTGCGGCGAAGCCTCCGTCATGTGCTTGGGCAGGCGTGCCAGGTCTTGATCGACGATCCTGCGAGGGCGCTGATCCACTACGAGGCGGCTCTGGCTGACGGGCTCGCCAAGGACAATCTGCTCGCCGATGTGATGTTGCGCGCGGCTGAGTGTGCCCGGCGGGTGGGTGACTCCGGAAAAGCGCGCGGCTATCTCAACACCTACTTGGAGCGTTATCCGCGCAGCCATGCGTCACAGCTGGCGCGGGAGATCCTCGCGAGCCTGCCATGAGGGGACGGCCTTTCCTGTTTCTTGCCTGCGGTGCGTTGCTCGTCGCGACGGCGTGGTTCGGGCCGCGGCCGGATCGTTCGCGGTCGACGGACTCGGGTGACCCGCAACGGGTGCTCACGGTTGCGCACTTCAGCCTGCAAAGCGGGTTCCGTCAGGGGTTCGGCGCGGTGGTCGCCGCGTATGAGGAGAAACATCCCGACGTGCGCGTCGAGGTGCTCGAGGTGCCCGCAGCGGTGTGGTCGAACTGGCTGATGACCAAGCTGGTCGGTGGCATGGCGCCCGACCTCATCCAGATCGGTCTGCCGACAGGCGGCAGCCTTTCCCCGCAGGCGTACGACGAACTGCTCAGCCGGCATTTCCAACCGTTTCGGGACGAGATGAACCGGCCCAATCCCTATGCGGCCGGCACGGACCATGCGGGCCTTGCCTGGCGCCAGACGTTTGTGGACGGGCTGGCGTGGCCGCCGTCGTACTCGTTGACGAACTTCGAGATCTACGGCGTGCCCTTCACGCTCTTTGCGAACCGGCTCGCGTACAACCGGGATCTCATGGTCGAGATCACCGGGAAGGATGAGCCGCCCCGCGACTACCGGGAGTTCCTGCGTCTTTGCGAGCAGACGCGCGCGTTTCAACAGCAGACCGGCCGGGCGGTGTTGCCCATCGCCGCTGCGCGCAACACGGGCCCCGCACTCATGGAGAGTTTTTTTGGCAGCGTCACGCAGTGGTTGCGCATCGAGATCGATCCCCATCGTCAGTTCACGCTCTATCCAACCGACCTTCTGCGCGCGGCCGTCGGGGGGAATTTCGATTTCGACCGTGAAGAGATTCGGGCCGGGCTCGAACTCGCGCGGGCAGTGGGGCTGCAATGCATGCCGGGTTTCATGCAACTGCAGCGGGACAGCGCCGTGTTCTACTTCGGCCAGGGGCGCGCCCTCATGATGTTGAGCAATCCCGCCGACATCTCGACGCTCCGGGAGGAGGCCGCGTTTCCGATCGGTGTAAGCGGCATTCCCTGGCCGACGGCGGACGATCCCGTTTACGGGCGTTTCATCATGGGACCGATCAATGAAAGCCAAGGGGGATTGCAGAACAGCCTGGGCATCACGCAGGACACCCCGCATCACGCGCTCGCGATCGATTTCCTCCAGTACGCGTCTTCGCCGGAGGGGGCCACGCTCTTTGCCCGCGAAAGCGGGTTGCCGCCCGCCGTCGTCGTCGCGCACGTTGAGGATGAACTCGAGGCGTTGAGGCCCGTCGACGGCGGTTATCCGCCGGGACTGCAGCTGGGTTATGGCCGGCCCGAGATTTCCCGCATTTTCGACCGGCATTTTCACCACCTCCTGTCGCCCTCCGGGTCGGTGGACGCCTTTGTCGCCGCGATGAAGACGGAGTTTGCCTCCGCGACCGTGGATGCGGCGCACGGTTTCCAGCGCAACTGGCGGCGCTCGATCCGGCAGCGGGATGGTGTGATCGGCGCCTACACCTGGCTGCAGTCGCATGGAGACGAAGCCCAGCGGGAGGTGGCGGATGAGCGGTGGGGCGTGTTGATCGACAACGACTCCCAGGCCGACGCCCATCTGTATATTCTGGATCGTTTCCTCAAGGATCCCGAGCCCCTGCACCGGCACGAGGGTCCCCCGGTCGGCGCGAAGCGGGGGTGAACCCCGCGCGTGGTCATGACGATCCTGTCCAACAAAAGGTGACCGGGCACCGGCGTCTCCGGTGTAGTTGATGTTCGACTACGAACGAACGTGCGCGTCCGCGCCGTTCGTCGAACGGGATGGAAAGCGGACGGCGCTCGACCTCTTTTTTTGAGGCAGGAGAGCATCGTTCTCATCATCGTCGACGATCAGAGTGACGCCGACGTCGCATCGTTCGGCCGCGATAGGCTTCGCCCGCAGCATCCCGAGGCCCCAGCCGGCGAGGACGCGCAATCGGACGATTTCATGTATTCGGCTTGGGGCGATCCACGAGCGCGACCATGGGAGCGACGACGTGAGGCAGGGCGGGGGAATTCCTGCCGGAGCAGGCGTAGTGCTTGGTTTCTCAAAGTTCCGAAGCCGGAGATGAATTTTCTCTGAAACAATTGCACGAACATATCAATCTAAGGGGCATGAACTCTATCATGATTTCTCGTTTCGTTCGGTCTTCACGTCTGCGCAAGCCGGCCTTGCTTTGCCTCGTCACTGGCTCGGGACTGTTCTTCGCCGGTTGCGGCTCGTATCCGGAATCCACCGTTGTCTCTGCTCCGCCACCTCAGGCCCCGGCGCCCGCGCAACAAGTCATGGTGACGCAGCCTCAGTCCGGTGCGCCGGTTCAAGTTGTGCCGGGAACTGCGGTGCAAACCTCAAGCGGCACCATCATCGTCACGCAGGCACCGCCGACCGCTCAACAGGAGGTCGCGACTGCCCGGCCTTCTTCAAGTCACGTATGGGTGCCAGGATACTGGACATGGCGGAATCAGCGTTATGAATGGATGGCTGGCCGTTGGGACACCCCGCCGCGTTCAGGAGCAACGTGGGCGAGTCCGCGTTGGGAACGTCTTTCCGACGGGACGTATCGCTTCTACGAGGGCTATTGGAACTAAGAGTCGTTTCGAGTCCTGCGGAGCTTGGGGCATCCTGAATGCCCCGCTCCTGCCCAGCCCGCGCCTTCTCCAGTTTAAGGGGAAGGCGCAATTGCGGGCGTACCTAAAGCCCCGTGGGCAAGGCCGCCTCACGCTGGCCCAAGCGCGCCGGTGGTGCCCGGGAGACGTCGGTCACTCAATTTTCCCGCGTGGCTGCGTAAGCGAGAAATAGAGCGGTAATAAGGTCCGGCGGCCGGTTCGCTTCATGCAAACACCGGCACGTTTTGTGAACCGCTTGCTGCGGCCGCGATGGCAGCTTTTCACGCGGGGCGCCGCGGTCGATGCGAGTACCTTGGCCTGCGTAGGAGTGGTCGCGGGCCGCAGAGGGATGTGAGGCCCTTCACCGCAGCGGGGGCCGGCCTTGCATTGATGGAGTTCAGCCTGGCCTTGCTTGCGCACGATGGCGTCGTGCAGCCTTAGCATTTCGGGCGGCGGGCGTTACGGGCTGGTTCGTTTTCGGCCCGTTATTTCAAAGCTCAGCCGGCTGCCTTACGGTACGGACTGAATCACACCGCATGCCACCCGTCCTCCGGCTCCTCCGGAGGGCTGGGTTTTCAGATCGTCGGGACCGGCATGGACCACCACCGACCGACCGACAATCGAGTTGGGTCCGCTCAAGGTAAGCATGGAGTCGACGCGGTCGATCGTGGCGCGTCCGTCGGCCCCCGCAGTCAGATTGCCCAAGTCTCCGACGTGCCGTTCTGCAGCATCCGGGCCAGCGTGAGAATGGTTCGTGGGATTAAAATGACCTCCCGCGGTGCTCGCATCGGGCGCCGAGCAATCACCGTGCTCGTGGATGTGAAACCCATGATCGCCGGGGGTGAGACCACTCAGATTGGCGATAATGCGCACTCCGTTTTGTACTGCCTCGAATCGCACCGTGCCGCTGGCACCGCTGCCCGAGGTTGAACTCAGCAACGCCGAGACGACGCGGCGGGCTCCGCCGTCCGCTACCGACGGCTCGCGATTACAGGCAACGTTGAGGAACAAGGTTCCAGCAATCGTCAATAGAGTGAAGGGGGCGTGCGTAAAATTTTTCATTTTGTTAATCTCTTTGTTGATCGGGTGTTTCCCTCTAGCGCCTGCATCGTACCGTGGAAAGAAGGCGCGAGTATACAGTCCAAAAAGGGGTGCCGACTACCGGGGTAATGCCCAACCCGTCATCGGGAGCAACTCCGGCGCTGCGGGCTGACCAGCCCGAGTTCGGGAGCTTGGGTGGACTTTTCCCCGGTTGGGAGCCGGGGTTGCGCCCGACTGCGGCGCGGCCCAGGCCGGTGTAGGATCATCCCATGAATACGAAAACTGTCCGCCTGAGGATTTGCAAACTCGACGATCCCGATGAAGCGGCCCGCCTTGAGGAAGCTTTGAAGGAGGCAGCCGGGGTCGAGACGGTGCAAGTCGACGCAAACACCAACGAAGCCGTCGTTGAAAACACTCAATCCACCCCCGAGAAACTGACCGAGGTATTGCGTGCAATGGGCTATATTTCGGAAGAGTCGAAGTAGTTGTGCGCGCATCGTGCGAGACCGGTGCGCTCCTCCACTGCGGGGGTTTTGGCGGGGGCGGGAGGATCGCGATTCGCCGTCGCTAGGCAACGGGTGCAGGCCTCACCGTGAGGCCGCCTCCGTTTGCCCGTCGACGCCCTCCCGCAGCGCGCGGCCAAAGGCGTTCTGCAGCAAGGCGATGAAGGTCGGCCACGCTTCGACATCATTTTCCTCAAAGTTGCCGGAGAACGGTACCCGTGTGCCCATCTGGCGGGTTTCATCATTTGTAAGCGCCTCGGACATGGTGTTGACGATCTTTGCCCACAACGTGCTCAAGAGCCCCTCGTTGGGCTCTTCGAACTGGGCGCCACTGATCAGGGGCTTTAAGTATCCCTCGTAGCGCCCGTCCTTCGCAGTTGCTTCAAATGAAATATGTAACTTTCCAGCGGATACATCCACGCCTAGTCTGGCGTTCACGAGTTCACTGTACGCGGTCAAATCCGACTCCGACAGTTCCGCCGCGATCTCAAAGACCGGAGGGCGGGCCGCCGGGTCCCCCGTCGCGACGAGCCGGAGGTGGCCGCTGCCCGGAGCGAAGGCGTGGAGGTCGGCCCGGGCGGGCAGCCGGTCATCCGCGGAAGCGGCCCCGAAGGCGAGGCCATCGACGGTTGCGCTGACGTTGTGCAAAGCGAGGTCGATGGGCGGAGTTTGTTCAAGATCACGGTAGCGAACGATTCCTCGCCGGACTTCAAGACGCGTGATTTCCCTGAGCCCTACGCCCTCGATATGCGCCCGGTGGGTGGGCAGCTCGTTCAATCGGGCGTTCACGGTTCGTTTGATCACGCTGGGCAAGGCCAGACGCGCGCCCACCAGCATCAAGATCGCCAGTCCGGCGAAAAGCAGCGGGCCGCGACGCCGGAAGAACGTGCGGCGATGCGTCGATCCGTGATGCGCTGTCATGCAAAAGCAAGGACGCCGCGCCTTGGGAGCGCGGCGCCCTGATCATTAGAAGTTGAAGCCTATGCCCAGCGACCACTGGTAGCCGCCGCTGCTGAAGTTGTCTTCGATGTCGTTGGCCTTGTCGAAGGCCCAGCCGTAATCAACCAACGCGAAGAGGAACGTGCGTGGTTGCACATAATACTTCAAACCTCCCTCGATTCCCGCGAGAAAGGTGTCATTGGTGCGACGGCCATACATCCCGCCCAGGTTGACTCCGAGGAAGGGACGCAGTTGCCCACGCGAGAAGTGGTGGTCCAAGGCGAGCCGGGTGGTGCCGGCCCAGCTGGAACGACCGACGCTGGGATTGAAGTAGTTGGCGGACTGCCGGATGCCGAGACTGAGGGTGTCGTTGAGGTAGTAGCTGAAGGACCCACTGAGTCCTCCGGCTGAGTTGTTCATGTCGCTGTTGCTCAGTCCGCTGCCACCCAAAGTAAGTTCATAGCGGCCGGCCAGCGGCTCGTCGAAACTCATGGATGAGGAGGAAACGGTCTGAGGCCGGGCCGGGGCGTTCTGCCCCGACAAGGGAGTGAGTTGGATCGCCATGGCCAAGGGAAGTAGTCCGAGGGCGAATACTCGGAGTGGTCGAATTGAGATGTTCATGTTTTAGTAGTTTTATTGGTTATGGTTTTTACGCCCATGAGGACGCGACGCACTCTTCCGCGGAGTGTATCGCTCGTGCAAGCGCAGGTGGGCTCGCAACTCCTCCAAAGGTTCATCGGGAAGGATTCCGGGGGAGATGCGCTCCACGAAGGATGGATGTCGTGGATGCATTGCCGGCGTAGTTGAAATTCAACGACCTATGGAAACCCCTCCCATGGGGGATGTTTTCTGATGCACGGGGCGCCTGCGCGTCCACCGCAGGCCGATCAAGGTGGGCGGGCGCGTCCCTGCGCCCGCCGCGAACACGGACGGCATGCCTGCGGCGTGGGGCATTGACCAACGTGTCCCAAACCACGCGCGGAGGGACCCGCGCGTCCACCATCGGAGGTCCACCGCGAGAAGTATTAGGCAAGAATTCCCATATGCCGGACGAGCGAACCCTCCCGTGGCGAGTGGAGGACGGCACCGATGGTTAAATGTGCCTGCGTAGGATAAGGTTATTCATGGGCTACCTGTTCATCATCATTGCACTCGTGATCTTGGTGCCGCTGATTTTTCTCTTCGCCAACAGCCGGCCTGGAGTGACCGGCCGCGGACAGCGAAAGGAAATAGGTGAGCCCTCGCCCGTGCGGACCAAGCCTTCGGCCGACCAACCCACACCCGGCGCCGGAGCGGTCAATCAAGGTACGTCGGAGGCTTCACGTCGTTTGCCTCCCGGTTAGCATCCACGGTCAGTCGAACGCGGGAGCGTGTTCTGCCAAGATGCCGGCCAACGAGTCGCGCGCCCACTTCGCCGGCCGCTGCGTGATCCACCTCTCCGCAGCCTTCCGTTTCAACTCTCACCGAGTCACGCACGCACGCGAGCGAGCTTTTCCTCAATGACGGAAAGCATGTGGTCGAAGGGGTGGCGGAATTTTTCCAAACCCTCCTCTTCAAGTTCGCTGGCAACGGAGGGAAGATCGATGCCGATCTCGGCGAGTTCTTGCAGCACCCTGCGCGCCTCATCCCGTCCCTGCGCGAGGCGGGAGGCGGGATCACCGTGGTCGCGGAAGGCTTCGAGGGTTTTGAGCGGCACCGTCGTGACGGTTTCCGGCCCGATCAGGGCCTCCACATAGCGGGTGTCGCGCTCATCCGGGTTCTTTGTGCTGGTGCTGGCCCAGAGCAACCGCTGCGGTTGGGCGCCCGCTTCGGCGAGCTCCGCAAACCTTTCGCCGTGAAAAATGGTCTCATAGACTTCGTACGCCACCTTTGCATTCGCGATGGCAGTCTGGCCTTTCAAAGCCCGGGCTTTTTCCGCAACGGAAGATTTTTTCTTGGCGATAGCATCGAGCTGTTTGTCCACATGCACATCAATGCGACTGAGAAAAAAGCTGGCCACGGAAGCAATCGCGTCGACGGGCTGACGCGCGGCGATGCGTTTCTCGATGCCGTTGAGGCAGGCTTCCGCAGCCTCCTCATAGCGCGAGATTCCGAAGAGCAACGTGACGTTCACGTTTATTCCCGACGCGATCAGCTGAGTGATGGCGGAAAGGCCGGCTTTGGTGCCGGGAATCTTGATCATGACATTGGGCCGGTCGAGTGCGTCCCATAGCGCCCGCCCTTCGGCGACGCTGGCTTCCGTGTCATGGGCGAGATGGGGAGAGACCTCCAGACTGACAAAGCCGTCCCGGCGATCGGTCCGTTGGTAAACGTCGAACAGCGTGTCCGCGGCTGTTTGCACATCCGCGATGGCGAGACGCCGATAGGCCGCAGCCGGATCCTCGTTGTTTTCCGCCGATTCACGCAAGGACGCATCGTAGTCGTCACCCTCGGCAAGCGCTTCGTCGAAGATGGCCGGATTGGACGTCACTCCCGTAACGTTGTCGAAGTCCACCAAGGCGCGCAGCCTTTCCTCCGCGAGAAAACTGCGCTTGATGAAATCGAGCCAGAGGGACTGGCCATCGCGGGTGAGCAATTGGGTTCGGTTCATCGGGGCGTGGGTGTGGGAGGGAGGCGTTTCGAGCAGGAGAGGCGAAAGGGGTCGAGGTCGCCGTTCAATCGAGTTCGAGATTGACGGTGATGTTGCCGTGGACTGCCCGTGAATACGGGCAGGTTTCGTGGGCCTCGCCTAGCAGGCAATTGGCCTCGTCTACGGTCGCACCGGGGATACTCGCGCGCAGCGTCACCGCGAGTGCCGACTGGTTGTTGCCTTCGTCGCCGAGCTCCACCCGGGCGATCACGGTGGATCCGGCGATGTCCAGGTTGGATCGTTCGGCCGCAGACTTAAGGGCGCTGTGGAAACAGGCGGCATAAGCTCCGGCGAAGAGGTGCTCGGGAGTGATGGCGTGAGTCTTGTCAGCCTCGGAAAAATCGACCGCGAAGTTGCCTTCCGGTGCCTCAATTTTTCCGTCGCGGCCAAGGTCTGAGATCATTTCTCCGGTTTGCATGGTTTTCATAGTGAGGTCAGTGTGCGCTGTCTTGTACGAACGCGCCAGTGAGCAGCCTCCCCAATCGGGCATGGGAGATGTCTTGTAGGGAATCATCATGAAATCGCTCACCTCACTGTTTGCCGCGTTCGCTCTCGTTTTCGCCGGGATCGGCTTTGCCGGATGCGCAGATCGCGATATGCCGCGCAATGCGCCGCCTGAGATCAATGCTCCCGGCGGAGGAGTAACGCCACCTCCTGCACCGGCCAAATAACGGGCCGCAATTGAATGATCGGGGTTCGGCGCGGAGGTGGGGAGTGCGGCGTCGAAGATGCCGCACTCCCGAATGAGACGTTTCCTTCTCCTACGGGCGTTTTGAGAGTGCCTCCAAATACGCGAGCATCGACGCGAAATCCTCGACGGTCGTGTTGTTCATCAGCCCGGCTGGCATCAGTGAGATAGGGAGGCGCTCGCGCCGGGCCACGTCGTCGGCGACGAGGGTGTGCTCCTGTCCCGTGATGTCGCGAATGACGACGTTGCCAGCCGCCTCGCGCACCACGAAGCCGAGGCGGGTGTCGCCGTTCTTCAAGGTGAACTGGTAGGTGACGAAACCTTGGGCGATCGTTTTGTTCGGATCGAGAATGGCTTCCGCGAGTTCGCGGCGCGGGAACATCGAGGCGACGGTGCCGAGATACGGGCCCTTGAGCGGATCGGCGGCGTTGACGGTGTGGCACGTGGCGCAGTCCACTTGGTTGTAGATCAGCTCGCCGCGGCGCGCGAGACCGGGAATTTGCATCACGCGCGCGAGAACGTCCTCGGTCGCAAGCGTGGCGATCACCGGGTCGCGGCGGGCGGCATGGGCGCGTTCCTGTTCCACGTCGATGCGGAGAGCTGCGATGGTGTCCCGCGCGGCGGCGGAGACGGCGGAATCGGGATCGTCGAGGGCGGCGACGAATGCGGAGGACCGCGAGGTTTCCCGTCCCAGCGCGGCGGCGCGGATGATTTGGGCGCGGCGAGCGGGTTGGGTCCACCCTTCGTCGAGGACGCGTTGCGCGAAGTCACGCGGTTCAGGCGCACCCAGGCGGCGGTTGGCGAGGTGGAGCAGGGCGGCGTCGGCCCACGCGGAACGTTCGCCGTCGAGCTTGGCGGCTTCTTCGGCGAGCCACTGCGCGTGGTTCTCCAACTGGGGAGAGATGAAGAGCGCGTTGGCGGATTTGTCGCGCACGCCGTCACCCAGACGCCCGCGGTTGGGCAGTTCGGGCAGCGTGGCCAGAACGAGTTTCATCGCGTCAGGAGTGCCGGCCTTCACGAGAGCCTGCATGGCCGCGAGTTTGGTCGGGCCACCGTCGGGACGACGGGCCTGTCCGCGAAGCGCGGGCGCTCCCGGGTCAACCGGCGGTTCGGCCGGTTCCCACGTCAGGGCGCGCGCAAGCAGCGGCAGGGCGTCGGGTGGGATCGCATCGGCGACGGCGAGTTGCTGCGCGAGGGCGGTCAGCAACGCGTCGTCCGTGGCGGCGAGGGTGAGCAGGCGGCCGACGGGATCGCCTGGGGTGACGCGGTGCAACGCGAAGAGTTCGTTGAGGGACGCGATCTGTGTGGCGTCCGCGCGTTGAAGTTCGGCCTCGAGGGCGGCGTTGATGCGTGCAGAACCCGCCCACCGTTCCGGCTGGTAATAGGGCCCACGCGTGTCCGGTCGGGTGCCCCAGCTGTCGCCCGACCACGTACCTTCCACAAAATGCAGACGGCTCAGGGCGCGGAGCAGGCCGAGCCGGCGGCCGGGCTCGGATTCGCGCTCAAGACGAGCGAGCAGGGCGTCGACGACCGGCAGTTCGTGGAGGGACTGGACGAATTGGAGCGCGCCGGCGCGGGCGGCGGCGGAGGCGCGGGCGTCGTCAACCACCGCCAGGCTGGCATCGGCGGCGCGCAGGCGGATCAACGCCTCGACCACGGTGTGGGCGACGACCGGATCGGTGTCGCCGAGCAACGACGCGAGGGCGCGCGCATGTTCGCTTCGGCCGAGGCGGCCGAGGGCGACGGCGGCCTCGTGGCGGACGCGTGCATTCGGGGATTCCATTCCGAGCAGCAGCGGACGGGCGGGAACGTTATCCAGTTGGCCCTCGTGATCCGTGAGGGCGCGGATGGCCCATGCCTCGAGGTCGGGATCGCCGGCGAGACCGGCGAGGTAGGAGTGAGACGCGGCGCCGCGGGCCTGCTTCAAGGTGAAGAGGGCGAGGATACGCGTTTCGAGCGAACACGTGGCGTCGCCCGCGAGGTTCTCCAGCGCGGCGATGGCGTTGGCGTGGTCGCGGCGCAGCAGGGCCCGTTGTGCGGCCAGGCGCAGACGATGGCTCGGTTCGTGGAAGAGCTCGACGAGCTGAAGATTGGAAAGCTCGGCGAGGTTCGGCAGCGGGTCCGCCTGGTAATCGAGAGGGTCGAGGCGGACAATGAAGCCGACGTCGTCGCTTGAGTAGTTGTACTGTCCACCGCGCCAGCTGGCGACGTAGAGGCTGCTGAGGGCGTCGACGTCGAGATCAGTGGGGCGAGGAAGTTTGATGAATTCCTCCTGCGTGGCGGTGAACGTGGCGCCGTTGGGCGTGAGGCCGTGGCGGTAGATGGTCTCGCGACCCCAGTCGACCGTGATGGGCGCGCGGTTCCACGCTGCGGGAATGCCGGGTTCATCGAGCCAGAGTGAACCGCAGCCGGAGCCGGCGCCGTAGTCGGCGAGCGGCGCGATGATCTCCTCGGCGAAGTTCTTGTAGAGCGACGGGTAACCGTGCTCGGCGAAGGCCGTCAGGTGATGCAGCCGGACGTCCCAGCCATCGCCGTCGTTCGTATTGTCACGGGCGATACCGTCGAGCCGCGGGCTGAGGGCGACCTCGAGGATGTTGCGGGTGCCGCGGGCGAAAAGCTCGAGTCCGGTGCCGTCGGGCCGCACGCGCACCACGCCGCCCCCGCGCAACTGCAGGTGGCGTCCGTCGGTGCCTTCGGCTGCCATGAAACCGAAATCGCCGATCGCGAGGTAGAGCCAGCCGTCGATGCCGAGCGTGACACCGTTGGAAGAGTGGTCGGCGGGGCGGTCGCGGAAGGCGAAGGCGATGTTGCGAACGAGGATCTGCGATTCCTCGCTGACGCCGTCACCGTCGCGGTCGAAGAACACGCTCAGGTGCGGCGGGTGCATCACGTAGAGCCGGTCGCGGTCCCAGACCAGACCGCGCGGCGAGTCGACGCTGGCAAATTGGGTCACCTCGTCGGCGCGACCGTCCTCATTGGTGTCGCGCAACCGTACGATGCGGCCGCGGCCGAGCGCGGTGCCGAGGGAGGAGTTGGCATCGCTGGCGACATACAGGGTGCCGTCGGGCGCGGCGGCGACGGAGACCGGGTAGTTGACCTGATCGGACGTCGCGAAAAGCGACACCCGAAACTCCGGCGGGGCCTTGACCAGCTCGATGAGCTGCTCAGGTGTCAGTCGGGGCGGCGGCTCGGCCTTCGGTGCCGGCGCCGCAGGCTGGGCGGACGCGATCGAGAGGCCGAGCGGCAGCAGGGAGCACGCGGTCAGGAAGGTGCGAATGAGGGAGGTCAGAAAAGCGGGACAGGGCATGGGGTGGGTGTACCGTGCGCAAGTCCGGTCATTTTGCCAGTATGGCGGCACACGGACGGTCCGAAGGAAAGCGGCTCTTGAGGTCTCATGGCCGCGACGCGTGCGCTCATCGCGTGAGGGCCGCGTCGGCCAGGCCCCAGCGGAGGTTGTAGAGTGAGTGTTGGAAGCTGTTGAAACCGCCGGCCTCGGCGATGGTCAGTACGGTCACGAGCGCGGCGGGGAAAACGTCGGCCCGCGCTTCCGGGAGGCCGCGGATGCGGCGGCGATCGGCGAGGGGCAGGGCGGCGACGTGATCGAGCAGCTCGCGGATGTCGGCGACGGCGAGGAGCGACGGCGATTCGCTCATGCGCCGGCCGACGCGGGCGCCGAAGATTGCACGGACGGACGTCATGCTCCCGCCGGAGAAAACAGCGACGGCGTCCGAGGGCAGCTCGAAGGCGAACCCGCCGGGGACGAGCGCCGAGCGCGTGAAGGAAGCGAGAGCGGTGCGTTCCTCCGTCGAGAGCGGGGCGGCGCTGTCGGCGACGAAGCGCTCCGTGAGCCGCACGCAGCCGAGGGGAAGGCTGGCTTCGGCAACCAATTCGCGTTCTCGAAAAGTAAGGCATTCGAGACTGCCGCCTCCGAGGTCGAACACGTAGAAATCACGCAGGTCGGTTAAGGCGGGGTCGCAAGTGAGTCCGCGTCCGATGAGAACGGCCTCCTCGTCGCCCGTGAGCACACGGATCGCGTGTCCGGTGGCGGCGAGAACGCGTTCGCGAAACTCGCCGCCATTCTCGGCGCCGCGCACCGCGCTGGTCGCGACGAGGAGAGTTTGCTCGGGTGCGTAGGGTGCGGCATGGGTGAGCAGTTCCTGGATCGCGGCGAGGCCGCGGGCCATGCCTTCCTCCCCCAGACGTGGGTGGGCCTTGCTGATGCCGGTGCTGATGCGCGCGTCGACCGTGTGCAGGGTGAGCGCCTCGATCCGGTCGTCGGGACGGCGCGCCGCCACGAGGATCTTGATCGAGTTCGAGCCGATATCGATGACGGCGACAGTCATTTCAGGATGGGGTGCGGGCGGATCACAGCACAAAGTCGGCGGGGGCGATGAGGACGACGAATTCGCCCTTGAGGCTGCCTTTCAGCAAACGGTCGCGGACATCCTCCGCGCGGCCCGTGAGGAATGTTTCGTGCACCTTGGTGACTTCGCGGGCGATGCAGACGACGCGGTCCGGGCCGAGCGTGGCCACGATTTCGTCGGCGAACTTGTCGATGCGGTGGCAGCTTTCGTAAAGGGCGATTGTGTAGTCGAAATTCCGATACTTTTCGAGGAACGCGGTCCGCGCGGAGGATTTCGGCGGAAGGAAACCGGCGAAGAGGAAACCGTTGGTGGGCAGACCTGCGGCCGAGAGAACGGTGGTCACCGCACAAGGTCCCGGCACGGGCACCACCGGCAAACCGCGGCGCCGGCAGGCGCGGACGAGCCGGAAGCCGGGGTCGCTCAGGCCGGGGGTGCCGGCGTCGCTCACGAGGGCGATGCTGCGTCCGGCCGCGAGCTGGTCGGCGAGGCGCTCGGCGGCTTCGCTCTCGTTGTGGTCGTGATAGGCGACCAGTTCGCGGCGCAGGCCAAATCGCGTCAGCATCGCGCCGGTCGTGCGGGTGTCCTCGCAGGCGACGAGATCGACGGCACCGAGCAGGGCGCGGGCGCGTTCTGTGAGATCGGCGAGATTGCCGATCGGCGTGGCGACCACGTAGAGGTGGCCGGGCTGCGGGACGAGCGAGGCGTTGTCGGAGGCCATGGGAGCGGGCGGGGCCGGATGGGCGCAAAAAATCCGGCGCGGGGGAGCGCCGGATAAAGCAGGGAGCGGGGGCGGCGGATCAGCGGTTGCCGGCGCCGGGGGTGGAGCCCATGCCGGGGACCTGCCCCTCCCAACCGGCTGGCCGGCTCCACGGGATGGAGGAATCCGTGGGAGAAGAGCAGCCGGTCACGATGGCGGCGATGCTGGCGGCGAGGACCGCTAAAAGGAGGCGCTTGTACGAGGTCATGGTAAGTAAGGAATGGAGGCGGTGTCGCCTCTTCGCAAGCCGCTACGCAACGAGTCCGGCTGAACGATGGCGAGCGAAAGATGATCGTGGATGTCACTGATATGAACCGTGGCGACCGGTTCGGTTCCGCGCCGGATCTGCAACTGCTGGGCGGGACGGGCACCCAGGGCGGCGCCGTAGTCGAGGACGACAAACGCATTCTCCGGTCCAACCCGCATCACCGTTACGGCCGCACCGGGCGGAAGATGTCCGTCCGTGGCGGGTCGACGTTCTGGCGGGCGCAGCCGGGCAACCTCCGCTTCCGCTTCGTCCAGTTGGGATTGCAGCGCCGCCACCTCGTCCAACGTGAAGGGCGGAGCGTTAAGTTTGTGCTGCGCCAGTTCCTGGCGAAGTTCGTTCGCTGCGCGCTCGTGGCCTGAGGCGGCCTCCTCCGCGACCGAAACGCGGGTGCGTTGGTCCGCGAGGTCGCGGGAGAATTGGGCGGCGCGCGCCTCGGTCTCGGTGAGGCGGGCGCGGGTGGTGGTGACGTCGGCGTCGAGAGCGGCAAGGCGGTCGTGCAACTCGGTGCCGCGACGTTCGGCCGCGGCCAGCCGGCCGGTGAGATCGTTGCGCTCGGAGGAGACGCGCGAGAGCTCCTGGATCAACTGGGTTTCTGAACGGTGCTTGAGGAAGGCGATGGCCGCACTGGCGACCACGGCTGCGCTGAGAATCAGGGGAAGAAGTTTCATGGGGAAGGGAGCGCGAGTCGGGCGGGTGGTTAAATGCAAAACAATAACCGTAGCCGGGTGCGAGGAATTTTCAGAGATTTTCAGTTGGCGGATGGGTGAACGCCGGTTTTGTCTGCGCCTTCGCTGCGAAAACGCAGTGTTTTCCGCCCCATGTCCACCCCTGTCCATGCCCGAGTTGCCCGCCGCGACGGACGTGCGACGTTGTTGTTGAACGATCAGCCTTCGGCGCCGCTTTTGTATGCGCTCACGGATTGTCCCGGGGCGCGCTGGTCGTGGGAAGAGGCGCCGGCTCGAAACATTGCGTTATTCGTGCGGCAGGGCGTTCGGCTGTTTCAGGCGGATATCTTTCTGGAGATGCTGCTTGGCCCGGACGGTGCGATCGACGTGACGCTCGCCCGGCGTCAGGTCGCGGGGATTCTTGCGCAGTGTCCGGAGGCGCATGTCATGCTCCGCGTGCACCTGAATCCGCCTCCGGCGTGGTGCGCGGCGCATCCCGACGAGTGCGTCGGTTACGCCGATGGGCGCGCTCAACCGGAAGAACGTCGCGGGTTGGAACGCTGGATTGGGCGCGACAATGAGCAGCCGGTGCGGGCCAGCCTCTACTCCGAAGAATGGCGTGGCTGGGCGACGACGCAGCTGACGAGTTTCTGCGCGCAACTGGGTGCCACGCCCGAGGGCGGAGCGGTGTTTTCGCTGCAGGTGGCCTACGGTGTCTATGGCGAATGGCACCAGTTTGGGTTCTTCTGCCATGAGCCGGACACCGGCCGCGCGGCCGTGCAGGCGTTCCAACGCTGGCTGTTGCGTCGGTATCGCGGAGAAGCCTGCCTGGCCTCGGCGTGGGGGCGTCCGGGCTTGACGCTGGACGCGGTGCGGGCGCCGACGGCGGAAGAGCGCGAGGCGGCCGATGTGGCGGCGTTGCGCGATCCGGCGAGGCGACGGCCGGTTTCGGACTACTTCGTTTTCCTCCACGAGGAGCTGGCTGAGGCCGTTTTGCTGATGGCGCGCACGGTACGAATGTCGTGGCCGCGTCCGGTGGTGACAGCGGCATTTTTCGGCTACTTCTATTGCATGTTCGGGCGGCAGGCGGCGGGTGGGCACCTCGCGCTGGATCGCGTACTGGCTTCGCCCGACCTCGACTGCGTGTGCGCAACCCCGTCGTACACGCCTGCGGCGCTGCCGATGGGCGGGACCGGCAACTCGCGCGGATTGATCGACGCGGTACGGCGGGCCGGCAAACTATGGCTCGACGAAATGGATCGCGCCACCTCAGTCAGCGGGTGCCCGTGGGACAAGGGATTCGCGAGCACGATCCCTGACGATGTCGCGGTGCTGCGTCGCAACCTGTTGCAGCCACTCACGCGCGGCGGCGGCGCGTGGTGTTACGATTTTGGAATGATCGCGGGCACGCCGGCCTTCGCGCGCCTCGGAGCGATCGGGTGGTGGGACGAGCCGGCGCTCGAGGCGGAGATCGGTCGTATCCGATCGATGTATACGTCGCGGATCGGCCGCGCCTTCACGCGGCCGGCCGACGTGCTGGTGGTGCACGACCCGTGGTCGTTCGCCTTCACGGCCAGCGTGCGGCACGATCCCGCAAAGACGGTGTTCGGCGTGATGCCCGTGGCGGAGCGCGATCCGGTCTCGCCGCTGTTGACGGATGGATTGGTGGAGCCGTTGCAACAGTCGGGATTGATTCATGACGAGGCGCTGCTCTCCGAATTGGCCACGCTCGATCTCGCGCCCTACAAACTCGTGATCCTCGCCACCGTTCCCGTCCTGACGGCCGACCAGCGTCGGATGGTGCGCGAACGGGTCGCCTGCGAAGGCCGCCATGTGGTGGCGTTGGGGTACTGCGGCTGGAGCGACGGCGAACGGATCGGGCCGGGGCTGGGGGCGGCGTTGACCGGTTTCGCCACGGAGGCGACGCATCAGGCGGAGCCGAGGCAGATGTTGGCTTTCGGCGGGCTGACGGACGAGCAGCACCTGCCCCTGGCATTCACGGTGCCCTGCTTCCCGGCGCCCGGCGCGGAGGTCGTGGGGCGGTGGTCGGACAATACGCCGTGCGCCGTGCGTCGGACAGAGACCGCCGCGACGTGGTGGGCGCTGGCGCTGCCGCCGGCGCGTCCGGCGGCATGGCGCGCGATCGGGCGTCAGGCGGGATGCCTGATCATCAATGAGCAGGATGAGACGACGCTGCTGGGCAATGGCCTGCTCGTCGTGCACTCGCTCGAAGGGGGTAAACGCAGCCTTCGCCTGCCCGGCGGGCGGGCCATCGACGTCGTGTTGGCTCCGCGTTCCACCACTGTTTTCGACGCCGTTTCAGGCGAGGGGATTCTGAGCTAGCCTGCAAATTCAAGCAAACGTGACTGGCGAATGTGCGAGCGGACAGACTCCGCGAGTAGATCCACGGAACCAGCATTTTTTAACCACGGATTGCACGGATGAATACAGGATTAATACCTCCCCAGCATGGGTGCTTGATGCCTGATATCCGGATCCAATCCGTGCAATCCGTGGTTAAAATTCTCTGAGACGAAAGTTTAGGAGGGCCATCAACTCGACGTGTCGAGTGCCTCCGAAAAGATCCCCCCAGAATGACCGCGCGTGTGCGATCGATCCGGGAACCGATTGAACAGGAGGGCGCGGAGAATACGGCCGGCCTCCTATCGGGGCGATGGCCTCGAGCAGCGTGGATTTGCCCGAGCCGTTTTCTCCGACGAAGAACGTCACCGGCGTGGAGAGCGCGAGCGTATCGAGCCCGCCGATCGAAGGGACGGTGAACGGATAACGCGTGCGGTCGGGCGAGCCGGTGAGTTCGACGCGTTGCAGGAAGGACATGATCAGGAGCGCCGTTGTTTCAGGCGCTCACGGGCTTCTTCGAGTTGTCGCCGCTCGGCGGCGGTCAGACTGTCGATGCCCTGGCGCGCGATCTTGTCGAGCAGGGCGTCGGCCACGGCCATGAAGTCTTCCTTGCGTGCGGGGGCCGGGGTCGAGCGGGGACGACGCGGTGCGTCGCCGACGGACGTCGATGCCGGGCGATGGGGCAGCCTCATGGACGGGAGGTCAAACCGTCCCTGGGCGTGTCGCACAAACAACCAGGCGAAGCCCGTCGTGGTGGCGAGCACGATGAAGCCTTCAAGACTCCGGTTCGAAATCGCCACGAGTGTGGAGAGGGCCACGAGGATCAGTGCCACCCACTTGGCGAGCAGATTGAAGAGCAGGACCGCGTTGGGATACAGGGTCGCAAACGCAATGAAGAGGGGGAACGAACTCCTGACGCCGGCGAGCGCGGTCGGGTGCCAGAGGCCAATGAGGGTGAAGAGCACCGGCGGCAACAGGTACACGCCGGCGTAGAATTTGAGAAACGTGCGCCGGCCGAAGAATTTCTCCACCTCGCGTCCGAACCAAAAGAGCATGAGCATATCCACCGCGAACCAGAGGGAGGGTGGATTGATGAAACCGTAGGTGACGACGCGCCAGAATTGTCCGCCGAGAACCCGCTCGCTGACAAAAGGCATCGCTTCGAGCGGCTGGGTGAGACGAAGGCCGGTCATCAGGGCGGTGCCGACGGACGACAAGACGAAGACCAGCAGCAAGACATGGGTGGCGTACAGTCCGTGGCCGCCCACCCAGAGGAGCGGTTCGTGATCATCGGTGGTATCGTAGCGACTCATGGCGACTCGAGTATCGTCTGCTGCTTGGAACGCGTTTCAACACCGATGTTCATTTCGCGGCCAGGGATTTGTGCACCGAGGACGCGGTTGCCAGGGCCGGCGCGGACGCAGTGAAGGAGGTGTCTCCGTTCCCGGCGCTGGACGGACGCGGGTTTTTGCGCACATTATTTTCCATGCAGCTGACCGGAATTCATCACCTCACGGCCGTCACGGCCGACGTGGGGCGCAATCATGACTTCTATACCCGGACGCTTGGGCTTCGCCTCGTGAAGAAGAGCGTCAATCAGGACGATGTCTCGGCCTACCATCTTTTTTACGCGGATGGCGTCGCGTCGCCAGGCACAGACCTCACGTTTTTCGACTGGCCTGTGCCGCGGGAGAAGCGCGGTACGCGAAGCATTGTGAGCACGGGGCTGCGGGTGCGAAGCGAGGACGACCTTCCGTGGTGGCGTGAGCGGTTGCAGGGCGTGGGCGACGTGGAGAATCGTCACGGCCGTGCGACACTACCCTTTGAAGATGGGGAGGGCCAGCGGCTCGTCCTGGTGGTGGATGCCTCCGGAGAGCCGGCGCATCCGTGGACCCGCAGCGAGGTTCCGGCGGAGCATCAAATCCTCGGATTGGGTCCGATTACGCTCAGCGTGCCGGAGCTCGCGCCCACCGAGTGGGTGCTGACGAGCGTGTTGGGGATGCGACGGACGGGTACGTATTGGCTGGCCGACAGTCGAGGCGCTGCAAGCGATGGAGGCGTGGCCCATGAGGCCCATGTGTTTGCGATGGGCTCCGGAGGCCCGGGTGCGGAGTTGCACCTTGTGATCGAGCCCAACCTGTCCCCGGCCCGGACGGGCGCGGGCGGCGTCCATCATGTCGCGTTTCGGGTTCCGGACGAGACGCAGTACGCGGCGTGGGCGGAGCGGTTGACTGCGGCGGGTGTGCGCCATAGCGGTCCGGTGGATCGATATTATTTCCGCAGCCTCTACTTCAGGGAACCGAACGGAATCCTCTTCGAACTGGCGACCGATGGTCCCGGTTTTGCGGTGGACGAGCCGTTGGAAACGCTCGGCGAAAAACTCGCGCTGCCGCCTTTCCTGGAGGAACGCCGCGCTGAGATCGAGTCGGGCTTGAAACCGTTGTTGCCATCGTTGTAGCCGCAGGAAGTCGAGCACCGTAGGGCGGGGGTTTTGCACCTTGGCGTTGCTCTTGATGACGTCGTCGTTGGCGATCCCGGTGAGCAGCTCCGAATAGCCTGGGTAGGAGAACCGGTGTCGGTTCGTGAGTTTGACGACGCTGCCGTTAAAACGATTTCCGGCGATGGCTCCGCGATCCTTCGTTCGCGGCGCGAGCCCGGGCGGTCGGGTCAGGGGCGTTTGAACACACGGCGCGCGCGCTGGGCCGCGACTCTCGTGAAGCAGCCTTCCACATGATCGTTGATCAACCCCATGGCTTGCATGAAGGCGCGCTTGGCGAGTATCGTGCGCCAGATCAACCCCGATTGGAAGGCCTCCAGGCTCAGTTTTTCGAACAGGCTCTGATCGTCTCCGTCCGGGAAGCCCCACTCAGTGTCATGATAGGCGGGGAACTCCGGGGCGGCGGCGCACCACGGGCAGCGCGGTTTTCCGCCCGGGAAAACGATCGGCGCAATCATTTGATGGCTTGGCGCAGTTCGACGGGAGGGGCGGTCTTGCCGCGCAGCTTCAGGTTGAGCATTTCCACCCCGAAGGCGAAGGCCATCGAGAAGTAAATGTAACCCTTGGGGATGTGCTGGCCCAGCCCCTCCCCGATCAACGTGACTCCGATCAGAATGAGAAAGCTCAGCGCGAGCATCTTGATGGTGGGGTGGCGATTGACGAAATCGCTGATCGCTCCCGCGAACACGAGCATGACGCAAAGGGAAACAACGACGGCGGTGATCATCACCCAGAGCTGGTTCACCATGCCGATGGCCGTGATAACGGAGTCGAGGGAGAAGACCACATCGAGGATAAGGATCTGAACGATGACGGTCTTGAACGAGGCCACCTTGGCCCCGGAGCTGGCGTGTCCTTCCTCGCCTTCGAGCTTTTCGTGGATTTCCACCACGCTTTTGCCGACGAGGAAGAGGCCCCCGATGAGCAGGATGAGGTCGCGTCCGGTGATGGGTTGATCGAGGATCGGAAGCGTAAACAGGACCTTGGTCAGCCCCATCAGCCAGCTGATGGAAAAGAGCAGAATTATCCGGGATACAAACGCGAGGAGGAGACCGGTGCGGCGGGCCTTGGCCTGCTGTGCCTTGGGCAGTTTCGCCGCGAGAATGGATATGAAGATGACGTTATCGATGCCGAGAACGATCTCGAGCAGGGTAAGCGTGAGCAGCGGGATCACCCACGTGCTTGGGTTGGCAAGGAAGTCCATGTGATTCGGAGCTAGGCGGGGCGGGTTGGACGGGTCAACGGCACAGAGGGGAGTCGTCGAATTGTCCATCGTGATAGACGACCCCGCCGGTGAGGCCTTCGGTCTCGACGGTGGGGATGTACTCGATGGTTTCCTCGCGGCTGAGCACCCGTGACGGGGAGAGGCCGAGTTTTCCGGCGAGCTGATCGTAGACCTTCATGCCGATGCCGTAGAACGGCCCTTCCCACCAGCTGTAGTTGGGGATGACGAAGGCGAGATCGTGGACGAGATGAGGCGCGTTGCGCGCCAGGCGTCCCCGCTCGCGCAGGGCTTCGAGCACGAGCGAAATGTTGCCCTGGCGCAGGTAGCGGACGCCCCCGTGGACGAGCTTGGTGGAACGGCTGGAGGTGCCCTTGGCGAAGTCGGAGCGTTCGAGCAGTGCGACGCGATGTCCGCGCGAGGCCGCGTCCACGGCCGCCCCGAGACCGGTCGCGCCGCCGCCGATGATGAGCATGTCGAAGGGTTCGGAAGACGAGGTGAGATGCGCCAGGTTTTCGGAGCGGGTCATGGAAGCGAAGGGGGAGAGAAAGTAGAAGTTTAGCGGACGAGAACAGAGGGCTTAGGAAGGAGCGGCGGCACTCCTTCCGCCGGATTGGATGCCGGACGGCAACCGCGCATGCCGGTCCCGCGACGGAAACCGGCGACAAGAGTGTCGCCGCTCCTTTTTATTCAGCCAGGCTGTTCCCACGCTTTGGCGCGGGCGAGGGCGCGGTTCCACTCCTGGCGCAGGGCGGTCATCTCGTCGGCGGGGCGACGCGGCGAAAAGGTGGTATCCATTGTCCAGTTACGAACGATGTCGTCGCGATTCTCCCAATACCCGGTGGCGAGGCCGGCGAGGTAGGCGGCGCCCATCGCCGTGGTCTCGATGTTCTTGGGGCGCACGACCGAGGTGCCGAGCAGGTCGGCCTGGAACTGGAGCATGGTCGCGCTGCGCGACACCCCGCCATCGACGCGCAGTTCGCGCAGGTCGAGGCCGCTGTCCTTCTCCATGCAGGCGATGAGATCGGCGCTTTGGAAGGCGATGGCCTCGAGGGCCGCCCGGCAGAACTGCGCCCGGCCCGTGCCGCGCGTGATGCCGATCGCAAGCCCGCGCGCATACGGATCCCAGTGGGGCGCGCCCAGGCCGGCAAAGGCGGGCACGAGGAAAAGCCCGCCGGCGTCGGGGACCGAGGAAGCGAGCTGGTCGAGCTCCTGCGCGCTGCGCACGAGCTGCAGTTCATCCCGCAGCCACTGGATGACCGCACCGCCGATGAAGACCGATCCTTCGAGCGCGTACTCGGTTTTGTTGCCGATTTTCCAGGCAATGGTGGTGAGCAGGTTGTTCTTCGAAACGACGGGCTGATCGCCGGTGTTCATGAGCAGGAAGCAACCGGTTCCATAGGTGTTCTTGGCCATGCCGGGCTTGAAGCAGGCCTGTCCGAAGAGGGCGGCATGCTGGTCGCCGGCGATGCCCGCGATGGGCGCTCCGCCCGGGTAGAGCTGGCGGTCGACCTCGCCGAACACTTCGGAGGAGGAGCGCACCTCGGGTAGCATCGCGCGCGGGATGGAGAAGAGGGTGAGAAGGTCGTCATCCCAATCGCCCGTGCGCAGGTTGAGCAGGAGCGTGCGGGAGGCGTTGGTCACATCGGTGAGGTGCACCTTGCGGCCGGTCAGCTGCCAGAGCAGCCACGTGTCGATGGTGCCAAAGAGCAGCCGGCCGGCTTCGGCGCGGGCGCGCGCCCCGGGTACGTGTTCGAGAATCCACCGCAGCTTGGTGCCGGAGAAATAGGGGTCGAGGCGCAGGCCCGTGCGTTCGGTCACCATGGGCTCGACCCCGTCTTTTTTGAGCTGGGCGCAAAAATCGGCGGTGCGCCGGTCCTGCCAGACGATCGCAGGGTGTAGTGGTTTACCGGATTCACGATCCCAGACCACCGTCGTCTCGCGCTGGTTGGTGATTCCGACGGCGGCGATGGCGGAGGCGGGAAGATTGGCTTTGGCAATGGCTTCGGCGGCGACGGCGCTCTGGCTCGACCAGATCTCCATCGGATCGTGCTCAACCCAGCCCGGTTGCGGATAGTTCTGAGCGAACTCCTTTTGCGCCACGCCCATGACGGCGCCACCGTGGTCGAAGACGATGGCACGGGAGGAGGTCGTGCCTTGGTCGAGGGCGAGGATGTAGCGGGACGACATGGGGGAGGAGGAAGGATGATGAATGATTTATGATCTATGATTTATGAGTGATGATGTCCAGGAGTGGGCGGGGGCGTAGCCGAGGATGCGGCGGGCTTTGGCGATGCCGAGCAGGGTGTCGTTGGGGCCGGTGCCCGGAGCGAGGCGGGTGCCGGGGAATTCGGCGGCGAGCAGGCGGGCGTTGTCCATCCGCATGCAGGTGTCAGCAGCGGCGATGATGAAATTCTCGCTGCCGGTGGTGTCGGCATCGAGGGCGAGCCGGCAGGCGGCGGCGCAGTCACGGGCGTCGACGTAACCCCAGAGGTTCCAGCGGCGCAGGGCGGGGTTGTCCTGCCAGGCGGCGAAACGGGCGTAGTCGTGAGGCTCCATGACGTTGGAGAAGCGGAGCCCGACGAACCGCATGCCGTGCCAGCGCGCCATCTGTGCGGCGAGCTGCTCGCCGACAACCTTGGACAGGCTGTAGGTGGATTCGGGATACGGTGCGTGGGATTCGTCGATCGGCGCGACGGCCGGGCGTACGTTTTCGAAGGGCAGGCCGAGCACAGTCTCGCTGGAAGCCCAGATGACATGCCGGATGCCGCAGAGATGGGCGGCGTGGAAGACATTGAAGGTGCTGGCGACGTTCTCGCGAAACGTGCGTTCGGCGGGATGAATGGAATCGTTGGGAATGGCCGCGAGGTGGACGACCGCGTCGGCGCCGGCCAGAGCATCGACGGTCTCGCCGAAGTCGGTCAGGTCGACGATCCGGGGAGGACAGAGGGCGGTGGCGGATGACGTCCGATCAAGATTGAGCACGGTTGCTCCGTGTTCGACGAGGTCGCGGACGACCGCACGACCGGTTTTACCTGATCCGCCGGTGACGATGATTTTTTTGGTCTTCATGTGATTGTGTGGAGCGCAGCGATCGAGGCTGCCTCGGATGGGTGGGGAGACGAGGCAGGCCGGGTTGCACGCTTTAAAATCGATTCTTCCGTAATCACGCAAGCGGAGGGAGTAATCACCCCCTTGTAACATAGCCGACACGAAATCGTAACAATCGACAGGCATGCTCTCGTTGTCTGGAGGTACCCAACGGTGCCGGCAGGCCAAACTGTACGTACACTAAACTCCTCTATGTTTAAACATCCCCTCAAATGGACCGCGCTGCTTGGCAGCGCGCTTCTCCTCGCCGCTCCGGTGATCGCTCTGGATAGTGGTGCGCTTCTTGAAGCGCTCGTCAGAAAAGGCATCCTGACAGATCAGGAAGCGGAAAATATTCGGGCTGATTTGGTTCGCGACGCTTCGGTGCCACCTGCGTTCGCCACTGGCGGCAGCAACTACACCACCCGCCTTCGCGTGAGCGGGCGTGTTCAAGCGCAATACGCCGGCATTAACACGAATATTGAAAATGCCCCTGATCCGGCCGCCACGAGCCATTTGTTCATGCGCCGGGTTTATCTGACGGCTCGCGCCGACCTTGGCCCGGATTGGAACACGAACGTTACCTACGACTTTGGAGGCGGATTCTTCGATGCTGCCTGGGTTCAGTGGCGCAAGGACACGTGGACCGTTGACATAGGCCTGCGCAAGGTGAACCTCGGCTACGAGGAGCGCACTTCGTCCGGAAGCCTCAAGGCCATCGAGCGTTCCGGAGTGACCCGCTACTTCGTTGAGGAAAATAACGGTCGCCGTCTCGGTGCCGGAAGTTATCGGGTGGGCGTTTTTGCGGATGGCCGGACGGGCAAGTTTTTTTACGGCGGGGCGATCACCAATCCCGAGCGTGCTATTTCTTTCGGCACCGCTTCCGGGGCCGGCAACGCAACGAACAACCGGTTTGCCTTTTGGGCTAACGGCGGGGTTAACGGTACCCACTCGACCGGAACGTACCTCTTTGGCGCGGGCGCCGGCTTGCTGCCTGACCAAGGTGGCAAGGCAAGCGCCTCCCCGTTTGGTGTAGGTACGGGCAACGACCTCACCGTGTACACGGTCTACACGGACATCATGGCCGGTCGTTTTGGTTTCACCGCCGAGTACCTATGGGCTGACGTTGAACGCGGAGCTTCCGCTACGGCCGACGCCAAGCCATCGGGTTACTGGATCCAACCGGCGTTCACGCTCAACGACAAAATCGAACTGGTCGCCCGCTATAGCTACCTCGATACCGATGGTCGTGGCGTCAATATTTCGGACGGTCTTCGCTCTGCCCCCGGTGGCGGCACGCATGACAAACTGACTGAGATTTTCATCGGTGGTAACTGGTACCTCAAGCTCAACGATCTCAAGCTCCAGGCCGGTTATGTTCATGCCAAGTCCGAGGACACCGTCACGGGTGGACAGGCCAAGGCGACCAGCGATGGCTTCCGCTCCCAGCTTCAACTCAACTTCTAATCTCTCCGACAACCCTCAGCCCTCCTAAAGTAATGAAAAAACTCGCCCTGTTCGCTGCGACCCTCGTCGCCGTCTCCTCCCTCCAGGCCCAAAAGCTGGTCATCAAGGGTTCCGATACCCTTGGCGCCAAGTTGGTGCCCACCATCGCCGAAGATTATCGCGCCCAGAACCCTGGGGTTTCCTTTGAAATCGCAGCGGAAGGCTCCACCACGGGTATCTCTGCGATCATCGACGGCACCGCCCAAATCGGCATGTCGTCCCGCCGGGCCCGCCCGACGGAAATGTCCGGCGGCGCCGCCAAAGGCGTCACCCTGAAGCCGTTGATCGTGTGCTATGACGGCATCGGCATCATCGTGAGTGATAAGAACCCGATCTCCTCGCTCACAAAGCGTCAGGTCGAGCAGATCTTTGCCGGCGACATCGCTGATTGGTCGGCCGTGGGCGGGAACCCAGGCAAGATCTCGATCTACACCCGCAACACCGCCTCGGGTACCTACCAGGACTTCAAGGATCTCGCGATGCAGAAGCGCGACTACGCTCCCTCCTCCCAGAAAATGGCGGGCAACGAGCAGATCGTGGCCGAAGTTGCGAAGAATCCCAGTGGCATCGGCTATGTCGGACTCGCTTACATCGACTCGCCCGGCGTGAAGGTGATTCCGATCGACGGCGCGACGCCCAGCAAGGAGAGCGTGCTCGCAAAGAAGTACCCCTACGCCCGTCCGAACTTCTTCTACACGAATGGCGAGCCCTCGGGTGAGGCCAAGAAGTTCATCGACTTCGTTCTCAGCGACGCGGGCCAGGCGACGGTGGGGAAGATTGGCTTCGTTCCGATTCGCTAAGCACTCCCTCAGTCGTTTAGGTTTTTGCAGTGGCCCGCTTGACGCATTTTCAGCGGGCCACTTTTCTTTTGCCTCGTTTGCCCGAACCTTTCTCCGAGCCAGCACGTTTCCATGTCCTTGGTTGAGTCTCCACCTCCCGAACAGGCGCCAACCTTCAAGATCAACAAGGCGCGCACCAAGATGTTTGGCCTGTCGCTCGACGAATGCATCCAGGCGTTCTTCGGCGGGCAAGCGTTGACCGCCGTCATTGTCCTCACGCTGATCACGGTCTTTCTCTTCAAGGAAGGCGCGGCGTTTTTCTCTTTGAACCGCGACAACCTCGTCGTCTACCGCCAGGCGGGCCTCGAGTATGTGGACATTCTTCGCCAGCAGGCGAGGGATCACACCGCGTTGACCCGCTTCCTTTTCGATATCCGCATGCGTGCGGTCAAACAACTGACCGAAGGCGAGGGGCTCAGCGTGGCCGAGGCAAATGCGCGGCTCGCAGCCTTGGATGACTACGCCGGCCGTTATGGGGATGCCGTCGCCCCGTTGCGAGGCCTCGTTTCCGATTACGGAGACGTCGCGGTGGCCATCAAGACCCGCTATATCGAGAGCCAGGACTTCGCCACGGCCAGGCAGCAGTACCTGTCTGCCGGCCTGATCGCCGAGGCGGAGGCCATCACGGTGGAGCAGATCGATTTCGAGTCCGAGGTAAAGGTCGTCACCGGCCTTTTCCCTCTCTACACCGAAGCGGTGGCCGAGATGGAGCGCACGCTTCGGGCGCTCATTCAAGAACTGCCAGCGCTTCCCTTGCCCGAACTTGAGCAACGCCTGCAGCGGTTCCGCGAATTGAATGTGAAGTATTTGGATACATTCGAAGAACGGCGCCGCTCCTTGGAAACGTGGCAGTGGGACAAACCCGTCTCGTTCGCCGAATCGCTGAGCGCCTTTGTTTTCGGGCGGCAGTGGATCACCGCGAGTTTCTGGCAGGACATCTATGGCATCGTCCCGCTGCTGACCGGTTCATTGATGGTCTCGTTTATCGCGCTTACCCTGGCTGTCCCGCTCGGGATCGGCTCTGCGATCTACGTCAACCAGATCGCCTCGTTGCGGGAGCAACGTCTGATCAAACCGACGATCGAGTTCATCTCCGCGATTCCTTCGGTGGTGCTTGGTTTCTTCGGCATCGCGGTGCTGGGTCAGGCGCTGCGCGCATTTTCACAGCTGGAATGGATGAGCTGGATGCCGGGGTTTCCGTATTCGGAGCGCCTCAACGCCCTGACGGCCGGCTGCCTGCTCGCGTTGATCGCGGTGCCGACGATTTTCACGCTCGCCGAAGATGCGATCAACAACGTGCCGCGTGCCTTCAAGGAGGCTTCGTATGCGTTGGGCGCCAGCCGCATGCAGACCATCGTGAAGATCATCGTTCCTGCGGCGCTTTCCGGGATTATTTCCGCCGTGTTGCTCGGCTTCGGCCGCGTGATTGGCGAAACGATGGTGGTGTTGCTCTGCGCCGGTAATCGCATTGCGATCCCCGATTTCACCCAAGGTCTGACGGCCTTCGTCCAGCCCGTGCATACGATGACCGGCATCATTGCGCAGGAGATGGGCGAGGTCGTCCAAGGAAGCATCCACTATCGCGCGCTGTTCGTGGTGGGTATCGTGCTGTTCTTTATCGCGCTTCTGATCAATTTCCTCGCCCAGAAAATTGTGCGCAAATACCGGATCTCGATCGGCTGACCATGGACTCTGAACCCTCCAATCCCTTTGCGGCACGTCGCAGCCGGAGTCGCTCCTTCGAGAAGTTTATCTTTGGGGCCACCCGGATTGCGACTTACGTTGTCCTCTTCTGCGGACTCTTTGTCTTTGGCGATATCCTCTTCAAGGGTTCCAAGACCGTCTTTCAGGCTGAGTTCCCCTTCATCAACTTCACGTTCCTGACGCAGGCGCCCGAGTCGCTTCACGTCTTCGAGTACAACGGGGTGGAAATGGAGATGGGAGACCACGATTTCCGTGTCTTCAGGCAGCAGGAAGCGGAGAAGGCACAGGCTGCGGGTTTGCCCCCGCCGACGATAACCGCTCAGAGTTACATCTACTCGGCCGGCGGCATCTGGCCGGCCATCGTCGGAACCGTCCTGCTGGTCATCGGTTCGATGACCATCGCGCTCTTCCTGGGAGTCGCGAGTGCGATTTTTCTCAACGAGTACGCCACCGACGGTCCCATCGTCCGCTTTATCCGGCTCTCGATCATCAACCTCGCCGGGGTGCCCTCGATCGTGTTCGGCCTTTTCGGCTTCGGCCTCTTCGTCATCTTTCTCGGATGGAATGTATCGCTGCTCGCCGGCTGGTTCACACTCGCATTCATGGTCCTGCCGGTGGTGATCACCGCGTCGGAGGAATCGTTGAAGGCGGTGCCCAGGGGATTTCGCGAGGGGTCCCTCGCGCTCGGAGCCACCAAGTGGCAGACCATCCGCAAGAACGTGCTGCCCTACGCCATGCCGGGCATTCTGACTTCGTCCATTCTCGGCATCGCACGCGTGGCCGGGGAAACGGCGCCCATCATGTTCACCGCGGCCTATGTTGTGCGCGACAAGCTGCCGTGGGAGGTCGACAAGATCAGCGACTTCTTTTTCCAAGGCGTGATGGCGCTTCCGTACCATATTTACGTGGTGTCGTCCAAGATCCCGCAGAACGAGTACACCGCCCGCGTCCAGTACGGCTCCGCCTTCGTCTTCCTTTTCCTCGTCGCGTCGATTGCGCTCGCGTCGATCCTGCTTCGTAACCGTATGCGTAACCGTTACAAATGGTAGCCTCCACTGCATCCCAGACCCTCTCCATGGACAAGCCCGCTTCCCTTGCCATCAAAGTACCGCCACCGCGGGACCTTGGCGTCGCCCGCACCTTGATCGAGATCGAGAACTTCGACTTCTCTTACGGTGCCAAACAGGCGCTTTTCGACGTCAACGTGAAGCTCGATGCGAAGCGTGTGACGTCGTTCATCGGTCCGTCGGGATGTGGCAAGACGACCTTGTTGCGCTGCCTCAACCGGATGAACGATCTCATCGACGGCACCATCATCAATCGAGGCCGGATACGCATCAATGGCGTCGACATCAATGGCCAGACGGTGGACTCCATCGAGCTGCGCAAACGCGTGGGCATGGTCTTTCAGAAATCCAATCCCTTTCCTAAATCGATCTACGAAAACGTGATCTATGGTCTCCGGATCGGAGGAGAGACGCGCAAGAGTCGTCTTGATGAAGTGGTCGAGAAATCGCTCCGCGGAGCCGCCCTCTGGGATGAGGTCAAGGACCGCCTGCACGAAAGCGGCGTCGGTCTTTCAGGCGGACAGCAGCAACGCCTCTGCATCGCCCGGGCAATCGCCGTCGAGCCGGAAATCATCCTCATGGACGAACCTTGCTCAGCGCTTGATCCGATCGCGACGGCTAAAGTCGAGGAGCTCATTCACGAACTCAAGGCGTCGTATACCATCGTCATCGTCACACACTCCATGCAGCAGGCCGCCCGTTGCTCCGACAGGACGGCTTTCTTTTTCATGGGCCGCCTCATCGAGTATGACGATACGCGCACGATCTTCATGAATCCGGGCAATCCGCAAACGGAGGCTTACATCTCAGGGCGCTTTGGCTGAGCCAAACCGTCCCGTAGCGAGTAGAGGGTAGCGAGTAGCGAGCAATTTAAGGCATCGCGCTCCGCCTCGACTCGTTACACACTACACATTACTCGCTCCCCGCTCCTCTCCCATGAAACGCTTCTTCGATAACGAACTGGAAATCTTTCGCTCACACCTGATGTTGATGGGCGAGACGTCGATCCGGCAGGTGCGCGACGCCTTGAAAGCCCTTGTGGAGGCGAACGTGACGCTGGCCGATCAGGTAATCGCCGCCGACGACGAAATCGACCAGCTCGAGATCCAGATCGACAACGAGGCGATGCGTTACATGAACCTGCGGGCTCCGATTGCGACCGAGCTCCGGCTTGTGATTGTGGGCATGAAAGCCTCTCATGATCTGGAACGCGTCGGTGACGAGGCTACGAGCATCGCGAAGCGCGCGGTCAAGCTCGCCGCCGAACCACCGCTGAAGCCCTACGTCGACATCCCTCGCATGGCCAGCATCGCCCTCGAAATGCTGCGCGACGCGCTCGACTGTTTCCTCGACAGCAATACGGACAAAGCCGTCGCGGTCGTGAAGCGCGACGTCGAGGTCGATGCGATCAACAAGCAGCTGTATCGGGAGTTATCGAGCTACATGATCGAACGTCCGCAGTCGATCTCGCGTGCGCTGGAGTTGATGTTCATCTCGAAGTCGATCGAACGCATAGCCGATCACGCGACCAACATCGCCGAAGAGATGGTGTTCCTCGCGCATGCGAAGGACATCCGACACAGCGAAGAGTTGAAGAAGTCGGCCGATGTTGATGCGTGAGGTGGGGTGACGTCCGGAGGCGTAGCCGCCCGGATTCCAGATCAAGCCCACTGGCGCCGGCTTGCTTCGGCGCCCGGGACCTTGCAGGCTCCGCCGCAGGTCCATGCCACGCCGGCGTTTTCAGCTTCTCCGGTCACCGCTCGATCAATACCTTCCCGGGGTTCGCGGGTGGGTATTGGCCGGGGCGTTAGCGTGCATCGCCCTGATCGCGCTGCCCGCGCTGGGATGGGCGGAGGTGATGCTCGGGCTGGACGCCGCCGCGTTGATGGACACGGACGTGGAGACGCATCCGGTCGTTGTCCGCTGGGCGGTGGGGTTGCTCGTGGTGGCGATGCTCGCCGCCGCGTCCGTGTCGTTGTGGAACCTGCAAATGCGGCGAAAGGTCCGCCAGCAAACGCAGGCGTTGCGGGAGGAAGTGTCCCGGCGCGAGCGGATGGAACGCGAACTGAGGGCCAACCAAAGCATGCTCGCGAATGCCCAGCGCGTGGCACGCATGGGCAGCTGGGAACGGGATCTACGCACCAACCGGCTGGTGTGGTCGGAAGAGACTTACCGGATCTTCGACTTCGATCCGAAATCGTTTCCCGGCACCTACGAGGCGTTTGTTGCTCGTATTCACCCGGACGACCGGACCAAACGCGACGCGGCCCTGACGCGTGCGATGGAAGGCGACGGACTCACCTCCGTGGAGTACCGAATCCGACGGTCGGACGGGACGGTGAGGATCATTTACGAACGGGGTGAGATCATCCGCGACGCGAATGGTGAACGAGCGCGCAAAGTGGGCATGGTGATGGATGTCACCGAGCAGCGCGCCTCGGAACACGCGCTGCGGGAGAAAGACGCCTTGCTGCGCATGGCCGGGAATCTCGGACGCATCGGCGGATGGACGATGGAGCTGCCCGGGCGTCAGGTGATTTGGTCAGATGAAGCGTGCTCGATCCACGACATGCCGCCGGGTTCTTCGCCGACGGTGGATCAACTGATTGAGTCGTACGCCCCTGAATATCGAATCAGTGTGCGGCATGCGTTCGAAGCCTGCGCCCAGCAGGGCGTGCCGTTCGAGCTTGAGGCCCGCCTGGCGCTGAGCTCGGGTCGGCGCCCTTGGGTGCGGGTCATCGGAGAGGCGGGTCGCGACGACAACGGTGACGTCGTTCGCGTCAAAGGCGCGTTGCAGGACATCACCGACCGCAAGGCGCTCGAGCAACAATTCCTCCGTGCACAGCGGCAGGAGAGCATCGGTACGCTCGCGGGCGGGATTGCCCACGACCTGAACAACGTGCTGACGCCGATCCTTATGTCGATCAACCTGCTCAAGTTGAATGCGCGAGACCCCGATGATCTTCGCATGCTCGACACGATCGGCGTGAGTGCCCGGCGCGGAGCGGACATGGTGCGACAGGTGTTGTCCTTTGCGCGAGGAGCACCTGGCACGCGGGTCCCGACGCCCGTGAGCCAGCTCATTGGCGATATCGAGCGCATTATCAAGGACACGTTCCCCCGCTCCATCGGCTGTGAACGGCGCGTGCCGGAGGACATCTGGCCGGTGTTGTGCGATCCGACGCAGATTCACCAGGTGCTGCTCAATCTCTGCGTCAACGCCCGCGATGCGATGTCCGACGGAGGCGTGCTGACGCTCGTGGCGGGCAACGTCGAACTGGGCGAACGCGACACGCGGTTTCACGGCGCCGGAAAGATTGGGCGCCATGTGAAAATCGAGGTGTCGATACGGGGACGGGCATCCCGGCGGACCTGCGCGAAAAGATCTTCGATCCGTTCTTTACGACCAAGGAGGTCGGCAAGGGAACGGGGCTTGGTTTGTCCACGGTGGCAAACATCGTGCGGGCTCACGGCGGCTTTCTCCGCCTGGCGAGCGAGGTCGGACATGGATCTACGTTCACGCTTCATCTGCCCGCGGCCGACGCCAAGGCAGTCGAGGCCAGTGCGTCGCCGGGCTTCGGTCTCGCGAGGGGTCGCGGCGAGACTGTTATGGTCGTCGACGATGAAGAGGCGGTGCGCGTCATCATGCGGCAGGCCCTTGAAGTGCTCGGCTATCGTGTACTGGAAGCGGAGAACGGCGCGGATGCGGTGGCCATCTTTGTGCAGAGACCCAAAGAGATCGATCTCGTGCTCACCGACATCATGATGCCGATCATGGACGGCCTGACTGCGATCCGGATGTTGCTGAACATCGATCCCACGCTGCCGATCATCGCGGCGAGCGGTTTGAATGCGGACGTCAACGCCGCGGAGGCGATCGATGCCGGAGCGAAACAGTTTCTCGCCAAGCCCTTCACCGCCGAAACGCTGTTGAACGCCGTCCGGGAGGCGCTCGTTTCATCCGAGGCGCGTCGCCATTCGTAGCGGCGTACGGCCCGACCCCGCCTGCCGTTCAGCGCCGAATTGTAGCCGCGGACGCCGACCGCGGTCCGGGACGTTGTAGCCGCGGGCGCCGACCGCGGTCTGGGGATGTACGCCGCTGATCCACCGACAGACATCGCGCTCCGCCCGAGCAGATGGCAATGAGGACAGTTTGCGCGCAACTGGTGGCGGGCTCGGCGAGCTTGGTGTCTGGGAAGCACCTCTGCCTGCTGACGGACCGCGGTCGGCGCCCGCGGCTACACCATACCTCGAGTCCCGCAGTGCACGGTTCAGCTGCGCTCGCTTACAGGGGAACGCCGTCCTGGACCGTGGCGGCGTCGCGGGTCCATCGATACACGAGCGGGCCGCGCGCTTTCTCCAGCTGCTTGTAAACCGCGCTGGCGGTGCGCTTCGGGATCGTGAGTTCGGCAATGCCGTCGGCGTCACAATTCAAGATCCGCGCGTACGGTTTGAAGAATTCCGGCCGACCAAGAATGCGGCTGTAGCCTTCGGGCATTGCGGCGGCAGGCGGGCGGACGTGACGCTGATCGAGGACCAGAAACGCATAGGGCAGGCTGCGCAGATCGATGCCCGCGCGTTGGGCAAAGCGGACCCACTGCGAATCCGCGTGCACACCCGCCGGAGGGCGTGCGAAATGGTGGCACCAGTCGCGCTCCCGGCCTTCCACGCGCAGTCCGCAGGCGCGCTGATGGGTGCACGGCGCGACGACATGATGAGATCCGAGCAGCCGCTCGCGCCATTCGACGAGAGCGCGGCTGTCGGCGTGCGTGCCCGGTTCGACCCAAAGGGTGGCGTCTGCGGCGGCAATCAACGCGGCAAGCTGTTCACGTCCGTCGGCATTGAGTTCATTGAGCACGTGGCTGATCACGAGCAGGCCAACGCGTTCGCCTTCACGGTACTCGGCAACGTCAAGACCAGGGAATGCTTCACGGGCGGCGCCGGCGGCGAAGGTGCGGGCGAGGGGCGAGTGATCCCACACCCGCAGAGCCGTGTCACTGGCGGCAGCGAAGGCCGCGAGCACGCGGCGTCCGGCGACGCCACTGCCGCAGCCCCAGTCGAGGACGGGGCCGGGCGGAGGCGTCCAGCCGCGAAGGTTAAGTTCTTGCAAGACGGCGTCCCACTTCCAACCGATGCGTTCCCCGTAGGTGAGATCGTACGACGCAAGATCGCGTTCGCTGCGCCAGTACGGCCCTTCCGCCGCCCCCCCGCCGATGAATCCCTCGCGCAGGCGATCAAGCGCGGACCAGTCGAGTTGCTCCCACGTCATGGCGAACCTGCGTCAACCACCCGAACCTCGTTGTCATTTAATAGATGACAAGGGGCATCGACGGGCGGACCTTGATTGTCATCCATTAGATGACAACGGACGTCGGCGCGCGGACCTTGGTTGTCATCTATTAAATGACAAACGGTGGCGGTGGACCGATTGCGTTTGTCATCTATTAAATGACATCCGGGGTTGGTCGGACGGGAAGAATTAGGGGGGCGGGCGGGGGGCATGGGGGTCAGGCGAGGGCGAGGGGGAGGCCGAGGTGCTGGGCGAGGCGTTGGTGGTGGATGCCGTAGAAATGGGCGAAGTCCCGCAGGCGTGCGGCGCGGGCTTCGTCGCCGGGGGGATGGGCTTTGATGCCGGCGATCATGAGGTTTTTGGCCGTGTGCTCGGTGGAGACGAACTCGAAGACCTTTGTCCGATAGCCGGCCCATTCGAGCAGCTGCGCACGCAGGGCGTCGGTGACGAACTCGGCCTGTCGTTCCTGAAAGATGCCGTGGCGCAACGCATCCGCGAGGACGACAGGCGCCGTGAGCTGCGACCGTAATTCTTTCTGGCAACACGGCGAGACGACGAGCAGGTCCGCGCGCGCGGCGATGCCTTTCGCGAGCGCGTCGTCCGTGGCGGTGTCGCAGGCATGGAGTGCGACGAGGATGTTGACCTTCCCGGCTTCGGTGGTGGCGATGTCGCCCGCGACAAAGTTCAGCCGTTCGAAACGCGCTTCGCGGGCCACCTGGTTGCAGAGTTCGGTGAGGTGCGGGCGACTCTCGATGCCGGTCACGGACGCACGCGTTCCAAGCAGGGCGGCCAGGGCAAAGGTCAGGTAGCCCTTCCCGCATCCCATATCGACCACGGAGAGATCGGGGCGGTCGCGAAGGCCGGCGTCGTCCACCAAATGGCCGATCAGCTCGGTGAATTTTTGAATCTGGCGAAGCTTGCCCGCCATGCCCTCGCGGGGCTGGCCGCGGTCGTTGGTCACGCCGAGGGCGCGCAGCCACAGGGCGTCGCCGGCCAGCGGACGCTGTTTCTCGCGATCGTGACCCGCAGGTGAGGCCGCCGATGCACCGACGGCCGCGATGCCCTTTAACGAGAGACGCCCGGAGCCGTCCGCCGCGCCTTCGAACTGGGCGGTCTGGGTCGTGGTGAACAGATGGGCGTCGAAGAAGTCGGCGGCGAGCTGGCGTTCGATCTCGGCCAGAGCCTCGTCGGGCGAAAGGTTCTTGGTGACGTCGCGAGTCTCGTGGCGCCAGACGAAGGACAGGCGTGGGCCGGCCTTGAGGTGGACGGGCCGGACAAAAACGTTGCGCAGCGACGGATCGCGTCCGCGCGGCTTGCCGAGGGTGAGCTTCACGAAGGTGCGCGCGGACACGCTGGTGCGCAGCAGTTCGAGGAAACGGTCGCGGGCGGGTGGCAAGGCGGACATGGAAGAGGTGCGGTTCCGCCTCAGCGCAACCAGTGCCCGCCATCACCGGTGCGACGGGCGCGGCCGAGGGCGGCGAGGGTTTCGAGGATCTCGGCGACATCGGCTTCCTTGGCGCGGGCGAACCGGGCGGCGAGCGCGGCGGCGGTGACGGGCTTTGCCTCGGTGGAGAGCGCCGTATCGACGGCTTTGGTACGCTCGGGCAGCGTCTTCGCCCAAGGCGCTTTACGGGCCTTGCGATTCGCGGCTGTCACTCCAGCCGCGTTGGTCAGCGCAAGCGCGTCCTGCTGGCCGCCCGCCGGCCGCCGCGTTCCCTGTCCGCCATCGTCGGTCTTCTGATAATCCGTCCTCAACCACCGGATCAGGCCAGAGGCCTCCTCGGCGGCGCGGTGGGTGTTGAGCGCGACGACGCGGGCGAGGATGTCGGCGTCGGCGAGCGGCCAGGGCCAGCCGTAGGCGTCGGCCACGGCGGAATCGAGGTCGTCGTGGAGCTGCTTGAGCGTCGAAACGAGCGCGGCGTCGTGCACCGCCTTGTCCTTTGCGGGGAGCGATTCACCGGCGCGCACCTTTTCGAGCACGTTGTAGATATCGGTCAGGCCAAGCCCGTGGTCGGCCTGCGCTCGCTTGCGATGGGCGTCGAGGGCCTCGGCGAGATCGCGGATGCGCGCCTTTTGAGCCTCGGAGCATTCGGGGAAGGGGAAAGGATCGAAGCATCGCGATTTGTTGTAGCGAGGGCGATCTTCGAGTGTGCCCCCAGCGGCAAGCGCGAATATGATGTGTGTTCGGCTGCTGAGAATGCCTAAGTGAAATGCGTCAGGAAGCGCAATTGCTATGAGTGGATGTTCGGGAACAACTCGCGCCTCTAGGAACGAGAAAATTCGGTGCTTTGCCGTTTCAGCAGTTACGATGTAACGATTGAGCAGCTCCAAACTCTTCCTCATTTTGGGCATGACCTCGCCGAACAGCCACCAATTGTTGCGCCGAGACGCACGACGGTTAGAGTCTCTTTCCGGTTTTACCGTCGTGAGAACGCGTTCGTAGCAAGCCGGCGCTGCACTTCGTGCCTGATCCGGATTCAATCCGAAGAAGTCGATCACGCGGGCATGCCGAGATCGTTGAAGAATATCGTTACCATTTATGATCGGCCTCAAGACGCTTGGAGAGCCCTGAATCGCATCACTGGCTTCCACAATAAACCCTCGGCTTCCGAGCATGACGCCGTTGTTTGCGATCAAACTATTTGATTCCAGTTCAACGACATCTTCCAAGTCCGCACCGATGTTCAGTCCCGAACCTATGCGGCCTCGCAAGCAAAGTATTTCGACAGAGATTTCATCCGCGTTGGCGACCTCTTTTGAGACTACTTGGAGTTCGCCCGGGAGCCGGGAAGGATCAGGGGGTGGTTCTGCGACAGAGCCTTTCTCGGGTAGCGTGTAGTCTAGCGCACCCACAGTCATTGCGATTCTAACTGCGGCGCCGTCGGCCGTGTCCACCCATGGATGATCGGGAATGGCGAAGCGGAGCGAAACACCCAGTTCGAGAGCCCTTTTGACCACTCGACGATTGAAGGTCTGGCGAATGCTGTTGGTTGTGATGAAACCGAAGCGCCTAGTGCGACACGCGAGACACTCTTCAGCAGCCTTGTGCCACCAGTACATGACGAAGTCGGCGCTTTCCGGAACGTTAGAATAGGCAGCACGAAGAGTCTCCACGTAACCATCGCCAAGGTCTTCCCGGATCTTGCCCTTCCCAAGAAATGGCGGATTACCAATTATGAAGTCAGCCTCTGGCCATGGCGCAGGCCTCGGTTTGACATAGGCATCGATCAGGATGACGCCGGACTCGTCGGGAACTTTACGTCCAGTCACCGAATCGGTCTTCATGGTGCGCCGGTCCCAGACGTAGCGAAGCGTGGTCCCTTGCTTGGCCTGGTCGAGCGGGCAGAATTCGCCCTCCGTCGTAAGAAAACCCTTCGCGTCCCATGCCAGCACCGCATCCCGGCATTCGATATTCTTGAAGGCGCGCAGGACGGGTTCGGGCCACTCGGTTTCGCCGCGGTTGCGGTGGTGCCATTGGAGGTAGCCGATCCAGAGTACGAGTTCGGCGACGGTGGCGGCGCGCGGGTTGATCTCGATGCCGAGGAACTGGTGGGGATCGACCGTCTCGCCGGCGAGATCGAGGCGCATGTTTTCGCCGAAGCTCTCGATGAGTTCGAGCACCTCGCCCTCGAGGCGCTTGAGGTGTTCGAGGGTGACGTAGAGGAAGTTGCCCGAACCGCAGGCGGGATCGAGCACGCGCAGGGCGCAGAGGCGGTGGTGGAAGGCACGGGCTTCTTTGATGGCGCCCTTCAGGTCGCCCCGCGTGGCGAGGGTGACAGCGGCGGCGCGTACGTTCTGCCATTCCTCGCGCAGCGGCTCGATGACGGTGGGAAGGACGAGGCGTTCGACATACGCGCGCGGCGTGTAGTGGGCACCGAGCTTGTGACGCTCGGCAGGATCGAGGGCGCGTTCGAGCAGGGTGCCGAAGATGGCGGGCTCGACGTGGCGCCATTCGAGAGCGGCCGAGCAGCGGAGCAGGGAAAGTTGCGCGGCGTCGAGCGGCAAGGCGGTGGCCTCGCTGAAGAGCCCGCCGTTGAAGTGAAGCAGCGTCTTGCGGAGAATGACGGAGTAGCCGCCGGCGTTCATCTCCTCGAAGAGCTTCTGGAGTAGAGGCACGGCGGATCCGGGGTCGTCTTTGACGGAATCCAGCAGGCCTGTGAATCCGCCGCGTGGCAGGAGGGCGACGTCCTCGGCGAACATGCAGAACAGGCAGCGCGAAAGAAATGAGGCGACCGTCGCGGGGGAATGCTTCTTTTCGAACAGGCGGGCCAATTCGGCCAGATGGGCGGCGACCTCGCGGGTGACAGCGGCGGCGCGTTTCGACGGATCGAGCGAGGCCGGATCGGTCCAGACCGCGCGAAGGAGGGCGCGCACCGACGGTTTCGCGAGGTCGGTCAGCCGTAGGCGGTACGTGCGCGGGTCGGGAAAATGAAGCGGAGCACGACCCTTCTGGCTGAAGTCGGCGAAGAGCTCGATGCTGTGACCGACGTCGACGACGAGCAGGAAGACGGGGACAGGCTCGTCGGGCGGCAGGTGGCGAAGGTAGCGCTCGGCCTGGGCGCGGGCTTCGAGCATCTTGCGGTCCCAGGCGGCCGTGTCGCGGCGCACGCCCGACTTGCGTTGCGCGGCTTCCGCAGCGGCGAAGGCGGGAGTCGGCTCGGGCGTGGCGGCGTCGTACTGTTTGGCCTCGAGGATGAAGCAGCCGCGCCGGTAGAGATCGATGAAACCGGTGGTGGTCTGGCCGGTATTTTCGTCATGGAGCGGAACAGCGCGCTCGAAGACGTAGGCGTTTTGCGAGTGATCGGCGGTGGCCGGCTCGGGCCGCGGAACGCCAAGGACGTCGCAGAGTTCGGTGAGGAAGAGGACGTAGTTGGCCCGTTCGGAAAGGGCGGCGTCGGTCCAGCGCTGGATGAAGGCGTCGGCGGCCAAGGCGGAAGGATCGGCGGAAGCCCGAGGGGAGGAAGGCAACGGAAGATCGGCCATGCGTCGGAAGAGTTGTGAGCGCGCCGCAAACCGTGCGCAAGGCCACAGGTGCGTGCAGACACCGGTTTGGAAGGCGGCCCGGAACAACCGCGGCTCCAGTCTGCAGGCGTGAGAAATCAGGCGTCGATGCGTGCCAAACTAAGGGTTGCACTCGACGCGAGCCGACCAACACTCGCGCCGTTGATGACCTTTTTGCCTCTGACGCCGCCTTGATGGTATCCGCCGACTTATGGTCGGACGGACTTGGGCTTGCGTGAGGGTGCCGCCGGCACCGGGCAAAAGCGCATGGCGACGCCGCTGCCAGCGATTCACCGGGGCTCGTCTGTCCGCGTCTTCACCCGTTCTCCTGGTCCTCTCGTTTTCTTCATGCCAGCACCCACCTACAAACAACAATGGTTTGGCAACCCGGTCCGCGATATGGTCGCCGGCTCGGTGGTCGCCCTTGCGCTCATTCCCGAGGCGATCGCCTTCTCCATTATTGCGGGGGTGGATCCGCAGGTTGGAATCTACGCTTCGTTCTGCATGGCCGTGGTCATCGCCTTCGTGGGCGCCCGGGCGGGAATGATTTCCGCAGCCACCGGGGCGATGGCCCTGCTGATGGTCACGCTCGTGAAGGAGCACGGCCTGCAGTACCTGCTCGCCGCCACCGTCCTGACGGGCGTTTTCCAGATTCTCGCCGGCGTCTTCAGGCTCGGTGATCTCATGAAGTTTGTCTCGCGCTCCGTGGTGACGGGGTTCGTCAACGCGCTGGCGATCCTGATCTTCTTGGCGCAGTTGCCGGAATTCAAGGGGCAGGGCTGGTTGATGTACGCATTGGTGACCGTGGGCCTGGTTATCATCTATGGTTTGCCCCGCATTACGAAGGCCGTGCCATCTCCGCTGGTGTGCATCGTCTCGCTGACCGCGTTATCGATCTTCATGGGGTGGGGAGGGGGTGACAGTCCCGTCCTGCGTACTGTCGGGTCAATGGGGTCGCTGCCCTCGACGCTTCCCGTGTTTTTGATCCCTGACATCCCGCTGAGCTGGGCGACGTTCATGATCATCCTTCCTTACTCATTGCCCCTTGCGGTGGTCGGCATCCTCGAGTCGCTGATGACTGCGACCATCGTCGACGACCTGACGGATACGCCTTCCAACAAGAGCCGTGAGTGCACCGGCCAGGGTATCGCCAACATCGCGGTCGGTTTCTTCGGAGGCATGGCGGGATGCGCGATGATCGGGCAGACGGTCATCAACGTGAAATCGGGCGGGCGTGGCCGGCTCTCCACGTTCACCGCCGGCATCCTTTTGCTGGTTCTGTGTGTAGTGCTGGGACAGTGGGCGGCGCAGATCCCGATGGCTGCCCTCGTTGCGGTCATGATCATGGTGTCGATTGGCACCTTCAGCTGGAGTTCGCTTACCAACCTGCGCGTGCATCCTCGCACGTCGAGTGTGGTGATGATCGCGACCGTTGGGGTGACGGTCTTCACGCACAATCTCGCGGCCGGCGTGGGCGTGGGCGTCCTGCTCAGCGCTCTTTTCTTCGCGTTCAAGGTTTCCCAACTGCTCGACATCACCTCCACCCTGGAAGTGGCGGGAGACGAGCGCACCTACCGCGTGCGCGGCCAGCTCTTCTTTGTCTCGGCGAGCACGTTCGGCGACGCGTTCGACTTTCGCGAGGTGCTGAAGAAGGTCCGGATTGACGTATCGCAGGCGCATTTCTGGGATCTCTCGGCGATCGGCGCGCTTGATCGCGTCGTGCTCAAGTTCCGCCGCGAAGGTGCCGAGGTGGAACTCGTTGGTCTCAACGAAGCGAGCAAGACGCTCGTCCTGCGTCTCGGCAAACACGACAAGCCGGGCGCCATGGAGGAACTTGGCGGACACTGATCGTCCTGCATCGCTACTCTCCCTTCTCAAGCCTGCCTCCGAATGAAAACGACACGAATCATGCCCAATATCCTCGCTTGCACCGACGGCTCAGCGTACGCCGCGAGCGTCTACGATCACGCCGCTTGGGCTGCGCAGCGGCTGGGTGCCTCCATCCATGTGTTGCACTTGGTCGACCCCCACCACGAAACCGCGTCGTCGGCCGACCTGACGGGCGTGATCGGTCTCGGCGCCAGGACCGCACTTATGGAGGAACTTGTGCAGCTTGAAGCAGTGAAGGCCCGCCTGGCGCACGCGCGCGGTCGTGCGCTGCTGGAGGTGGCGCGAGCGCACCTGGCCGAGTCGGGCATCGCACAGGTCGTGGCGGATCAAAAGCATGGTTCGCTGGCGGACTTGATCGAGACTTACGACAAGGAAGCCGACCTAGTGGTGCTCGGGAAGCGCGGTGAGAATACCCGCCTCGATTCAAAGCATCTCGGCTCCAATCTTGAGCGGGTGGTCAGGACGTGCCAGCATCCTGTGCTGGTTGCGGCGCGGGCTTTTCGGCCGGTCGCAAAGACGCTCGTCGCGTATGACGGGGGGGCGAGCGCGGTTCGGGCGGTCGATTTCATCGCAGCGCAGCCGCTGCTCAAAGGGGTTGCCTTTCGACTGCTCAACGTCGGCACGGGTGATGACCGCATCGCCACGGACTTGAACGCTGCGCGGGAGAAACTCGCAACCGCAGGCTTCGACGTCGTTACAGAAATCCGCCGCGGGCATCCGGAGGAGGTCATTGCCACGGTGGTGAAAGACGAGGGAATCGACCTGCTGGTGATGGGGGCTTACGGACACAACCGCATCCGCCATCTGATCATCGGCAGCACCACCACCACGCTCCTTCGCACCTGTGCAATTTCCGCGCTGCTATTCCGCTGATACTAAGAAGCGAAACGGAAAAGCATAGTCGCCTCAAAAGCCGCAATTGAATCCTGGTGCCTGCCAGAGCGGCCGGCCCTGCCGGTAGGTCGCGAGCACATCGGCCGGTGTCACGCGGCCGACGATCGAGGCGAGGACGTGGCGGGACGAGCGCAGATGGGGCGCGTTGAAGTCCAGCACGACGAAGGTGGCCGGCCGGTGCGCCTCGAGCAGGCCCGGGAAACGGTCTCCGAGCACGGCGCCCGCGTTGACCGTGACCATGCGCAGGAGAGCCGCCGGCTCGGGCACACGGGGATCGCCGGCCTGGCTGCGCGCGAGTTTCCAGGCATAGTCGAGTTCGGCGAACAGGTTGGGGCTGTTCAGCATGACGTTGTCGGTGCCGAGCAGCAGGTTGACGCCGGCGTCGAGCAACGCGGAGATGGGCGGCTGACCGAGGCCGAGGCTGGCGTTCGCCCGCGGGTTGAGTGCGGCCGTCTTGCCGCTGCGCGCCATCAGCGCGATCTCATCCGCATTCGCCGCCGTGAGATGCACGACCAGGTGTGGATCAAAAAGATCAAGCGCCCGGGCGAGGTCGCCGCGCCCGGTGCGCGCCAGCGAGCATTCGCGATAGCCGGCGTTTTCCAGACAGTGGATGGCGCGCAGCTTGCCGCGGTGGCCGGTAACCTCGCGCACCTGCGCCCAGGCGGCGTCCGTGAGGTCGTTCATCGTGCTTTCCGAAAACCCGTCGGCGACATCGAGCATCGCGGCGAGTTCGAAGCGCGCCGATTCCGGCAAGCCATTGATATTCGCTTCGAGTTGCGCGGCCGGGAAGGGAGCGGTGTTGAACTGGCTGAGAATGATCGATTCGACGCCGGTGGCCGCCGAGGCTTCGCGCAGGAGGCGGGCTCCGTCGGCCCCCTGTTCGCGAAAGTCGAGATGGCAGACGGTGCCCGTGCGTGCGAGATAGCGCAAATGCGCCTCGATATGCGGGCGTTGGGCCGCGGCGGAGAGCTTGGCGAGCTCGCGATATTTGTAGCCGTCGGGCCGGAAAAACGCCTGCTCCAGCGTGAGGCCAGCCGCGCCGTCCGGCAGCGCACTGTCGCCCACGTGCGTGTGCCCATTAACGAGACCGGGAATCACAACGAGCGCGCCCTGCTCGAGCGTCGGGCTCGGCGTGTCCGCCTCAATGGCCGTGATCGTGTCGCCGACCCACGCAAAGCGCCGGCAGCGCCACGGTTGGAGATCGGGCCCGAGCAAAACGAGGCAATCGCGGAGTTCCGGCATGGTGAGGCTCGACGGAGCGGGTCAGACAGGATGGACAGCGAATCGCGAGAAAAGATCGTGACGAAATGCGTTCTTCGCGAGGTCGGTCGCCGTCAGGGCAGGTAGTCGGTCGTCATGACATCGTCGACCGAGACTTTACCCTTGGCGAGGATGTTGAGCTCCTCGAGCTGATTGATCTGGGTTTGGAAGCGTTCGCGGGTGATGCGTCCGATCTGCCCGGCGTTTCCGTTCTGTCGGCCGATGACGAGCTTTTCGCTGATGATCATGCCGCGCGAGAACATGAGAAACTCGTCCGTCGCGTTGGAATTGGCCTGCTTCATCAACTCATGGGCGGGCTTGGGGTCGCCTTCGAGGTAGTCCTGCCAGCCGCGAACGTAGGCCTTCAGAAACGCCCGCACCTGTTCCGGGTGTTCGGCGGCCCAGCGCCGGTTGGCGGCGAGCACGGCATAGGCGTCGAATCCGGCGTCCCAGGCATAGAGGAACTTGGGCGTCCGGCCGCCGCCCTGCTGAATGAAGTAAGGCTCCGCGATGTAGTAGCCCTGCTGGATGAAGTCCTTGTTCGCGATGAAATTGGCGACCGAGAAATTGAAGGGAATCAGCTGGAAATCGATGCCGTATTTATTCTTCAGATACGGGAGGAAAGCCCACTCGGGGCGGGCCATGAGGGTCTTGCCATTGAGCTCCTCGAAGCGCGTGATCGGATTGTCGGCGTGCAACATGAGCACCGAGGGGTCGTTCTGAAAGACCGCCCCGATCTGGACGACGGGCAGCCCCTGCGCGGTGGCAAGGATCGTGTTGGTGCTGTCGGCCTGTCCGATCTGCGCCTGACCGCCGGCGAGCTTCTGCATGACAAATGCGTTGGGCCCGCCCGGGATCAATTCCACCTCAAGGCCGGCCTCCTTGAAGAAGCCGCGGGCCTGCGCCTGATAGAAGCCGCCGTGCTCCGGTTCGGCGACCCAATCGAGTTGCACGGTGATTTTGAAGGGCGCGGAGGCGTCGGTGGCCGCCTTGCGGGAGCAGCCGTTCAAGGCGAGAAGCATGATCGGCAGGGCGAACGCAAAAAGTCTCATGTGTCGGTGCGATTAAAGGCGTCGTGCCACTTGTGCAGCAGGAACCAGTGCAGGGCAACGACGGTGCCCACAAAAATGAAGCCCAGCACGCAGCTGGCAAAGGCGGTGGCGAAGAGGGCGGGGATTTTGAACTGGGCGCTGAAGATGATGGTTTGAAACCCAAGGCCGCCGCGTCCGCCGGCGGAGTTGCCCGCGTAAATGTCACCCACGATCGCGCCGATCGGAGCCAGGGTGGCGGCGATGCGAAGCCCGGTGAAAAAATACGGCAAGGCGGAGGGCACGCGCAGGAGGAAGACCTCCTGCCAGCGGGACGCCCGGTTCATGTGAAAGAGATCCACTAGATTGCGGTCGGTGGAGATCAGGCCCTGGGTGGTGTTCACCACCATCGGAAAGAAACAGATGAGGAACGTGATGATCGTCACGCTGAGGAAGCCCGGGCCGCTCCAAAGAATGAGAATGGGCGCGAGCACGATGATGGGCGTCATTTGCAGCATCATCAGGTACGGGTAAAAACTCGCCCGGATGAGCGGTGAAAGGGCGAGCAGCAGGGCGGCGACGAAGCTGATGACGATGGCGGAGCCAAAGCCGGCCACCGCGCCGAGGGCGGTGTTGAGCGTGGCCGACCAAAGGATCTCACCCTCGGTGTCGAACGCCGCCACGACGGCGTCGGGGCGAGGCAGCAGGTACCGTTGCTCGGTCGTGAGCGAAAAATGCACGGCGTACCAAATGCCGAGAAAAAGAAGTCCCGCGAAGACCGGCAGCAGGCGGCGCAGGGGGTTCATGCGGAGGCCCTTTCGACGGAGCGGAGCAGGCGGGAGACCTCGGCGACCTGATGCTGGTAGGCTTCGGACTGCCGGGTCTCCTCGGTGCGAGGATAGGGGAAATCGACTGTCACCTCGCGATGGATACGTCCGGGGTTGGCCGACATCACGACGATGCGGTTGGAAAGGAAGACGGCCTCGGCCACGGAGTGGGTGACGAAGAAGGCGGTCCATTCCTGCTGCTGGCGAATGTCGAGCAGCTCCTCGTTGAGATGATCGCGGGTCATCTCGTCCAGGGCGCCGAACGGTTCATCGAGCAGAAGAAGGCGCGGCGAGACCGTGAGCGCGCGGGCGATCGACACGCGCATTTTCTGTCCGCCCGAGAGTTGCCGGGGATAACGATCGGCGAGGTCGTGGAGACGCACGAGTTCGAGCGCGCGACGGCAGGCGGCGGCGCGGTCGCCGGCCGCGACCTTGCGCAGGCGAAGGGGGACCTCGACGTTGCGGGCGACGGTCAGCCAAGGCAGCAGGGTGGCCTCTTGGAAAACGTAGGCGAGGTCGCGCGCCGCCAGTTCGGGCGGGTGACCGCCGACCATGAGCTCTCCCTCGGTCAAAGGGCTCAGGCCGCTGATCAAACGCAGCAGGGTCGACTTCCCGCAGCCGCTCGGCCCGATCAAGGAAATGAAGTCCCCCGGATGGGCGACGAGGGTGAGGCCGTCGATGATCACCGGGCCCTCGCCAAAGCGTTTGGTCGCTTGGCGGAATTCAACGATGGGCGGCGATGACGGCATGGAAGAGGCGGCTAGCAAAGCCGCGAGAACGCGGGCGCGCAAACGAGAAGACGGAGTTGGAAATCACAAACGCCAAAAGTCCAAATCACAAAGAAAGCGCGAATACCAAAGCGAACCGACGTTTGGGGGGCCTTCCTGCTGGCCAAGGATATATTGAGTTCTTGACGGCAGGCGTTTGCGGATCGCTCGCGTGGGCCTTTTATCCCCGCAAGCTCACCGTATGGGCTTCGTCCGGGGTGATGACGAGGTCGAGGTGCCAGGCTTCGGCTGGTATCCATGAAGCGATTTTCTCCGGCCATTCGACGGCGAGGATCCATGGGCTGGTGAGGAAGTCCTCCAGCATGAGTGCGTCGATCTGATGTTCGGACTCCAGGCGATAGGCGTCGAGGTGGACGAGCAGGCTTTTGCCGCCGCGATGGAGCGTGAAGATCGTGTAGGTGGGGCTGGTGACGTGGTCGGTCACGCCAAGTCCCTGGGCCAGGCCTTGGACGAAGGTGGTCTTGCCCACACCCATGTCGCCGTGCAGCGCGAGCACCGTGTCGGTGGGCAGGAGGGGCGCGAACTCGGAAGCGAGGGCCCGCATCTGTTCGGCGGAGCGCGTCGTGATTCCGGCTTTGAGCTGCGCTACGATGCTCATCGCTCAGGGTTTGAGGTGCTCGAACCCATGGTGGCGTCCGAGGTCGACCGCACCGGCGGGCAGGGGCCGGTTCATGGATTGGAATTCGCCGATGCAGCTCAGAGGGAGGCGGAAGCGCCGCCGCCAAGCCCGGACGAAGTCCGCGTCCGGGGTTTGGCGTGAAACCGTGAACAGCAACTCGTAGTCTTCGCCGTCTTCCAGCGCATGCGCAAGCGGTGGGCGGCCGCTGCTCCGTGCGCAGGCCCGGGCCGCTGTGCTGACGGGAATCCGGTTCTCGTGGAGCACCGGTTGGGCGTTGGCCGGCGTGAGGGCATGGAGGTCTTTGGCGAGGCCATCGCTGAGATCCATCAGCGATCGGACGTCGGGACGCGCGGCGAGCCAGGCGCCCTCGGCGAGGCGCGGGGTGAAACTCAGATGATGGCCCCGCAGACTGCCGCCGAGCCGGCCGGTCACGTAGATCCGATCACCGATGCGCGCGCCGCGCCGGGAAAGCACGCGCGGGCCGGACGCTTCGCCGATCAGGGTCAACGTGACGACCAGTCCGCCCCGGTGCCGCGCGATGTCGCCGCCGACGACGGGTACCCGGTAGCGCCGCCCGATGGAGGCAAGACCCCGATAGAACCCGGCCAGCCACTCGATCTTCACCGTCTCGTCGAGGGCGATGGCGACGACGGCGGCGCGGGGACGTCCGCCCATCGCGGCGATATCGCTCAGGTTGCGTTTGAAGAGTTTGGCGCCCGCGGCGGAAGGCGCCACGGCGTCGTTGAAATGTTCGCCGTAGATCACTGGATCCACGGTCACAAGGGCGGTGCGCGACGATGCCGGCAGGACCGCACAATCGTCGCCGATGCCATGCGGTGCGGGCGGCGAGACCTTGCCCAGCCACCGGCGCATGGCTGCAATCAGCCCGAGTTCGCCGAGAGACGAAACGGCTTCCGTGGGGTGGGTGGTGAAGGGGTGCATGGCCGTTACCGATCAGATCGCGACGCCGCCAAACAGGAGGATGACGGTGTTAAGATTGAAGAGCGAGTGCGCGATAATGGGGACGGCAATGCGGCCGCTGCGTTCGTAGGCGTAGGCGAAGACGAGGGCGAGGGCGGTCAGGGGCACGAAGGCCGCGAGGCTGCCATGCAGGGCGCCAAAGATGACGGCGGGGGCGAGGTAGGCGACGGCGCGGGGAACGCGCGTGCGCAGGAAGCGGAAAAGTCCCGCACGAAACACAATCTCCTCGGCGAGCGGGGCAACGACGACGGCGAAGCCGATCAGGACTGCACGTGTCAGGGGAGACTCGGCATCGACCATGAGGAAGACAAGGTCCTGCGGAGGCGCCTCGACGTTGGCGAGGGAGAGCAGCCCCTGCCACCCGAGGTTGATGGCGGTCACGACCGGCATCGCCGCGAGAAAGGTCAACGCTCCCGCCCGGAGCACGCTTTCCTCGGTGCGAGGGACGACGGTGGTGGGCGGTGCGACGCGGCGGCAGACCGTGGCAAAGGCAAGACCGGCGCCGGCGAGAAGGCCGATCTGGAACATCGCGCCCTCCAGCACCATGCCCAGCTCCGGGTCGGCGATTACCGACGGCCAGACGGCTGAACGCAACGCGAAGGCGCTGCCGATCTGAATGATCAGACCCGTGCCGGCGACGAAGAGACCTGCGGTGACGAAATCGGTCAGGGCAATCTCCCACGGAGCGAGTGCTTTCGGGCCGCGGTTGCGTTCGCGGGCGGCGGGGCTGAGCACCAGCACCCAGAGCACGCGCAACCCGACGAGCAGCAGGGCGAGTTGCAGGAAGCCGACGACGGCGAGCGCCGGCGTGACTTCGGGTGGCAGCGTTTCGGGCACGAGCGGGGAGGCGTCAGCGACTGCTGATCGTGCGGCCGTTGTAGACCAGGCGGCCGTCGACGATCGTGGTCTTGACCCGTCCCGTCAGGGTTTGCCCATGCCACGGGCTGTTGCTGGATTTGCTGAAACCGGCGCGGGCATCGTAGACCCAGGCTTCGTCCGGATCGAAGAGGCACACGTCGGCCGCGGCGCCCTCGGCGAGCGTGCCGGCCGGCAGGCCGAGGATGTTCGCCGGCTTCCGCGTGAGCAGGTCGACGACGGTGGCGAGCTTGAAGCGGTTTTTTCTCACGAGCACGTCGAGGCTAACGGCCAGGGCTGTCTCCAGTCCGAGGATACCGTTGGGCGCGTAGTCGAACTCCATGTCCTTTTCGTAGTCGGTGTGCGGCGCGTGGTCGGTGGCGAGGATGTCCAGCGTGCCGTCGCGCAGGCCCTCGATGATGGCCAGGCGGTCCTCCTCCGTGCGCAGAGGAGGGTTCATCTTGAAGTTCGTGTCGTAGGTCGCAAGCGACTCGTCGGTGAGGGCGATGTGGTGCGGGGTCGCCTCGGCCGTGACGCGCACGCCGCGGCTCTTGGCGCGGCGGAGCAGTTCGACTGAGTTTCGGGACGAGATGTGCTGCATGTGCACATGCGCGCCGGTGTAGGTGGAAAGGATGACGTTGCGGGAGACGATGACGTCCTCGGCCGCGTTGGGCCAGCCGCGCAGGCCGAGGCGGATCGACATCACGCTTTCGTTCATCACCGCGCCCTGGGTCATGGAGTGGTCCTGGCAATGGTCCATGATCGGGAGGTCGAACATCTTCGCGTATTCGAGCGCGCGGCGCATGAGTTCGTTGCTCTGCACACAGTCGCCATCGTCGGTGATGGCGACGACGCCGGCGCGCTTGAGCGAGCCGATGGGCGCGAGCGCCTGCCCCTTCATCCCCACGGTGATGCAGCCCGTGGGCAGCACCTTCACGCAGGCGGTGCGGGCGATCGAGTCCTTGATCAGCTGGATGGTGCCGGCGTTGTCCGCGACCGGCGAGGTGTTCGGCATGCAGACGACGGTGGTGAAACCGCCCGCGGCTGCTGCACGGGAGCCGCTCTCAATCGTCTCCTTGTGGGTCTGTCCCGGTTCGCGGAAGTGAACGTGAATGTCGACGAGACCGGGGCAGGCGACGAGCCCGCGCGCGTCGAGTTTACGGGCGCGTTTTTTTTCCGCGGCGGAGAGCGAGGCGACCACGAGGCCGTTCTTGAGGAAGAGGTCGCCGACGGCGTCGCGCTTGGCGGCAGGGTCGATGACGCGGGCGTGGGAGATCCAGAGCGTGGGCATGGGATTTACAGGTCCGGGAGGACTTATGACTCAGTCGGCGGCGACGTACTCGGGCCGTCCGCCTGAGCACAGATAGAGCACCGCCATGCGCACCGCGATGCCGTTGGTGACCTGTTCGAGGATCACGCTGCGATCGCCGTCGGCCAGTTCGCTGTCGATCTCGACGCCGCGATTGATCGGTCCCGGATGCATGATGATCGCCTTTGGGTTGAGCCACGAGGCGCGCGTCTTGTTGAGACCGAACATGCTCGTGTACTCGCCCAGCGAGGGGAAATGGCTGCTGGCCTGACGCTCGTGTTGTATCCGAAGCAGCATCACAACCTCGGCGTCGGCGAGGGCGGACTTCAGGTCATGGGAGACCTTGACGCCCATGGCGGTGAAGGCGTCGGGCACGAGGGTGGCGGGTCCGACGAGTGTGAGGTCGGCGCCGAGTTTGACGAGGGCGTGGATGTTGGAGCGGGCGACGCGGCTGAAGAGGATGTCGCCCAGAATGACCACCTTGCGGCCGCGCAGGGACCCGAGGTGTTCGAGCATCGTGAAGGTGTCGAGCAGGCCCTGGGTGGGGTGCTCATGGGCGCCGTCGCCGGCGTTGATCACCGGGATGTCGAGGATCTTGGAAAGGTAGAGGGGCGAGCCGGCGGCGGCGTGGCGGATGACGATCATGTCGGCCTGCAGGGCCTGGATGTTTTCGGCGGTGTCACGCAGGGTTTCTCCTTTCGTCGTCGAGGAGCTCGATCCGTCGAGCGAGATGACGTCGGCGCTCAGGCGCTTGGCGGCCATGTCGAAGGCCATGCGTGTGCGCGTGCTCGGTTCGAGGAACAGATTGACGATGGTCTTGCCGCGGAGGGCGGGGACTTTCTTCACGCTCCGGCCGAGGATTTTTTTGAAGGCGGAAGCGGTGGCGTGGATCTGTTCGATCTCGGCGAGGGAGAGTTCCTCCAAGGTGAGGAGGTGGCGACGGTTCCAGGTCATGGGGAAGGAGGGAGGGAGGACGTGGCGGGCACGACGATCACGGAGTCGGCGCCGGGGTCGGCCGGGTCGAGTTGAACGCGGACCTTCTCGGTCTCGCCGGCCGGCAGGGACAGGCCGAGGTAGTCGGGGGCGAAAGGCAAAATGCGTCCTCCGCGATCGATGAGGATGGCGAGCTCGACCCGCGATGGACGTCCGTGATCGAAGAGTTCGTCCAACGCCGCTTTCACGGTGCGCCCGGTGAACAGCACGTCGTCCACAAGGATGACGGAGGCGCCGGTGACATCCACGGGAATGCGGGTGGGGACGAACTCCTTGGGAATGGGATTCTTGCCGATGTCATCCCGGTGAAACGAGATGTCGAGGATGCCGAGGGTGATCTTGCAAGCGGGTCGCAACCGGCCGAGCCGGGCGGCGAGCCGGCGGGAAAGTTCGATGCCACCGTTGGCGATGCCGAGCAGCAGCAGGCACGGGGTGCGCGGGTGACGATGCGCAATCGACGCGGCGAGCCGGTCGATGGCGGCATGCAGGTCGGCGGGCGGCAGGGTCTTCGAGTTCGGCACGGATTCGGGTTGTGCCGGTTGGGCTCCCCCTTTGAAAGGCTTTTTTGGTGGCTTGCGGCATGGCCAGACGCCCTCGCCCCGGCCAATGACAATTCGCGGCGAATTGTTACAAGCGGCTGCCGGGTGCTGCGGCGCCGGCAGTAACCTGCACCGCCAGTGATCCGGGCTGGACACTCACTTCGATGGCTGCGGCGGTTTCATGGACCTCGCCGTCTTCAATCGGGTAAATGGTACAGACGTTCGCGATAGAGGTGGCCGGGTAGCAGGCTGTGGGCCAGGGCCTCTTCGACCAATGCCGTATCAGAGGGGGTGGGTTCGAGCTGAAAACGGTTGCGCCCCGGCTGGTCCGTGGTCTTCACCGTGAATTGGGCGGGTGGGAGATCCGGCCGGAGCACGACGAGGTCGTCGTTCTTCCAATAACCGAAATGGGTCTCATATTGAAGAAGGGCCCGGCCCGATTCCGCCGAGTTCCTCGCAGCTGGATCAAGGAGGTTTCGACCCATCATCGGGTGAGTCCACGAACGTCCTGTCAGGGCCAATACAGTCGGCATGAGGTCCACCTGGGAGGCGAGGCCTTGAATGACTTTTGAGGGGACCAGTTCCGGCGGACCGTAGATCATCGCGGGGATCTCGAACTTGTAGAGGGGAATCAATTGATCACCGCTCACCCGCGTGCCGTGATCCGCGACCACCAGAAAGATCGTATTTTTGAAATAGGCCGAAGCTGCCGCCTTCTCAAAGAACCGGCCGAGGGCGTGGTCGGTGTACTTGATTGCATTTTCGGGGGATGCGACGGGGAACGACGGGTTCGGCTCGATTTCGTCCAGCGGGTAATCGAATGGCGTATGGTTGGACGTGGAGAGCACCACGGCAAAGAAGGGTTGATCGCCGTGGTCGCTAAAAATGGCGTCGGCTTCGAGAAACAAGTCCGTGTCATGGATCCCCCAGATTCCGACATCATTCGTGGCGTTCCGCAGGATGGGTTGATCCGAGATCGTCTCCACGCCGTTGCCGGCAAAGAAGGACTTCATTTCATCGAAATTGGATTCGCCCCCGTAGATGAAGTGAGTGCGATATCCCTCCCGCCGGAAAAGCTCCGCGGCGGTAAAAAATCCATGTTGGGAAAGGCCGAGCTTCACGACGCTGCGTGCCGGCGTGGGGAAAAAACCAGAGACCACTGCTTCAATGCCGCGGGAAGTCCGGGTACCGGTCGCAAACATTCGCGTGAAGGAGACGCCTTGCTGCGCAAGTCGATCAAAATTCGGCGTCAGCCCGGCGTGGGCGATCGGCCCGGTGTATTCCGCGCCGAAGCTCTCCAGCAGGATGACGACAACGTTGGGCGGCGGGCCGGGGCGGGAGACGAGCGGGTGCTGGCGATGCAGGGTCGATTCCCGGCCGTCCTTGGCCGGAATATACGAGGGAAGAGGAAGGGGGCCGTTCGGCTGGGTGAGGGCAAAAATTCTGTCGACGGGCATGGAGCCGTAGTCGCGGGCGGTATCGGTTTCGTGGGTACGCCGGTAAAGTGCGTAGACGAGGGTGTAGGTGGAATTGAGCGCGAGTTCGTTGTGAAAATGATTTCGGGAGAATGACGCCGAGCTAAGATTGGCGGGGCGATGACCGACCGACGAACGTGCACCGAGAAAGAGCAGGGCGGCACCGGCCGGCAGGACCAAAAGACGAACGCCCCAGCGGGGCCATGGTGGCGAGGTGGCGGTCGAAAACCGACGGTGGGCAAGCCACGCGACCGCGCTGATCGCGACGAGGGCACCGATCGTCTCGGGCAGAAATCCGGACCACACCATGGCGACGACCTGCCCGCCGTACTTGAGGAACTCGAGGAACAGCGCTTCGGGTCGGCTGCCAAACTCCCGCAAGGCCGGCCAGGCGGCGCATTCGAGGAAAGTCATCACGACGACGGCCCCGGTGAAGTAATGGCGGAGCACCGGTTTGACCCACCGTTCCAGAACCGGTGGTGAGACGCATGCCAGCAGCCACGCCGGTATCGCCACGTAGCTCATCAACAGCAGGTCGAAGCGAACGCCCGTGGCGAAGAGCAGAAGGAACTCGCCGCGCGGCCCCGTGTTCTCGTTGAACCCAATGAGCAGGAGGAGGCGCATGCCCGTGAGCAGAGTTGCGCCGATCAGCCAGTAGGAGAGAAAAGGCGAGAGGAAGCCTCGAAGAGGCGGTCCTTTAGGAGGATGCGTTGGCATAAGTGGAGGCGCTCGCTGGATTGTCGTGAGCGTGAAGAAGGGGGCTTGCACCGAGTATCTGCCTCCAGATCAGCACGACCAGCCATGCGAGCAGCAGGGTGACGAGCGTGTGGCTGATAAAGTGAGCGCCTTTGAGCATTTGGTATCCGCCCATCCACCAGCCGAGTCCAAGCCCCGTTGCGATGACGAGACGGCGCCAGCGCCGGTCGTTGCGAAGTGAGATCAAGCCCCAAAGGGCGAACCCGCCGCTTGCGTGTCCTGCCGGGAAACAGCCGCTTCGTTTGTCGGGTTGGCTGGTCGTCGCGCGAGGCGAAAAAAGTTTTTCGCAGGGAGCATTGCCCCCGTAGCGGACGAGGTCCGAGGGACAGTGCAGCCCGATGGAACGTTTTCCCAGGCCCGCCAGAAGAGGAATGGTCGCAAGGGAGAGCAGGGCGAGGGCAAGTGCCGGTCGACTCAGGCCCCACCCAACTCTCCAGCGCGCCGGGCCGGCAGCGAAAACGATCGTCGTGAGCCCGACGATCCAGAGCAGCGCCTTCGGGCCATTGTAGAACAATGCCCTCCCCACCGGCTCCTTTGCGTCGATCCACCAGTGACCGGTCGATACATTGTAGAAGTGGTCTTGGAGCATCAGGTCTGCATCGGTGAGTTCGAAGCAGACGAGGAAGCCGATGAGAAGCAGGAGCGGGACGACCGCTCTCCAGATGAATCGACGGGCAGAAAGGCGTTGATTCATCGGTTTGCGCGGCGTTGGCGAAGCCAGCGTTTGAAATCGATACTTACGCGGGCCTTCATCGTGCCGCCGATATCGACGCCGTCCGATCCATACGACGAGTGGAGTCCAAACCCGAGCAACCATTGGCCGCCGATGCGCTCCGTGTATTTTCGCGGGACGGCGAACAGAATGCCCGGCTTGAATGAGAAGACATCGTCATCCCCGCCAAAAGGGCGGGTGGAGGCAAGGCCCGCCTCGATCGTGTACGTCCAACGACCATGTTCCCACACAAAGCCTCCCGAGGCGTAGAGCGAATCCTCATTCAGACGGTTGTTTCGCACCCGGCCCGGTACACCCGCTTCTTCGACAAAGTCGGTCCCGATATTCCAGAAAATTCGCCATTGAGGCCGGCTTTCGAGGCGCCGGGAAAACGTCGCGTAGGTGTTCAGATGATTGAGGCCGTCCGTGATTTCGGGAGGCGGGGCTCCGAGGGTGCGGCTGTAGTCGGTGCCCACCGCCGCGTCCCAACCGAAGACCGGTCGAGCCAGTCGATATTTGGTGCCGAGGTGGAGGTCGGAGAACCCGGCTTCGCTGAACCAATTGGCGTCTCCGAGACCGTGCGCAAAATAACCCTCCACCTCCCCGAGGACTTCCCACTGGTTGTTCAATCCATAACGAAGGCCCATCGGAACCCGCATGTAATTATAGCGATGAAGATCGCCGAGGCGCGGGTGGAGAATGATCCGAAGCGTGTGTTTGCGCTCGGTTCCGGGGAGATTCGAGTCAAACACCCCCTTGATCTTCAGGTCGTCGTCGACCAGTGCGTCCGCTGCGCGGGACGACGGCGTCGCGAGGGCGAGGAGGACAAGGCTGGGCAGCAAGTGGCGAAGGCTCATGGGGTGACAAGAGGAGTTTGGTCGCGGGACAATTTCGCCAACCGGCCCGGCGGCGGAGCGTTCCCGCGCACGGGCGCCCCCGGACTCTCGTGGGGAACTTCACGATAGAGCCCGTTGCGATAGAGATAGCTGGCGGTCTGGTAGTAGCTGACGGTTTCGCGCACAGCTGGATCGGTGGGGCTGATCGGCGTGAGGTCCGCCTGCGCAACGTCGTAGTGATATCCGTTCAGCCCCTGGCGCGGACTCAGGACAGTCAGTTCGCCCTTTTCGAGATGCCCCAGCTTTTGGTAGGTGCCGATCAGGGCATGGGCGCCGGCCGGATCGATGCGGCGAACGTCGTGACCAAAAAAACGCGAAGGATAGCTCCAGTTGAGCAGGCCGAGCAACGTGGGTGCGAAGTCGATCTGGCTGGCGAGCGTCTTGACCCTGCCAGGGGCGATCTGGCCGCCTGGCGCATAGATGAGGAGCGGGATGTGATAGTTTCCCACGGGCAGCTCCGTTTTGCCCGCGCTCGAGGCGCAGTGGTCCGCCACAATCACGAAGACCGTCTGTTTGAACCATGGCTTCGTCGCGGCGGCGCGCAGGAATTGTCCCAGCGTGAAGTCGGTGTATTTGACCGCTCCATCCCGGCCGGAGATCTTTGGGGGCAGGTCGATCCTGCCTTCGGGATAGGTGAAGGGCCGATGATTTGACGTGGTCATCGCGAAAAAGTGGAAGGGCTGCCCCGCGGCGTGGGCGACATCGGCCTCGCGCAAGGTCCAGCGATAGAGATCCTCATCGCACGCGCCCCAGGCGTTGGCGAAGGTGATGTCTTCAGCCTTCGCGCTGGTGCGATCGACAATCCGATAGCCATTCCCGCCAAAATAGGCGTTCATGTTGTCGAAATAGCCGTAGCCGCCGTAAAGAAAGGCGGTGTCATAGCCGCGGCTGCGGAACACCGATCCGAGCGTGAACAGGTGATCGTTGTGGCTCCGCTTTACGATGGAGCGCCCCGGCGTCGGCGGAAGCGAAAGCGTCAGCGCCTCCATGCCGCGATCCGTGCGTGTTCCCGTTGCGTAAAAGTTCTCGAACACGAGACTCTCCGTCGCGAGGGTGTCCAGATTCGGCGTGAGTCGCGAAGCCGGGTTGAACGTTCCCAGAAATTCCGCGCTGAGGCTCTCGACGGTCAACTGGATGACGTTAAGATTCAGCTCGGGCCCGCGGTTGTCGACCTGACGCAGGCTGTCGAATGCCTGGGGGTTGAGGAGCCGGGATCCGTCTTCGGTCAACTCGGCGCGCAATCGGGCAAAGGCCTGTTCGTCGGGCAGGGTCAGGTAGAAGCGAGGGTAGTCGAGTTCGTTGTTGCGAAAGGCGGCGAACAGGGACCATAGACCGTTTTTGGCGAGCTCTCGATTGTAGTTGTTCCGGAAATACGGCAGTTGGTCTTCGTTCAGGACGAGGCCAAGAACCAGTGCGGCCGCCAACCAGCCCAGTCCATTCTGGTGGCGTTGGGCGACGGTTTCCGGCGCGGCATTCAGCCAGGCTGAAACCAGGCCCGTGCGCCCCAGCATCCACTGCCCGAGGGCGGTCGCGGCGGCCAGTCCTGCCAGGATTGCGGGAAGCTTGTAGGACTCGCGGATGTTTCCGACGACCTCGGTGGTGTACACGAGGTAGTCCACCGCGATGAAGTTGAAGCGCGCCCCGAATTCGTCCCAAAAGGTCCATTCTGCCACGGATCCAAAGAGAACGAGGGCGATGGCCACGAAAACGGCCGCATGCGCGAGCCAGCGGACCGGCCGGCGATTCAGCGCGGACGACGGCAGAACCGTCAACACGACGATCAGCGGAATGGCTGCGAAGGCGGCAGCCCCCAGATCGTAAAGGGCCCCCCACGCGAAGAGCGCCAGCAGGGAGGAGTTCCATGATGCTTCTCCCGCTGACTTCAGCAGGAGGGCCAGTCGGGTGACCGTGGACACGCACATGAACGCGCCGACGAAAAGGACCAGGGCGCCATGCCGGCGGGCAACGAGACGACCCAGCCAGGATATCGATGCGTTAAATCCGGCGGAAACAGACGATGCCATGCCTGCATCCTGCCACGGACAGATGAATCCGGGATTAACCCCTGATTAATTATTGTTCATCCCACCGGCAAATCCACGGTCATGCGCAAGCCAGTCCGGTCCGCGCGGTTCGTGGCAACGAGGTCGCCCCCGTGGAGGCGCGCAATGCTTCGGGAGATTGCGAGTCCGAGGCCATTGCTGCTTCCCGTCCTGGCGTCCGGTCGCTGCAGCCGGACGAAGCGCCCAAAAATCCTCTCCAGTTGCTCCTGGGTCAGTCCCGGCCCCTCGTCCAGCACTTCGATTCGCCACACTTTCCCCGAGGCGACCGATCGGAGTGTTACCGTGCCTCCACCCGGCATGACGGCGACGGCGTTACTGACGAGGTTGAGCAGCACTTGGCGTAGCAAACCCGGATCGAAGGGGGCGTCGATTTTTTCGTTCGCTTCGAGCAAAAGTTTTATCCCGGCATCCTCGGCAAGCACCCGGGCGTCCTCGGCCAGGGATTCCATAAAGGGCCGGGCGGCACGTATCTCACGGGCGGGCTTGATGCCGCCGCTTTCCGCCTTGGCGAGAAACAGCAGGCCTTCGATCACCCGGTTCATTCGGGAAATCTCTTCGAGCAGGCTATCCACGTGGGCCGCCGATTCGTGGTCGTGGGAGAGCCGCGCCCTGAGGCGCTCGGCGTTCAGCCGGACGAGCGTGAGGGGGGTCTTGAGCTCGTGTGACGCATCGGCCGAAAATTGTCTTATCTGCCGGAACGAGGTTTCCAGGCGGTCGAACATCGCGTTGAGCAGTCTGACCAACCGTGAGACCTCGTCGTGGCCCGGTGGCACCGGAATCCGTTCGTCGAGGTTATCGGCTCCGATGCGGCGGGCCGTTTGTTCGATGGCCCGGATCGGGTTGAGGGCCAGCCGGCTGAATCCGTAACCGAGGCCCATGCTCCCTGCCGCCACTGTGACGGTAAGCAGGAGGCCGATTCGGATGTAGTGACCCAGCAGACGCTCCATCGGTTCAAGGCGGCTGCCGATCTGGAAGTGAAGAGCGCCTTGCTGAAACTCCGCGCCGTGAACCCGGCCGTGAAGCGGAATATCGATGGTCCAGGAACTGCCCACTGCGGAAAGGTTGGGCAGGATGGTCTCACCCAGGTTGGAGGAACGAAACAGCAACCGGCCTGAACCATCGTGAACCTGAAAAAAGAAGAGATGTTCGTCCGCCGCCGCGTGGCTTTCCATCCGCGTGATGAGCTGGGCCTCGGTCAGCGCCGCGGGATCGCCGCCGAGCTGCTGCAGCACCTCCCGGAATTCTGCGTCATGCAGGATGCCAAGGCTGCGGATCGACTCCCGCTCCAGCAGCCAGTGGCCCACGATCAACGCGACGATCACGGTGGCGGTCACCGCCATCGCATACCAGACCGTGAGCTGTATCGTCATCGATCTCATGCGAGTTGGTAACCAGTGCCGCGAATCGTGCGAATGATCGGCCGCTCGTCGGTGGCTCCCAGCTTCTGCCTCAGGCGCCGCACGTAGACGTCGATGAGGTTCGTCTCCAGGTCATAGCTGGCGTCCCAGATCCGTTCGGAAATGAGGGTGCGGGTCAGCACGCGGCCCCGATTTTGGAGGAACAGTTCGAGCAGGGAGAACTCGCGGCTGGTGAGGTCGATTTTGCGCCCCGAGCAGATGACCTCGCGGGCAAGCAGATCCATTCGGATGCCGCCGAATTCGAAGATGGTGGTCTTGGCGCCCGAATTTCGGCGGAGCAGCGAGCGCAACCGGGCCAGCAGTTCGTCCATGCTAAACGGCTTGGCCAAATAATCATCCGCCCCCAAATTGAGTCCACGAATGCGGTCAGCCAGCGCGTCGCGTGCGCTGAGGATCAATACGGGTTCGTTGAAGCCCGCGCCCCGCCACTCTTTCAGCAATTCCAGGCCGTCGCCGTCCGGAAGGCCGAGATCGAGGATGATCGCGTCGTACGGAGACTCCGCCAGGGCATCGCGAGCCCCGGCGCAGGATCCGGTCAGTCTGGCCGTGTAGCTTTGCTCTGTCAGTCCCCGCTCGATGAACTGGCCGACTTTGCGTTCATCTTCTACAATCAGGACTTTCATCGGTATATCCGGTCGGACGGTACAAAAATCGGTCCCAGCCGGCGCCGGAGCAAATTAAAACCGGACCGATGGCGACTGTGCGGTCGTGGAGTCCCGATCGATTCCGATCCCGCCCTGCAGGTGGAAACGCACCCTTAGCTGTGGATCCACCGTTATGAAGTAATACCTGCGCAGCACCCGCAGACCGTAGTCCCGGTAGTCCAGCTCCACCTCGCCGTCCAAGGAAAATCGCGAACCTTCCATCAGCAGGTTCACCGGGAACGATACGGTGCGTTCGACTCCGTGCAGGGTCAGACGACCGCGGGCCAACTCATGGCCGGCAGTCGTCTTTTCCAGCGATTCCAAGATGAACCGGATCTCGGGATACTCGCTGCTTTCCAGCCAATTCAGCATGTCCAGATCCCGGGCGTTGCGTCCGGTCTTCAGGCTGGAGAATTGAACGACGACCAGAGCTCGTTGAATCTGGCCGCGGTCGGAATCGATCTCGATCTGAGAGGAGAAAAGTTCTACGCGCCCGGTAAAGGAACCTGTCGGGCCACGGACGAGGACCTCGATGGTGGATCGGAGCCGGTCGACCTGCAGCAGGTCCGATGCTGCCGATGCGGTCTGAGCCCATCCGCTCAGGCAGAGCAGGATAAGGAGGGGATGCGGAATTCCGGGCATGGCTTAGAATGCCTGCCCGATATGAAACGGGAATGAATCGCAGATTAATTTTCGTTCATTAACCAGGCTTCGAGATCCACCTTTGTGGCAACGGTCACTCCGAACTGGTAGTCATATGCCAGCAGGCTGGCGAAGGCTGGTTCGACGAAGCGGCGGCAGTGAAGCAGCACTTTGGCCCGGTGGCCCGGGGCTCGCACGAGACGGCCGAGGGCTTGGTTGACTTTTTGCAGTCCGGGCAACCGGTAGACCCGCCGGAACGCGGGTTCGCGACCGAGCGTCGCGAGCGCGTCGAGGCGGGCGCGCTGCACGGCGTTGACCTCGGGGAGGGCGGGGCCGACCACCATGGCGTGGCTGACGCGACCGCCGAGCAGGTCGATGCCTTCGGCGAAACTGCTGCCGAGCACCAGGAAGAGCACGTCGGCGAGAGCGAGCGATTCTTCGACCCAGGCCGTCTGCGCGGCGAGATCATGCAGTCGCGGCTGCAATGCAATCCTCAGCAACGACTGCTGACGCTCGAGTTCGGCGACAATGGCTTCGGCGTAGCGATAGCTGGGAAAGAACACCACGGTGCCGCTGCGGACGCCTGCGGAGGGCTGGGCTGCCGCGCACAAGGCCTCGACGGTTGCAGCGGTCGTGGCTTGATGGCGGGCGCGTTGCTGGAACGACGTATCGACCCGCACGTCGCACGCGATGTCGTAGGCGCCGGCCCGCCAGGGCGTGTGGGCGTTGACGCGGACCGGCATGGCGGGCGCACTCAGGCCGGTCGGGTCATCCAGTCCCAAGGAAGAGACGAGATCCTCGGTCGGCCCCAAGGTGGCGGAGGCGAGAATGACGGCACCGTAGCGACGCAGCGTGTCGCCGATGACAGGGGCGGCGTCCAGGCAGGTGAAGGACACCTCGCCGTCGCGCGGACACCACAATAGTTTGCCCAGGCTGCGGTCGCCCAGCCAGGCGGACAACTCAGGGATGCGCCACAACACGTCGGCCTGTTGCGGCTCCAGCGCGTCGTGATCGGGCGGCCGATCCTGCAACCGCACCGCCACGGTCTCGAGGGCATCGGCGAGATCGTCCTCCTGCGCCGGGGTCAGGGCGTCGCAGGCGCGCAGGGCCGACAGCAGAAGCACGAGGGACTCCCAAGCGCGCAGGAGCGCGGGAGCGGCCTGTTGGTGATCGAGTTCCATCAAGACGCTGCGCGCCTCGTTCGCCGACAACGCGTGCGAAAGCGCGTCGGCGACGCGCGAGGGCAGGTTGTGGGCCTCGTCGAGCACGAGCAGCGTGTCGCCGGGATCGAACCCTGGCTGATCGTCGAACAGCCCCCGATTGCGCGGGGCGAAGGCGTAATTGTAGTCGCCGACCCAGACGTCGTTGAAGGCGAGGGCGGCACGCGTGATCTCGTACGGACAGATCCGCGCTTCGCGGCCGGCGGCCCGGAGCGATTCCAGATCGCGGGGTTCATTGGGGAAAAGATAATACCGCGAGAGGCCCGACTGCGGCCAGCGGCGTTCGAGGTCGTGCAGATACCCGCAGGCCGCCTGGGTGCAGCGGAAGACGGCGTTGATGCAATGCTCGGCCTTGTTGCGTACGTGCCAGACGGATACACCGGAAGGCTCGCCGGCGGGTGAGCCGGCGGCCGGTTTATCCGGCGCGGTCATGGCGGAGAGCGTTCGCACGACTTGAAGCTGCCCGGTGGACTTGCTGGTCAGGTAGAGCAGACGCGCGAACCGGCCGGCCTTGAGCGACGCCAGCGCTGTTTCGAGCAATGCTCCGGTTTTTCCGAAGCCGGTCGGGGCCTCGAAGGCGACGATCGATCCGGCTTCGAGCGCCGTCGCGAGGTCGGCCTGGGTGGTTTCCTGACCGGGCCGTGGCGTGGCGAAGGCCGGCCGGTAAGCGAGCGCCTGGCGGCGTTCGCGGGCGCGCAGACGGAGGTTGAGGAATTCCGTGACGCGTTCCAGACGGCTGCGGAACAGGCCGTCGTCGACAACCGGCAGCGGCACCGGTTGGGCGAGGCCGCTGGCGATCTCGACGAAGACGACCTCGGCCCGAAGTGGGGCGGTAGGTTCTTCCAAGCGCCGCAACGCGGCGTAGGTGGCGAGCTGGGCAAAATAGTCAGGATAAGTGGCGCGCAGTTCTTCCTCTGCGGCGGGGAGCGGCTGGGTGACGGTCTTGATTTCGCGCAAACGGCACCCGCCACCCGGCAGCGGCACGATCTGGTCGATCCGCCCGGTCAGCGTGATCGTCCATCCGGCGTGGAAGACCAGACCGTTGACGGCGACCTCGAACTGCGCCTCGGGTTGCTCGCCGGCGAGTTGGCGGCGGAGTTCCTGATGCCAGTGAGTGCCCAGTTGCGCGCGCCACAGTCCGCTCGGGCGCCCCGCCCCGGAGCGGGGCCCGATGGCGAAGTCGGCGAATTCGCCCACGCTCAGGCTGGCGGTGCGATGTTCGAGCGAAAAAACCATGGGCGAGTGAAGAGGGCGGGAACAGCGGCGATGCGGCCCCCCGAAATTCCCTCAGCCGGTGCGTGAAGGTTGGGAGATCAAAGGATAATCTCCGTGTGACTGCGCAGGTAGTGCTCGAAGCGATCACGCAGGCGCTCGAGTTCGGGCACGGTGGCGGCCTGCGTGGCGAGGGGCTGGTTGAGCACGCCGGAAGCGAGCGCGCGGTCGGCGGCGTTGAGTTCGGCGAACCACTGCTGCTTGACCGGGTAGCCTTCGTCGCGGGCGAAGCAGTAGAGGCTTTTCAAATACACGATTTCCGGCCGGGCCGCGGTCGCGAAGGCCGCGAAGGCGGTGCGAAGCAGGGCATAAACGGCGGCGCGGCTTTCCTCATGAACGGGGTTGCCGGCCACGACGCTGGCGAAGGCGCTGGCGAGCCGGAGTGCGTCGTAGGAGCGCCCAATCTCGGCGTGACGCACCAGGACACGGGTTTCCCGGGTGAACCAAATCTGACCTTGATTGGAAGTTTCGAGCAGAAGCTCGGCTTCGTCGAACAGATCGAGGGGAGCCTGGGCGGTCGGGGAGGTTTTGCGCGCGATGCGCTGCAGGACGCGCAAGGCGCCATGTTCGGCGGAAAAGGCCGCGTAAGGCTGGAATGACTCGGTGGGCTGCCCCTTGCCGAGTATGAAGACCTCGGTCGTAAGCGTCCGTCCGGGCATCGTTTCAGCGAATGATCGCGGTCGGAGGCGGAGGGACAGCCGGGGCGGGAACAGGCGGCCAGGGAGGGACCACGGCGCCACCCGAGATGATCATCTTCATCGCCTCGCCGACCGACATATCCAAGGGGGTGATGTCCCGCTCGGGCAGCATGACGAGGAAGCCGGTCGTGGGGTTGGGCGTGGTGGGCACGAAAACGGTCCAGACTTCATCGGAGGTCTTTGCCTGCGCTTCGCCCTGGGCCTTGTTGGTGAGAAATCCGATCGACCAGAGTCCTTTGCGCGGAAACTCCACCATCACAGCCTTGCTGAAGAGGGCGCGGTTCTGCGAACCGAAGGTTTCCACGATCTGTTTGACCGTGCGGTAGACGGTGCTGACGCCGGGAATGCTGAGGATGAGCCGCTCGGCGAGCTGGCCGAAGTAGTGGCTGAAAACGAAGCGCGAAATATGTCCGAGCAGGATGACCAGCGCGATGACGATCAGCGTGGACAAGAGGTTCCACAGCAGGTCGAGGCTCGGCTGCGAAAGGATGTTGTCCGGGACGAAAAAGAAGAAGTACGGGCGAAAGCCGCTCCCGATCCGTTCAAGCAGCCACGAGAAAACCATCCAGGTGATGGCGAGCGGTGCGAGCAGAAGGAGGCCGGTGACGAAGGCGTTGCGAAACACCGTGAGACGCGAAGCAGGCATGGCGGGCAAGTGACGTCAGCGGATCCGCGGACGCAAATGGAATCAGATCAGGCGGTACGTCGGCAGCGCCCGGGCTGACCGAAGCAGTTCCATTGCCCGGGCTTCCGCGGCTCGCATCCGGCGCTTCTTCTCCGGTTTCAGGTCGTCGTAGCCCGCGAGGTGCAACCACCCGTGGACGACGTAAAGGGTCAGTTCCTCGCTGAAGTCGCGATCGCGATTCGCAGCGAAGGAGCGGGCGGTGTCGGCCGACACGCAGATCTCGCCGGCGGAACCCAAGGCAGGTTGCGCCTCAAAGGTGATGACGTCGGTCGTGGACGGGTGCTGGAGAAAATCGGCGTGGACACGCGCCAGGGCGGCGTCGGTCAGGAACGCGATGGAAAGTTCGCCCTCGCCCAGACCCCCTTCGAACCGTTCGGCCTGCGTATCGAGCAGCCGCAGGGCGCGCACCACGGCGCGACGATCGAGGCGCAATTGGGTGTGCGCGTTGTGAACATGAATTTCGCGACTGCGGGCCATGACGCGACCCCGCCTATTTTTCCCCGGAACCGGAGGCTTTCTGCTCGGCGGCGGAGTCCGCCGTCGGATAGGCCACGCGCGAATGGAGCATGTTGAGCAGGGTGAAGTTGAAGCTGCTCTTGATCTTGGTGATCTCCTCGAAGGTCAGCGGCGATTCGTCGAGCTGATTGTCCTCGATGCGTTCGTGGAAGATCTGGTCGATCAGTTCGCCAAGGTGTTGCGGGGTGATTTTGCGCAGCGAACGCGAGGCGGCCTCGACGCCGTCGGCCATGTGGATGATGGCGCTCTCCTTGAACTGCGGCTTCGGTCCGTCGTAGCGATAGGTCGTTTCTGAGACGGGCACCGGCAGGAGGCCGGGGGCGGGTCTGAGGGCGGGGCTGAGCGATGCGAGGGTAGGGCGCAATTGAGGACCAAATGGAGGACGGCTACCGCCCGAGGGGGCGGCCTTCAGGCTGCTGAGTGCGCGCTGGAAAAAGTAACGGATCAGCGACGTGCCGTGGTGTTGCTGGATCACGTCGATGACGGCGCGGGGCAGGTGATACTTGAGCGCGAGATCGACGCCCTCCTTGACGTGACTCTTGATGATGAGGGCGGAGAGCGACGGATTGCTGGCGTCGTGGGGGTTGACGCCCTCGCGCTGATTCTCGGAGAAGTACTCGGGCTTGGCCGTCTTTCCGATGTCGTGGAAAAGGGCGCAGACACGCGCGAGCAGCGGATTGGCGTTGATGGCGTTGGCGGCGTTTTCGGACAACTGGGCGACGACGAGCGAATGGTGGTAGGTGCCGGGCGCTTCGAGCTGCATCAGGCGCAGCAGCGGGTGATTGTAATCGGTGAGTTCGAGCAGGGTGATATCGGTGGTGCGCTTGAACAGTCCCTCCAGCACCGGCAGGACGCCGACGACGGTCACGCCGGTGACGACGCCCATGACCAGGCCGGCACCCATGTGCAGCAGGACCATCAGGATGGGCAGCTTGTCGATGATGCCGATCAGCAGAGCGAAGACGGCGACGGTAAGCCCGCCAAGGAAGGCGGCGCGCACCACATTTCCGCGCTTGCGCGTCGCGCGGGCGGCGTAGATGGCGACAGTGGACGCGAGGAAGGTGAGCACAAGCAGGTCGAGCCGATTGCCGTAGATGACGCCGCTGAAGATCGAGATCAGCAGGGCCATGAAGACCGCCGGCCCCGCATCGATCAGGAGCAGGACGATCAAGGGCGCCAGGGCGGTCGGGGCGAGATAGGGGAGAAGCGAGGTGGCGTCCGAGTTGGCGATGAAGAAGGGCAGTCCGCCAAGCGAGTAGACCAGCCGGACCAAGGCGAGGTTAAGGATGGCGACGAGGGCGAGCAGGCCGAGCCGGCTGTTGCTCTGCAACGAGGCCCGATCCTCCATGCGGATGTAGAAGACACAGGCGAACAGCATCGCGAGCACGAGCAGGATGCGGCCGAAGAGCTGCAAACCTTCCGTGATCGCAACCTCGCTGCTTTCCATGAGAAACTGCCGGTGGGCGACGAGCATTTCGTACTGCTCGGAGGTGACGTGGGTGTTGGGCTCGAGGATGGTCTGTCCCCGCTCGACGGATACGACCACCGGCTTGAGGTTGGCGAGCGCCTCGGCCTGCCGTCGCTGCGTGGCCTCCTGATCGTAGATGAGATTCGGCGTAAGGCCGTTGCGGAAGATGCGGAAGAGGGCCTGTGATGTTTCGCGTCCGGCGCCTTCCGCGGCGAGGTTGATGCGCAGGAGCGTGAGGGCCTCCTCCATCGATTCGGCTCCCTGCTGCGCGATGGCCCCGTCATCGCGCACGATCTGCACCATGGTGACCATGCCGTCGTTGGCGTCGGCGAAGAGCAGCGTGGTGTCGTGCACCCCCTGGGTGTAGATTTCCCGCAGGATCACCAGGCCGGTCTCCACCAGGGAAAACCGCTGCGGGCTGTCGCCGGAGGCGAGCAGGGATGCGATGTCATCGACGTTCGCACGGTACGGTCCCTTGGCATTGAACGTGGCGACCACCGGAGCGAGGGCGGCGCGCCGGGCGAGATCCCTTTCGGGACCGGGGGGATGCATCGCTTCGATCGTGTCGAGATCGACGAGCAGCGCCCGCATGTGGGTCTCGAATTGACGCAGCGACACGAACTCCAGCCGGAACACCGGAGGCACGCGGTCGCGGATCTGCTCGCGCACCAAGCGGGTTCGCTCCCCGCTCTCGTAGGTGAACGGTGCGCCGGCGACGACGCGCACGGACGAGAGCTGGTTGGGCAGGACGGGAAGATTGACCGTCGAGACGCCGACGAAACTGATGAAGACGATGGCAACCACCGTCGCGACGAAGATCAGCGTGGAAACGAGCGGGCTCGTTTCGAGGAACTCGACGGTGCCGGAGACTTCGGCGGTCTTGCGAACCCGGCGCGGCCGGTCGGCGCCGCCGCGGATGAGTTTGAGCTTGTCGAAGACGGACATGGGGGAAGGGGGACCGTGATCAGGCGCGGGGCTCGTTGGCGCTGATCGGATTTTGGTAGCGTTCGTAAGCCTCGATGATCTTGAGCACAAGCGGATGCCGGACGACGTCCGACCCGCTGAATTGATGGAAGTCGATCCCGGGAATGTCGCGCAGGATGCGACTGACCTCAAGCAGGCCCGAAGCCTTCGAGCGCGGAAGGTCGATTTGCGTGACGTCGCCGGTGACGACCATGCGCGAGTCCTCGCCGAGGCGCGTGAGGAACATCATCATCTGCTCCGGCGTGGTGTTCTGCGCCTCGTCGAGAATGATGTAGGCCTGCGAAAGTGTGCGGCCGCGCATGTAGGCGAGCGGCGCGATCTCGATGATGCCTTTTTCCGTCAGCCGCGAAACGTCCTCGGCATCGAGCATGTCGTGCATCGCGTCATAGAGCGGACGCAGGTAGGGAAGGATTTTTTCCCGCAAGTCGCCGGGCAGAAAGCCGAGCGCCTCGCCCGCCTCGACGGCTGGGCGGGTAAGAACGATGCGCTGCACCTGGTTGGCGAGCAGGGCCGAGATGGCGTGGGCCATCGCGAGGTAGGTCTTTCCCGTGCCGGCAGGCCCGATGCCGAAGACGATCGGACTCGTCTTCATCGATTGCAGGTAAAGTTTTTGCCCGAGTGTCTTGGGCACGATGGTCCGGCGCTGAGTGGCGATGACGAGCGGTTCGCCGAAAAGCGCCTTCAACTGCGCGGACTCGCCGCGGGCGATCGTTTCCACGAAGCGATGAAAGTCCGGGGTGCGGACCGTCACGCCCTGACTCCGCGCTTCATCGAGAAAACCGAACAACTCCTCGGCCTTCGCCACGGCCGGCGCGGCGCCTTCGATCTTCAACCAATCTTCGCGCGTCACGAGCTTCACGTCGAGCAGGCGCTCGGCGAAGGCGAGGTTCTCATCGCGCGCCGCGTAGAGATGCGAGAGATGGCGCGGGTTGGGATAGTGGAGGGTCTTTGAGGCCATGCCGGTCACGCTACGGATAAGGTTGCCGCTGCTTCCACCAGCCGGGCCCAAGTCGAATCGAGCGCCTGCGGCAGCACGCGCGTCTGGCCGATCACCGGCATGAAATTGTTGTCGCCGTTCCAGCGAGGCACCAAGTGGCCGTGCAGGTGGGGGATGCTGCCGCCGGCCGCCGCTCCGAGATTGAAGCCGATGTTAACGCCGTCGGGACGGAGGGCGGCGGTGAGCAGGCGTTTGCCCACGACGATCGTCGCCATCAGGTCGGCGCTTTCCTCGGGCGTGAGTTCTTCCAGGCCGACCACTTCGCGGAAGGGGATTGCGAGCAAGTGCCCGGGATTGTAGGGAAAGCGGTTGAGCATCAGGTACGACAGCGGAGACCGGTACACGATCAAGGCCGCACGGTCGTCGCCGAGTGCGGGCAGTTCGGAAAAGGGGCGCTTCACCGCCGGAAAGCGCGGCGCCTCGATGTACTCCATCCGCCAGTAGGCGTGCAGCGACTGCATAAGTTTGGAGGGAGGAGGTAAGCGCATGGCCGCGGCGATGTCAAAGCCCGCGCCGCAGGGCCTTGCGACAATATGGCCCGAGGACGCGCAACATCTTTGCGCGAAGCGAGGCCTTGCCATTGGCGGACGGCCGGTGTGCGCTGGCGATTTTTACGGCAACCTGTTCCTTTCTTCATGAGCAATCCAACTGCACCCCTGCGGCGTCGCGTCGTCATCACCGGCCTCGGAGCCGTCACGCCCGTCGGGCTCTCGGCGCCCTCTACGTGGGACGGTCTGGTCGCAGGCCGGTCCGGCTTGGGGCCCATCACGCGGTTTGACGCGACCGCGTGTGCCGCGCGCATCGCCGGCGAGGTGCGAGGGTATGAGCCGACGGCCCCGCTGCCTGCGCCCCTCTTTCCGCGTGGAGCTGGAGGCGATCCTTTGACCGCGCCTTTTACGCCGAAGGATCTGAAGAAATTCGGGCGCTTCACGCACCTCGGTGTGGGGGCGGCCTTGGAGGCGTACGCAAACTCAGGACTCGATGCCCACCGTGCGACCCTCGCCCCCGAGCGCATGGGCGTGAATCTTGGCGTCGGTTTGGGCGGCCTGCCCGAGATTGAGGCGATGCACGAGACGTGGAAAACGGGAGGGTTTCGCAAGATCTCGCCTTTCTTCATCATTCAAATCGCGCCCAACCTGCTCGCCGGGCAGGCGAGTCTCCTGCTCAACTGCCGCGGACCGAACATGAGCGTGGCCTCCGCCTGTGCGACCAGCGGACATGCGTTGGGCGAATCAGCCGCAGCCATCGCGCGCGGCGACGTGGACATCATGATCGCCGGCGGGGCCGAATCCACCGTGACGCCGCTGGCGATCGGCGCCTTCGCGCAGATGCGGGCGCTTTCGACGCGCAACGATGCGCCGGAGAAGGCGTCCCGACCCTACGACGCGGATCGCGATGGATTTGTGCTTTCGGAAGGCGCGGTCGTCTTCGTGCTCGAAGAGTATGAACACGCGCACCGTCGCGGCGCGACGATCATCGCCGAATTGCGCGGCTATGCGGCCTCGTCGGACGCGTACCATCTCTCGTCCCTTGCCCCCGGCGGAGAAGGTTCGCAGCGGTCGATGGGCGACGCGATCACGCGCTCGGGCCTGAAACCGACCGAGATCGATTATGTGTCGGCGCACGCAACCTCGACTCCCGGCGGTGACGGCGAAGAAGCAGCGGCGATCGCCGCCGTGTTCGGCGAGGCCAAGGCCACGTTGCACGTGAGCGGGGTGAAATCGATGACCGGCCACCTGTTGGGCGGAGCCGGCGCGATGGGGGCATTTGCCGCGGTGCTCGCGATTCGGGACGGGGTGATTCCGCCGACGATCAATCTGGACAACCTCGATCCCGCGTGCGCCGCGCTGGGCCTGAACTTCACACCCAATACAGCCGTGCGCAAACCGGTGCGGGCGGCGCTCGCCAACAGCTTCGGCTTCGGGGGAACGAATGCGTCCCTGGTTTTCAGCCGCGTATAAGCGCGAGGCGGCCGCCGGCTTCCGGTCCCACGGCCGGCAGCGGGCCTACGGCTTTGCTTTTGCCTCCGGCAAGGGCAGGGCGGGCGAGCGCCGCGAAGCCGCGATGAGCGCGGCGCCGCCGATGACGAGGAAAAACGAGTAGAAGGTGCCACGGCTGAGTCCGAGAATGAGGCCGGCCGGATCCGGCTCGCGGAATATTTCACCGATGGAACGCAGGATCGCGTAGCCGATCATGAACTCGCCCACCAGCCGGCCGGGCTGCGTGCGCACGGCGGTTCCATACCAGAAGCGCCACTGCATGTAGGCCAGCAACAGGCCGCCTTCGAGCGCAGCCTGATAAAGCTGCGAGGCGTGGCGCGGCAGTCTGTCGCCACTATCGGGAAAGACCACGGCCCAGCGGAAGGCGGTGGGTTTGCCCCACAGCTCGCCATTGATGAAATTCGCGATCCGCCCCAGCATGAGGCCAAGGGCGGTGACCGACGCGATGAGATCGCTGAGGTGGAGGAAGGGGATTTTCTGCGCGCGGGCGAACCACGCGATGGCCAAGGCCACGCCCGCGAAGCCGCCATGGCTGGCCATGCCGCCTTCCCACACGCGCAGCACTTGCAGCGGCTCGCGAAAGAAGACTTCCGGTTGGTAGAGCAGGAAAAAGCCGAGACGGCCCCCGAGGAACACGCCCATCACGATCAGAAACATGAAGTCGCCGATCTTGGCGGTCGGCAGGAGCGAGCGGCCGGCCCGGTCGTAGCGGTGCAGCAGCCAGGCACCGCCGAGGAAACCGAGCACGTAGGCGAGACCGTAGTAGCGGATGCCCGCGTTTTCGCCGAAACGAATGAGGAACGGGCTCAGGTCGTGAACCCAGTAGGCGGCGAGCGTGATCATGGCTTGGGAGGCGAGGGTGAAGACGGCGCCGGTCCGTCGCCGGGACGGCGGGTGCGTGCCTGCTTTTGCAGGCGCGCGCGGGCGAGTTCGCGCATGTCCACGGCAACATCGTCTTTTTCGAAGATCTCGCGTCCGAGCAGCTGTTCCATGACGTCCTCCATGCTGATCACGCCGGCTGTGGCACCGAATTCGTCGACCACGACGAGGATCTGCTGGTGCGCCTTGAGGAAGGCCTGGAGCGCGTTGGCGGCGGTGACGGTTTCCGGAATGAAGTGCACCTCCTGCATCAGCTTCTCGACGAGATCGAAGTCCTGATCGTTTGCCTTCGCCTTCAGCAGGTCGCGGCGGCGCACGAGACCGACGATGTCGTCGAGATTTTTCCCGTAAACGGGGATGCGCGCAAACGGGATGTTGGGATAATCGCGAAACACCTCACCGACGGTCGCGTTTCGCTTGAGGGCGGTCACGACGGTGCGCGGCGTCATGAGCTCGCTCACGCGTACATCATCGAGTGAGAGCGCGTTGGCGATGATGCTCGATTCGCTGCGGGACAAGGTGCCTTGTAGGGCGCCGCGTTCGGCGAGGAGGATGATCTCCTCGCCGGAGTTGGCGGGAAGATCGGGCGTGCGGATGACCATCTTGACGATCAGGCTGCAAAAATAAGTCACGGGCCGCAGGGCGTTGCACATCCACGTGAGCGGAAAAACAATGATCGGTTGCAGGCTGCGGCGGTAGGCGACGCCGAGATTCTTGGGCAAGACCTCGGAAAACACCAGAATTCCCAACGTCAGCACGGCCGAGATCACGCCGAGCACCGCCTCGCCGTAAAGCTTGGTGGCGAGGCCGCCAATCGTGACCGAGCCGAGGGTGTTCGCGATGGTGTTGAGCGTAAGGATGGTCGAGATCGTTTCCTCGAGGTTTATCTTGAGGCGCTCCAGCAATTCTCCACGCCGCGGACGACTCCGTTTCAGCGCTTCGACCTCGGTCACGGTCGTGCTCAGGATCAAGGCCTCCATGAGGGAGCAAACAAACGAAATACCCAAGGTGAGTGCGATCGCGATCACGAGCCATTGCATGCGGCCAGTTTACGGCGCCTTGGGCATTTACGATGCAAAAGTACGATTCGATCAAAGCCTGCCCCGATTTGAGAGCAAGGCCAACGGTTTGATGACGAAGGGGTGTCGAAAGCTCTTGGCATTGCCTCTCTCTCTGCGGTCTCCGCGTGCTCCTGTTAAATGTCTTCGTGAAGAGGCGCTGGATCGAAGCGGTCGATCGCATTGCGCGCTTGCCCGTGGGGGTGCGCAGGGTCGTATTGGAGGAAATGTCCACGCTCAAACGCACGCCCTTGCACGTGTTCCATGCCGCCCACGGCGGACGGCTGGTCGATTTTGCCGGTTGGGAGATGCCGGTGCAGTACCGCAGCATTCTCGAGGAGCACAAAGCGGTGCGCCGGGCCGCCGGTCTGTTCGACGTCAGCCACATGGGCGAGGTCGACGTGCGCGGTCCCGAGGCGGAACGGTTTCTCAATCATCTCGTGACGAACGATGTCGCCCGCCTCCACCCGGGACGCGTGCTGTACTCGCCGATGTGCGAACCGACGGGCGGAGTGGTGGATGACCTCCTCGTGTACATGCGCGCTCCCGACGATTATTTTCTCTGCATCAACGCGGGTAACATCGACAAGGACCTCGCTTGGATCGCGGCCGCAGCGAAGGGCTTCGACGTCACCATCGCCGATCGCAGCGCCGACTATGCCTTGCTCGCCGTGCAGGGCCCGAAGGCGGCGGAGATTGTCCAGTCGCTGACCGGCGCGAAGCTCAGTGCGGTGAAGTACTATCACTTCGTCGAAGGCACGGTGGCGGGGGTGCACTGCCTGGTGAGTCGCACCGGTTATACAGGCGAGGATGGGTTCGAACTCTACCATGCGACAGGCGACGCGGTGCCACTCGCGGAGGCGCTGCTGGCCGCCGGCAAGGCCGACGGACTCGAACTCGCAGGCCTCGGTGCCCGCGACAGCCTCCGGTTGGAGGCGGGATTTCCGCTCTACGGGCACGAACTTTCGGCGGAGATCTCGCCGCTTGCGGCAGGGTTGGGCTGGACGGTGAAACTGGAGAAGGCGGGCGGCTTTGTCGGACGCGATGCGCTGGCGAGCGAGAAGGCGGCGGGTTCCCCCGCCAAGGTGGTTTACTTCAAGACCGGTGACCGCCGCATCGTGCGCGCCGAAACGCCGGTGCAGGACGCGGCGGGTGCCGTGGTGGGCCGGGTCTTGTCGGGCACGCTGTCGCCTTTGCTCAACGAGGCGATCGGATCCGCGTTGATCACGACCTCGGCGGCGAGTACGCCGCTGTCGGTCGATATTCGCGGGGTCAAAATCAACTTGCAGCTGGTCAAACCTCCGTTCGTCGAACTAAAGAAACCCACAGCATGAGCAGCGTTCCCTCCGATCTCCGTTACGCCAAATCCCATGAATGGCTCAAGCCAGCCGCCGACGGTACGGCGCTGGTGGGCATCACGGACTACGCTCAAAGCAGCTTGGGCGACATCACCTACGTCCAGACGCCGAAGGTGGGGGCGACACTTGCGGCAGGGCAGACGTTCGGGGTCGTCGAATCGGTCAAGGCCGCTTCCGACCTCTACGCTCCCGTGGCATTTACCGTCGTCGAAGTGAACAAGGCGCTCGATCAAGCGCCGGAAACGGTGAACCGGTCTCCGTACGACGACGGCTGGATGATGAAGGTGAAGCTCAACGATCCCGCCGAGGCTTCATCGCTGCTCGATGCCGCCGCGTACTCCGTCTCGATCGCGTAAAGTCCTCGGGAGAGGCTGCGAATCGGAGTGGCCGGGGTATTGCCACGTATTCTCCTTTTGGGTGAGCGGCACCGCTCTGAATTGGCGTGGGGCCTGCTTGCGCGAGGCCGGTGATTCGCCCGTTTGCATTGTGTCCCGCCAACGTTGACCAGGCCTTTTTCGGGCCGTGCGAGGCGGTGTGGGTGGCGATCACTGATGCGTGCTCGCCTTTTCTTTCGCCAAGAAGGACCTTGAGCAGGCTTGTGCGGGAATTTTTCCACCGCGCCTGAGATCTTATCTCGTAACGCGTGGTGGGTTCACAGCGTCTCGTCCCTAGCTTTATCCATGGCTCGTCCTAAATTCTATCCCGTTATCGTGTTGGTCCTGGCCTGTGTCGCAGGCGGTTGCACCAAGAATGCCGCGCCGGAAGGCGCCCAGAGCGGAAAGGCGGGGGGAGGAGCGGGCGCAGGTGGCCGCGGTGGGCGGGGAGGATCTCCGATCCAAGCGGTGGAGGTCACTCCGGTCCTGCGCCGCGATCTTGTCGAGTCGTTGACTGTCGTCGGTTCGCTTGCCCCCAATGAATCGGCCGAAATCCGGCCGGAATCCGCCGGGCTGGTCCGGGGAATCTTTTTCGAGGAGGGGCAGAAGGTGAAGCAGGGGGACATGCTGGTGAAGATCGACGACTCCGAACTGCTGGCGCAGTACGCGCAGGTCGAGGCCCGCTTCAAACTCGCCGAGTTAAATGTGGCCCGCAGCGAAAGCCTGTCCGAGTCGCGGACCATTCCCCAATCCGAGGCCGACCGCGCCCGCTCCGAGTTTTCCTCCGCCCGCGCGGAACTGTCGCTGCTGAAGCTGCGTCTGGAGAAGACCGCGGTGCGTGCGCCCTTCGACGGGGTGGTCGGTTCCCGTTCCATCTCCGCCGGCGACTACGTGACGACGAACAACGTGCTGACGTCCTTGAACGACCTGAGCCGGCTCAAAGTCACGTTTCAGGTGCCTGAGCGTTTCCTCGCTCTCGTGCGCAACGGCACGGACTTCATTCTCAGGTCGGCCACGATGGATGCCTCGCAGCCGGTGATGGGCGATGTTTACTTCGTGAGTGCGGTCATCGAGCGCGCCACCCGTTCGAGCGAAGTCAAAGGGATCATCACCGATCCCCCCGCGTTGCTCAGACCCGGCATGTTTGCCAACGTGGAGTTGGTGCTCGACGTGCGCAAGGGGGCGCTGACGGTGCCGGAGGGTTCAATTCTGACGACGTCAACCGGCTCGCAGATCATCGTCGTGGACGAACAAGGCGAGGACAAGGTTGCCCGGTTTGTCCCGGTCAAGCTGGGCCTGCGTTCCCGCGGGTTTGTGGAGATCACACCGCTCGAGGGCGAGCTCCGGGAAAAACAGGACGTCGTGGCCTCCGGTGTCGGCGGCCTGATCCTGTATCCAGGAATCAAACTTTTGCCCAAGCCGCTTCGCAGCGAATTCATGCCGAAGGAGACTTAAGCCATGATCCTGTCCGACCTCTCCATCAAGCGCCCGGTCGTCTGCCTGGTCGCTTCCATTCTTATTGTGTTGGTCGGCATGCTGGCGTTTCTCCGCCTGCCAGTCCGCGAGTATCCCAGCACGGATTCGCCAATCGTGTCCGTGCAGGCTTCCTACCCGGGGGCCTCCGCGGAGGTGATCGAGTCGAAAGTGACCGAGCCATTGGAAAAGGAAATTGCCACGATCGACGGCATTCGCGTCATCCGCTCGAGTTCGTCCCAGCAAAGCTCCCGCATTTCGATCGAGTTCGATCTGGTCCGCAACATCGACGAGGCGGCCAACGATGTGCGTGACCGTGTGGCGCGGGCGCGCGGGCGCCTTCCGGTCGAGGTGGAAAATGTCGAGGTCAGCAAGGCAGACGCCGACTCCAGTCCGATCATGTCGTTGTCGTTCAATTCCGATCGGTTCAACCGGCTCGAGCTGACGGAGATCGTCGACCGCATCGCCCTGCAGCGCCTGCAAACGGTGCCGGGGGTCGGAGCGGTCGAACTTCGTGGACGGCGGTACGCCATGCGTCTGTGGGTCGATAGTGACAAGCTGGCCGCTTATGGCCTGACGATCACCGACGTGCAGGGGGCGCTTCGTCAGCAGAATGTCGATCTGCCGAGCGGACGCATCGAGTCGCTCTCCCGTGAGTTTCCGATCCGCCTTCAAGGCAGCATGTCGAATCCGGTCGACTACGAGAATCTCGTGCTCGTGACCCGTGGCGACTATCAGGTGAAATTCTCCGACGTCGGCCGGGTGGAACTCGGCTCGTCGGATTACCGCAGCGAGACCTATTTCAAGGGCCGGCCCACGGTGGGCGTTTCGATCATCCGTCAGGCGACGTCCAACATGCTCGACGTTGCCAACGGGATCAAGGCGCTGATCCCCATCATTCAGGCCGACATGCCGGAAGGCGTCGCAGTCAATGTGGGTTACGACACCAGCGTGTTTGTGGAGCGTTCCGTGCGCGAGGTCTACCATACGCTGTGGCAGGCGGCGCTGCTGGTCATCCTGATGATCTTCCTCTTCCTGCGCGACTGGCGCGCGACCCTGATTCCCTTGGTGGCGATCCCGGTGTCGATCATCGGTTCGTTCGCATTGATGGGCGTGCTGGGATTCTCAATCAACGTGCTCACGCTGCTCGCGCTCGTGCTGGCGGTCGGCCTCGTGGTCGACGACGCGATCGTGATGTTGGAAAATATTTACCGGCGCATCGAGGAAGGAGAGGCGCCCATCCATGCGGCCGTGCGTGGGGCGCGCCAGGTCGCCTTCGCGATCATCGCGACCACCCTGACGCTGGCGGCGGTGTTTCTCCCGGTGGCTTTCCAGAAAGGTCAGACCGGGCGCTTGTTCTACGAATTTGGCATTACGCTGGCCGTTTCGGTCGTCGTCTCCTCGTTTGTGGCGCTGACGCTTACGCCGATGCTGTGTTCGCGCATTCTGAAGACGAAGATCGTGGACGGTAAGGCCAGGCACGGTTGGTTCTATGAAAAGACGGAGCCCTTCTTCGAATTCCTCAACCGGGTTTTCGAACGCATGCTGCGCTTCGCCCTGCGCATCCCTTATGTGATTCTCGGGGCTGCGCTCCTTTTCTCGGCCACGGGATTCTTCCTCTACGGGAAACTCCAAAAGGAGCTCACGCCGCTGGAGGACCGGGGTATTTTCTCGGTCAGCTTCATTGCCCCCGTGGGTTCGACGCCGGAGTACAATCGTATTTATTCTTACGAGCTCGAGCAGCAGATTCTGCAGGTCCCTGAGGTCGACCGGACCTTCCACCGAACAGGGGACGGACGCGCCTTTATCTTCACCACGCTTGCCCTTTGGGAAGATCGCGAGCGCAAGACACAGGACATCGTTGCCGGTCTTCGTACGAGATTCTCGCGTGAGAACACGGGCGGCCAGGTAAGCGTCTCGCCCGTACGGCCCTTTGGCGGGGGACGCGGGAGTAGCGGAGCGGGGGGCGTTTCGATGGTCCTTCAGGGAAGCGAATTCGGCGAGCTCCAGCGCATTGGCCAGGAAGTATTGGTGAAACTCCGGCAAAGCGACACGCTGCTTCAGCCGCGCGTCGATCCTTCTCCGACCATGCCCCAGCTCGACGTGCGCATCGACCGGGCGCGCGCGGCGGATCTCCGGGTGCCCATCGCCGATGTGGCGGCCACGTTGGAAACGATGCTCGGCGGCCGTCGCGTGACGCAGTTCCAACGCGGCAACCAGCAGTACGACGTCATGGTACAGGTCGAGAATGCCAATCGTGCCACGCCGTACGATTTGTCGCGCCTGTATGTGAAATCCCAAGACGGCCATCTGGTTCAGCTGAGCAACCTCGTGACTTACGAGGAGGGCCTCGTGCCGGAAAGTTACCCACATTTCAACCGGCTTCGCTCGGTTACGGTTTCCGCCCAGCTTGTCCCGGGAAAGACCATCGGCGACGGGGTGGCGCATCTCGAGGAACTCGTGAGGCCGCTCCTGCCCCCAGGATACGCGTACACCTGGGATGGAGAGACGCGCGAGTTCGTCGAGAGTGGCAGCGACACCATCATCCTGTTCGGTCTCGCGCTGCTCTTCACCTTCCTGATTCTGTCCGCGCAGTTCGAGTCGTGGGTGCACCCGATCACGATCTTCACGGGTGTGGCCATCGCCATTTCCGGTGGCATCATCGTGCTTTACTGCACGCGCTTCTGGGGCGTCGCGATGACGGACAACATCTTTTCCCGCTTCGGTCTGATCATGCTCATCGGCCTGGTGGCGAAGAACGGCATTCTCATCGTCGAGTTCGCCAACCAGCTCCAGGTGCAGGGGAGGAACGCTTTCGACGCGGCGTTTGGCGCGGCGACGCTACGGTTCCGGCCGATTCTGATGACGTCGATCTCGACCATCCTTGGAGCGGTGCCGATCGCGTTCGCCAGCGGCGCGGGTGCCGAGACGCGCAACCCGATGGGCCTTGTGATCGTCGGAGGTCTTTCCATCTCCACCTTCCTGACCCTGTTCGTGATCCCGATCTTCTACATCCTCGCTGATCGTGTTGTGGTAAAACTGACCGGCCACTCCAGCACCCACGGCCTCAAGCGCGCCGAGGAGATCGAACGCGAAGTGCAGGACACGTCGCCGGACGTGCACAAGGACGAACCCGTACTGGCCAAGTAACGGCCGGGCGGGGGGCGGTTTGGTCGCGCGCGTGCTTTCGGAGGCGTGTGCGCGATGCGGCGAATGCGCGGTTCCTCTGCGGCGGAGAAATCAGATTTCACCCAGCCTCACGCACGCGACCTCGCTTGAGCCGGAGCGGAGGAGAGGTGGAACGGCTGCTTTGCAACGGGCTTCGGCGTAGGGGCAGCGCGGGTGGAAGGCGCAGCCGGCGGGAGGATTGATGGGTGACGGCGGATCGCCCGGGAGCACGATGCGCTTGCGGTTGCGCTCGACGTCGGGGTTGGGCGTCGGGATCGCGCTGACCAAGGCCCGCGTGTACGGGTGCTGGGGGCGTTCGATCACTTCTGCGGCCGGGCCGAGTTCCACCACTTTGCCGAGATACATCACGGCAACCCGGTCGGAGATGTGTTTCACCACCGAAAGATCGTGGGCGATGAAGATCAGGCTCACGCCCGCCTTGCGCACGAGGCTGGCCAGCAGGTTGAGAATCTGCGCCTGGATGGAGACGTCGAGCGCCGACACGGGTTCGTCCGCGATGATGACCTTCGGTTCGAGCGCGAGCGCGCGCGCGATGGCGATGCGTTGCCGCTGGCCGCCCGAAAATTCGTGCGGATACTTGCGCATGAAACGCGGGGCGAGCCCGACGGTCGCCATCAGCTTCGCCACGCGACCGGCGACTTCGGCCGGCTTGCAGCGTCGGTGCACGAGCAGGGGTTCGGCGAGCGTGGCGAAGACGGTCATCCGCGGGTTGAGCGACGCGTACGGATCCTGAAAGACCATCTGCAATTCGCGGCTCAGCACGTCGTGCGTCAGGCCTTCGGCGATCGACAGGGTGCGTCCCGACAACACGACCGTGCCCGCGGAGGCCGGCACGAGTTGCATGATGGTGCGGGCGAGCGTGCTCTTGCCGCAGCCCGACTCGCCCACGAGACCCAGCACCTCCCCGCGGCCGAGCGTGAGGTTGACGCCGTCGACCGCTTTCACGGTGCCTGTCTGGCGCTTGACCAGAAAACCGCGATAGACGGGGAAGTGGGTCGCAAGGCCCTTGAGTTCGAGGATGGTGTCGGCCATGGCGTCAGAGTTCTCCGGCCTGAACGCGCAGGCAGGCATGGGCGTGGCCGGGCTTGATCTCGGCCAGTTTCGGATCGGCGGACAGGCAGAGGTCGGTCGCGTGCGCGCAACGCGGGGCGAAGGCGCAGCCGACGACCGGTTTTGAGAGATCGGGAGGCAGGCCGGCGATGGTGTAGAGTTCGGTGCCTTTCGGCTGCAGGCCCGGAATCGAGCGTTGCAATGCGCGGGTGTAGGGATGGCGCGGCTCGTAGAAGAGGGTGCGGGTGTCGGAGGTCTCGACGATGCGACCGCCATACATGACCTGCACGCGGTCGCACAGGCCGGAAACCACGCCGAGGTCATGGGTGATGAAGATCACGGCCATGCCGAGCTCGCGTTTCATCTTTCCGATCAGCTCGAGGATTTGAGCCTGCACGGTCACATCGAGCGCGGTCGTCGGCTCGTCGGCGATCAGCAGTTCGGGACGGGTGATGAGCGCCATCGCAATCATCACGCGTTGACGCATGCCGCCGGAAAATTCGTGCGGATGATGATTGAGCCGTCCGGCCGCGTCATTGATCCCGACGGCTTCCAGCATCGCGAGGCCGCGTTTGAGGGCGTTGGCCTTCGAGATCTTTTCGTGAATGAGCAACGGCTCGATCAGTTGGTCGCCCACCCGCATGAACGGATTGAGCGAGGTCATCGGATCCTGGAAGATCATGCTGATCCGCCGGCCGCGGATCGAGCGCGCCTGAGCGGGGCGGCAGCGCAGAAGGTCGATGCCGTCGAACAGCGCCGTGCCGCTCTCCACCCGACCGGTGGGTTGGGGAAGCAGGCCCATCAACGAATAGGCTGTGACGGATTTGCCAGAGCCGGATTCACCTACAATGCCAAGCGTTTCGCCCCGCTCGAGCTGGAAGCTCACGCCATCGACGGCGCGATAGATGCCGTTGCGCGTATGAAAAGACGTGCGAAGATCGGTGACGGTCAGCAGGGGCACGATGAAGGCAAAGCAGGAAACGTGAAAGGGCGAGACCCACGCGCAAACTTAATCCGGACGCAGCGTGCTGGCGAGCACCTCGCGAACGGCCGCGGCCACCGTGGCGGGTTCGAGGCGGTCCAGGGCGCCGCCCCCGGTGGGCGGACAGCCAGGGGGTTGCAGGATGATGGTGGGCGCGTCGAAGACGGGGGCCGTGCGGACGGGATTGGTCGGGCCGAAAAGCCCGATGACCGGAACGCCCAATGCGTTGGCGAGATGAAGTCCGCCCGTGTCGTTGGACACCAGCAAGTGGCAGGCCTGAAGACGACTCATGTACGACGGCAGATCGGTCTTGCCGGCAAGATTCTCGACGCGCGCAGCATCGGCGCCTGTCGCGATGGCTGCGGCGAGGATGCGATCAGCGGGTGTTCCAAAGAGGATAAATTTCGTTTCCGGCAGCGCGTCGATCAGGGCCCGCCAGTGGGCGACCGGCCAGCGCTTGGCGGGAGTATTTTCGGAACCGCAAATGAGGCCAATCACCGGAGGGCCGTCCGGTGGCGAAGACGCGGCCGCGCTCAGGTTGGGGGGCGTTTCGAGGCCGAAAGAGCGCAGGAAATCGGTCCAGAGCGCGAGTTGGTGGTGGAGGTTCTCGTCGTAATCGGCCGCCATGGTGTGCGCGTGCGAGAGAAACGGTCGCCGCTTTCCAGGACACACGATGCCGAAGCGCTGCGGAGCGCCGGTCAATCTGGCTTCGAGATCGCCGCGCGCCGAGTTTGTGAAAAGCACATAGGTATCCGGATATCGGTGACGCAGCCGCCGGAAGTGAAGAAAGTAGCCGGCGCCGCGGGGTGGAAGCGGTTCGTAGCGGTCGCAAACGTCCCATCGCGACACGAGCGGAGCAAAGGCGGCCTTGCCGATCAACGTGAGCTCCGCGTCGGGGCGGGCGGCGCGCAAGGCGCGGAGCAGGGGAAGCGCCATGACGACGTCCCCCAGCCAGTTGGGCAGGCGAATGAAGACACGGTTTTTTTTCGGGAGGCGATCCCAGCCGCGGAGGGCGAGATCGGCGGCGAGAAAGTTGCGCTTCGCCTCAATCTTGAAACGCTTCGTGTGATAATGCTGGGTGCGCCAGCGGTCGTGCGACCAAAGCCATGAAGCGCAACGGTTGTCGTCGCGGGCCAGGGTCGATTCGAGCCAGCGGTTGAGCGCGAGCGTGACGCCGGTGACGGTCCCATCCGTGGCCAGCGGTTCAAAGCGCAATTCGACCCGCCAGAAGGCCGAGCGGTGCGGATAAATCGCCACGACCTCGGCGCCGTACTTTTCCGCCATCAGGCCGGCGAGTTCGGTGGTGGAGGCCAGCCGGCCGCACAGGGTGGCGAGCGCGCCGGGATCTCCTGCGTTCTGGTCGAACAGCAGTCCCACGACACCGCGCCGACGAAGAATCTTGAGCGCCTCCTGAAAGCCGTCCTTGCGCGACAGCAGCCGCATGCCGAAACGTTCGCGGGTGTTTTTGACGAAGGCGTCGAGCGAGGCGTTGCGCAGAGGCCGAAAGATCACCCCGAACTCGGGCAGGGGCGTGGCGCTGAGCAGACCCAGCCACGTTTGCGTTTCCCAGTGTCCGAAGTGGGGGGTGCAGACCAAGGCGGGGCGCGGGTTTGCGTGCCACGCGCTGAGAAGGGACTGGGCCTCGGGCGAAAGGCGGGCGATGCGGCGAAGCCGGCGCTCGGACAGAAACGGGGAAGCGAGGGAAAGAAGTCCGGTTTCGACGAGACGGCGGCAGCTTTCGCGGGCGATGGATCGTTGCCAGTCGCGGGTGGTTTCAGGGAAGGCGTGATCGAGGTTCGACAACATGATCCGACGCCGGCGTGGAAGGGCCCGGAGCATAAACTCGCCGAGGCCGGCGCAGATCACTCGCAAAAACCACTCGGGCAGGAGCGCGAGCAGGCGGCCAAGGAGTTTAAGCAGGAGCGTCAGCACGCGAAGGGCACGTCAGTGGAAGAGGACCGGGTTCAGGCGGAGGTCATCAAAGGGGACGACCCGCCGGTGCAAAGCAGAATCGGCGGAGCGGGCGACTGCGAAGCGGGAAGGGCGGGTGGGGTCACGACGGCGATTTCCCGTGCGCCCGTGAAAGCAGATTTGGCGTGAATCGTACCGCCGAAGCGGTTTCTCTCTACCGCCATGCTTGATCCCAAACTGCTCCGCGAATCGCCTGAGGTGGTCCGTGCCGCGATTGCCAAGAAACATCTCGACGTCGACCTCGACGCGGTGCTGGCGCTCGACGCCGCCTGGCGTGGTCTCATCCAGGAGGTCGAGTCGCTCCGGTCACGCCAGAAGGCGGCCAATGCCGAGATGGTGAAGCTGCCGAAGGGCACGCCCGAGTTTTTGGCCAAGGTGGCCGAGATGAAGGGCGTTTCGGGCCAGGCGAAGGAGAAGGAGGCGTCGCTCAAGGAGGCCGAGGAGCGCTGGCATGCCGCGATGCTTACACTGCCGAATCTGCCCCATGTGAGTGTGCCCGAAGGCCGCACGCCCGACGACAACATCGTGCACGCCACGAACGGCGCGGTGGTCGATCTCCCGCACGCGCGGCCGCACTGGGAGATCCCGGGATTTGAACGGTTGTTTGACTTCGCGCGCGGCGCCAAGGTGACGGGCGCGGGCTTTCCCTTTTATGTCGGCGATGGTGCGCGGATGGTGCGGGCGCTGCTGCAGTTCTTTCTCAACGAGGCGGGACGCGCCGGCTACGAGGAGGTCAACCCGCCGATCTTCGTCAACGCCGCCAGCGCCACGGCGGTCGGCCAGTTGCCCGACAAGGAAGGTCAGATGTATCAGACGGTTGAGGACAGCCTCTACGCCGTGCCCACGGCCGAGACACCGCTGACGAATTTTTTCCGCGACGAGATCATCGCTGAAGAGGCGCTGCCGGTCTGCCGTTGTGCGTACACGCCCTGTTTCCGGCGTGAGGCGGGCAGCTACGGTCGCGATGTGCGCGGGTTGAACCGGCTGCATCAATTCGACAAGGTGGAATTGCTCAAGTGGGTGCACCCTTCGCAGAGCTACGCCGAGTTGGAGAAGCTGCGCGACGACGCGGAGCGACTGCTGCAGAAACTCGGTCTGCCGTACCGTGTGCTGCTCATGTGCGGGGGCGACATGGGATTTGCCCAGGCAAAGAAGTACGATCTTGAGGTGTGGTCGGCCGGACAAAAGCGATGGCTCGAAGTGTCGAGCTGCTCGAACTTCGAGTCGTTCCAGGCCCGGCGCGCCCAGATCCGTTTTCGTGGCAAGGACGGGGTCAAGCCCGAGCTCGTGCACACGCTCAATGGATCGGGGCTGGCCGTGCCGCGCGTCGTGTCGGCGTTGTTGGAGAACAACCTTCAGGCCGACGGCCGGGTGAAAATTCCCGAGGTGCTGGTGCCTTACTTTGGAAAGGAGTTTTTGAGCTTTGCGTGAGTCCGCGCCCAGTGAACCTTGCTGCCTGATCGCCCGGGGGCACGCTGCGGGCGTTTGTTTCGAGCTGATGACGAGACTGACACACGCGGGGCGGTCCGTCGGCTGAGGTCTGCATGGCCTCAAAACGTGCAATCGACTGGCCGGCGGGTGCCGAAGCGCTGGCAAAGGCGATTCCGAAGGCACGCTTGGATGTGCGTGCCGCCGGTGCCGCGGAATTCGCAGACGGGACGTGGGCGGTGGCATTTTCCGGGGGCTCAGACTCGTTGGCATTGCTGCTGCTGGTGTGGGCGCATTGGCCGGAGCGACGGAAACGTGTCGTGGCGCTCCATTTCAACCACCGTCTGCGAGGTCGGACGGCGACGGCGGACGCGGCGTTTTGCGCAAAGGTCTGCGCGGCGCTTGGTGTCCGCTTCGAGACGGGCGAATGGCAGAACCCTCCGCGAGGCGCGAGCGAGGCGCAGGCGCGGGAGGCGAGACTGGCTTTTTTCCGCCGGGCCATGAAGCGGCGCCGGAGCACCTGTCTTTTGCTGGGGCATCAACAGGATGACATCATCGAAACCCAGCTGATGCGCCTCGGGCGAGGGAGCGGTACCGGTGGGTTGGCGGCGCCGCGACCGGTGCAGTCGATGCCGGGAGGGCAGGTCTTTGTGCGGCCCTTGCTCACATTAAAGAAAGGGGAACTGATGGCGGCACTCTTGAGGGCGGGGGCTCCTTGGCGGGAGGACGCCACCAATGACGGCGACAGTTATTTGCGAAATCGGATGCGCAAATCCGTCGTGCCTGCGTGGGTGGCCGCCCATCGTGATCGCGATGCGTTTGCAGGAGCCGCGCTGGCGCGTGAGCGGTTGGAGGAGGATGACGAGGCCATGGAGGTCTGGCGCCGGGAGATTGCGCCCGTCACGGCGGACGGACGGCTCAATGTGCACGGGTTGGCCGGCCGCCCCCGGGGCCTCGTGCGTCGGGCCTTGCAGGCTTGGCTGGTCGCGCAACCATTGGCGGGAGACCTTTCGCGCGCGGGTTTTGATGAATTGCTCACGGCGGTAAAGGCGGGCCGGCCGACCCGGTTCAGTTTGGGGCGAGCGGGCTTTGCCGTGATCCGTCGCGGCTGGCTCGGGTTTGAGGGCTCAATTCCCCGGCCCTCCGGACCGTAATATATGGGTCCGGTTAAATTGACTTATCCGCCCGGAACCTACACCTTCACCTTTCAGTCATAATTCGAAATGCCCGATCCCAAGAACGATAAGAAGCGTAGACCCATTAAGAATCTGCCCCCGGAGCGTTTTCAGCCGAAGGTGCTGATGATCTGGCTCGCCATTGTCACGGCGGTGCTGGCTCTGTTTTATCTCAATCCAGGAAAGGTGGCCGCTCCGGAGACCCTCAAGATTGCCGAGGTCGTCGAACTCACCGAACAAGGTCGCATCACGGAAGGCGTGATCCGCACAGATCTTTCCGGCGGGCGCGAGTATGTGGTCATTACGGGCAAGATGATGTCCGCCGAGACGGGTCCGGAAGGAAGAGGTGTGAAAGACTTTCGTGCAGCCGGGCGTTTGACTGACGCCAGTGTCGAGAAGCTTCAGGCCTCGAACAAGTACAGCGAGCCTCCGGCGGCGACCATGCTGCAGAGTATTTTGGCGAACGTCATCCCGTTCGTGATCATCATCGGGTTGCTGTACTTCCTTTTCGTCCGCCAGCTGCGGCAGGCCGGTCGGGGCGCTTTGAATTTTGGCAAGAGCCGCGCGAAGCTCCTGCAACGCGACCGCGACAAGATCACCTTTGGCGACGTCGCGGGTTGCGACGAGGCCAAGGAAGAAGTTTCCGAAGTGGTCGATTTCCTCAAGGACCCGAAGAGGTTTCAGAAGATGGGAGGTCGCATTCCCAAGGGCATCCTGATGGTGGGGCCCCCCGGTACCGGAAAGACCCTGCTCGCCAAGGCTGTGGCCGGCGAGGCAGAGGTGCCGTTCTTCAGCATCTCCGGTTCCGACTTCGTGGAGATGTTTGTCGGCGTCGGCGCGAGCCGCGTGCGCGACATGTTCGAGCAGGGACGCAAAAATGCGCCCTGCCTGATTTTCATCGATGAGATCGATGCGGTCGGCCGCCAGCGTGGCGCCGGACTCGGTGGCGGCAATGATGAGCGCGAACAAACGCTCAACTCGCTGCTTGTCGAGATGGATGGCTTCGACACCCAGGAAGGCGTGATCATCATCGCCGCGACCAACCGGCCCGACGTGCTCGACAGCGCGCTCCTGCGCCCGGGTCGTTTCGACCGGCAGATCTACGTCGACCTGCCCGACCTCGCGGGGCGCGAACAGATTCTCCGGGTGCATGCCCGCAAGATCACGCTCGCTGACGATGTCAACCTCGGGGTTGTTGCCCGCGGCACCCCTGGTCTTTCTGGCGCCGAACTTGCCAATCTGCTCAACGAATCCGCGTTGCTCGCGGCCCGGCGCAACAAGAAGAAAGTCGACATTCACGACATCGAGGACGCTCGCGAGAAAGTCCAGTTTGGCCGTGAGCGCCGGCGCATCATGGACGACGAGGATAAGAAGATCGTCGCCTATCACGAGGCCGGGCACGCCTTGGTTGGCGCGGTGGTCGACGATGGCGTTTTCCCCGTTCACAAGGTCACCATCATTCCGCGGGGACGCTCGCTCGGCAGCACGATGTACATCCCGACCAAGGACACGTACAATTACGCCAAGCGCCGCATGCTCGCGCGGCTCGCTACGCTTTTTGGTGGTCGTATCGCAGAAGAAGTGGTGCTGGGCGACGTGACGAGCGGCGCCTCCGGCGACATCCAGCAGGCGACCAAGCTCGCCCGCAGCATGGTGTGCGACTGGGGGATGAGTTCGCTCGGCCCGATCGCCTACGGCGACAACCACGACACGGTATTCCTTGGGCGCGAAATTTCGCGCAGTGAAAATTACAGCCAGGAAACCGCCCAGCGCATTGATCGCGAGATTCAGAAGGTGATCGATCAGGAATACCAGCGCGCCCACAGCATCGTCACCGAAAAGCGCGCTGCGCTCGACAAGATCGCCGAGGCTTTGCTCGAGTACGAAACCATCGAGGGCAAGCACGTCATGGAGATCCTCGAACACGGCGAAATTCGCTCACCGGTGTATCGCGAGCTCCCCCTGTCGAAGGCAGACGAGAAAGCCCCCGACAAGGATAAGAAGGTGGCGGGAAAGTCGGCCCCCGAAGCCTTGGGTGGTACGACGGCGCCGGCGCCGGCTTGATCCTTACGACGCTCGTTGCTTCTTTCTGGCGCGGTTCCTTCAAGGATCCGCGCCGTTTTTTTGGTCTATGTCTCCGCCTTCACAGCCCACGGCATCGGAGTTTCAACAACGAGGCACCGTGCCTTGGTTTACGATGGTCTACGCCTTGCTTGCGTTGGCGGTTCACGGGGTGCCGGCGTGGCGAGAGCCCGCCTTTTATCTACGAGAGTCGTTGTTTGACGGCGAGTATTGGCGCCTTTGGACGGGACACGCGGTTCATTTCTCGGGCAGTCATCTCCTGTGGAACCTGGCGGTCTTCGTGCCCTCCGGTGTTTGGTTGGAACGGCTGGATCCGCGGGGAGGACGGGTTTTTCTCGCCGTGGCCGCGCCCTCGATTGGCGGCCTGTTGCTGGCCTTTGATCCCACGTTGCTGCGCTACGGAGGCCTGTCGGGACTGGCGACTGGTACGCTGGTATTGCTTGCGGCGATTCAGTTGACGCGTCGCGATCCGCGCGAGCCGGTTTGGTTCTGGTTGTCAGTGCTCGGTCTGGTCGCGGCAAAACTCATCTTTGAGCAGGTTTCCGACGCTCCCTTGCTGGTCTCCGACTTGGGTGACGTGCGCACCGTCCCGTTGGCTCACCTCGGTGGAGCCCTCTGCGCCTTCGTGGGATGGGCGTGGCGTTTTCGCGCGATACGTCGAACACGGCCCCAATCAGGCTTGGAGGTTGAACCTTGAGCTCAATCGGGTTGCCTTGAGCGATCATGTCTGACGTCGCCGCCGTTCCTCCCGTCTTTTCCCAACTGGGCCTCCGCGCGCATCCGCCCACCATTGCCCGCCTGATGAGCATGGCTTTGGAGAATCCGGCCCTCCTTTCGTTGGCCGCCGGGTTTACCGACAGTCGAACACTGCCGGTGAAAGCCGTGCGCGCGGCCGTGCAGGATCTGGAAGCGAAAGCGGGCGAACCGGAGTTTTTGCAGTATGGCACCAACCAGGGACGGCCCGTGCTCCGGCGGCTGCTGGCGGACCGGTTGGCGCGACTCGAGCCCGGTCTCGACGCCGCGACGCTGGCACCGGATCTGTTTGTCACCAACGGCTCGCAGCAGGCGCTCTACCTCGCCATGCAGGTGTTGTGCGAGCCGGGAGACATCGTGCTGGTGGACCGGCCGAGCTATTTCGTTTTTCTCGAAATGCTGGGCGGATTGGGCGTGCAGGCCCGCTCCATTCCAGTCGATGCCGACGCGCGCGTGGATGCGGATGGACTTCGAAAGGTTCTGCGTGGACTCAAGCAAAGCGGCGAGGCGTCCCGGCTCAAGGCGGTGTACTTCGTCAGCTATTTTTCAAATCCCTCCGCACGCAGTCTTACTTTTGAGGAAAAGGACCTGCTCGCCCGGATGCTGGCGGACGAGGGATTGATCGTGCCGGTCGTGGAGGATGCCGCGTATCGGGAATTATACTACCGCACTCCCGAGACGGCGCCGGGCGTGCTCTCGATGGCGGCGTGGGCTCCCTTTCCCAAGCTTTACACCTCGACGTTGACCAAGCCCTTCGCGAGCGGTCTCAAGGTCGGCTACGCCGTGTGCACGGACCGAGAGTGGCGGTCGCGCATGCTGCACGTGAAAGGGCACCATGACTTCGGTTCGACGAATTTCAACCAGGCGATCTGCGAGCATGCGCTCGGCAACGGCGAATTTGACGCGCAACTCGCACGGATTCGTCCTGCCTACGAGGCAAAGATGCGCGCGCTGCACACCGGATTGGAGCGGGAGGGGTTGCGCGACCTGGGCTGGCGGTGGTCCGAGCCGGGCGGGGGGCTCTATCTTTGGCTCGAAGCGCCCGCCGGCCTCGACACGGGCCTCTCCGGGGAATTCTGCCACGCGTGCATCGACGCGGGCGTGCTTTATGTGCCGGGTGATTTGTGTTTTGGGGACAAGGCGCCACACCATTTTGTGCGCCTGAGTTTCGGTGTGCTGGCCGAGCCCGAACTCGCGGAGGCAGCGCGCCGCTTCGCGGGCGTGGCGAAGCGTTTCGCGAAGGCGCCGGCCGGCCTGGTTTCGGCAAGTTTTGCTTGAAGCATTCCCGTATTGTTTTCCCGGGTGAACGTCCCGACGCATGGGTTCCACGTAGGAATTGATTCTAGGCCCATTTGGATGCACTTGATTTGCCGGCGGAATCCCCGCTTGCCGCGGGTGCGTTGCGTATCTCAACTAGGGTGTTCATGACCGATCCGCTCAGCCTTCGCCTCAAAACCCTGATTGTCTCCACCTTGAAGTTGGACGATGTCCGGCCCGAGAACCTGCCTGACGACGAACCGCTCATTGGTTCGCCGCGATTTGGGCTCGATTCCATCGACGCGCTCGAACTCGTGCTGGCGATCGAGAAGGAGTTTGGGGTCAAGATCGGCAGCAGCGAGGAGTCGCGACAGGCGCTGGCGAGCGTCCGGGCCTTGAGCGACTACTTGCGCGCTCGTCAGTCGAGCCCCTGATTTTCCAGGCGGATGCAAACGACGGCCGAATGCCTGCCGGTGGAGATCGAGGTCTGCGAAGGCCTCACTCCCTTTGGTCGCGCTGACGACAGCGCAACGGCGCTTCTGGCGGGACGGCGGGCGCTCGACCTGGTGCCCGTGTTGGGGCGCGAAGGGGGCGATCTCGTGCCACTTGCGCTCATGGGCCCCCTGGACGACACCCTGCCGCCGCGTTGGCTGAATCCGGTTTCGCAACTGGTGCGTGACGTGGCGCCCGGCGAGTGGGGTGGGGTGCGCCGTCCTGTCATTGTGACCAGCAGCAACTTCGGAGCGGGAAATTTGTACGCTTTCACGCGCGACCAGGATGCCCGCAACCTCACTTTCGGCCCTCCCTTTGCGAGCGTCAATCTGCTGCAGCGCACCCTCGGGTGGGGCGAGCATGTTCAGGTCTTTTCGCACGCCTGCGTGACGGCCCATCTCGGACTCGTTCAGGCATCGCGCCTGTTGCACGCGGGGGTGGCGGATCGCGTGCTGATCGTGTCGTTCGACTTCGTCAGTCCCTTTGTTGCGGGAGGTTTCCACAGCCTCAAGATTCTCAACGGCGAAATGCCGGCGCCGTACGCGGTGCGGCCGACCGGGTCGATCGGACTCGGCGATGGTGCGGCGGTGGCGGTCCTGCGCAAGGCAGACGCCGACGGTGGCAAAGGTTGGCGCATTCACGCGCAGGCTCTGCACAACGAGATGTTTCACTTCACCGCCAACCGGCCTGACGGCGCAGGCTTCGAGGCGTGCGCCGGTGCGCTGGCGACGGCGGCGGAGGGAAGGCGTCTGTGGATCAAGGGACACGGCACGGGGACGCTTGAAGCGGGACGACTCGAAGCGGAGGCGCTCGGTCGCGCGTTTCCCTCCGCGCCGCTTGTCTCTTGGAAAGGAAGTCTCGGCCACACGCTCGGCAGCTGCGGGCTCGTGGAACTTGCGATCGCGCTCGCCGCCCTCCGCGCCGGGCGGATCCCGGGAACGGTCGGCGGCACCGCGCCCTCGTTCACGGACTCCGTGGCCCTCGAGCCGTTCGATGCGGGTCCCTTTGACGGCGTCATTCTCACCAGCAACGCCTTTGGCGGCGCTCACGCCGGTCTTCTGCTCACCCATGATTGAGCGCTTCATTCATCATCTGCGCGTTGAGTGGCCGGCCGCGGAGGAGACCGCAGTGGAAGCGCGCGTGCGGTTGGCGGCAAAGTTTCCCCGCACGGCCTTGCGGCGCATGACGCATCTGGGGCTGTTGCTTGGAAGCACGCTCGAGGGCCTCGATCTCGGCCCGGACGACGCGGTCGTTTACGCGACCACGTATGCGGAGACGCGGGCGCTGGAGGATTTTCTCACGAGTTTTCCCGCGGCGAGTCCGTTGCTTTTTCAGACTTCGATTCATCCCGGTGGCATGCAGCAGGTGCTGATCGGCCGTCAGCAACCGGTGGCACGTCTCTGGCCGCTGGCCGGGCAACGCCGCCTCGTTGAGCAAGCCCTGCTCACGGCCCTGCTTGAGCCCGCCTCCCGCGTCGTGCTTGCGGGAGGAGAGGAGCGCGGCACGTGGATGCTGGAACACGGGATGGCGTCCGCGAGGGCATTTGCCTTTGCCCTCGGGTTGACGCATGAACCTGCCGGCGCGATCGGGCGCGTTGTCTTTCTGCCGGTTGCGGGAGCGGACGAGGCTCCGCCGACGCTCGAGGCATGGACGCAGGCGCTCGCGGACCGCCAGTCCTTGCAATGGAGCGGAGCGGGAGGCGTTTGGACCCTCGCGTGGTCATGAGGCCGGCGCCACGCGCCCCCGCCAATCCTGGACCCGGTTGGGGGCCCGCATTTCTGCTTTGGGCCGACCGGGCCTGGCCACGCTGGTTTTTTCGACCCGCATTGATGGTCGGCACTTGGGGGGCGGTCGCCCTCATGCCGGGACAGCGGCGGGACTCGCGGGCCTATCTCGATGCTCTTTTGGGACGGCAGGTGGGGGTCATCCATGTGTGGCGGCATTTCTTCGCCTACATCCAGTCCCTGCTGCTTAATTTGCAGGTCGGGGCGGGGGCCGTTCTGCGTTGCGAATTGGCTGAGGAGAACCGGGCCGCATTCGAGCAGCTGATCGCATCCGGAAATCCCGCGTTGTACGGCACCTTTCATTTCGGTTGCTCGGACCTTCTCGGCTACCTGCTTGGCGAGCGGGGCCTACAGGTGTCGATTCTGCGTCTCCGCGTCGGCAACTCCCATGACACGAAGCTGCTCGGTCAGCGCTATGGAGAGCGGGTTTCGTTTCTTTGGGTCAACGATCCGCAAAGTCTGATTTTCGACCTCAAGGCGGCGATCGAGGCCGGGAGCTCGCTGGCATTGAAATGCGACCGTTTGGAGTTCAGCGCAAAGTCGGAGTATTTCAGCTTTTTGGACGCCGATCGCCTTTTCCCTTTCTCCATCTATCACCTGGCGATGCTTTTTGGGCTTCCGGTTGTGTTCTGCGTGGCCGTGGGCGGTCCCGGTGACGGAGGCGTGCGCGTTATGGCGTCGCCGGTGTATCGGGCGGACCCCGCGGCGGGACGCGAAGCCAATCTCGCGGCGGCGCGGCGGCACTTTCAGGCCGTGTTGTCAGAACTTGAAACCCTGCTGCGGGTCCATCCCTATCAGTGGTTCAATTTCCTGCCTCTCAACCCGGTCGCCTGATCGTGCGTGCGGTGTACACTTTTTTTGGATACTACTTTACGCTGTTCCTTTTCGGGGCCTGCGGCCTGACCGTAAGCGTGCTTGTATTGCTGGCCGGCGCGGCGGCCGATACGGATCGCACCCAGCGACTTTTTCAGCGGCTGATTCATCGGATTTGTGCCGGCTTCATTGCCTGGACGTCGTTCGCCCGGCTTTTTCATGTTCGTTTCCACCACATTGAACGACTGCCAGCGAATGGCGGGGGTCTGGTCGTTGCCGCGAATCACCCGGGGCTCACCGACATCACCTGCCTGCTGGCCCGCCTGCCGGAGGCGATCTGCATTTTCAAGCCGGCCATCCGGCGCAATCCCGTCCTCGGCGCCGCAGCGCGCCGGGCCGGTTACCTCGGCAACGATGGAGGGCACGAGGGCCTGCGCCGCGTGGCGGAGGCGGTGGCGGCCGGGCGTACGCTCGTGGTGTTTCCCGAGGGCACGCGGACGCCGCCCGGAGCCGTTCTGGGGCCGCTCAAGTCGGGATTCATTGTGATTGCGCGCCGCGCCGGGGTGCCGATCCAACTCGTGCATGTGGCCTGCACCCGCCCGGTCCTCGGCAAAGGCTGGCCATGGTGGCAGCCGCAACCGCTGCCTGCCTCGGCCGACATCACCGTGGGACCGCGCATCCGCATCGAACCCCACGCTTCGACCCTCGACGTGACCACGTGGATCGAGGGCTGGTTGCGTGCGCCGCAGGCGTTTCCGGAGGCGGCTTGTGCTGCGACGGCGGGCGTGGTCTTGTTATCGAATTCCAGTTCTGCGGCATGATTCCATCCACCACCCATCTCGTCGTGCTTCCGACCTTCAACACCGGCCCGCGGCTGGCGGAGGTGGTGCGGGGCGTGCTTGAGTACTGGAAACCGGTTCTGGTGGTGATTGATGGCAGCACGGATGGAAGCGGCGAGATCGTGCGCGCGCTCGCGTTGACCGAACCGGCACTATCGGTCGCCGTCCTTCCGCACAATGCGGGCAAGGGGGCCGCTGTCCTGGCCGGTGCGGAGGCGGCCCGGCAACGGGGATTCACTCACGCCCTGGTGATGGATGCCGACGGACAGCATCCCGAAGAAAGCATCCGTGAGTTCATGGCGGCATCCGGGCGCCACCCCGAGGCGATGGTGCTGGGCCGGCCGATTTTCCCCTCCAATATCCCTCCCGAGCGGCTGCACGGGCGGAAGCTCAGCGTCGCCATGGTGCGTCTGTTGATGTTGGGCCGGGGAATCGACGACCCCCTGTTCGGATTTCGGATTTATCCCCTGCAGCCGCTGCTCGACCTTCTCGGGCCTCGCCGTGGCGGGCGCCGCTACGATTTCGACACGGAGGCGGCGGTGCGCCTGGCGTGGTCGGGCGTGCCGCCGATCAATCGGCCGGCTCCGGTGCGCTATTTTTCCCGGGAGGAAGGAGGCGTATCGCATTTCCACTACATCCGGGACAATCTCACCCTGGTCGGAATGCATGCGCGCCTTCTGGTCGAATTGTTGTTTCTTCGCTGGCCCGCCCTGCGTTCGCACCGGCGCCGCTGGAAGGCGGCCAGGCTGCTGGGGCCCGTGTTTGCGGTCGGATTACTGGTGGCGACTGCAATGGTTTCGGTGCGTGCCCAAGAGGCACCGCCGGCCTTCGATGCGCAGGCGTGGGGAGACCTGGCCACGGCCTTTGCCCGGCATCCGGGAGTAACGGCGCCTTTTACCGAGCGACGGCACTTCCCGTTCCGGCGCGCACCGGTCGTGCTGCAGGGAGAGGTGCGGGTCGGGGCAGGGCGGGGGCTGAGCCTCCGCTACACGTCGCCGGAGGAACGCACGGTGATCGTGGACGACAAGGGCATGCTCGTTCGCACGGCATCCGGCGAGACCACGCCACCGGCGGATGCCCGCGCGGCGTCGGCCAATGCGGCGCTGCTCAACATCCTTCGCTTCGACTTCGCGGCGCTGGAGCGCGAGTTTGCCGTGTCGGGCTCGCGGGACGACGACACCTGGACGCTCTTGCTCGTTCCCCGCGACGCCAGCATGAGGCGCGGACTCGAAAGCATTGCGGTGAGTGGCGAGAAATCCGACGTGCGAAACATTGTGCTGAAACGGTCGGCCCGGCAGTCGGTGGAAATCGCCATCCGCCAGCCTAATGAAGAGCCCGGATTCTCGGAGGAGGATCTTCTGCGGTACTTCCGCTGAGCAGCCAATGACGTTTCAAGTCCGCCAACGCCTGGGATGGGCCGTACTGCTGCTGGCATTGGTCGCGGGCGGAACCTGGCTGGGGAACCTCGACTTCAGCACTCAGTTTTCGAGTGATGTGCTCGACCTGGTCCCGGATGGCGATCAATCGCCGGAATTGCGGTTGGTAAGGTCGATTGCCGGCGAGGCCGAGGCACGGACAATGTTGATCGTGTTCGAAAGGACGGAGGGGCGACCGGTGCCGGCGGATGTGACCCGTCGCCTGGCCGAAGCCCTTGATGCCGATGAGGCGTTCGATCAGGCGGTGCCGTTCAGCGACCAGGGTTCGAGAGACGCGTTCGGAGCGGAGGTATTTGAGCGACGGTTTACCCTGCTGTTTCCTTCATGGCTTGTGCGACGTGAACAGGCGCACCAACGGAACGGTGGGCTTCCCGCGGACTTCCCGGAGTGGCTGGCGCGCGAAACCGCGGTGGAGCTCGAGCGGTTTCTCGGCAAACCCGAGGCGCTTGCCTTCGGCGATGCGATCCCTGCCGATCCGCTGCTTCTATTATCAGACGCGGTGGGTCTATCCCAGGAGGGGCTTGCGTGGGTGCAGGCGTCGACGGAAGGCGAAGCGGCCGGTCTGGTCTGGGCGCGTCTGGCTTCGTCACCCTTGAGCGAGAAGGGGCAATCCCCGGCGTTTGAAGCCATTGCCCGCGTAACGGAAGACGGCCGTCGCGAGGTGCCGGATCTGCAGGTTTCCTATACCGGCGTGAATCGTTTCGCGGCCGCGAGCCGGGCGCGCATCGAGCGGGAAGTGAAGCTGCTCAATCTGTTTTCGGTGCTGGCGGTTCTTGCCGTTGCGCTGACGTTCGTTCGCTCCGTTCACCGCGGCCTGCACCTGCTCCCCGTGGTCCTGCTCTCGATCGTTGGAGCCTGGGTCGGGACCACGATGATTTTCGATCGTCTGCATATTCTCGTGTTGGTGGTGGGCTCGCTTCTCACCGGAGTGGCGATTGATTACGGATTTTACCTGTTCATGCAGCCGCCCGTCCGGCCCGGAGAGGATTATCCGGACAAAGTGCGACGTCTGGCGAAGCCGCTCCTTGCCAGCTGCCTGACGACGGTCGCGGGCTTTGCGCTGCTGCTGTTTTCGGACCTGCCGTTCATCCGGCAACTCGGGGTTTATGTAGGAATCGGACTGCTTTGCGCGCTGACTGCGGCGCTGGTGTACTTCGGGACCGTCCGCAACCCGTACCTCGAAACGAGGGACTTTAGCGGAGGCCGTGCCTTGCCCACCGGCGTGCGTCGTAACCTGCGCCGCGGACTGGTCCTGCTGTGGGTGTTCGCCTTGCCCGGCCTTTTCCAACTCACGTGGCGTGACGACGTCCGGGATCTCGACATCCCGTCACCGGAGCTTCACGAGGAGGACGAGCGCATCCGGGCGCGTTTCGGAAATGACTCCGGGCGTACGGTGTATTTGAGTTATGGCGACACGCTGGCTGAGGCCCGCGAGAATCTGGCCGGCTTCGAAACCTGGTTGTGGTCAACCGGGGGAGGGACGGCGCAGATGGCGGGACTGGGGGCGTTGATTCCCACCGAAGCCGGGCGGGGGCGGGCGGAGCGGTTTTTGCGCGAGGCGGATGAGTTTCCACGGATGCTGCGGGCGGCGTTGGAGCAGGCCGGTTTTGACGCGGAGGAATTCGCGCCCTTCTTCGAGGACTGGCCCGCCTCCGAAACTCAGGCAAGCCGCGCCGGGTTGGACGAGGCGATCGCTGCGGTCCGAACGCGACTGGCGGGGCCGATGGGGCTTCTGCTCCACGAGGGCAGGCCCTTCAGTTGGTTCGTCACCCTGGTGTCAAACGCGCCGGAGTCAGAGCCGCCGGCGGAACTGAAGACGGTGGGCACGGGCCAGCTGCAGTCGCTCAATCGAGTGTTTGGCCGTTACCGCGAAAGCGCGCTCCGCTTGAGCCTGGTCGGATTGGGAATTGTCGGCCTGGGGGTTTTCTTGACGTACGGGCTGAGAGACGGCGCGCGCATATTCGCGATTCCGTGCGGCGTGTGTCTCGGGGTCTTCGGGGTTTTTGGCTGGTTGGGCGTGCCGCTGAATCTCTTTCATCTGCTCGGCGCGTTTCTCGGGGTGTGCATGACGCACAATTATGCAATTTTCTCCGCCACGTCGGCCTATCGGCACGAACCACCCCCGGTTTCAGTGCGGGTTTCGGCGCTGACGACTGCGGCGTCGTTTGGAGTGCTGGCGAGCAGCGGGATTCCCGTCGTGAGCGCGCTCGGTCTGACCGTTGCGACGATGGTGGTGGCGGCGTTGATTGCCGTGGAGCTGGAGCACCTGTCCGGCTTGGGCGTCAAATCATGAGCGCAGCTTTGAAAGCAGCATGGAGCGAGACGCGCACGCTGCGGGCTTCGATGCGGGCATTGGTGGAGGCCGGGCCGGGCAAGGTGCTCTGTTTCGAGGAACTGCATGCCCGAGCGCTTTCCTGGGTGGAGTCCGTGGGCGGTGTCGCCCGCGCGCTGGCGGGGCGGCCTGTGGCCTTTGCCTTGCCGAACGGCGCCGCGTGGTTCGACGTTTTTCTTGGTCTGCTGGAGTGCGGGGCCGTGGCGGTTCCGCTCGATGCGGCCGAGCCGGCGGCGGCGTTGCCGCGAATCGCGGCTGAATTGGGCGGCGGCTATTGGTGGGACGGGCGGTCGTTGCGCCGGACGGACGGCATGCGTCGCTTTCGCGATCCGGAGATCGCGTTGATCAAATTGACTTCGGGGACGACCGGGCGTCCACGCCCGCTCGTGTTTACGGGTGCGGAGTTGCTGGCGGATGCGAGGCAGGTGATGGCCACGATGGGCATCACCCCCGGCGATTTGAATTATGGGTTGATTCCCTTTGGGCACTCGTACGGGCTGGGAAATCTGACGCTGCCGCTCGTGGCCGAGGGGGTGCCGGTGGTGTGCGGGACCGCGGCGCTACCGCAGGCGGTGGCCGGGGATTTTGCGCAGTGGCGTCCGACGGTGTTTCCGGGGGTGCCGGCCCTCTGGCGCGCGCTGACCCTTGCCGAGTTGCCGCCGGATGCCCTGGCTGCGTTGCGGTTGGGAATCTCGGCGGGAGCGCCGTTGCCGCCCGATGTGGCGCGATCGTTTGCCGGGAGATATGGCCGGACGTTGCACGCCTTTTACGGGTCAAGCGAAACGGGCGGGATCGCCTATGATCGCGAGGGGCAGGCGACGTTGGCGGGTGGCATCGGCCGCCCGATGGACGGTGTCACCATAAGATCACTACGAGGCGCCCGTATCGAAGTCAGCAGTGCCGCGGTCGCCCGATACGGTCATCGTCGTCGGGCGGGAGGCGTGGGTGCGCGGGTGATGCCGGACGTGGTGGAGGTGGCGGCCGACGGCTCCCTGACCCTGCGCGGGCGACGCGGCGCGATCGTGAAGATTGCGGGCCGCCGGGTAAGTCTGGCCGAAATTGAGCGCCGGCTTCGGTCAACGCCCGGAGTGCGCGATGCATGGGTGGGCACGGATGGCGCTCCTGAGCCGACGATCGGCGCGGCGGTCGCGACCGATCAGACGCCGGAGCAGCTGCGTTCTGCGCTTTTGGCCGATACGGCGGCGTGGAAGATTCCGAAGCGCCTGACCGTGATGCCGGCGCTGCCGCTGACGGTCCGGGGGAAAATCGATGCGTTCGCGGTGCGCCGGCTTCTCTTCGGGCCGGCGTGAAACGACGGACGCGATGAATTTATTCGTACCGTAACGCGTCGATCGGATCGAGTTGGGCGGCCTTGCGCGCGGGATAGAATCCGAAGAAGATACCCACGACGCCGCTGAACGCGAAGGCACCAATCACAGCGGTCGTTGAGATGAGCGTCGGCCAGTTGAAATACGACGACAGGATTTCCGAGGTGCCCCAGCCGGCGAGAATGCCGATGGTTCCGCCCATCAGACTCAGGATGATGGATTCGATGAGAAACTGGAGGAGGATATCGCGACCGTGGGCGCCGACGGCCATGCGGATGCCAATCTCGCGGGTGCGCTCCGTCACGCTCACCAGCATGATGTTCATGATGCCAATGCCGCCGACCATGAGCGAGACGCCGGCGATGGCACCCAGGAGGAGCGTCATGGTGCGCGAGGTGGCCGTGGCTGCTTTGGCGAGTTCCAGCTGGTTGCGGACAGTGAAGTCCTGCTCGCGGCCGCCACGACGCTGCATCAGCAGATCGGTCACGTCGGCCTGCACGCGTTCCAGCATTTCCGGATGGCTGGCCTGGATGACAATCGAGTTGAGGCGATCACGGCGCGTGACGCGTTTCATCGCGCTGGTGTAGGGAACGATGATGGTATCGTCCTGATCCTGGCCAAAGTAGTTGAACCCTTTGGACGAAAGCACGCCGAGGACGGTGAAGGGAAGGTTCCGAATGCGGATGGTCTGGCCGATCGGATCGACGCCGGGGAAAACCTGATCGGCGATGGTCTTGCCGATGACGCAGACTTTGGCGGCACTGCGTACATCCTGTTCGGTGAACATGGTGCCCTCGGCCATGGGCCACGATCGTACGCTGAGAATGTCAGGTGACTGGCCGGCGATGGTGGTGTTCCAATTCAGGCCGTTGGCGATGACCTGCTGGCGGTCCCGGACTTCCGGACTGGAGCCAACAATGTTGGGGATTTCGATGGCGATGGCTTCGGCGTCCTCGACGGTGAGTGTGCTGGCCGATCCCCAGCCGCCGCGGGCGCCGCCCGTGGTGATGGTGCCGGGGAACACGGAGACGATGTTCTGCCCCAGGCTCGCGACCTGCGCTTCGACCTGGGCCTTGGCGCCGTTGCCGATGCTGACGGTGGCGATGACTGCGCCGACGCCAATGATGATGCCAAGCGCGGTGAGGACGGAGCGCAGCTTGTTACGGCGGAGTGCGCGGACCGAAATGATGGTGGTGGCGATGGCGCGCATGGGAGGGGTGGGGCGGGCTAGTGGGCTCCGGAGAGTTTAGCCTCGGCTTCGGCGTGAAGCAGTTTCCGCATTTCCTCGGCGGCGTTGAGGCGGTTCTCCAATCCGGTGTCACTGACGATACGGCCGTCTCGAAAGACGAGGTTGCGTTTGCAATAGTGGGCAATGTCGAACTCATGCGTCACCATCATGATCGTGATGCCCTGCTCGTTGAGCTTCTGAAAAACGCCCATGACTTCGACCGAGGTCTTGCTGTCAAGATTCCCGGTGGGTTCGTCGGCCAGCAAGACCTGCGGATTGTTCACCAAGGCGCGGGCGATCGCCACACGCTGCTGTTGTCCGCCGGAGAGCTGGCTCGGATAATGGTCGGAACGATTGGCGAGACCCACGATTTCGAGCGCGTGCATGGCCCGCTGGTGCATGACCTTGGTGGGAAGACGCTTTGGGCCGTAGAGCATCGGCAGCTCGACGTTCTCCAAGGCGGTGGTGCGGGCGAGCAGGTTGAACCCTTGGAAGACGAAGCCCAGCTTCTGATTGCGGATGTCGGCGAGCTCGTTGCGGTCGAGTTTGGAGACGTCGATGCCGTCGAGCAGGAAGGTCCCGCGGGTCGGCCGGTCAAGGCAGCCGAGCAGGTTCATCATGGTCGATTTTCCGGAGCCGGAAGCGCCCATGACGGCGACAAATTCCCCCTTGTGCACGTCGAGGCTCACGCCACGCACGGCGTGGACCTGGACCTCGCCGGAGTCGTAGATCTTGTGGATGTCGCGGAGACAGACGACGGGTTGCATGAGGTCGGAGTTCGAGCGGTTCAACGGCGACCGCCGGGCATGCCGCCGCGCTGCTGCTGGAAGGGGTTGTTCATCTGGCTGGAGGCGGCTGCGGGGGCCGGTGCTCCGGGTACGAAGATGGTGGTGACCAAAACGTCGCCTTCATTGAGTCCGCTCACGACTTCCGTGATGGAGCCATTGGTGATGCCAAGGCGCACCGGCACGGCTTCGACCTTGGGCGCGGGCGCGGGCTCGAGCAGACGGTAAACCGTTCCGGCCGTGGTCACACCGGCGCCGGGTTGGGCGCCGGAACGGCCACCGCGACCACCGCCGCCACCGAGCATGCGCTCGGGCAGGGTGAGGCCGCGCTCCTCGGCAAGGGCACGCATTTTGGTCACAACCTCCGGGGACGGCGGGCCGCCACCGGGGGTAAAGCCGGCGTCAGCCATGAGCTTGGTCAGTTGTTCGCGCTGATCACCCCCACTGCCCGCGCCGGGTGCACCGCCCGTGCGGGCGGGGACAGCCGGACGAAATTGTTCTGGAATACGGGCGCGGAGCGCGGCATTTGGCAGCACGATGGCGTTTTCGCGCTGGGCGATGACGATGGAAACATTCGCGGTCATGCCGGGTTTCAACGACAGATCCCGGTTCTCGACATCGATGATGGTGGAGTACGTGACGACGCTTTGAGCGGCCTTGGGCAGATTACGAATCTGCGAGATGCGACCGCGGAACTGACGATTCGGAAACGCGTCGACGGTGAAATTCACGTTCTGTCCGATGGCAATCGCGCCGATGTCGGCCTCGGCGACTGCCGCGTGAATCTGCATTTTGGACAGATCATTGACGATGACGAAGAGGGTGGGCGCGTTGAGGCTGGCCGACACCGTCTTACCCTTCTCGGTCTGCCGATCGAGCACGATGCCGTCGATGGGGGAAAGGATGATGCAGCGGGCGAGATTGACCTCAGCGTCGGCGACGGTGGAATTACGGGTAAGGAGTGAGGCGTCGGACTGCGCCAGCTGCGCCTCGGCTTGGTCGAGCTCCTGCTGGGAAACGAGATTCTTGGTCCGCAGTTCACGGATACGTTCCGTGTTGAGGCGCGTAAGGGTGTTGCTGGCGGTCGTCGACGCGAGGTCGGCTTTGGCCTGATTCAAGCGGGCTTCGTAGGTGGCCGGATCGAGACGGGCGAGGACCTGGCCGGTCTTCACCTCGTCATTGTAGTCGACGAGCACGTCGACGATCAGTCCGGAAACCTGGGAGCTCACGTCCACACTGGTGACGGCCTGCAGGTCGCCGGTGGCGGTGACGGATTGAATGACCTCACCGCGACCGACGGTGGTCGTCGTGACTTCGGGCGGCTTGGTATTCTGCTTCTTGAAGTAGTACCAGCCCCCGGCGCCAGCGGCGCCCAGGAGGAGCACATAAATGAAGTACTTGGCGATGGATCCGGGCTTAGCCATACGGAAGGTGGGTCGTGGGTTGAAGCAGGTGAGAAGCGCGCGGAGGAGCGGTTCCGCCGGCTGCCAATGGGGGAAATGACGCCGATGTGCGCGTCAAGTTACAGCCTCCCGCCGCGATTTGAGGGAAGCGGGTCAGAGACGGGTATTCGCCGTTGCACAGACTCAGGTCTGTGCCGGTGAGAAGGGAGCGGCGGAGCGTCCCCCGCCGGCGCTCGGCGAAACTCCATCTGTCTGCATTTCGCGAAGCACGCTTCCGATGTAGGGGATGAGCTGTTTCTTGCGGCTGACGATGCCCGGCATGTCGAAGATTTCGTTCTTCTCCACATGCGGATAGCCGATACGCACGATGAACTCGGCGTCGCCTTTAACCAAGAGAAGCGAATTTTGGGTGTTGATGTCGGTCACCAGCAAGCACGCGAAGGACAGATTCTCGTCGCGATTCAGGGCATCGAGGGCGGAGGCGAGGTTTTTGGCGTGCTGCCAAAAGTTTCCAAAGCCGAGTTCCTCAACCTGAGAGACGGCGAAGCGCACGCTGTCTTCCTCGTAGAGCTTGAAGTCGGAGCGGATGACTTTCTCGGGGGGATTGGTGAGGATGACGGAACCTGAGCTGAAGATCGCGTCGGCCAGGCTGCGCGGTTCCACACCGGCGATATTGGCGAGCCAGCTCAGCGCCCCGGCATCCTTCTCGGTGGACGTGGGGCTGTTAAGATGGAGCGTGTCGGAGATGATTCCGCTCATCATGATTCCCGCAATCTCCGGAGTCGGCGTGATATCTTCGCGGCGGAAAAGATCCGCGATGATTGTGCAGGTCGAGCCGACCGGCTCGTTGAGAAAGAGGATGGGCTGCTGCGTCGTGAACGAGCCGAGACGGTGGTGATCGATGATCTCGGAGATCGTGACCTGGTCGGCGCCGGCGACCGCCTGGGTCATTTCGTTGTGGTCAACAAGGACGAGACGGGTCTTCACCGGCCGAATCATGTCCGTCTTGGTGACGATTCCCAAGAGCCGACCTTCATCGTCGAGCACCATGAAGGCCGGGGCGGTGGAGATGGCGATCTTCTTGCGCAATTCGGAAAGGCGGACATCGGGTCCGGTTGAGGGATACTTTCGATCGATGAGGCGTTCGATGGTCGTGGCGGTGCGGACGACCCAGGCGGTGGTGGCGGAGTCGTAGGGACTGACCATGAGCGACACGCCCTTTTCCTTCGCGAGCTGAACGACCTCGTCGTCGACCGGCAGGTCGCCGGTGATGACGAGGGCGCGAACGCCGATCTGAATGGAGCGCTGCTGAATGTCCCAGCGGTCGCCGACGATGATGATGGACTGACCTGCGGGGATGCCCTCGTCCTGTGAGATCTTCCAGAATGAACGGACGTCCATCGCGCCGATGCGCACGAAGAAGTCTTCGCAACAGTCCGGGTTGGCGAGGTGGACCACCCGCGCCTTCAATGCGCGGGCAATGTGGGCGAGGTTCGTCGTGACCTTCCGCATGTCGCGCGGCTCGCGAACCTTGGGAACAAAGAAATCGCCCAGTTGAAAGATCGAGAGGCATCCTTGCACGCGCCGGTCCTCCGACATGACCGGCAGGACGCGCACGTCGTGGCGATCCATGAGTTCAAGTGCCTCGGCACACGTGGCGCTGAGCGGCACGGTGATGACATCGGACACCATCACGTCGCGAACACGGGGCGTGACGTCGCTGATATAGACGGGCAGCGACTGCCGGAACCGGCCGAGGATGGTGTCGATGCGGGCGTTGGAGTTGCCGCAGCGGGCCGCGACAAAACCCTTCTCGCCTCGCGCTTCCTTAAAAGCGGCATAGGCCAGCGCCGAGCAGATGGCGTCAGCGTCAGGATTGCGGTGACCGATGATGTAGGTGGTGTTGGCGGCGCTCATGCGTGAGGGACAGACCCTAGAGCAGGTATTGAGCGATAGAAAAGCCCGGCTTTTGAGGCCGGGCTTGTAAACAGTCGGAGCGGATGACGCCCCGATGAGAAACGACGACGGAGTTATCGGACGGCAAGGGCTGCGAGAAAATCCGGCGTTGCCGGATCGGTCAGGGTGTCGGTGGAGCGGCCGATTCCGTACCACCGGCAACGCCGATGCCGCCGGCCGTACTGTCGGCGAAGATCCGTGGGTTTGGGTTTTGCGCGGTGGCGGTTGGGTTGTAAGGAAGGGCTTGGAGCAGATTCGACGTGGGCAGACCATTTGAAGCGACCAACTGGCCGGGAGCGTCGAGGTTTTTATGGAAAGTGACGCTGCCGCCGAGATAAGCGATATAGCCGCCGGCATCCCGGTAGACGCCCTTGGTGGCATCCCACGTGCCTGCCGACGTGAGGCCGCGGGTGAAGGCGACCGGCGTGGAAGCGGCGTTGCCATTGCGAAGACCGCCGACGAGTTCGATACTGAGGGGCATCGCCGAGAAATCCGCGTTCAGCGCGAACCCACCTGCGGTCCGGTCGAGCACGGCGGAGGGCATCGCTTGGGGACGCAAGTCATCGAGTTTGGAGCTGTAGAAGTTCGGATCCTCAAGGTACCCGCCCCGGGCGAGGGCTGCGGCCCAAAGGTGAGGCGTCGTGGTGATGGCAGTGCCGGACGGCTGGAACGTGGTCGCAGAGATGTTCGTACCCGGCAGGCGGTCACTGTTGTCAGCCGCGTACAGCGTTGCCGCCTTGGCGACCTCGCGGAGGTTGTTGGCATCCACCGTCCGTTGCGCGGTCTCGCGCACTTTGCCGACGGTGGGAATCACGATGGCGGCCAAAATGCCAATGATGGCGATGACAGTGAGCAGTTCGATCAGCGTGAAGCCGGCTGATCTGCGGCGTTTATTGTAGGATTGCATAGGGGGATATGGGACGACCCTAAGTTTGGGTTAATTAATGCAAATACAATACAATAATGCGATGGCTGCAATTCATCCCATGGATACGGGGTGAGTTGCGTCTCGCTCCTGATGACCGGCCGCTGCATGCAAAGCACCGCGCCGGGCTGGACAAGCTCACTTGCTGGAACTTAAGGTGGTTTTGAATGAAGATATACCTCGATGGCAATCTGGTGGACGCTGCGGAAGCCAAGGTCTCCGTGTTCGATCACGGTCTGCTCTATGGCGACGGCATTTTCGAGGGCATCCGCCTGTATGACGGCAACGTCTTTCGTCTCGAGGAACACCTTGAACGCCTGGAGTACTCCGCAAAGGCCCTGCTCCTGAAGCTGCCGGTGTCGCGCAAGGAGATCAGTGATGCGGTGTGCGAAACCTGCCGTGCGAACGGACTGAGGGACGGATATATTCGCCTCGTGGTGACGCGAGGGGTGGGCGATCTCGGGTTGTCCCCCTGGCTCTGTCCAAAGCCGTCGATCTTTATCATTGCGGACAAAATCGCGTTGTACCCGAAGGAGTACTACGAAAAGGGCCTCGAGATTGTCACGGTGGCGACCCGCCGGATGAGTCCCGCCGCGGTGAGCCCGTCAATCAAGTCGCTCAACTACCTCAACAACATCCTCGCCAAGATCGAGGCGCGCCAGGCGGGCGCCCTTGAGGCGATCATGTTGAACGACCAAGGGTATGTGGCGGAGTGCACGGGCGACAATGTCTTCATCGTTCACAAGGGTCGCATCTTCACGCCTGCGGCGCAGCAAGGTGGCCTCAAGGGCATCACCCGCGATTCCGTCTTCGACATCGCCAAGGAGATCGGCGTGCCGATCGAGGAGCACGACCTTACCCGCTACGACGTGTGGAATGCCGACGAGTGCTTTCTCTCAGGCACGGGCGCGGAGGTCATTCCGGTCGTGAAAGTCGACGGTCGCGAGATCGGCACCGCCAAACCAGGCCCGATCTTTGCGAAGGTGCTTGATGCGTTTCGGCGCCGGGTGCGCGTCGAGGGGACGCGAATCTGAGGTCGACGGACCACCTTTGGTTGTGTCAAAACCTCACTCGGGGTGCGACGGCCTGCGCCGTCGCGTCGCGGAGGCGCAGGGTTTTTTCCGCTTTGCCGGGGCTTGCCCGGGTGTAAGCGTTTGGCATGGTGGGTGCAGAAGGTGGTAAATTACCACCCTGCGAGATAAATTCGGATTCATTCGGTCGATACTTAACTTTGACGTGCTATACTTCTGATCATGGCCAGCCCGCTGAAATGTGACCTTTGCTCCAAGCCCGCAACGGTGCACCTTACGCAAATTGTGAACAACAAGGTGCATAAGGTGGATCTTTGCGAGGAGTGCGCGCAGGCAAAGGGCGTGACCGATCCCAGCGGTTTCTCGCTGGCCGACCTGTTGCTCAAGGCCTCGATCAATCCCGAGTCCGGCTCTCCGACGGGCTTGGCCTGCGAGCAGTGCGGCTACACGCAGTCTGACTTCAAAAAGCATGGGCGCTTCGGTTGCCCCCAGTGCTACGAGACGTTCAAGGGCATGGTCGAGCCGATGCTCGAATCCATGCACAAGGGCGTTCGTCACTCCGGCAAGGTGCCGCAGCGCGCCCTCGCCCGGCAGTCCCTGCACGACCGTCTTTCCCGCCTCGAACTCGATCTTACCGACGCCATCAAATCCGAGCGTTACGAGGAAGCGGCCCGTTTTCGCGATGAAATCCACCAGGTTAAACAAGCCTTTGAGCAAAAGCCGGCGCGTTGAGCCCATGACCGTAGCCTCTCTTATCGCCACGCCGTCCGAACTCATCGACAGCGCCAGCAGCAAATGCCCCGTTGTACTCATGACGCGGATTCGCCTCGCGCGAAATCTTGCCGGCCGCTCGTTTCCCGGTTGGGCGGCGCGTGAGGAGCGGGCGGAGATCCTCGCCGCGTGCCGCGACGCGCTGGTGGCCACCATGCCTTTCAAGCGCAGCCTCAACGTCAACATCGACGAACTCGGGCCGCTCGAACGCCAGATTCTGGTGGAACGACATCTGATCAGCCGCGAACTCAGCGGCTCCAAGGGCGGCGGCGGCGTCGTCATCAACAAGGACCAGACGCTTTCCATCATGATCAATGAGGAGGACCACCTTCGCCTCCAGGTTCTGCGCGCGGGTTTCCAGCTCAAGAAGGCATGGAACGCGATCAACGAGCTCGATTCGGCGCTCGAAGAGTCCCTCGATTACGCCTTCTCGCCTTCCTTCGGCTACCTGACCGCGTGCCCGACCAACCTCGGCACCGGCATGCGGGCGTCCGCCATGATGCATCTGCCGGCACTCGTCATCGCCGGACAGATGGAAAAGGTCGTCCGCGCCGTGAACCAGCTCGGCATGGTGGTGCGTGGCCTCTTCGGCGAAGGCTCCGACGCCTCCGGCAGCATCTTTCAGATTTCCAATCAGACGACGCTCGGCGAAGCGGAGGAAGCCATCCTTAAGCGCCTGCAAAGCGTGCTTCAGTCCATCGTCGAACACGAACTCAACGCCCGCGCCCGCCTGCTCGAAGCCGATGGGGCGAAGCTGTTCGACAAGATCGGCCGCGCCTTTGGCATCCTGCAAAACAGCCATCTGCTCAGCTCGGGTGAAGCGATGAACCTGCTCTCCCTGCTGCGCCTCGGCATCGACCTCGGCCTGATGCCTGATGGGGCCCGCACGACCATCGACCGCCTCTTCATCGAGGCCCAGCCCGGACACGTCCAGCATGCCGCAGGTCGCGCCGAGGTGGAGTCGGCTGAACGCGATATGCTGAGAGCAGCGCGTCTCCGCTCCGAATTTGCCGGTCTCGCGGCACCCAATTTCACGATCAACGGGAACAACTGACCCCACCCACACCATGTCCGAACCCATGAACAATTTCACCCCGCGCGCCCAGCAGGTGCTGGCGCTGGCCCGCAAGGAGGCTGATCGCTTCCACCACAACTACGTCGGCACCGAGCACATTTTGCTTGGCCTGATCAAGCTGGGGCAGGGCGTGGCGGTGAGCGTGCTCCAGAAGATGGGGCTCGATCTCGAGACCGTCCGCTCCGCCGTCGAAAAGCAGGTCGGTACTGGCACCGAGACCAAAACCCAGGGCAGCATTCCTTACACGCCGCGCGTTAAAAAAGTCCTCGCGCTCGCGGGCAAGGAGGCCAAGGCCCTCAACCATTCCTACGTCGGCACTGAGCACATCCTGCTCGGTCTGCTCCGAGAAGGCGAGGGCGTGGCGGCGCGCGTGCTCAAGTCGCTCGACATCGACATTGAGCGCACCCGCAACGAAATCCTGCGCGAACTCGATCCGCAGTTTTCCGGCGGCGAGACCGGCGGGGGTGCGGGCGGCGAGGAGGCCGCCGCTCCGTCGGCGCGCGGTGGCAGCACCTCGGACGACAAGAAAGAGGTCAAGACTCCCGCGCTCAAGGCGTTCGGCCGAGACCTCACCGAACTCGCACGCAAGGGCGAACTCGACCCGGTGGTGGGCCGCAAGAACGAGATCCGTCGCGTCGTTCAAATCCTCTGCCGGCGCACGAAGAACAATCCTGTCCTCATCGGCGAAGCCGGCGTGGGTAAGACCGCCATCGTCGAGGGGCTCGCCCAGGAGATTGCCAACGGCATCGTGCCCGAGATCCTCATCGACAAAAAGGTCATCACGCTCGACCTCGCCCTCATGGTCGCCGGTACCAAGTACCGCGGCCAGTTCGAGGAACGCATCAAGGCCGTGATGGATGAGATCAAGCGCGCGAAGAACGTGATCATCTTCATCGATGAGATGCACACCATCGTCGGCGCCGGCGCCGCGGAAGGGGCCATGGATGCCTCCAACATCTTCAAGCCCGCCCTATCCCGCGGGGAACTCCAGTGCATCGGCGCGACGACCCTTAACGAGTACCGCAAGTACATCGAGAAGGACAGCGCGCTTGATCGCCGTTTTCAGTCCGTCAAGGTTGAGCCGCCGTCCGTCGAGGACACGGTCACGATCCTGAAGGGTATCCGCAGCAAGTACGAAGATCACCACAAGGCGACCTTCTCCGACAAGGCACTCGAGACCGCCGCAAAATTGTCCGACCGCTACATCACCGGACGCTTCCTGCCCGACAAGGCCATCGACGTCATGGACGAAGCGGGCTCGCGCGCCCGCATCGGTGCGCTGGTGCGCCCGCCCGACATCGAGGACCTCACGAAGGAAATCGAAAAGGTCTGCGCGCAAAAGGAGGAAGCCATCGCCAAGCAGCACTTTGAGGAGGCCGCGAAGTTCCGCGACACCGAGAAGCAGCTGCGCGCGAAGCAGGAGCAGACCACCGAAAACTGGAAGAAGTCCCGTGACGAAAAGCGCGTGGCCATCGACGAGGACCTGATGATGCAGGTCGTCGCCGACTGGACCGGCATTCCGCTCTCCCGGATGGAAAAGAAGGAGAGTGAGAAGCTGCTCGGTCTTGAGAACGAGATCCAGAAGGTCGTGGTCGGTCAGGAGGTGGCCTCGGTGGCCATCGCCCGCGCCCTGCGGCGTTCACGTGCGGACCTCAAGGATCCGCGCCGTCCGATCGGGTCCTTCATGTTCGTCGGCCCGACGGGCGTCGGCAAGACCGAGACTGCGAAGCAGCTCGCCGCTCAGATGTTCGGGAACCAGGATGCGCTCATCCAGATCGACATGAGCGAGTACATGGAGAAGTTCGCCGTGTCGCGCCTGGTCGGTTCGCCTCCGGGTTACGTTGGCTATGAGGAAGGTGGCCAGCTGACCGAAGCCGTCCGTCGCCGCCCTTACGCCGTCATCCTTTTCGACGAAGTCGAGAAGGCCCATCCCGACGTGCTGCAGATTCTCCTGCAGATCCTCGAAGACGGCCGGCTCACGGATTCGCTCGGTCGCACGGTCGATTTCCGCAATACGATCATCATCATGACGTCCAACGTGGGCGCTTCGCTCCTGCAGCGGCAGACCACCATGGGTTTCGCCGCGGCGACGGGCAGCTTCAGCGACCACGAGAAGATGCGCGAGAAGGTGCTCGAAGAAGCCAAGCGTGTGTTCAAGCCGGAGTTTCTGAACCGCATTTCCGACATCATCTTCTTCCGCCCGCTCTCGAAGGACGACCTGATCAAGATCGTCGAGATCGAGATCGTGAAGTTCGCGAAGCGTCTCGACGAGCGCAAGATCACCCTCGAATTCACCCCCGAGGCGAAGACGCTGCTGATCGAAAAAGGGTACGACGAGAAGTATGGTGCGCGTCCGCTGCGCCGTGCGATCGAGCATTACCTTGAAGATCCTCTGGCGGAGTCCCTCTTGCGCGGCGACGTCAAGGACGGCGAAAACGTGCTCGTCGTGCGCAACGGCGAGAACCTCGAGTTCCAGCAGAAGGAGCGGACGGCGTCGGCGCCCGATACCGGCGTGACGTCGTAGTTGAGATCGCGCACTTTAGGCCGCCCTCGGGAACGAGGGCGGCTTTTTCGTGTAGCCGCCCATGTCCTCATGGGCGTGGTGGGGTGCCCAGGCCCAATGGCGTGCGGTACGGACGGGGACATCCGTGGCTACACGCTGGCCGGCCGCGCCAGAGGCGGCTGGCGGTTGCCGGGTCCTCGCGGGCGACACGGTCGCGGCTACACCTTCATTGCGGTGATCACGCTGCGATCCGCCGTGGTCGGCGCGTAGCGCACGTCGGCGAAACCCGCGTCGCCCAGCAGCGCTTCCATCTCGGCGACCGAGTAGCACTTGCCCTCGGTTACGTTCATGAGCAGGGCCGAGTACTTGGCGACAGGCAGAGGGCCGGTCTTCTCGGCGTTGAGGTGGGCGTCGTGCACGAGCAGCATCCCGTGCGGCGCGAGCGAGCGGTGGGATGCGGCGAGCAGGCGCGCCACCTTGTCGGCATCCCAGTCGTGAAGCACGTTGGAGAACAGATGGACGTCGTGGCCTTCCGGCAGGGCGTCCGCAAACATGTCCCCGGCGACGACGTGCACGCGGTCCTCGTAGCCGCGTTTGCGAATCATGGTGCGCGCGATTTCGTCGACCGGAGGACGCTCGAAAACGGTGGCGCTCAAGCCTTCGTGATGCGCGACCAAGGAGCATGCGAAGATCCCCGAACCGCCCGCGATATCGAGCAGACGGGCGCGGCCGCGCAGGTCTGCGGCCTTGGCCAAGGCGGGCCCGAGATGAAAACCGCGGCAGTCCATTGCGGCGGTGAAGGTCGTGGCAAACTCATCCGTGAGCATCGCGTCGCCCCAAGTCTTCTCGTGCTTGAAGCTGCCCCAGTTCGCTGGTTTGCCCGTGCGGAGAATGGTCGCATAGTCGCGCACCACCGGGCGGTCCTTGAGAGAGGCGAAGTAGGGGCCAAGGAAGAACGGAGAATGGCTTACGAGGTGTTCGCGGGCGCGTTCCGTCACGACGAACACGCCGTCCTCCTTTGCGATGAAGCCCTCGGCGGCGAAGAGCGTGAGCATCACGTCGGTCGGACGCGGGGTGATTCCAAGCCCCTCGCAGATGCCCGGCAGGTCAGAGGGATTCTTCTCCAGCCACGTGAAGAAATCGAATTCGCAGAGCGCGGCGGTGAGCAAATCGACGGCATATAAGCCGTCGCGGTAGCGGTAGATTTCGAGCGGGTCGGTGCGGGCAACGCGGGTCAGATCGAGAGGGGCGGGCATGGGTGAAGGCGGGCGGGCATATTGTTGGAAATCGCGAGTGAAACTCCTTCAGGTCTTCAAACGAGGGGCGAGCTGTTTCTGCCGTGTAAATCTCTGATGGGATAAACTTTTCCACGCGACGCTTGCGCCGGCAGCGTCGGCGTATAACATCGGCACCATGAACACGATGCCGTTGGGGTCGACGGTCGCGGGCTCGGGACGCCAAGGGGTCGGTGACCATAACCGCGTTGCTTCGGTCACGTTCTGATGACTGCGCAACCTCATCGCCTGCCCGCAGTCGCCAGGAGGGAAACCGGGAGCGAAGGCCAGGATGAGGTGTTGACGGGGGGAATCCTTCGGGCGTGCCTTAAACTCAAACCGCAGAAGCGTACACGGCGTCTACCGTTTCTCGCCTCGCGGCCGGGGAGGACCCCCCGATGAGCGGCGAAGGTTCGCCGTCGTTCCGTCGGCCGATCGGGGGCGAGAGTCCGCGACAACGGGCGGCAGACTTGCAGATGGCGATTCTCGATGCCCTGCCTGCCAACATTGCGCTCGTTGACCCGGACGGTGTGATCCTGACGGTCAACGAGTCCTGGCGCCGGTTCGGGGCGGCCAATGCGATTCAAGGCGACGACTTTTTTGTCGGTCATAATTACCTCGAAACCTGCGAGCGTGCCGAAGGCGACTGTGCGGTGGAAGCGAAGTTGACGGCGAAAGGCATTCGACGCGTGCTTCGCGGAGAGATTCCCGACTTTACGCTCGAGTACCCCTGTCATTCGCCCACCGAGAAGCGGTGGTTTCGTCTCATGGCGAGTCCTCTGCGACCGGGCGTCCTTGCGGGTGCCGTGGTGATGCACATCGACGTGACCCAGCGAAAGACGGCCGAGATCGCGCTTTCCGAGAGCGAGCGGCGTCAACGTCAGCTCGCGACGGACCTTGAGTCCGAACGCATCCGCCTGATCGAGGCGCAAAGGGTGGGCAAGGTCGGTAGTTGGGAAACGGATCTCCATTCCCTGGCGGTTCTCTGGTCTGATGAGACCCACCGGATCTTCGAGACGGACCCGAGGGCCTTCGTCCCGGATCACACCCGGTTTCTCTCGCTGGTTCACCCGGAAGACCGAGAGGCGGTGAGTGCCGCGTTCGCGCGCTCCATGAATGAGGAGGGTATTCGGAGTATCGCGCATCGCATCGTCGTGCCGCAGGGTCGTATCAAGATCGTCGAGGAACGCTGGCAGGTGTTTCGCGATGGGGAGAATCGTCCCGTGCGGGCGATCGGGACCTGTCAGGACATTTCGGAGCGCAAGCGGTCCGAGCAGGAGAACCGGGTGCTGGCCGACCGGCTGGTGAGCACGTTGGAAAGCATCACGGATGCGTTCGTGACGATGGATGAGCGGAGCCGGTTTACCTACGTCAACCACCAGGCGGAGCTCATGCTGCACCGACCGAAGGAAGAGTTGATCGGCCTTGAACTGTCCCAGGCGTTTCCGGAGATCGCCGGCACCGTTTTCGAAACCCAGTATCGAAGGGCTGCGTCGGAGAGGGTGCCGGTGGAGTTCGAGGCCTTTTATGAACGGCTCGAACGCTGGCTGGAAGTTCGAGGTTTTCCCGCACCCGACGGGTTGGCAGTGTACTTTCGCGATGTTTCGGACACGCGAAAGGCGCGCGAGGATCTGAGCCGCACCCACCGGGCCATGCAGATGCTCAGCCGGTGCAATGAGGCCCTGATTCGCAACGATCGGGAAGAAGCGCTGCTCAAGGAAATCTGCACGATCGCGACAGAGGTCGGTGGATATCGCATGGCCTGGGTGGGGTATGCGTTGGACGATGAACGACGAAGCATTGTGCCCCAGGCCTCATCGGGGGTGGACGACGATTATGTCGCCTCCCTTCAGTTGAGCTGGGCCGCGGACAGTACCCTTGGCCAAGGGCCCGCCGGGCGCACGGTGCGCACGGGACAACCTGTGATCGTAGAGGATCTTTCGAAGGACGAGTATTTCCAGCCCTGGCTGGCCGAAGCCACGGCGCGCAACTATCGAAGCATGATCAGCCTGCCCTTGATCGCGGGACCCCGGGCCATGGGCAACCTGGCGTTGTATTCCGCGGAAGCGCGAACGATTGCGGCCGACGAACTCAAGCTGCTCCGCAATCTGGCGGACAACCTCGCTTTCGGCATCGGCAACCTCCGTTCGCGGCTCCAACGCCGCAAGACCCACGAGGCCGTTCTGGCAATGGCGCGCGGCCTATCCGCGGCGACGGGTGCCGAGTTCTTCGATAAACTCGTTCTCAGCCTCATCGAAGTGCTGGGCGCCGGGTTCGGTTGTATTGCCCAACTGGTGTCGCCGGATCGGAGGCAGGCCCAGACCCTGGCGGCTGCGGTGGATGGGCATCTGGTGCCGAAGTTCGACTTCGATCTTGCGGGCATGCCGTGCGATCATCTCGACAGTCGGGAGGTGTGCGTGATTCCCCGCGACTTGATCCGGCTCCATCCCGCAGTGGCGGATCGCCTGCCGGGCACGGCGTTCGAGTCGTATGTCGGAGTGATGCTGCGCGACGGGGCGCGCCTGCCGATCGGCGTCATGTTTGCGCAGTCGCGCTCGCCCATGGGCGAAACCGAATTTGTGGCTTCCACCCTCCGCATCTTCGCGGCACGTGCGGCCGCCGAACTGGAGCGCGAGAAAGTGGCTGCGCGCACCCGCGAGCAGGCGGCGTTGCTCGACAAGGCGCAGGACGCCATCCTCGTACGGGATCTCGAACACCGCATACTCTATTGGAACAAGAGCGCCGTGCGGCTCTATGGCTGGACGGCCGAGGAGGCGATCGGACAGTCGGTGAGGACACTGCTTTATTTCGAACCGGGACCCTTCGAACTCGCGATGGAGCAACTGCTCGCGAACGGGGAGTGGGTGGGCGAATTGGTCCAGACCAGGAAGGATGGATCG
>JBBQUU010000001.1:0-278504 GCA_038212175.1 Opitutales bacterium | reverse complement strand
AGCGTGACCGTGCCTGCGGAAATCAACACGGACCTGCTAGGAACCTTTGCCGGTGACGTGAAGCGCACAGGCACACCGCGGGAGGTGGTGATCCGGAAGGCGCGGCTTGGCATGAGTGCAAGCGGGCTGCCGCTGGGCCTTGCCAACGAAGGCAGTTTCGGGCCGCACCCGCTGATCCCGTTTCTTTCAGCGTCGGACTATGAGCTGATGGCCTTTGTAGATGATGAAATTGGCTTCACCGTGATGGAGGGTATCCTGACCGAAGTTACGAACTTCGGTCAGTGCCCGGCCCGGACCGTGGCTGATTTGGGCGACTTTCTGCCGCAGTCGCGGTTCCCTTCGCATGCCCTGATCGTGCGACCGAACGAGGGCTTTAAGCCGGACCTGTTGTTCAAAGGCATTGCCGACCACGCCGCGCTGATTCACGCGGTGGGGCGTTGTGCCGCCTCGTCGGCGGACGGCCTCGCGCACGTGGAAACGGACATGCGGGCCCACGTCAACCCCACCCGCCAAAAGGCGATTCGGCAGGTCGCCTTCCGGCTCGCCCGTCGCCTAGCATCGCTTTGTCCGTCGTGCGGCACGCCGGGTTGGGGCGGGACGGGGGTCGAGCGGGGTTTGCCCTGCAAGGCCTGCGGCGCCCCGACGGAATGGGTCAGGCATGAGATCTTCGGCTGCGCCCGGTGCGAACACAAGGCCGTCAAGCCGCGCGACGATGGTCTGCTCTACGCCACGGAAAACTTCTGTCCATGCTGCAATCCGTGAAACGAAAATATTTGTCGTCCTCAATTCCCCTTAACCCTCCACGATTTTTTCCCATGACTAAATTATCCGATCCGCTTCGCCCGTATTCGTCCGTTGTCGTTGACGGTCCCGCCCGCGCCGGCGCGCGCTCGATGCTGCGCCCGGTCGGCTTCACCGAAGAAGATTTTAAAAAACCCATGGTCGGCATCGTGTCTACGTGGTCGATGGTCACGCCCTGCAACATGCACATCGACCAACTCGCGCGCGAGGCCGAGGCGGGGGCCAACGCCGCCGGCGGCAAGGCCCTCATCTTCGGCACCATCACCGTGTCCGACGGCATCAGCATGGGCACGCCCGGCATGCGCTACTCGCTTGTCTCCCGCGAAGTCATTGCCGACTCCATAGAAACCGTCACCGGCGCCGAGGGCTTCGACGCCCTCGTTGCAATCGGCGGCTGCGACAAAAACATGCCTGGCTGCGCCATGGCCCTCGCGCGGCTCAACCGCCCCGGCGTCTTCGTCTACGGCGGCACCATCTTCCCGGGCCTGCACCCCGACACGAAAAAAGAGTGCGACATCGTCTCCGTCTACGAGGCTATCGGCCAGCACGCCGCCGGCCAAATCGACGCCGCCGGCCTTGCGAGAATCGAAGCCTGCTCTATTCCCGGCCCCGGCTCCTGCGGAGGCATGTATACCGCCAATACCATGGCCGCCGCCATCGAGGCGCTGGGCCTGTCGCTCCCGAATTCCTCCGCGCAAGTCGCCACCGGTGCCGAGAAAAAAGCCGACTGCCGCGCCGCCGGCGCCGCCGCCCTCGCGCTCCTCAAGGCCGGCATCAAGCCGCGCGACATCATGACGAAAAAAGCGTTCGAGAACGCCATCACCGTCGCCATCGCGCTCGGCGGCTCGACCAACTGCGTGCTCCACCTCCTCGCCATGGCGCACTGCGCGCACGTCAAGCTCACCCTCGACGACTTCACGCGCATCGGAAAAAAAGTTCCCGTCCTTGCCGACCTCAAGCCCTCCGGCAAATACAGCATGGTCCACCTCTCTCGCATCGGCGGCTTGCCGCCGCTCATGAAAGTCCTCCTCGACGCCGGACTACTCCACGGGAAATGCATGACGGTCACAGGCAAAACCATCGCGGAAAACCTGCGCGAAGTGAAACCCTACTCGCTCGATCAGGACGTCGTCCGCCCGCTCTCGAATCCCATCAAGCCCGACAGCCACCTCCGCATCCTCTACGGCAACCTCGCCCCGACCGGCGCGGTCGCGAAAATCACCGGCAAGGAAGGCCTCCTCTTCACCGGCAAGGCGATCGTGTTCGAGGGCGAAGAGAAAGCGCTCGACGCGATCCTCGACGGCAAGGTGAAAGCCGGCCACGTCGTCGTCATCCGCAACGAAGGCCCGCGCGGCGGTCCCGGTATGAGAGAGATGCTTTCACCCACGAGCGCGATCATGGGCAAGGGTCTCGGCAAGGAAGTCGCCCTCATTACCGACGGCCGCTTCAGCGGCGGCAGCCATGGCTTCGTGGTTGGCCACATCACGCCCGAGGCGTTCACCGGCGGCCCGCTCGCCATCGTGAAAAACGGCGACCCGATCATGATCGATGCCGTGAAAAACAAACTCACCCTCGCCTTGTCCGCAAAAGAAATCAAAGCCCGCCTCCAAGCGTGGAAGCCGAAGAAACCCAGAGAGACCCGCGGTATTCTCGCCAAATACGCTCACACGGTCGCCAGCGCCTCCGAGGGCGCTGTGACGGACAAAACTCTGTGAACAGCAGCTCATCCGCCATGCAAATACCAACCGTTGGACCTGAGCCGGCGTGGGCGCGGGAGACTCGAACTCTCCCATGCCGCCGCCGTGAATCCGTGAAGCACGCACCGATGATCCGAACGACAATCAAAGCTCGAAGCGAACCCCTTGCCATGAAAATTATCCGCGCAACGACGGGGACGACGGCCAAACGCTTGCGGCGCGAACGGCGCGGCTCCGTCTTGGTCCTGCTGCCGTCGAAATCCTCCGCCACCCATCCGGTTGCACTATCCTACGGGAGTCTGCCATGATTGTCCAAGCCATCAAGACGGACCGGATACCGATCGCGCCAACCGACCTGCTGGGGCTGCTGGATCGTTACGTCGGTGTGCTGGCGGAAGGAACCGTCCTGGCGATCACCTCGAAGCTCGTGGCGATCTGCGAGGGTCGGTTCGTCCTGCGCGAGACCGTGGCCAAGGCCACCTTGATTGAGCGCGAAGCCGAGTGGTTTCTCCCGACGGCGCGTGACGAGATCGTGCTGACGATCAACCAGCACAGGCTCATTCCGAACGCCGGGATCGACGAGTCGAATGCGGATGGCCACTACATCCTCTGGCCGGCGAATCCACAGGCGACGGCCAATACCGTCCACCGCCACCTGTGCCAGCATTTCGCCACGCGGCGGCTCGGCGTCCTGATCACGGACAGCACGACTGCGCCTCTGCGCTGCGGGGTCACGGGCATCGCGCTCGCGCACTGTGGATTTCAGGCCGTCAACGATTACGTCGGCGCACCCGATCTGTTCGGACGGCGTTTGCGCGTGACCAGAGTCAACGTGGTTGATGCGCTGGCCGCCGCCTCAGTCTTCGCCATGGGCGAGGGAGCCGAGCAAACGCCCCTCGCCATGATCAGCGATCTTTCCAATCTGGTCTTTTCGGAACACGAGCCGTCCGACGCGGGCCTGGCGGCACTGCGCATGAAACCGGCAGACGATCTCTACGCGCCTTTGCTCCAAGCCGTCCGTTGGCAGGCCGGCAAATCCCCGGGGGCCGCGTCTGCGGAGGCAATGCAACCTCATGCAGACTGAACCCGCTGCGAAAGCTGCGTGGCGAAATCTGCGGGGACCGATGAAAGGGGACCGATGAAAGGGGTCATTACTTACCTTTTACCTTGCGTGGGATGCTCCGCCCCTCAAGTCAAAAGGTAAGTAATGACCCCTTGGCTAGCCCCCTCGAGGAGGGGTTGGCTTCCGAAACCCTGCGCCAACACGACGGTGGCCAGGAAGAACGAGGCGATCAGGCGAAAGTGCGGTCGAGACGCTGAGCAGGAACGGGCCATACAGCCCGACGCGCCGGAGAATTCTTCAGCAGAAGAAGGGCCCGTGCTGCGCTTCGTGGTGACACCGCCGTGAGACGCAACGGGCGACGCCCCCGCAAAACCTTCACTCATTGAGCAGGCGTGCCATGCTTCCGTGGAACGTGAAGTCGCGCGAAGTCACCACGGCAAGGATGTCGCAGGGGCGATTGTCCGCAGGCTCGACGCGATGGGGCAGACCCGAGTCGAAGTAGATCGAATCGCCCGCCGACATCTCATGGCAATCCGCGCCGAAAAAGAGCCGGCACCGCCCCTTGATCACGTAAATGAACTCGTCCCCCTCATGCGCCTGCATGGCCGCGTCTTTGCGCGAAGTCGACACGTCCACGACGAAAGGTTCCATCATCCGTCCTTTGACCGTGTTGGCGAGCAGGCGCACATCGATGCCACTGCGCCCGCGCAAACGCACTTTCGTCCCCGCGCCGGCGCGGGTGAAACGGCAGCGCGGACCCTGGGCGTCCCCGTCGAAGAAAAACGACATCGGCACCACATACGCCTCCGCCAGCTTGGCCAGTTTCGAAATGCCAATCGCCGCCTTCAGGTTCTCCACCCGAGAAAGATAGGACTCCGAGAGCCCGGTCCGCTCACTCAACTCACTCAACGTAAGGTCGTTGTCGCGGCGAAGCCGCACCAGCATGCGAGCAATTTTCTTCTCCATCGGAGACAAGGTTTTTTCGTTCTCTTCGTCGGATTCCACCTCCTGAAAAAACGCCAAATCTTGCAGGATGGAAAGGAAATTGCCTTCGGGCCAAGCCGCCCTTCTTCGGGCCTGCAGCTCGTCCGCGATCGCAGTCCGGCGACCGTCACGCTTTCGAGCCCGTAGTTCTGCAAGGCCAGCGCGAGCGTATGATCCTCCTTTCGGGTGAGGAAAAGGAGGGGGCCGATGAAGTCATTCCAAGCGTAGATGAAGTGAAGCACCCCGGCGGTCGCGAGCACGGGTTTGCTCAAAGGCAGGATGATGTTTCATAAAATCCGCCACTCGCTGAACCCGTCGATGCGCGCAGCCTCGCTCAATTCCTCCGGAATGGAACGGAAGAACTGGCGCATGAGGAGAATGTTGAAGGCGCTGCCAAAAGATGCCGGCAGCCAAAGGGGCGTGAGTGAACCCATGAGTCACAGACTTTTGAATACACCATACAGCGGCACCATGAGAACGGGAAAAGGCACCACCATGGTAGCGAGCGTCAGCGTGAAGAACGCACCGCGCCCGCGCCAGCGGACGCGCGCAAATCCATAGGCGACCACCGCGTTTGAGAACACCGTTCATTCCAGCAAGATTAATTCCCGAGACATCCCCGTAGGTCGACCCCCAGGACAGCCCTCTCGCACTCCCCCTTTGAACGCATCGCCTATGGTTCCGCCGCTAAGCAGGGAGCCCGCAAAGCCCGACGAGAAGCCTGCGGCCATGCCACCTCCGACTCCGGCCGCTACAGCATGCGCCAATGGCGATCAGAGAGCGTGTGGATCGGTGAGATTCTATACCCTCTGGTTGAATTCTTCGGCTGGGTCAGGCGATCGGCAAGGCAAACGAGAAGGCCGCACCGCCCCCGGGATTGTCCCCCGCCCAGATGCGACCGCCGTGGTCCTCGACGATTCGCTTGCAGATCGACAGACCGATGCCGGTGCCATGCTCCTTGCCAAAGGTGGCGAACGGGTCGAACAGGTGCGATGCGATCTGCGGCGCGATTCCCGGTCCGGTGTCGGCGACCGTGGCGATCGCCTCGTTTCCCTCGATGCCCACGTGCACGGTGATCGTGCCCCCCGTCTTACCCATGGCATCCACGGCGTTGACCACGAGATTGCGCAGAACACGCGAGAGACGTTTCTGATCGGCGACCACCCGCACCTTCTTTCGCAGGGGCGCGAACTGGAGGTCGACTCCCTGCCCTGCCATTTCCTCTTTCAACCCATCGATCTGCTCCCGGAGAAATTCGTCCAGCTCGATCCGATTCTCCACGATGGCAGACCGCCCGCTGCGCGTGAACTCGATCAACTCGTGCAGCATTTCGTTCATGTGCCCGACTTGGGTGAGGATATTGTGGCGCACGCGGGCGGCGGTCTCGATTCTCGTCCCCGGTTGCATTCCCACCTCCGCCCCCAGCGAAATGACCGCCAGCGGATTCTTGAAATCGTGCACGATGGCGCGGGCGAAGCGACCCACGGTCGCCAGCCGCTCCGACTGCACCATGTCGTCGACGTAGCGTTGATTGAGCATCCGCAGGCGCGTCGAAAACGCCCGGATCAGCTGAAGCGCAAACTCCGGGCGATCTCGCAACAGGTTCCGAAATTCGTCACGGTCAAGAAACCGCGTGCGCGTCGGCTCCTCGGCCACAGCCGAAGCCGAACGAACCGCCTCATCCAGCACCGCCATCTCGCCAAAGAAATCGCCCGGCATGATCTTGCCGAGCACACGGTCCGTGTCGCCGCCCTCACCGTCGCGGATCGAAATGCATCCCTCCTCCACCACATGGAAACCGTCGCCAACCTCCCCGGCCTTGAAGATCGTGTGTCCCGCCGCGTACGTCCGATTCTCGCCGAGCGATCCGACGGCCTGCAGCCAGTTGAAGGAAGACTCGCGGGCGTCGATCGGAGGCAGGGCGGACATCGACCGGATCCCATGCCACAGGCCGGAGATTTGCAAGTCACGCCGGCTAGGGCCTCTTCCTCAGGCGAACGCCCGAATGATGCGCACGATTGGCAGAACGAGTGGTGGCGCGGTGGTCCTGACCACGCCCTCCCTCACCCGTTGTAGCCGCGGGCGCCGACCGCGGTCGGTTAGGTTGCGCGATGGACCCGACCGGGGGGAAAAACCGCGGTCAGCGCCTGCGGCTACAGTTCGGACGCCCGGTCTGCAGGTCTAACGTACTGTAGGCCGCGTGCCCTGCGCGGCGGCTTGGATTGGGGGTACGATCCGGCAGGATAGGTAACAGACAATCCGGGATGACGGGTTACACACACGGCAATCATGCCGTGGAAAAAAGTAACCCAAATGGAAGAGATCACTCGATTTGTGCTGCTCGCACAGAGCGACCGATTGACGCAGACGGAACTGTGCGAACAATTCGGGATCGGCCGTAAGACCAATCCCTCCATCGACGCTTGGCCGACCTTGAGAACGGGTCAACCTACGTTTCCCTCCTGCCCCCCCCGCAGTCTTAGATCACGCCATGTCTCTTCCTGCCCGTTTTTTCCCGGCCTTCGCCCGCGCCACGCACCGTCGATTTTGGCTACTCTCGTCCCTCCTCGTCGCAAGTTGCCCGGCCGCAGACTTCAAGTTCGGCGACCAAACGCTCACCGTTCCCGACGGATTCACGGTCGAGTTGGTCGCTAAAAGTCCGCTGGTCGATCGACCCGTGGCCGCTGATTTCGATGAAGACGGGAACCTCTACGTCACTGACTCGTCCGGCTCCAACGACGCTCCCAAGAAACAGCTCGAATTGAAACCGCATCGGGTGGTGCGGCTCACGGACTCCACCGGCTCGGGCCAGTATGACCGCTCCACCGTCTTCGCCGATAGGATGATGTTTCCGTCGGGCGCGATGTGGCTCCACGGCGCCCTCTACGTCGGCGCACCGCCCAGCATCTGGAAACTAACGGATACGACCGGGGACGGCGTCGCCGACGTGCGTGAAGAATGGATGGAGGGCCGGACGTTGACGGGTTGCGCGAACGATCTGCACGGCCCTTACGCTGGACCCGACGGCTGGATCTACTGGGCGAAAGGCGCGTTCGCCGAACAGCGACACGAGAAAACGGATGGCAATCCGTTCGTGACGCGCGCGGCCCATATCTTCCGATCCCGCCGAGACGGCACCGGGATCGAGCCGGTCCTGACCGGCGGCATGGATAACCCTGTTGGACTGGTTTTCACCGCCGAGGGTGAACGCATCATCACGGCGACGTTCTTTCAGCATCCCGAGCAGGGAAAACGCGACGGTCTCATTCACGATCTTTACGGCGGGGTTTACGGGAAGGTGAATGAAGTCACGGATGATCATCCGCAAACCGGCGGGTTGCTGCCCGTACTCAGCCACCTTGGAGCCGCCGCGCCGTGTGGAATCACCCGGTACACCTCCGACAGCTGGGGAGCAGACTATCGCGACAACCTGTTCAGCTGTTCGTTTAATCTGCACAAGGTCATTCGCCATGTGCTCCAGCCCGCCGGCGCCACCTACACGCTCAAAGAAACCGACTTCCTGGTCTCCAACAGCCCTGAGTTTCACCCGACGGATGTGTTGGAGGACGCGGATGGCAGTCTCCTCGTCCTGGATACGGGCGGCTGGTACAAGCTTTGTTGCCCGACTTCACAGCTCGCCAAGCCTGATGCCTTGGGCGCGATCTATCGCATCCGCCGAGACGGAGCTCCGCGACCCGATGATGCGTACGGTTCGAAGATCGCGTGGACCACGCTCCCGCCCGAACAGCTCACGCCCTACCTGCACGATGCGCGCTCGTTCGTGCGCCGAAAAGCCATCGCCGTGCTGGCCCAACAGGGAAATGCCGCCGTCGCCGCGCTGGCGGACACTCTCGCCCAGTCGTCCTCCATCGAAGGGAAGCGCAACGCGATCTGGGCCCTCACTCAGATCGAGGGTGACGGCGCGCGTGCCGCGGTTCGTTCCGCTGTGACGCAGGCCGACACCAGCGTCGCGCATGTGGCGCTGACCTCCATTAGCGTGCGGCGGGACGCCGACGCGCTGAGTATCGTGACCCCCTGCCTGATGCATTCTGACCTCGGCATTCTCCGCATTGCGGCCGAAGCCCTCGGGCGGATGGGAAAGTCGGACTCCGTGTCACCCTTGTTACAGGCGGCTGCCGGCCTCACTCCGGCGGATCGCATGCTCGAACACTCCATCATTTTCGCGCTGATCGAAATCGGGGACTCGTCCGCCCTTCAATCCGGTCTGGCGAGCAATGATTCGGCGGTACGTCGCGCCAGTCTGATCGCACTGGATCAGATGAAGGGGAATCAATTGTCCGCCAGTGCGGTGACGCCCTTGCTCACCTCGAACGACCGGATACTCCGCGACACCGCGAGCTGGATCGTCAGCCGGCATAAGAACTGGGGCCATGCCCTCACCGCGTTCTTCCGCCAAAGTTTGCAGGCGGAGCTGGCCCCCGCAGATGCCCGCGCACTGCAGGATCAAATCGTTCGCTCGTCGAAGGATCCTTCCGTGCAGAATCTCATCGGCGAAACCGCTCTCGATCCCCAGCTCCCTCGCGAGGCCCGGGTCCTGGCCCTGCACGCAATGGCGGCGGCCGCGCTGACCGAACCTTCCGCCCAGTGGATGAGTGGCATCGAGTCAGCCCTGCTTTCCGGCAATCCGGGGTTGGTCCAGGCCGGCATTGATACCGCTCACGAGATCGCCCGGCGCGACGACGACAACGCGGTCGGCCGCGCTTTGCATCAACTCGGCGGAAACACGGCGTTGCCCGCTGAACTACGGCTGAGCGCGCTGGCCGCCTTGAAAACGCTCCCTGACCTCGAGCCGGAAGTATTCACCCTCGCCCTTAACCACCTTTCGTCGACAACGGTGTTCGCGTCGCGGAACAACGCGGCGAAACTCCTCGCGGCCTCGAAGCTGACTCCCTCCCAATTCTCGCAATTGGCGGATAAGATTCCCACGCTCGGGCCGCTTGAGCTGAACAAGGTCATTCCCTCATTTAGCGCCTCGGGCTTGATCGACCCAACGCTGGCCCGCCATTTGATTGATCGGCTCGCCGCGGCTCCCGCCGTCACAGGACTTACAACGGATGTTTTTCGTGCGCTCGGTGCCGCGCTGCCCAAAGAGGTTCAACCACGCCTGCAGGAAATCTCAGCGCTCGTGAAGGTGGACGTAGTTAAACAACAACAGCACGTCGACCAGCTGCTCGGTGAGCTGAAAGGCGGCGACACTCGTCGGGGACAGCTCGTGTTCAACGACCCCAAGTTCACCTGCTCAGCGTGTCATTCCATCGGATACGCGGGTGGAAACCTGGGTCCTGATTTGACCAGCATTGGAAAAATCCGCACGGCAAGGGACCTGCTCGAATCGATTGTCTACCCCAGCGCAAGTTTCGTGCGGAGCTACGAACCTTACACCGTCACCCGAAAATCCGGCGAAGTGTCGGGTGGAATGCTGCGCAAAGATGCGGCCGACGAGATTGTGCTGGCCACGGGACCCGGCGCCGAAACTCGGATTCCCCGGCCTGACGTCATGGAGATGGCGCCGGGCACCGTGTCGCTCATGCCTCAGGGGCTCGATAGCCTGATGAACAAACAGGAACTCGCGGACTTGATAGCGTTCTTGAAGGCGACGACGTGGGAAGCCCAGTAAAGGATGCTCTTGCCTTTAAGCTTTATCCGTCTCCGGTGGGTTCGATCCGGTCGCGCGTCGTGTGCTATCTTGTGGTCCAATTCCGTCGGTTGATTCAACCCTGTCTCGTTAATCAATTACCTATGCACTCCCCATTTTCCTCTCAGCGGTACCGGCTTATTTTCCTCTCATTGCTATTGGCCGCGGGGGCGGGCGGCCCGGTTTCGGCTGCTGCCCTTGCCGAAAAAGCACCGCAGCCGGTCGCGTTGTTCAACGGTCATGATTTGGACGGCTGGTCGGTCTTTATCGACAAGCAGCCGGCCGGGTCCGATGCCGGCCAGATCTTTCAGGTGAACGACGGCGTCATCCACGTGTACCGCTCGGCCGCGGCCGGGAGCCCTCAACCGTTCGGGTACATCGCCACGAAAAAACTCTACTCTCACTATCGTCTGAAGCTCGAATACCGTTGGGGGGACAAGAAGTTTCAACCGCGCGCCGACGCTGTGCGTGACTCCGGCCTCTTGTATCATGTCACGGAGAAGGAAGCGGTGTGGCCCCAGAGCATCGAACTCCAAATTCAAGAGCGGGATGTCGGCGACATCTTTACGGTTCATACGCGGGTGCACTCGACGGTGGATCCAAAGCAGATCCCGCCCGATGAACCGAAGCAGTGGGGCGGCGCTCAATATCTCGAATCTGAGCGCGGGGGAGTGGAACATGGCATCGGGGGTGACTGGATCTCACGTATTCGAAAAGCGGGCACGTATGAGCACGAGGGCTGGAATACGATCGAGCTCATCGTGAACGGCGATCGCGCGGTGCACATCATCAACGGGCAGGTGAACAACCGCTGCTCCCGGTTCGAGCGACCTGATCCCGCCCGTCCCGGTGAATTCCTTCCCTTGACGGAAGGCCGGATCGCGCTTCAGGCCGAAGGCGCCGAAGTGTTCTTCCGGAATATTGAGCTCACGCCGCTCGACCCGATGGCAGCGGCCACTCCGGACCCGTAACGCGACGACCGAGGAAATCGTCGCATGACTGCGCCGCCCCCGGTTCGACTTTGGAGTGCGGACCGCGGTCAGCGCCCGCGGCTACAGTTCGGACGCGGCTTCCGTCGCAGACCTGGCCTGCAACGGAATTTTCGCCATAACAAACACCTGTGCTATTGTCCCGAGCCCGGCAGCGGGGCGCCGCTCCCCGGTTGGTCGCGCGAGTTTTCTTCCTGAAGCGCCATCAGCTTCAAGACCTCATCCGTGAGGGCCGCGAGGGCGGCGGCGCGGGCTTCGGTGCCCGGCTCGCTGCGCCTCACGCGTTCAAAGTGTCGGGCGAGTTCGCGGGTGCTGTCCCCGACAAATTGCACGGCCTCCATCGCGGCGGCATTGCCGTCACGAATCGTCAGCACTCCGCGTTGCGCGTGCGTGCGACCCTCCACCACGGTGTGGTGAAGCAAGGCGCGATTGAGCAGCACAAAGGGAAACTGTACATTGCGGCTGGGCCCGTAGCGCAGACGCACACCTCCCATGGGCTGACGCAGCAATTTCAGGTCGGCGAGTTTGCTCGTGGAGAAGTAGCCGATCGCGCCGCCGATCACGCCACCCAGGAGTGAGCCGGTTAAAAAGGAGGCGCCGAGCAACGCGCTATCGACCACGCCTCCCGCGATCGCGCCGCCGGTCGCGCTCACGACGACGAGGTCGCGTTTCTTCAAGCCGAAGATGAGCCAGCTTTCCTTCGAAAGCAGATCCGTTTCGAGCAGGGTCATGTCGATTTCCTCCCGGTCGAGTTCGTCGAAACCGTAAAGGCTTTCAACCTCCCGTCGCGCCCGGGCTTCGATCGCGCGGAGCCGCCGCTGGTAGTTGGATTCCAAGGACGCGGAATGGCGCATGGGGTCTTCGCCCTGACCAAAATCCCTCGTTTCCTGATGGCCCAGTGCCTCGGCAATCATGTCGACAATCACGCGCGCGGCATCCGCACTCTGCCGTTCGCGATGTTCGATCAACGCGGTGACGGCCTCCTCGAGCGGTTGGCGCCACGCCTCGCGAAGCTGGCCAAATGCACGCAGTAATTCGAGCTGCTGATCGAACGGCGCCTTCATCACATCCAGCACACGGACCACGCGGAAAAACTGCTCGAGGGCGCGACGCCACGGCTCGACGAAGCGCGGCTCACCGATCGGATTGATGACCGCCAAGCTCGGCTGTCCGGTCCACCGCAGGATCTCCATTTCCGCGTCATACTCCGGCCCGTACGGGGTCGCTCCATCGACGACGTAGATGAGGCCCGCGCCGGCGATGACCGGCCGGAGCAGTTCGCATTCGTTCCGGAAGCGATCCTCGTGTTCGTGCGTCTGCACGAATTTCGCAACGATATCGGCGCGCGAACCGGCGCTGGTGTCATGCTGTTTCAGCCAATCGAGGGCGGCCCGGGCACGCTGAAAACCGGGAGTGTCAACCAAAGTATATAGCACCTTGCCGCTGGCACGCATGGGAAACGCCCGGGCATGCACCGTGGTGCCGGGCTCAGGTCCGATGCGCACGGAGGCATCCCGCGCGAGCGTGGCGACGAGGCTCGACTTGCCCTTGTTGGGGTGACCGACGATGGCGAAGGCGGGAGTGCTCATGCCATGACCTCCTGACGATCGGCGGCGACGCGCAGGGACGGATCGCCGATGCGCGCGAGTTTGTCGCGCCAGAGTTTGCACTGCGCGGAGGAGGCGGCGTGGAGTCCCGCGCTGGAATCGGAATCAAGTCCGACCGGCAGGACGACGATTTCCGCGCGATCGCCGGCGAGTTGTCCGCGGAGGGCCTTCACGAAATCAATAAACTCCAATAGAGGCGGCTCCCATCCTTTGACCAAGATGAGGACATCGCCGTGATCGGAGCCCAGGTTGCGCGTGGATCCGAGTTGGCGGATGAGGGCGGCGTCCTGCTCCACGCTGGACGCTCCGCCGGCTGCGAGCCGCTTCGCCTCGGGAAACGCCGCCGACACCGCGGCATCGTCAATGGGCACGGCGGACCAGTTGATCACCGCGCTGACTCGGTTTCCCGTCGTCGGAGGAACCGGCGCGCGCGGCGTATCCAGTGACCGCCCCTCGGGATCGGGCGCCTCGGGTTCGACGGCGACGGTTTGAATCCGTGCGCTGTGGAGCCGACGCATGACAGCGGAGAAGCCGGGGCTCGTCATGAACGTTGCGCGGATCGCTGTCCGCAAACGGGACTGCGCCAGGGCCAGGATAAGAAATCGCGGCAGGACGCCGTAAACGGCAATGGTGAGCACGATGAACGGCCACCAATCACCCAGCTGCGCCGCCTGGGAGGGTGAGAGCGGTTGCGAGGCCACGCGGAAGTAGCGGGATTGCTCGATCAACGCGAGCGATGGCTGCGCGTCGCGTGCAATCCCGTTCCACGGGATGGCGAGGAACGAGGTGACGCGATGCACGCGCTGCGCATCGAGGGCGGCGTCCCCCGTGGTCAGGGTCGTGCTCCATCCGAACGCGAGATCGGTGAAGACGACCAGGACCAGCGCGGCTGCGAGGACCGTGAGTTGAAAACAGAGAGCGAACCATTGCGACCAGCGGAGGAGCGTCCACTTTTGGACGGCCGAGTAGAGCCGCTGATGGGTCGCCGCGCGATCCGCGACGAACGCCACGGACTCGCCCGCCTCGCGGGCAAGGGTGCGCCACAGCCACTGGCCGAATCGTCCCGGGCTGAGGCCGCGAGCCAGTCCGGCAATCGCGTTGGCTCCGGGCAGTTTCCGGGTGATCGGCGTGGGCAGCGCGGCGATGAGGAAGGGCAGGAGCAGCAGCCCCGGAACGCCGACGAGGATCGCGAGCACGGCGACGGCATTCACGCGTCCGGAACCGTCGAAGTAGAAAGCGGCGAAGGTGGCGAGCCAGCCAACGAGAAGGGCGGCGACGGCGACGGCCAGGCCGGTGAGGCGGAACGCCGTCTCGGCGCGGACGTGAACGGACCGGACGGCCGCGTCACGCTGTTCGATGGCATCAAGCCAGGCGAGAGCGACGTGGACGCGGTCCCCCTTGGAGGCAGGCAGTTCGGACGCGAGTTGAGTGTCGCGATCGCGCAGCTCCCGCGGGGTGCGTTGCTCATCGCGCTCCAGCGCCCGGGCAAGCGCCACGACATCGGCGAGATCGGGCTGAGTGCGCTCGGGTGTTGGCATCAGCATCACAATTGGGAAGAAATGCCATCTGGCAACGCGCTGAAATAAACGGGTTCCCTGTGGTTCCGTGTAAGACAAACATTTCTGCCTGTGATCCGCGCGACGGAGGGTGACAGCTATAACTGCCGATAGAACACCGTGGTGTTGCACAGCCCGCCCAGCGGCCAAAGGGCGTAGTCGGGAATAACACCGCAACGCTGCCAGCCAAGACCAGAATACAATCGTTCGGCGTCACTACCGGTAACGGTATCCAGCACGAGCAGCGTCCTGCCCGCATTGCGCGCTTCGGCCTCGATCGCTCGCAACAGAGCAGCACCAACGCCGCGGCGTCGCGCGCGGCGATGCACCTGCATCTTGGCTACGTCAGCGCGGTGTGGCTGGTTGTCGGGCATGGTCAGCACGAGTTGCACCGTGCCGATGAGGGACCGGGTCGCTGTGTCCTCGGCCACCAGAACGATACACATCCAACCTCTTCGAGCTTGGCGACCAAGTCGCGCCGCTTCATGCGACATCAAGCTTGGCAACCTGTTTGATTCCCGGAATTTCACCGGCAGAAAACGTCTCATGCAGGTCGCGCAGGTGGACCTTGAGGTCCTCCAAATCCTCGCCTTGTGTCCAATGGTCGGGATACGAGTGGAGGTAGCCGAGATGCGTGCCGTCAGACTCTTTCCCATAGGCGAACTTGTTCGGCCGTTTGGTCATCGGATGACAGAGGGGGGCTGAGATTTCGCGATGCAGAAGCGGTAGACAAGCCAGATGAAAACCGGCTGAAGAGGGAGACGCAGCCACAGAACCCATTGAGGAAGACTAACACCCGGCCAGCCGTGCAACGCGACATGGAGGTTTGCGGGGAAAACCGCCAGGAGCAGAACGATCAGACCCCAAGCTGCGAGCAAGCGAACCGACGGAATGAGAACGCCGACACCGCCGGCAACTTCCGCGATTCCGCTCACCGCCACGAGCGTGGCCGGCCAAGGAAGATAAGGCGGCATCATCGCAATATAGGGCTTCGGATTCACAAAGTGATAAGCACCGCCGACCATGAAGAACGCTCCGATAGTCCAGATGGCAACAGAGCCGGAGATCGTGCGCATGTGAGTTTGGCTAAATTCGGGTCAGCGGCGAGCGAAGCGAGTTCGCTGTACCGTCTGGCTCGGTTCTATTGATAAACGGACGATGTCGGTAATTCGCACTTCTCGGCTCCGTGATCCACCCAATACGAAAACATGCAGCCTTCCAGGCGGAGGTTTTCAATGGATCGTCCAACGGTATCGATAGACTGATAGTCTCCTATTTATCATCAGAGCTTTGAACCGATCCCACGCAAGGCGTCGGGACTCTGACCGCACAAGGTCAGTCGGGTAGTTTCAGCCAACGGCCCGCCGGCACAATTCCGTCCACTTCCACCTGGTTGATGATGGCAAGCTCCTCGATGGTGAGTCCGCTGGGCAGGGCGCCGCGGACGAACTGCCGGAACGGACGCGCCTGGTCGGTTTGCAACAAACGGATGCGCGTCGGCTCGGCCTGGAGCTTGGCCCGGTCGCGCATCTTAGCGAAGCCGCCAGCCACGCCCTCAAAAATGGCGCGAAATTGGGGGAAGGTCTGAGCCGCGCTGTAGCCGACAAAGCTGTACACGCGCTGCTCGTATTCTACGAAGACATTCATCAGGCCCACCACCCCTTGCTGGGTTTGGGCCTGGGCAAGCAAAGAGACGGCCGGCAGGCCGTTGATTCGGGTCTCGTTCATGCCGGTTACCTGGACGCCCGACTCCTGCGCGAAACGGGTCGCCGCTTCACGCGCGCTCTTCGCTGGCACGATTTGGAATCCAAGCATTGCCTGTTGCTTGGGCGCGACCTGCACCACGACCGCCCGTTCGTTCTGCAGCTGCCAGCCCGGTGCCACGGGAAACTGGAAACCGAGTGCGGGGTGATAAAAGACCTTCCCCTCAACGAACCCTTCGCGCGGATCCTCGCCCAGCACCGCTCCTTCCAACCGCTGCAAGAACTGCTCCTCGCCGACAATTCGCGGTCCGTCGCCGCTTGCCGACCACGGCTCACTCAGTTCGCGAACCCGCACCGCCCGATTGCCGGGATCGGGATGGGTGGAGGCCCAGGAGGGAAGTGCGCGACCTTCGGACTCCGAAATGCGTTCGAGCGTGCGAAAGAAGTGCGAGCTTTCGGCCGTGGCGTACCCCGCGCCCCCGGCGTAGCGAACGCCGAGTTCATCCGACTCGGTTTCGGCGCTGCGACTGTAGCGGAACATCAGCAATTGAAAGGCTGAGCCACCGAGTTCGAGCACCGTCGAGGCGATATCCCTGTTACCCCCGTCGCCCAACGCCTGCTGGCCCAAAATGGCCCCTGCAATGAGGCCCAGTTGCCCAGCCTGGGCCCGGAGCGCCTGTCGCGAAGAGTGACGGGCGGCCACATGACCGATCTCGTGCCCAAGCACCACGGCGAGCTGCGCCTCGTTTTGCAGATGAGTCAAGAGGCCGCGCGTCACGTAAACATACCCGCCGGGCAATGCGAACGCATTGACCACCGGGCTGTTCAGCACCCGGAAATGAAAAGGTGCGTCGCGATATTCCTCAGGTGTGTCGGGACCGCGCAGGTCACTGGTCTCCAGCACCTTGCGCCCAACCCGATCAACGTAGGCCTGCAACTCAGTGTTGTCGTAAAGCCCCATCTCCTCCACCAACTGCTTGTCGGCATCCGCCCCCAGTTGCATCTCTTGCTGCCAGGAATACGCGTAGGATTGGCGCTCTCCCGTGACGGGACTCGGCTCTGACACGCATCCGCTTACCCCCCCGGCAACCGCCGCCAGAGTCACCATCGTCAGTTTGCATCGTAGCCAGTGTGAGAATTTCAAGTTGTACCTCCGTTCGAGCGCCTAATTGCGAGAACCGGGACACCTGAAGCCTACTGCCACCCCCCCGCGACGCAAGGGGCGACCCACGGGTAATGCCCCCATTGTACCATCGGGGTCCGTTAGGGTGTCTATAACTACATGGCGGCGCGGTGCTGTGTGGTTCCTCCTGAGCCTTCTTCTCTGCGAAGCCGATTTGCTCCATGCGGGCGACGGTCAGCAGAGGAAGGGGTGAGGAAGATCCAAGGGGTCATTTCTTACCTTTTACCTAGCGTGGGTTGCAAGTTGGCAAAGGTACAAAGGTAAGAAATGACCCATTGGAAAGGACACTTTCTTTGCCCAACGGGCAAGAGGAGGCCGGCTGGTTCGGCGTTCTATAGCGCGAGCAAAGACGGATCTTGGCGACCATGCCAAATGCGCACGATGTAGACGATTCGCGCCTCGTGATCGACGCGATAGAAGATTCGAAAGTCGTAACAGAGAATTTCCCGGTGCACGCCGTCTTTCCTCGGGTAACATCGTGCTCGATCCACTGGACAAGGAGTTGAAAAAGCGCGGGCACTTGTTTGCCCGCTACGCCGACGACTTTGTCATCATGGTGAAGAGTGCGAGAGCAGCCCAGCGGGTACTGGCCAGTCTGCACCGCTATGTGGAGGGGCGTCTAAAGTTGGTGGTCAACCGGGCGAAGAGTAAAACCGCGCCATTGAAGGACTGCCCGTTCCTGGGCTTCCAGATCACGACGCGGGGCAACATCGTCTGGACGGAAAAGTCCCGGCTGCGCTTCAAGGTGCGCCTCAAGGCGATCACCTCGCGAAAGCGGGGCGTGGCCGTGGACAAGGTCATCGGGGAACTCAGGCGTTATGTGATCGGCTGGCTTGGTTACTTCGGGATCAGCAACACCTACAAGGATGTACTGACTCTGGAAGACTCGATGCGGCGACGGGTACGGTTATACTATTGGAAGCAATGGAAACAACCGCGGACCCGGCGTCGCAATCTGATCAAACTCGGAGCGAACCCAAAGGAAGTGAAGCTGGCCACCCGCAGCCGCAAGAGCTACTGGCGCATGAGCAGCAACAGCATCGTGCAAGGCGCGTTGACCAACGCGTGGCTGCACGAGCAAGGGGTGCCGGACATGAGAAAGAAATGGATCGCGATGCATTACGGGAGCGACGGCGTTCCCACCTGACGGAACCGCCCGGTGCCGAGCGGCACGCCGGGTGGTGTGGGACCTGTGGCGGATTGAGTTAACTCAGTCCGCCACGGGGACCCGATTCGCCTGATTCATTCATAGTGTGTCCACATCCGAATGATCTTCACCGCATTTTGACCGGGATATACCTGATAAACCAGGCGGTGCTGAATGTTGATTCTACGAGAGAACGAGCCGCTAAGGTCTCCGATCAGCTTTTCATATGGGGACGGATTCGAGAAAGGGTCCTTTTTGAGCACCTCCAAAAGGCGCTCGGCGTGTGCGCGCAAATTAGACGACGCCAGCTTCTTGGCATCCTTTTGCGCTTGCTTCGTGTAATACAACTTCCAGCTCACCAGACTAAGGTCTTCGACGACTTGCTGAGAGGCTCTTTCACTCCTTTCCGAATCGATTCACGCATGCCAGGGATTGAAAGCAAATAGAGCGTTTCTTGAATGCTGCGCCAATCCTCCTCGGCCACGAGCACAGCATTGCTTCTCTTTCCAGTGATATGAATCGGCTCGTGGCTTGAAGCCGTGTCATCAACAAGTTGGTAAAGTTGCGCTCGAGCTTGAGTTACGGGAATTGAGGTCATGGAACAAGCGTACGTGAAACCGTACGTGGGTCAAGCGCGGTATTCTGGCGAACGATCACTAGTCAACCACGTGGGGCGGGCGCGGACGGGGGTTCGGATGCGGGTGAATCGTTCGAAACCGGACGACTCCCCGCGTTGTACTGTACTGGCTGGTGTGCGCCCAGCCGCCGCCGCGCAGCGGCTTGGTTCAACCGCATGCGGCAGGACGCCGAAGGTCGGGAACGCTTCCTGAAGTGCCTGCTTTTAGGAAACGTTGTCAGGTCCAGAAGCCGTGGATATGAGTTGGCGCCATCTCGATCCACGCGCGGAGGGACCCGCGCGTCCACCCGGCGGGCCATCTCGATCCACGCGCGGAGGGACCCGCGCATCCACCCGGCGGGCCATCTCGATCCACGCGCGGAGGGACCCGCGCGTCCACCCGGCGGGCTTGGCAAAAGGTGGGCGGGCGCGTCCCTGCGCCCGCACGACCGGGAGCATTCGTTCGCCATGCATTTTTCTGAAGGCCTTGGATGGGCGAGCATGCAGGACCGCGGTCAGCGCCCGCAGCTCAGTTCGGCGGTTACGGACGCCCGGTGAGGGCGCCTGGCCTGCAGGGGGTGGCGTGCTGTATTAATCTGTGCCCGTCTGTGTTAAAAAATCCGGGTTCAACGGGAACGCGCCTGATGGGGGTTGAGCACTCTTCCTCCGCGCTCGCTGCGACCTCCTGTAAAAATTTTGGGGGATTATATGGGGGCGTTCGAACCACGCGCGGAGGGACCCGAGCGTCCACCCGGGCGGTCTACGGGCGACGCTTGGGGCTGGGCTTCGCGTCTTGGCGACTTTGCGTTGAAGGGTTTGATAGCGGCCGAGAACATCAGATCTCCGTTGCCTCGGTTTCCTCCGGTAAACGGGTCTGCTTCGGACGCCCGGTCGTGGGATCGGGCCTACAAGGGGGTTTGTGGATCGGGGGATTCTCAGAAGGCGGTCAGCGACCGCGCGTACAGGAACGGCTGCAGCGGAGCGGAGTCCCCTGCCCGCCAACAAAAACGGCCCCGGAGAAACCGGGGCCGTTGTTTTAAGCACCTGTCGAACGTCCTTAGAACTCGAAGGTGTTCGTCAGGTACACGCGGCGCTCGGGAGGGAGCCGCGTGGCGGCGGCACGACCGTCGGGCTGCACTGTTACGGCGATCGGATCGCCGGTGCCGATGATGTTGCGAACGTTGAGCTGCACGCGCCAGTTGACCTTGTCGTTGAGGATCTTCCGGGTGTAGCCGACCCAGCCGTCGACGTTCGTGTCGGTGCCGGACCAATACGGGTTATCGATCTCGACGTCGACGCTGCCGTCCGGATTGAAGCTGGTCGGGTAACCCAGCGCATACTTGCTCTGCCAGCGGACGCCGGTGCCGACGGAGAAGCCGTCGAGCAGGCCACCGCGGCCAAAGCGGTAGTTGGTCACAAGGTTGACGCGCCACTTGCGCTGCTCGGACGAAACTCCGCCTTCCTGCGCGAGCAGCGTGGCGTACGGCACCAGCACATCCCGTTGCACTTGATTGCCAAGGTGCTCGCCATTCGTCGTGGGGAACGGAACGGCGGGGCCGCCCCAGACGTCGCTGCCTGCACGCGGCGTATCTTTGAACTCGTTCCAGAACGGAATGAGCTTCTCGATCGCCGACCGCGCGCCGGGAGCGAGATTGGACAACGTCGTCTCCTGATTGGCCGCGTTGAGCGCGATGCGCCACTGCCGCGTCGGGTTGTAGACAATCTCGATCTCCGTACCCTTTGACACAAAGTCCTGCGTGTCGGAGAAGGTAGGCAGCACGTTCTCGGATGAACCCACGACGCCTGTGAGCGGGTTCACTACGCGCTGGAAGTTGAGCAGCGCCTTGGTTTCCGGGAAGATGTTCAACAGACGTTCGACGTCGGCGATGCGGTCGAACTGAGGTGTGCTGTTGACCTGACCATTCCAAAAACTGGCCAGCTGCCGCCAGAAATTATTCACTGCGGCGCCGTAGGTGCCGCCGCGGCTGGCGTTCACCTGGCTGGTCTCAAACCGGTTTACCCGGAGGTTCAGCTTGTCGTGGAAGAGCGAAAGGCTGACGCCATACTCCTCGGTGTCGCCTCTCGGCGGAGCGATCGGTGTATTCTCGGCCGTGATACGACCGGCATCGGGGGTGAAGTTGTCCGACTCGTTGTAGAAGATGCTGGCATCCATGCCATCGGGCAGGCGCAGCAGCTTCTGGGGCCAACGCACGACCACGCTCAGGCTCCTCGTGTTGCCCCCGGCGTTGAAGGGCGGCTCGGAGGGGAATTCGACCTCGTCCAGCATGATGCGAACGCGAGTCGGATCGGTCGTGTAGTTGCGGGTCGGCTGGCGGAGCAGGAAATCCTTGTCGTTGCGCCAGCCGACGGTGGTGATGACGTGATCCTGCAGCCAGTAGCTTTGCAGCACGAGCGCCTTCGACTTGATCAGCTCATACCGGGGCTGGAAGCCGTTGATGCCTTCCACGACGGTGGACTCCGTCGAGACGATCTGCCCTTGGGTAAGCTGGCCATTGACCAGGCCGAGCGGGGCCTGGAACCACGCGGTATTGGTGGTCTGACCGTTGGACAGGGGGCGAATCCTGATCGGTTCGAGCCGGAGATCGCGGCCGTCGAGGATGGAGTCGCCCAGGTAGACAAATGCATTGGGCAACCGGTTAAAGCTGGTCGGAGCAGAGGAGATCGCCTCGGCTGCCTGGCCAAACATGCGCAGGCGGGTGGAATTGGAAGGGGTGTCCTTCACGCTGTACTCTTCGTAGAGCCCGGTGACCGTGTGGCGGCCCAGCCACTTGCCGGCGTTCGGAAAGCGGTCCCGGAAGTCGTGCCGAAAGAATGCGGTCGCGCGAATATTCTCCCGCTCCGCTTCAAAATAATTCAGCTGCGCCGCCGCCGCTCCGGATACGTAGGGACGCCCGACGTTCGGGTTGGGCTGTCCGTTTGGCAGGGTCACGTTGGGATCGATGCGGATGTGGTTGCCGTTGCCTTGGGAGAAGAAGGCGTTGTTGGCGTAACGCTCATAGTCTTCGCGATTGTACACCAGCTCCACCCCGAGCCGATCGACGCCACCGCTGTCCCGCCAGCCGGTCTGGGCGAAGGAGACATTATACGTGCGGAAGTCGTCACCCTGGCGGGAGGTTTCATCGATCTGCCGCTTATGGAAAGGGAACGCATCGTAGTTGGTGAAACCCTGCATCTTTATTCCGGCGGGACGAACGCCGTCGGGGAACAAAGCGGCGGACAGGCCTCCTTCGCCGATATTAAAGGTTTCGTAGAAGGCGATCGTATCGGCCGCGAGATCGCGGTTGAGCAACGGATGGAAGAGAGAATTGCGCACGGAGTTTGCCGTGGGAGCGGTCAGGCTTCCATTGTTACCGGCCACACTGCGGAATGAGGTGCCGGGTCCGCCGTTGGCGCCGATGTTGTCGTAGGGAATAATGATCGCACCGAAGATCTGCGCCTGGCCGATCGCAAACGGAAGGTTCGCGGGCCGCGTACCGGCGTTCTGGGAAGCGGCGGCGGGGTTTCTTGCGGGATCGTCGAAGAAGGACCAGTCGTAAGGCTGTCGGGTCGCCAGCCAGAACTCATTGATGCTGTCAAAGGGCAGCACCGTGATCGGACGGTTGGCGCGCGTCTTGCCGGTCTCGAAGTTGGCGCTGATGGTTGTCGAACGGAACGGCATGAACGTGGCCGTGCCGAAGAGACGCTGTTTGTTTTCGAATGACGGCTTCTGTTTGTACTTTTCCTGGTCGTCGAGTGCGGCGATGCGCAGGGCGAGCTTCTTGGCGATCAGGACCCGGTTGAAATCGATCGCCGCCCGGGTGCCCCCGGTGTCGGCGAGGCGAAACTCCACCTTGCTGCGGTTGCGGTTGAGATCCGCAGTGATGAGCGAGTTGTCCACCACGCCCGACGGACTGCCGACGCCGAAGAGAATGGCGTTGGGTCCGCGGTTGACCGTGACGGATGATGTGTTGTACCCGTCGATACCAATGTCCGTGGCGAAGTAGTTCCGCGTATAGGTCGGGGCGCCGAGGCCACGGGAACGCGAGCCGCTCTGCGGATTGGTGCGGGGGCCGTCACCCACCACTTGGGAATCGCCGATCGAGGCGTTGGTGCCGGAGAAGTTGGCCTGCGAACCGCTCGCCTCCATGCCCGTGGCGAACACCAACAAATCATTCGCGTTGGTCGCGCCGATGTCGGTCATGAAGTCCTTCGTGTAGATCGAGATCGCCGCGCCGACGTCCTTCAACGGCGTGCTGAGGCGGGAGCCCGCGAGAGTGGATTGCGCCTGATAACCCTCGTCGCGTTCGCTGGTCACGGTGAACGGGTTGAGGGCAACGGGTTCGGTTTCCTCGGGAGACGGGGTGGATGAGACCGGGGCTTGCTGGGCGGTGAGGGCTGCCGACAAAAGCCCGGCAAGGGTGGACGAAACCAGGACGCGCCTGCGCGGCCAGGAAGCAGGTAGGTAGCTACGGTAGTTCATAGGATGTGTTGTGGGGTGGGGATTGGCCGGAACGCACGGAAACGCGCGTACGCGGACAAAAGGGGAGGCAAATGGGATGAGTGACCGGCAAGAGAACGAGGGAACGCCGATGCCGTGTTGACCTACGCCCACCTGCCGCGGACTCCAACGCTGCCCGTCACCTTATGGTTCGCCTCGTTCGGTGCATCGCCCCGCTCCTTGCACTCTAAATCAAGGCGCCGCCCCGTGTCGTTCTCGTCGAAGGCGATGGCTCCTCAGACCGAACGAGGATAAAGCGGTCGCAAGTACCCGACATTGAAACGCACGCTCTCCTCCACCCCCAGCGGTGTCTTGATGTCTTCGATACCAACCCAGCCGCGATAACCGATCGCATCGAGCGCGCGGCGCCCCGCCGGAAAATCCATCGATCCCCAGCCATACAGATCGTCGGCCTTGATCGCCGGCGAACCGACCGCATCGAGAATCCGTTCCAACTCGGGCGCCTACAGCCAGGACTCCATGCGGTACACAACCCCCGCTTCCTCCGTCACCTCCTGTGATATTGGGTCGTTGTGAGGTGACCGATCCGAGTGCTTACGCAGGACATACAGGAGGAAACGGAGGTAACAGAGCGGGTCGGACTGTGGCAGGTGGATTGTAGATCGGCGCGGGAAGGTATTCGCTTGGGGTGAAAGTTTTTTTTCAACGCAAGGTCGCGGAGGCGCTAAGGTCGCAAAGCTTGAAAGGGGGACGCGTGGGTCCGGGCTTCGCGTCTTGGCGTCTTTGCGTTGGCGGTTTGGTGGATAGACGATTCCCGGAACGCGGTCAGCGACCCCGTCCTACCGGGCCCTCGGGCGGCCGGCGCGCCCTGCTAGGCGAAGAGATCCATGACGGCCTGGCCCTTGCCGTCATTCGTGACATAGAACGGTCGCTTCTCCACGTCGTAGCTCAGATTCGCCGGAATGCCCAACGCGCGATAAATCGTCGCATGGAGATCCGTGATACTTACCGGATGCCTGATCGTTCGGCACGGCCGCTCGTCGGCGGTGAGGCCATGGACGTACCCGCGTTTCATGCCGCCCCCAAAGAGCAATACGCTGCCGGCCGCCGTGAAGTGGCGGTGCATGCCGTAGTGCACGGAGTCATTGATGACCTGCGGGACTTCAACCTGATCCTTCACTGCGGCCTCGGGTTTGCCTTCCACCATCATGTCGCGGCTGAACTCGCTCGCGAGGACGATGAGCGTCCGATCGAGCATCCCGCGTTCTTCCAGGTCCCGTACCAACTGAGCCACGGGGGCGTCGATCGCCTCCTTCATGCTGGCGATTCGCGCATGGCCGTTCTCGTGGGTGTCCCAATTGAGAAACGGGATGTACTCGGTGGTGACCTCGATGAACCGGGCGCCCACTTCGCAAAGACGGCGGGCGAGCAGACAGCCCAGCCCGAATCGTCCGACCATGCCTTCTTCGTACTTCGCCCCCATTCGGTCACGCGGAGCATCGAAACGCATGCCGGGCTCAAAGCCGGGAAAATACTTCCGAACGTGATCGAGCGGTTCGAGCGCAAGATCGAACGCCCTTGCCGCCGGCGAACTGAGCAACCGGTGCGCGTTGTCCATCGAACGCAGTATCGACTCCCTCTGGTAGTCGCTCGCCTCGCGAGCCATCGGACTCGCCTCGAGCAGATGGCGGTAGAACGCGTCGCGGTTCGCGAAACGACCGGGGCTCATGCCCGCGGGTGGTCGCACGGCGTCGGCCGCCTGCTCGGGAAATGCGACGTTGAAGGGACCGTACTCGCTGCCGAGAAACCCGGCGGTGGTGAATGCCTTCAGTTCCTCGCCCTCCCCAAGATCGAAGCGTTGGCCGATGTTGATGAAAGCCGGCACCGCCGGATCGAGCGGCCCCAGCGCGCGTGCAATCCAAGCACCGAGATGTGGCGCCGCGACCGTCTGCGGGGGCACGTAGCCGGTGTGCCAGTTGAACTGGTGGCGGGAGTGGAGAATGAAACCCAGGTCGGCGGCCTGCATCCCGCGAATCAGTGCACCGCGATCCATCACTTGCGCGAGATGTTCCAAGCCTGCGGAGAACCGCACGTCGTCCACACTCGTGGGAATCGATGGAAAGGTGCTCAGCACCTCGTTCGGATTCATTCCCGCCGAGAAAGGCGTGTACCGCTTGGGATCAAAGGTCTCCGTGTGCGCCATACCTCCGCCCATCCAAAGGACAATCACCCGGTCAGCCGTCGCCTCGATGTGTTCCAGGGGCTCATTCGCGAGCAACCGGCGCGGCGAGCCTGCGGCCAGCGCACCAAGCGTGGCAGCGGAGGCGGTCTTGAGAAAATCGCGTCGCGACCAACGGGCCGGATGAGCTTTCCGATAGGCTGATTGCGCAATAAAACGGGCGAGGTTCATGAGAAGGAGGGATGCGAAGACCTGTAGTGGTGACGGAATACAGGAGGGTTAACGGCAAGCCGCAGCTAGTAGATCAGTTGAAACTCCGGAAGCATGGTCAGCACCCACAACAGATCCTCCACGCCTTCGCGATTTGCGGGCGAGCCGACCATCTGCATCGCAATCCTGCTTTCAACCGTCGACGGTGGGCGATTGATCGATTGTCGGAAGAGGGACTCGACCAGCGTACGGCTATCGGCGGGCGCTGGCAGGGCACCGACAAGGTTCTCTGCGCCCGTTTTGAGCGCCGACGCGAGGGTGGCGCCATTGGTCAATTCAAGCGCCTGCAACGTCGTGGCGGTGGTCTGGCGGACCGTCATGACCTGTTCGCGGTTGGGCCGGCCCAATGCGACCATAAGGGGATCGGCCGTGGCGAGCGAGGCGCGGGTAACGGGCAAAGTGTCTTCCGGAGCTGCAGCAAGCGCCAAAAAAGTTGATCCCAATTTCCACGGAGCGAGGGTCACGTCTCCCATCTCCTTTGCCACCCCGATCTCTTCCGGCGCACCCTGCCCCCGCGTATCCATGCGGTCCATCACGGGAGGCCGAGCAGTCGCCGATACGGTCCAGCTGGCGTCGGTCACGAAGTCGTGGTGCGCCGCACCCGCGCGCACCCGCGCATAGACGATTAGTCCCGCGGGAGAATCGGCGTCCGGAAGCACGTCGTCGCGAACGGAGACCAGACGCCCCTCGTCGGGCGGCATGTTGGACACGGTGATCTCGACCTCGTTCTCGCCCGCCCGCAAATGAGGCAGCACGTCGATCCAATCCGGGTGGGTGCTGTTGCGCCGGCCCGAGGATCCGGCGGCCTTTCCGTTGATCCTGATCGTGTAATTGTCGTCGGCACAGATGGCAAAATGGGCCGCGGTGGGCGCGTCAGGCAAGGTGACGGTACGCCGAAAGACCAGCGTCGCCGGCGGCGCCTTGACCGAGGCATCCGGCGTGCTCCAGATCCACTTGGGCTCCAGCGGAAGAGGCGCTTCGCCCGAATGGAGCGCCGCGTGCCGGTTGACGCGTGCCCGGCTCCGCTCGTGAGTCGCTTTCGTGAGCACGAGGAGCGCGTCGGAATACTGTTCCGCGCTCAAGCGCCGGATCGCCGGCCCTTGGAACACGTAGTCCGGCTCTCCTTCTGCGACGTTCACGGACGGCAATTGGTACGCTCGCGAGGTGAGCATGCGCGCCATGGTGTGCTTCAGATCGTAGTCGTGCGCGACGAGGTCCTCCGCCAGCCAGTCGATCAGATCGGGCGACCACGCGGGCTTGTCCATCTCGTCGACCGGCTCGACGAGGCCGTGGCCCATGAAGCGCTGCCAGAGCCGGTTCACAATCGTGCGCGGCAGGCGGCCGTTCTTTTGTCCCGTGATGATGTCCACCAGTTGTTGCTTGCGCCCCGCCGGGTCGGCCCGGGCGTCGATCGAGCCCAGGTCGTCATAGAGGAACTTCACCTTGGCCACCTGGCCGGTGAGCTTGTCGCATTCCGCGATCTCAAGCGGACCCTCCGCATAAATGCTCGCCAGGCCGTAGGCATCGTCGAGCGTATATTCGTCGACGAAGCTGTCATGGCACGACGCGCACTTGAGGTTCACCCCGAGGAAGACCTGTGAAATCCCCTGGGCCGCCTGCATGGGCGGAACCATGCTGGCATTGACCGCGCCCCGCCAGAGGATCCCGTTGGTGAAACCCTCCGCGGCGGCGCCCGGATCAAGCAGCTCCGCCACGAACCGGTCGTAAGGAAGATTGCGTGCCAGGGCGGTGTAGAGCCAGCCCGTGATTTGTTTGCGGCCTCCGTCAATGAACCCGGCGCCCCGATAATCGTTTCGCAACAGATCATTCCAGAATGTAAGCCAATGCTCGGCGTAACCCTGGCGATCGTCGAGCAGCCGCTGCACCAGGCGCGCCCGCTTTCCGGGCGCCGACTCCGCGAGAAACGTCTCCAATTCGTCCGGCGGAGGCAGAAGGCCGATGGTATCCAACCAGACCCTACGGGCATACGTGCGATCATCGACGACCTCGGGCCACGCGAGACCGCGGGCGTTGAAGTACGCGTCGACGATTCGATCGACCGGGTTCTCCAGCCCCGGCCTTGAAGGAAGCAGATCGGGCGCGCGCGGATGCAGATTGGCCGGCTCGCGTTTGAAAAACGTGATCTCCTCCGGCCAGTCCATTCCCTGATCGATCCAGGCGCGGAACACGCTGACTTGTTCCGTCGTCAGTTTCGTCCCTTTCTGCGGCATGACGATGTCGGGATTCAGCCCCGAGATCAACTCCACCACCAGGCTCTCCGCGCTCTTGCCGGGGGTGGCCGGCGTTCCCGAGTCACCGCCGAAAAGAAAATCGTCGAGCGTCTCCAGGTTGAAGGCTCCCTTCGCCTTGCCCCGGGCGTGACACTGGACGCAACTGGCCTCGAAGATGGGCTTGATGTCCCGTGCGAAATCGACCGGCGCCTGACTCGATGGCGGGAGCTGTGCAAGGAGCTCCGAGGACAATTCAGCTTTTGCCCAAGAAGCGAGCGAGAGGGCAAGCGGCCAGAATAGCGCAAAGCGAATACAATTACGAATCATCGGGAAAGTGTGGGGTTGGCTGGCGGCGAACCGGCCGGAACAACCTAAACGCCAGGACGTCTTTGGCGAGTTCGACGCGCGCAAACTTTTCGGGCCTGAATTGACCGGGCGCCCACAGCGCCGCGCTTGATGACGAAGGGGTGTCGGAGGATCGATATCCCCTACTGGAAAACGTCTCCGCCTCCTAATGATTTCATGAACTAGGAGAGACCGCTGAGGCGGCCGGTTTTTGCAGAGCTGACCGACGAGCAGGTTAACCCCGCTATCGCGTGGGTGAGCAGGTTCGCCGGGTCGCTTCAAGGAGCGGCGACCCTCCCGTCGCCGGGTTTGGTGCAGGAAGGTCGTACGTGAGGCCGTCCGGCTTCCAAACCGGCGGCAAGAGTGCCGCCGCTCCTTCAGCCACTACCCGCTACCCGCTATCCGCGACTCTCTCAGCCTCTCTCTGCGGTCTCCACGTGCTCCTGTTAAATGTATTCGTGAAGAGGCGGTGTGACGCTCACGGCATGCGCAGCACAATCTTCCCGAACTGCCCCCCTCGTTCCATCAGCGCAAAGGCCTCGGCGGCGCGCTCCAATGGATACACCGCACTGATGGACGGCTGAAGGTGATGCTGGTTCACGAACACGAGCAGATCCTGCCAATCCTGCGGACTGCCCATGGTGGAGCCGAGCAGCGAAAGCTGACGCCAATACACTTTGCGCAGGGGAAACTGCGGCGGGTTGCCGCGCGTCGCGCCAAAAAAGACCAGCCGCGCACCCGGCGCGGTGAGATCGATCAAGGACTCGAAACCGTCGCCGCCGGCGCTGTCCAGGATCACATCGAACAGGCCGTCGCGCTTCGCCCTTTTCGCCCACTCCGCCTGTGTGTAATCGTAGCCACCGCGCGCACCGAGAGCCTGAGCCTGTTTGAGCTTCTCCGGATCCGACGACGTCACCCAGACCTCTGCGCCCGCGGCGACGGCAAAGATCAGGCCCCACAATGCCACGCCGCCGCCAATGCCGGAGATCAGCAGGCGTTCGCCGCGCTTCAAGCCGGCGCGGGAAAACAACGCCCGGTACGCGGTGAGTCCGGCCAAAGGCAGGGCGCCCGCCTCCTCCCACGACAAATGCGCGGGCTTCGGCGACACCTGCGTGACCGGTACGGCGATGTGTTGCGCAAAGGTCCCGGCGCGCGGCAAACCAAGAATCGAAAACTCCGGTCCTTGCGCGTCCTCGCCTTCACCCCAGCCGAAGCTCGGATTGATCACCACCTCGCGGCCAAGGAAAGAAGGATCGACTCCTTCGCCCACGGCCGAAATCACGCCGGCTCCATCGGAACCCGGCAGGCAAGGATAGGTCAGGCCGGCATATTGACCCAGTTTGATCCAAACGTCCCGATGGTTCAACGCCGCCGCCTGGAGGGTCACGACGACTTCCCCCGCCGCGGCAACCGGCGATGGCAAGTCGACGATGTTGAGTTGGTTCTCCGCCACCAAATGGACCGCACGCATGAGGGTGACGGTAGGTCGGTCGAATGGAGATGCAAGTCGGGGGGGGTCGGAGCGGAGAGAGGAGAGTAGCAGAATGAGGATAGTGGGTAGTGGATCGACTTTTGCGTCTCGCTTCGCGTCTTGGCGTCTTTGCGTTGAAGGGTTGGAAGATCAGGCCGCGAGCTTAACGGACGCCCGGTCATAGGATCGGGTCTGCGGAGCGGAGGGTTGATGGTAGAACGTAGCCGCTCTCTGTTTCCTCCTTGTTATTTGTTCCTTGCGCAGTCCTCCCCGGTTGTCTTTTAGCTTTCCGGCAACAGGGGAGCTTTCTCCGGTTGCTGATTCCCGCAACCATGTCACTCCTCCCCTTTTCCAGCCAACTGATCGCAGATGTCGGCATTTCCCTCGGCGACGAGGGTAAGGGTCGCCTGATCCCCGAAGTAGCGGACGAACTGCGCGGCACCTCCGCCGCGGTCTCCGTGGTGCTCAAGGTCAATGGCGGCGCCAATTCCGGCCACACCGCCGCCGGCATCAAGTTGAACCTGCTTCCCGCCGGCGTCGCCGTGCCCGATGCGGCCCACCTCGCGATCGGCAGCGGGGTCGTCGCCGATCCACGCAAGGTCTGGTGGGAGGCCGCCCCGCTCGAACGCAAGGGCCATGCCATCCTCTCACGGCTGCTGATCGACGAGCGCACCCTCGTCTCCGATCTCACGCACCGCCTGCTCGATCTCGCCTGGGAGGAGTATCGCACGCATATTCTCCAGGAGGAGCCGCGCGGTTCTACTGGCCGCGGCATCACTCCCGCGTACGGTGACGAGGTGGGCCAGTGGCAGATCAATTATTCCGATTTTCTCGCGGGCCCCAACTACTTCGCCCGCAAACTCGCCCAACGCGCGGAACGCGCCGTCCGCACGATCCAGCACGTGTGCCAGGTGACGCCCGAGGCGTGGGAGGGCTTTTTCGAGAAACTCACCGTCGCCGAGCGCCGCGCCAACGCCGAGGCGATGCAGATGGGTGTGTTTCCCGAGATGGAGTTCGACTTCCACCAGTTCCGCGGACCCAAGCCTTTTACGCTCAATCTGGATCGGCTCACCGCCGTGTACTGGGAAGCGGGCACGCGTCTCGCGAAAAACATCGGCGAGGTGCGCGAATTGATCCTGCGCGAACTGCACGCGGGTCGCACCATCATCGGTGAGTTTGGCCAGGCCTACTGGCTCGACAAGCGCCACGGCTTCTCCCCCAACGTCACCGCCTCGCACACCTACACACCGGAGTTCTTCGAAAGCGCCGGCATTCCCGTCCAGCCAATCCACACCTTCGGCGTGGCCAAGGCCTACGACACCAAGGTCGGCACCCACACGTTCATTACGAAGATGGACGACGCCCACCCGCTCTGCGAGCTGCTGAAGCAACTTGAATTTGGCACCTCGACCGGACGCCAGCGCATGGTCGGCTGGTTCGACGCCGTGGAGAAAGGCGACGCCCTCCGCTACGGCGGATTTCAGGATCTCATGATCAACAAGTCCGACGCCCTCACCCACCGCGGCGCCTGGCAAGGCGACCTGTTGATCTGCACTGCCTACGAAGACGCATCCGGACAACGCGTCGTGCACGTGCCAAGAAATGAAGCCGTGCGTCGAACGCTGCGTCCGGTGTATTCGAAACACCCGGGATGGTCCGAGGACATTTCGCAAGTCCGCCGTTTCGCCGACCTCCCGCGCCACGCGCAACACTACATCGCCGCGATGATGAAAAGTACGCTCGACGTGGCCTATGCCGGTGAACCCTGGCCCGAAGCCACCCGCCTGCCCAACCTGCGGTACCTTGGCGTCGGCCCCGAACCTTCTCAAATCATCAAGGACGTACCGCCGACTATGGAACTGGTGAAGCTGGCTGGTTAGTTCCCTCTGCCGGTCGCACGAGATGGGGCCGGGCTTGCCGAGCCCGGTGTCCAAGGGGGTGCCTTTGACCCGCAACAGACCGAGGTCGGCGCCCTCGGCTACACCCGACCGTGCTGCACGGTCCGGGGTATCCACCCTATGGACGGTGTCCCCGTTTCCCGGTAGCGTTGCGCGATGCACGTTTCCGGCTTCGAATCGTACCGCCCCTCGTTTGAGATGACTTGGACCACCGGGCAACCGTCGGCTCCGCGTGAGGAGGCGGCGGTGCAAGCCGAGACGAAGCGCCACGCCGCGCAAGACACCGATAGATCGGCGACCGTTCTTCAGGAGCTCGCTGCGTATCAATTCGCTCAGCGGGTCAACGACCGCGCCCTTGGCGTGTTGCAGCCGATCGAATAGCCGCCCTCAAACGAGGATGCGGTTCACGACATCGCCGTGGACATCGGTCAGGCGAAAATTGCGGCTTTGGAATTTGTAAGTGAGCCGGCGGTGATCCACGCCGAGCAAGTGAAGCAGCGTCGCCTGAAAATCGTGGACGTGCACGCGACCCTTGACCGCGTTGAAACCAAAATCGTCGGTTTCGCCGCAGGTGAGCCCGGGCCTCGGGCACTGAGAAGCCGCGACCGTGCGGGATCAAAACTCAAGATTGTCGTCAGAGGCAATTCCGGACAAACCAAGGCATGACCCCGTCCTCCCCTGCCCCGTTCCGCCCTTGGCTGTTGGCACTCTTGTTCGTCGCCTGTGGTTCATGGGCCACGTTGTTCGCCGCCGATAAACGCGTCCTCCTCATCGCCGGCGCTCCGAGCCATGGGTCGGGCATGCACGAGCACAATGCCGGCATGCTGCTTCTTCAAAAATGCCTTGCGGGCGTGCCGGGACTAAAAACGGAGGTGGCGCTGAACGGATGGCCAAAGGACAACGCCTCGTTCGACGGCGTCGATGCGGTCGTGATTTTCTCCGATGGCGGCTTGCGTCATCCGGCGCTGGTCGACGACCGGCTCGCCCTCCTCGAAAAAGCGCTCGCACGCGGCGCCGGGCTGGGCCTGTTGCACTACGCCGTCGAGCCGACGAAAGAAAAAGGTCAGGATCAGTTTCTGAAATGGGTGGGCGGCGCGTTCGAAATCCACTGGTCGGTAAATCCCCACTGGGACGCAGACTTCAAGATCCTTGCCGATCATCCGGTCACGCGCGGCGTGAAGCCCTTCACGATTCGTGACGAGTGGTATTTCAACATGCGCTTTGTCGAAGGCATGGCCGGCGTCACTCCCCTGCTCCAGGCGGTGCCCGGCGACCCGACCGTGACCCGTCCTGACGGCCCTCACTCGGGCAACGCGTTCGTGCGGGCGCTCGTGGCGCAGAAGGAACCGGTCACGGTCGCCTGGGCCTACGAACGTCCCACCGGCGGACGCGGCTTCGGCTTCACCGGGGCACACTACCACAGCAACTGGCGCCACGAGGATTTCCGCAAACTCGCGCTCAACGCGATCCTCTGGCTTGCCCAGATCGAAGTGCCGGCGACCGGCGTGAAATCAACCGTCACCGAGCAGGACCTCGCCGCCAATCTCGACCCCAAACCGCCGCGGAAGGCGAATTGAGCCGGATGGACAAACCCTACGACCGACTCGTGCCTGACTACGATGTGTACCGCCTGCGGAAAGTGCCCGGGGTCGAGACGCCTCCGCTACCCATCGTCGGCGTCGCAACCGGAAATGAAAAACGCCGTCCGCCGGATTAGGGCGACCGGCGTTGAACTGAGAGGGCGATTACGAAGCCGTATTTGTCGCCGGATTCAGGGCGCGGTGGGGGGGCTCAGGCCTGCATCGGACCCTTTACTCCGCCGGTGACCTTCTCGGTATCCATATTCACCTGACGGTAGCCGCCGACGCTCTTGAAGTAAATCATGAGCAGGAGGTAAATCACCGCCATCGTCACCGGGATGAACGCATCGGCCTTCAAGGTCTTGCGATCACCGATGATGCTGGCTTCCGCGAGGGCCTGCTGGGCGGGCGTACGGGCGGCGACGGGAGCCGACTGCGCGGCGGAAAGCTTGGTGCCGTCGAGGCCGATGACCGGCGACAGGAAGAGGAAGCGGCTCGGCTGCGCGGCCTTGCTGGCCTCGTACACGGCCGGGGCGGTCTCCTGGAGGTGTTCCACAGTGAAACGGTCCTTCGCATAACCCAGGCCCGGGCCGCCGAGCAGACCGGCGGACATCATGCCGATGCCGCCCATGATGGACATGGCGATGGCTCCAGTGCGCGGGAAACGGTCACCGACGATGGCCAGCATCGTCGGCCAGAAGAAGGTCTTGCCTACGGCGTAGACGGAGAGGGCGACGAGCGCTCCAATGAAGGTGGTGATGCCACTGACCATGTTGAGTCCGATCACGGCGAGCACCGAGCAGATCAGCAGCAGACCGATCGGGGAGATCCTCAGTCTACTCTCGATGAAGTGGGCGCAGAAACGCAGGGCGAACATCAACATCGAGGTGAAGACGAAGAGGATCTTGCCCTGCTCCGGCGTGAGGATGTTGCCCGTGATGTTTTGGATCCAGCCATCGGTGCCGAGCTCGACGGCGCCGACCAAGGCGTGGGTGATGAAGAGGACAAAGAGTAAAAACGAACCGATCGAGAACTTGGTCATCACGCCGACGACGGCCAAAAGGACGAAGCCGATGCCCCACGAAACTCCTGCGGGCAGGTTGAGGGCGCCCGAGAAGAAGAGAACGAGCAGGTAGCAGGCGACGGCCGCGCCGAGGATGCCGACCTCGCGGAGCATTTCGCCGATCTTGAGCCCCTTGGCGGCGGCCTCGGATTTGGGGAACTTCTGACCCATGAACATCAGGCCGTAAGCGACCGTGGGGATCAGGAACAGACCGAGCTGGATCTTCCAGCTCGTGCCGGCGGCCCCGAGGGTCCAGCCGATCAAGCCACCGATCACCATGCCAGCCGGCCAGGAAGCGTGGAGAATGTTGAGGTAGTGGGTGCGGTTCTTCGGATAAAGGGTCGAAACCAAGGGATTGGCGACGGCTTCGAGCGTACCATTGGCCAAGGCGAAGACGAAGGTGCCCCAGTACAGGAACATGTAGGCCGTTTCCTGCGCCTGGCCCGCGACAGCCGCGAAGGTAATGAACGCAGACAACACGTGGAAAAGAAAAGCGGCCAGGACCAGCTTGCCGTAGCCGATCTTGTCGACCACCACGCCGCCGATGATGATGCCGAAGCAGAAGCCGGTAAAGCCGGCGCCGCCGATCGCTCCGAGTTGAGCGCCGGTGAAGCCAAAGTCAGCGGCCCAATTGGCAAGAATACCTCCTCGGACTCCGAAGCCGATACCGGCGGCGAGGATGGCGGTGAATCCGGCCCAGAGGAGCCGGCTGGCGTTGGGTGTGATACCTTCAGTTTTTGCGGACATAATGTTGGGGGTTGTTGCGGGAGAAAGCGAAGCCGCTCGCCCGAATACCGAACTGCGGCGCATTCGGGGCGGTGTTAATTGAGTTGGAAACAGGGTAATCTGCGATCAGGTCGGCGGGCAGTTGAGTACGCAGAGTAGAGTTGCGCAAGTCTAGGATGCTTCGATTCGATAATCGCTGGAGTGCCCCCGTCATCCGCCGAAAATTCGCGGGACCTCGAAAAGCACTCCGAGAAGGAGCAGCGACACTCCTGTCGCCGGTTTGAGTGCGGGACAGCTTTCGGATGCGGAAAAGCGCGGCTGGGGACAGCCGCCGCTACACCCAACGCAAGCCCGGCGGTAGCAGGGGCCGCATCCGTCAGACTGTCCGCCCCTGGTGATGCTGACGCCGATAATCAGTCGGCGGTACACCCATCGCGCGGCGAAACTGCCGCGAAAAGTCGCTGTGATCGTAGAACCTTTCCTCCACCCCGCCCCGCGTCTCTATCTTCCCCTTCCGACCCATGCACCTCTTCCGCACTCTCCTGCCCTGTCTGCTTCTCGCGGCCTGCCCCCTTCCTTCCTCCGCCGCCGAGCAAGTGATCCATCCCCAGCCCGACGCACGCCGACTTGAGATCATGTTCCTCGGCGCGCCAACGCCCCTGCCTCCACGACGCTCGTGCGCGAATTCACGCCCGATGCCGCCGTGCACCTGCGTGGCCTGCCACGGACTCGATGGCCAGGGCGTGGCCGGTGCCTTTCCGCCGATCACTGGCGTGTCGTGGATGACGGGCGATCCCACCCTTCCGATCCGAATCGTCATGCACGGACTGATCGGCCCGATCGAGGTCAACGGCACGCAGTACGACAGTGTGATGCCTCCCGTGGTCGGCCTCAGCGATGCCGACATCGCGAACGTCGTCACCTACGTGCGCCAGAGCTTCGGGAACGACGCTTCGGCAGTGACGGAAACCGAAGTCCGCAACCTCCGCCAACGCACCCGCGGCCGCCGCGACTTGTGGAAGGTGGAGGAGTTGACACCCCTGCCCGCCCGCTGACCCGCGTGATTCATTCGTTCTCGTTCTCGTAATCTTAATCGTTCTCCTTCCTTCCGCCCACGTCGCCTTCCATCTTCGAGAACGAGAACGATTAAGAGAACGGGAACGAGCGGAGTTTAGTCCCTCACTCGTGACGTCTGCTTACACGACACCTCCCCGTTCGCGAAGCCGGTCCAGGGATTACACTGGGAAGCGCCCGGACGCGCGCGAAGTGATAAAACGATTTCCTCGCCGCGCTGACACCGGCTTCCTGACCGCCTGGGACAACGTCACCCCGACGGCACCGTCACGCCACGGGTCTGGCAAAACGAACGCAGGTCATCGGGTAACGCCGATTTGAATACCGATTCGATCCCCGCCGCGTTCAGATCGATCTCGGCACAGTGCAGAGCCTGGCGCGGGAGCAGCAGTTTTGCCTCGAGCGCGGGCGTCCAGCCTGTGTCGATGAATTCGAGGTAGCAGCGCGCGTCGGGACCGTAAATCTTGTCGCCCACGACGGGCAGGCCCAGCCAGTGGGCATGGGCGCGAATCTGGTGCTTGCGCCCCGTCTCGAGATGCACGCGCGCGAGCGTGAAGCCGCCCTCGTACGACAAGGGTTCGAAGCGCGTCACGGCCGGCTTCCCGTCGGGACGCACGGTGGTCTTGATGAAGACGGGACTCGCGGTGTCGTCGCCCAGCGGCTGATCGACCGTGACCGGCTCGCGCAGTTCACCGGTGAGGAGCACGAGATAACGTTTCGCGACGCGCCGCTCCTGCATCGCCCGCTGCAGCCGGCTCGCCATGCGTGCGTCTTTTGCGAGGATCACGATGCCGCTCGTTTCACGATCAAGGCGAAAAATGAGATGCACCGTCGGCAGCCCGGTATGTTCGCGCACGGCGCCCACCAGACTCGACCACGGGCCATCCTTGGATGGATGACACACGACGTCGCCGGGTTTGCTCACCACCAGCAGGCGATCATCCTCGTGCACGATCCAAGCCGGCAATTCCTCGCGAGCGATCATGCGCACCGGTCCCTGCTTCAGGCGACGCGGCCACGCGCAGGCGCGAATGGGAAAATCCGTCGCGGACGAATCGGCCGGCTCGCTCATGGTGATGCCTTCCGCCGCCGGGTACGGGCGAGCACGATCCGGGCGAGACGGGCGACGAAGGCCTTGGGCAGCTTGGAGCTGATTGCCGTCATGACCCGGTTTCGCCAGCCCGTGACGACCAGCGCCTTGCCCGCCGCGAGGGCTCGCAGCGCCTCCTCCACCACCGCCTCGGCGCTCTGCACCGAACCCTGCACCCGGCCGCCATCGAAGCCCGCGCGCCGGAAAAAATCCGTCGCCGTCGGTCCCGGACACACCGCCAGGGCGCGAACGCGCGTACCGCGCAACTCCTCATTGAGCGACAGGCTCCAGTGCAGGACGAACGCTTTCGTCGCCCCGTACACCGCGAGGTACGGCGTGGGCTGGAACGCCGCAGTCGACGCCAGCGTAATCACCGCCCCTCCCCTCGCCTTCAGCGTGGGCAACAGCGCCGCTGTCAGCCCGAGGACCGCCGCCACGTTGACCTCGAGCATGGCGACCACCTGGTCCTCACCCGGCTGCGGAAATTCGCCGTACCCGCCGAAGCCACTGTTGTTAATGAGCAAAATTTGCCCGCCAGGAGCCTCATCATTCAGAAACTCTAATACCTCGGCCACAACCCTTGGGAAATCCCCCCGATCCGCCAGATCGCAGCCGATGTGGCGCAGGTTAAGCTCATCTAGGGTGTATACCGGAGTCGTTCGGGAAAGGTTGCAAAACCGAATCGATGGCCGCAGTCTTCCCATGTGCTCAATGAACGATTTTCCGATGCCGGAAGATCCGCCGGTCACTACGACGGCAGAAACACATTCGAGTATGTTATCGATGGAAGCCATGGCGTGTATGCTATGCACCATTTTCGGTCATCAACCCGAAAGGAAACCAAATCCATGAATAATAATAGCCATCCCAACGATGTAATCGTATCCGGTATCCACCTCGAACTCACCCCGTCACTCAAGCAGTTCGTGATCGATAAATCGGAACGGTTGTTTCGTCACGAGGAGCGCATCGTGCGTCTCCGCGTGGAATTGGAATGCGATCCAAAACAGGCCGTGGACAAACGCTTCACGGCCAAGGGCCATATCTCGATCCATGGCCCCGACATGAACGCCTCCGTATCCTCCGACGAATGCCACAAGGCCGTGGCGCTGCTGATCGACAAACTCGATCGGATGCTCCGTCGCCGCTCCCGGTACTTTAAGGTCAAACGGCGACTCGCGCCCTCGGGCGATGACGTCTCGGTGGCCGCCCTGAGCAAGGCCAGCTGAGGCCTTCCCTTCGCTTTGACATTAAGCCCGTCACCGTCCCGGTGGCGGGTTTTTTTGCGGCTCCTGAGGCCGAAAAATAAAAGCCCCGGGCAGAAAACCCGGGGTAAAAATGGCGCAGCCGTAGGGAGTCGAACCCCAAACCTTCTGATCCGTAGTCAGATGCTCTATCCAATTGAGCTACGGCTGCGTGAAAGAAGGGCAAAAAGAGCAGGCAATCCCGGTCGAGTGCAAGCGAGAATTTACGACTTTCACTGCGGCGCAGCGCCTATTCCCAAAGACAACTCACAGAAGGACGCGGAGCCCGCCGAGAGAGAAGGTTGACGCAAAGAGGTCTTCTCGGCGCGCTCCTTGGAGCAGATTAGGAATAGGTCCTCTGTCGGGTCTTCTCGTTTCAATGCAAAATCGCGGAGGCGCCAAGATCGCAAAGGTGTGGGAGGGCGACTCTTGGGTCTGGCTTCGCGTCTCGGCGTCTTTGCGTCAAAGGAGGTAGCAGGCCAATCCCGGAATGCGGTCAGCGACCGCGTCTACAAGGACGGGCGCCAGTCGATCAACTCCAGCTGCAACAGTTTGCGATCGTTGAAGTAGTTCCAGGTCAGCTTGACGGCGAGATCCAGCGGCACTCCCCCCGGCGGCAGGCGATGCGCGAGTTTCCACGCCACGCCAAAGAGCCGGCGCCCCCGCGGCTCCTCGATCTGAAAGCGAAAGTGAAGCTGCTTGAAGACCTCCGGACGCTGCCGAAGGACAATCCCGTGCAGCCCGAAGACCGGCTCGGGGTTCGCCTGCCCGAAGGGGTGAAGTTGCTCCAGTTCGTCCATCAGCTGCTCTCGCACCTGATCGAGCGGCAACCAGGCGGCGATGGATAATTCCGCTTCTATCAGATCATCGCCGGAATGCGCCCGCACCGCTGCGGCAAATTGTTCGCGGAAGGCATCGAGGTTTACCTTGGGCAAGGCCACGCCGACCGCCATGGGGTGCCCTCCCCAGCTGGACAATTGATCGCTGCAACGGCCGAGCACCTCGACCAGATTGACGCCATCGATGCTGCGACCGGAACCTTTGGCCGTGTCGCCTTCGTTGCCCAGCACGACGCACGGGCGGTTGTACTTGCGGGTCACCCGTCCGGCGACGATCCCAACCACCCCCGGGTGCCAGTTCTCGCCGAAGAGCACGATGCCGGGCGAATCGGAAAAACGATCCTCGATCAGACGTTCCGCTTCCTCGGTGATCTGACGTTCGATGTCCTGCCGCTCGCGATTGAAGGCGTCCAGCTGCCGGGCCGTTTCGTCGCAGAACTGCAGGTCCTCGCTCAGCAGCAGATCCACGGAGAGCGCCGCATCCGCCAGCCGTCCGCTGGCGTTGATGCGCGGCCCCAACCGGAAGGAGATGTCGACCGGCATCAGATCCTGGCCGGGCCGGACGCCCGCGACCTGCATGAGGGCGCGCAGACCCGGGCGTTCCGCCCCTTGCAGGATGCGCAGGCCGAACCGCGCGAAGATGCGATTCTCCCCCGTCAACGGGACCAAGTCCGCCACCGTTCCCATCGCCACGAGATCCAGGTAATCGCGGAGCTTGATGCTCAACGCCATCGGGTTGTTGTCCTCCCTCAGCCGCTTCACCAATCCGTGGGCCAGCTTGAACACGAGGCCGACGGTGCAGAGATTGCGCCAGGCGGCGTCGTCCTCACCCGGAAAAACATGCGGGTTGATCAAGATCCCCCGTTCCAGCGGCTTTTCCTTCGATCGATGGTGGTCGATCACCAGCACGTCGATCCCAAGGCTGAACAGATACTCGACCTCGTCGTGGGAATTCGTCCCGCAATCGAGGGCGATGAACAGGTGCGGTTTCCCCTGCTCCAGCGCGCGGTCGATCGCACTGCGCGACAAACCGTAGCCATCCTCCATGCGCCGGGGCACCACGTAGCGAGGATTCGCCCCGAATCGGCGGAGGATGCTCACGAGCAAGGCGGTGCTGCTGACCCCGTCCACGTCGTAGTCGCCCAGGACCACGATCTGCTCGCGGGCATCCAAGGCCGCGCGCAGGCGTGCCACGGCCTCCTCAAGGTTGCTCAGGAGGAAAGGATCGTTGATCTCCGCCAGGGCGGGCCGGAGGAAGCGCGCGGCATCGGCGTCGTCACCCAGGCCGCCGCGCAGCAACAGCTCCGCCAACACCGGGGAGAACCCGGCGCGGCGGCTCAGCGCTTCGACCTCAGCGGCCGGAAGCGGCGTGTAGGTCCAGCGCATCGCAGCGTTGTGCGGAGGAGCTTACTGCGAAGCCTTGCTGGCGCCCGTCCACTCGTAGGTCGGCGCGACATCGTGGTGCTTCTCCACGTGCTTTCGGTCACCCTTGTGCCACCAGTAGAAGACCGGGCAGGCGATGAACAGCGAGGAGAAGGTGCCGGTGATGACGCCGATGATGAGTGTGAGAGCGATGTCGTTGACCTCACCACCCGCCACCGTGAAGAGCACAATGGCCGTGATGAACGTCGTGCCGCCGGTGACGAAGGTACGGGCGAGCGTGAGATTGAGCGAACGGTTGATCAACTGGCGCAGCGTGCCGTTCGGGTTCAACTTAAGCTCCTCGCGGATACGGTCGAAGATGACGATCGTATCGTTGATCGAGTAACCCATGATCAGCAGAATTGCCGCGACCATCGAGGCGTTGAATTGCCGTCCAAGCAGGACGAAGATGCCAATCGTGATGACGACGTCGTGAATGGTGGAGACCACCGCGCCGATGCCGTAACCGAATTCGAAACGGAAGGCGACGTAGATAAGAATCAGGACGAGCGACCAGAACACGGCCCATGCCGCATTCGCCTGAATTTCTGCGCCGACGCTGGGACCTATCCGGGACTCGCCCACCCGTTCCAACGAGGCCGCAGGATAAGCAGCCTGCAAGGCGGCCACCAATACATCCGCCTGATCGAATGGCGTGACGAGGCGGAGCACCTCGCTGTCGCTGCCAATCTGCTGGGTGTACGAGAGGTTGAGATCGTCGATGCCGGCTTCCGTCGCGACCCGACGCACGTCGGCGAGATCGACCTTCTGCGCGAACGAAAGGGTCACCTGGTCGCCACCGGTAAAGTCGATACCGTAAACCTCCTTGCCCTTGTACACCAAGGCGCCGACGCCAATTGCAACCACGAGCCACGAACCGATGAAGGCCGGACGGGCATACTTCAGGAAATCGTAGTTCGTGTTGTTGAGGATGGAGACCATCCGGATGCGCTGAATGCCGAGGCCGTTGATCGCCCAGTCGAGGAAAAGGCGGCTGATGACCAAAGCGGCGAACATCGTGGAGAAAATACCGATCGCCAGGGTGACACCGAAGCCCTTCACCGGGCCGGTGCCGAGCGCGATCATGATGCCTGCGGTGATCAGCGTCGTCAGGTTACCGTCAAGAATGGCGGAGAAGGCCTTCTCGAAGCCCGCCTCCAAGGCGGTGGGCAATGATTTGCCGAGCTTCAGCTCCTCTCGCATGCGCTCAAAGATGAGGATGTTCGAGTCAACCGACATGCCGATCGTCAGCACGATGCCGGCGATGGCGGGCATCGAGAGGGTGGCCCCAATGCTTGCCATGACACCCAAGATGACGAGGACGTTGAGCGCCATCGCGCACACCGCGAGCAGGCCGCCCGTCGTGTAGAAAGCGATGATGAAGACCGCGGTCAGCGAGACGCCGATGATGAACGCGAGACGACCGCTGGCCACGGCGTCCGCCGCGAGCGACGGACCCACTTCGTACTGCTCCACAATGCGCAGAGGCAGGTCCAGCGGGTTGTTCAACACGTTCGCCAGATCCTCGGCTTCGCGCTGAGTGAAACGGCCGGTGATCTCGGCGGAGTCGCCGATGATCTGACTCTGCACGCGCGGAGCCGAATAGAGCTTGCCGTCCAGCACGATGGCGAGAAGCCCCTCGCGTCCGCTGCGCCGGCCTTCCTCCGCGATCATTCCGGTCAACTCCGCAAAGCGGCTCGAACCTTCCGACGTGAACCGAAGTACGACCCGGAAGCGGCCGAGTTCGTCGGTCGCCGGATAAGCATCCGAAATACTCTCTCCCGTCATGTCCGGAATGCGTTTCACGAAGTACTCATAAGAGACTACCTCGCCGGTGCGGGCCTCGTCGTCCAGCGTCATGATCTCGTACCCGGGAGGGATCTGTCCCGGCGCCGAGGTGGTGGGGCTGAGCGTCGGATGGACGAGACGGAAATCGAGCCGGGCCGGTTTCTTGACGCTATCGACCACCTCGGGGTTGTCCTTGGTGTTGACGCCCGGCAGCTGCACTTCGATGCGGTTGTCGCCCACTGCGCGGATGATGGGTTCGGCGACGCCGAGCCCGTTGATACGCTCACCGATGATCTCGATGGCCTTCGAAAGTTTTTCCTGACGCGCCTCGACCGGCACATCGGCCATGGCCTCCTCCTCGACTTCGAGGGTGAAGGAAACGCCGCCTTTCAGGTCGAGGCCGAGTTGGAGACGTCCCTTTGACTGCGCGAGCAGATGGTCGAGCAGGATGGCGTTGCGCTTTTCGAGATTGCGCACGTCGCCGAGATCGAGGTGGGGAAAGTAGGACGCAAGGTCCAGCTTCCGCTCCTGCCCGATGGTCTTGAGCGCCATGAACACGCTGGGGGCCTGCCGGGCCGCATGGCGGTCTTCCGCTTCTTTGAGCAGGTCGGCGAATTCGGCGGTCTTCGCCGAAGCCTCCGCTCTGATGTAGTCGGGGAACGGTCGATCCTGGACAGGAAGAAGCGACGACAAGGCCCAGAGCACGATGGCCAGGCTGAGCGTCAGCTTCCAGAGGTTGCGTTTAAGCATGATGGATTTGGTTAAAAACGATGGGGGCTCGGTCAGCCGGTGGCGCTCTTCTGGCGCCCAACACTGAGTGGGGGTAAACCGTCCGCCGGGTTACGGAAAGGTTACTTTTTGTTTTCGTCGGACTTTTTCACCACGGCCGAGACAAAGCTGCGTCCAAGCTCGACGCGGGTGTTGTCCGCGATGCGGACCACGAGCCGGTCTTCCCTCACGCTGACGACATGGGCATAGATGCCACCGGCCGTCACGACCTCATCCCCCGCCTCGAGCGCCCGGAGCATGGCCTCGTGCTGCTTCTGCTTCTTGCGCTGTGGCGCAATCATCAGGAAGTACATCGCGGCGAACATGAGGCCGAGGAAGAGAATCTGCGTCATCCCTCCGCCGGGTTGAGCCGGTTGCTGGGCGAGAAGAGGCTGTACGGCGGAGGCGAGGACCATTTTCATCATTGCGTGTTGAGGTTTTTAAAAAAAGAAACACGCATCTAACCGAGCCCCCCGCTCATAAAGCAAGCTATAACCCTGACGTCCGCCTCCCGGCATTGAAAAGCAAACCCGCCTCCTCTTGGTCAGTCGCAAAATCGGACGAACTCTACGGGTTCAAGCGCTGGGGCGCGGGCCACTTCGGAGTCGATCCTGAGGGCAATGTCACGGTCGAGCCGCTCGTGGATGGACGCGCCATCCGCATCATGGACGTGGTGCAGGAGTCCCTCGGCATGGGTCTCAAGGCGCCCATGGTGATTCGCTTCCAGGATCTCCTCCGCCACCGCGTGGTGCGGCTGAACGAGGTGTTCCGGCAGGCGATCAAGGACGAGGGCTACAAGGGCAGCTACCGCGGCGTCTTTCCCATCAAGGTCAATCAACTGCGAGAGGTGGTCGACGAGATCGTCACCGCCGGCAAGGACTATAACTACGGGCTCGAAGCTGGTTCCAAGCCCGAGCTGATGATCGCCCTCGCCATGCACGAGGGAGCCAACCGGTTGATCATTTGCAACGGCTACAAGGACCACGACTACATCCGGCTCGCCCTGCTCGGCCGCAAGCTGGGCAAGAAGATCATCATCGTCGTCGAACAGCTCGCCGAGGTCGACGACATCATCGAGATCGCCGCGGAGACCGGAGTGAAGCCGTTGATCGGCTTCCGGGCCAAGCTGCTCACGCGCGGTGAAGGCAAGTGGGCGATGTCCACCGGCGACAACGCCAAATTCGGCCTCAACACCGCCGAGATCCTCTTCGCCTGCGAGAAGCTCAAGCACGCGAAGCTGACCTCCTGCCTGCGCCTGGTGCATTTTCATATCGGCTCGCAGGTGCCGAATATTCTCACGATCAAGAACGCGGTCACCGAGGCCACGCGCTTTTACTGCCAGCTCGCCAAGATGGGCTTCCCCATGGGCTACCTCGACGTCGGCGGCGGCCTGGGCATCGACTACGACGGCTCCCGCACGAACTTCGAGAGCTCCATGAATTACACCATGGAGGAGTACGCGCGCGACATCGTCGCCAACATCCGCGACATCTGCACCGAGACCAACGTGCGCGTACCCGACATCGTCAGCGAGTCGGGCCGCGCCGTCGTCGCCCCGCATTCGATGCTGGTCGTCGAGGTCTTCGAGCGCATCAACAAACGTGAGACCCTCGGTGTGCAGCATCAGCCGAAGGAGAAGCACAAAGTCGTCACCGATCTCGAGCAGATGTTGAAGAACAAGGCGAAGCTCGGACGCCTCGAACGGTTTCACGACGCCACCCAAAAGAAGGACGAGGCGTTCTCTCTCTTCAACCTTGGCTACCTCGACCTCGAGAATCGCGCCGCGGCCGAATCGATCTTTTGGCAGGTGTGTGAAAAGATCGCAAGCGAGTGCCGCGACGCCGGGTACGTGCCCGAGGAACTTCACGATCTGAACCGGTTGCTCGCCGATCAGTACGTTTGCAATTTTTCGGTCTTCCAGTCCCTGCTCGACCATTGGGCGCTGAAGCAGCTTTTCCCCATCACGCCGCTGCACCGCCTCAAGGAAAAACCGACGGTCAACGCCATCCTCGCCGACATCACGTGCGACTCCGACGGCAAGGTCAGCAGCTTCATCGACCTGCAGGACACGAAGGATTATCTCAACCTGCACCCGCTTAACGGCAAACCGTACTACCTGGGCATCTACCTGACGGGCGCCTACCAGGACATCATGGGTGACCTGCACAATCTTTTCGGTCGCGTGAACGAAGTTCACGTCTTCCTCGAGCCCGACGAACCCAACGGCTTCTACATCGAGGAGGCGCTCAGCGGCAGCCGCATTTCCGACGTCATCGAGGGCGTGCAGTACCAGTGGGAAGAACTCTGCCGCCGCATGAAGGCCCAGATCGACGCCGCGACGCGCAAGGACCTCGTGAAACCGCGCGAAGGCGTGCGCCTGGTCGAGTTCTACGAAAGCCAGATGCTCTCGAAGACCTACCTCAACATCGAACACCCCACGGGCCGCAAGCCACGCAAGAAGGCGGCGAAGAAGTAAGCCGGCCAGAACCGCGGTCAGCGCCCGCGGCTACACCCGACGAGATCGACCGCCGTGGTCCGCTGTAGCCGAGGGCGCCGACCGCGGTGGTCCGCCCTGTAGCCGCGGGCGCCGACTGCGGTTCTTCCGCAAAAATACACCCGCCCGGTGTATCAAGGACACCCCTACCGCGACGGCTCCGCCACAATAATCTCCGGCCAGACGAACTGCTCAGGCGCAGCGCCGGCCGGAAGCAGGTCGGCGTCCTGCAGCGCGGCGATCTGCCCCTCGAGCCGGCTGCGCCGCACGCGACCCGGTGCATCGCCGCGGGCCTCGTCGCCGGTCACCAGCCGCAGCGCGATCATCTGGCCGCGCGAATAGTCCAGCAAGGCGGACGACACCTGGGGATTGCGGCGCATGATTTCCGCATGGGTCTCGGTGGGATCGTCGGCGAGGTAGTCGATCCACCCGCGCATCGACGCCGCCACGAACGCGCGTACGACGTCGGGTTCGTTGCGCAACAGTGCCCGCCGGGTGAAGATCGTGTGGTATGCCTCGTACCCGGAATCCGCGATGAGCAGCGTCTTCACCCGGGCGCCATTCTGCCGTGCGAAGAATGGTTCGTTGGTCACGAAGCACTGCTGAATCGTCGCCTTGTCCGCCATGAATCCGGCGAGGCTGTAGGTCATGGGCCGCAGGTTGAAGTCGATGCCGTATCGCTTCTTCAAATACGGAATCCAGACCATGCTCGGGGCGGCCACGATCGTCCGGCCATCGAGATCGGCGAAGCTGTTGACGGGATTGTCCTCGTGCAGCATCAGCGCCTGGGGATCGTACTGCAGGTGCGCGCCCACCACGACGAGGGGCAGTCCCCGCTCTTGCGCGACAAAAAGCAGATCGCTGCGGTTCATGCCGAAATCGGCATCGCCCCGGGCCACCTTCAGGTTGATCTGCGCGTTCACGCCGCCCGGAAGGATCTCCACATCGAATCCGGCCTCGCGGTAATAGCCGTGCACGAGCGCATGATAGAAACCGCCATGTTCGGCCTGGGGGAACCAGTCGGTTTGCATCACCACGCGCCGGAGGGACTCGGGGTCCGGCACGGAGGCCGGCCCGGGGCGTTTGCAGCCTCCGGGCAAAATCAGGAGGAAAAGAATGGACGTCGATCCGCGAAAAAACATTGAAAACGCCATTTCACGGCGATGCAGGGGGCTAGAGCGAGCCCCAAAGATTGCGTTGCCTGGGGGCAGAGACACATTGGCGTCCGTGAAACTCGCCGAATGGCAAGCGCTCTCGCGTCGCGATCCCGCCGCCTCCGCCCGTGAGGTGCGAGCGCGCCTGGACCGCCTGTCCGCCGATCAACGTCGGGCGATCGTGGCTTGGGAGCCCACCGAACAGGCGCTGATCGAAAGCCTCACGGTGAACACCACAGCGCCGCTGGCGGGCGTGCCCTATGCCTTGAAGGACCTGTTCCCGGTCGCCGGCCTGACCACCGGGGCCGGCAGCACCTTCCTTTCGGAAGTCCTTCCTGCGCCTGAAACCGACGGCGCCTTGGCTGCCGCGCTCAAGCAGGCCGGCGCCTCGCTCGCGTTGAAGACCCACCTTCATGAATTCGCCTACGGCCTGACCGGGGAGAACGCACACCACGGCCATGTGGAACATCCGCATCTCTCCGGCCGCACGAGCGGAGGATCAAGCAGCGGCTCCGCAGCGGCCGTGGCCGCCGGCATCGTTCCCCTCGCCTTCGGCACGGACACAGGCGGATCGATCCGGGTCCCGGCTGCCTTCTGTGGACTCTACGGACTCCGGCTCACGCCCCACCACGCGTGGATCGCGGACGCCTTTCCGCTCGCGCCCAGTTTCGATGCCGCCGGTTGGTTCACTGCCAGCGCCGAGGACATGCTGCTCGCGACCAGCATTTTGATCGGCACGCGCACCGCGATACGCGAACCCCAGGGCTTCCATTTCGACTTCGCGCAACTGGGCCAAAGCGCCGACACGACGGTGGTGCAGGCCTACGCCCGCGCGGCGGAGCTGTTTGCGCCCAAAGCGGATTCGTTCCTGGGCGCGGAGTACACCCGGGCTGCGGCCGGAGTCGTCGACGCCTACGCGATCGTCCAAAGCATGGAAGCCTACATCGTGCATGCGCCCTGGCTCGACGAATACCGCGCGCGCTACGAACCGGCGGTGTGGCAGCGCATCGACCGCGGACGGCGCTGGACCGGCGACCAGCAGGCCGAGGCCCACTACCGTCTCGCCGCGATTCGCCGCTTCTGGTCCGAGGTCTTTCTGACCTGCGACTTCGTCGTGCTTCCGGCCACGCCCTTCCCTGCCCTGCGTCGCGCCGATTGTACGCAGGAAAATCGCAATCGCCTGCTCACCCTGACCGCGCCCGCCAGCCTTGGCGGCCTGCCCGTCCTGACGATTCCCGTCACCGTCGACGGCGCGGAAACCATCGGGCTGCAACTCGTGATCAATTCCATGCACAGCCCGGTCATTCCGTGGGCGCTCGAACGGTGCAGATCCTGCTTTGCGAACGACGGGGCTCCCGCCACCGTCGCTCATGATCCGCGCTGAATCGAAATCCGGCTGGAAGCTCGTCACCCATCCCGACCACGCGCGCGTCGCCGGTTTAGCGGCTGAATCCTGGGGCAACGAGCGCTTCGCGCGCCCCGAGCCCATCTCGTCCATCCTCTACGCCTTAAATCATCACGACGACGGATGGCTGGCCCGCGACGCCTCGCCCGTCCTGACACTCGACGGCAAGCCCGAGGCCTTCACCCGCACGCTCGTCGGTGGCTACGCCGCGTTCGAGGAGATCGACCTGCCGTCTTATCTTCAGGTGCGCGGCGCCGCCACTGCGGCGGTCGCCCAAGTCGATCCCGTTGCCGGCGTGATCGTTTCGATGCACACCGTCAACCTTCTCACGGAACAGGCCAACCTCGACAGCATCCGCCCCGACCATCGCGAGGCCCATCGCGTCTTCGTCGACGCGCAACGCGCGTGGCAACAGCAGACGGCGGCGGCCCTCGGCCTCGCCGCGGACACGCTGCAACGCGGCTTCGAGTTCCTGCAGGTGTGCGACAATCTCTCTCTCATCGTCTGCGCCGACTACCGCGACCCCGTCACGTTGCGCCACAGCCACCCGGATCGTTCCGGAAATCGGATGACGATTGGCTGCCGCGGCGGGAACGGCTCCTCGTGGCAAATCGATCCGTGGCCGTTTGCCGACCGCACGGTGACCCTTGAGGTGCCTTTTCGTGAGGTGGACCGCTCTGCCTGCGCCCACGTGACGATCTTCCGATCCGCCTTTGCCGCCGCGCCCCTCGAGCACCGCGTGGTCACGCTCAAACACGTGTAGCTGCGGGCGTCGACCGCGGTTCCGTTGTAGCCGCGGGCGTCGACCTCGGTTCCGTCGTTCGCGTTCGGCGCGCTCGGTTCCGACGCTTCATCGCCCACCTTCCGCCCGGCGACAATCCACCGCGGTCGGCGCCCGCGGCTACAGGCGCAACACTCGCATCGCGTTCCCGCCGAGGACCGCGGCCCGCGTTGCCACATCGCCCAACGCCGCCTTCGCCTCCGCCACGAAGGTCGCCAGCCCGGGCTCGACGTTGTTTTTTGGATACAAGTTAAGCGGATAGTCCGAGCCGAACAGCACCTGCTCCGGTCGAACGGTTGCTCCGATCCGGTCCCACGCCGGCGCACGGTAGATCAACGGCGCGGCGGCGGTGTCGACCCACGCGTTGGGCAACGCGCGCACATCCAGTCCGCCCGCCCAGTGCGCGAACACGAACGATGTCGCCCGGTGGCGTTGCGCCCATCGCTCAAAATCCTCCAGCGGCGTCTCCACCCGGCCCGGAAAACGACCCGACGAGGGGTCCGTGACATGCAGGTTCACGGGCATTCCAAGTTCCCCCGCGAGCGAGAACAAGGCCTCCAACTCAGCTGCATCCCACGACAGTCCCAAGGCGTGCGGACAGAGTTCGCCCACTCCGATCAAGCCGTCCTCCCGCGCCCGCCGCACCTCGGCCAGCGCCGCTTCACCCGCCCCTGGCTGTGCGGCGGCGAAGGCCGATAATCGATCAGGATGCGCCCGCACGCAGGCTGCGAAAAACCGGTTCTGCACAACGCATGTGTCGTGATTTTCCCAATACCAACCGAGCAGCACGGCGCGGTCGATCCCTGCGGCATCCATCGCACCCAGGAGGGAGTCCACCGACGGAAAGCCCTGCACCCACCGGCCGTCGGCCCGCCGTCGCGCGCACATCTGCGCCCAGCGAGGTTCGCGCTGCGCCGCGGCCCAGCCTACCGCGTCACGATTCACCTCCGGCGGATAAAGATGCACGTGGCTGTCGATCATGAGTTGAAAAACCCATATCGAATCCCGCTTTCGGAGACCAACACAACCGCCGAAAATCGCCGCCGGGATTTTCTCAGGGCGCGATCAAGAGAAAGATCCACGGAACCGGTTGAATCGGTTGGCCAGCGTACTCTGGAACCACTGCATCCCCTCCACCAATGTCGGCTGGGGCGTTTCCATCGCCACGTGGTAGTGGTTCCTCATCACCACGTACGCGTGCACCTTCCATCCGTACTGCCTGGCCGCCTCAAAGAGCGTCCTCTCCAGCGCCTCCGCCGCCCCGCTCCCCGCGAATGCAGCCCGTCGGTAAGTTCCACGGTTGATCACGTGGTGAATCGCACCCGGGTACTGGATTCTAAGACGTCACGCCATCGTCTTCCCACGCTCCCGCGCGACCTTCCTTCACTCACGTCTTTTCATCAACAAACAACAGTCCGACTCCTTTATTACCTCGGGCGGCTTTCGCTACACGCCCGAGCCGGGCTTTGTGCACTGATCGATTCACCTACCGCGCCCGCGACGGATTGCTGGCTTCCGAACCGGTGGACGTGATCATCCCAGTGACCATGCCTTGATGGCAGGCCACACGAGAAGCCAAGGGGGTGGCCAGGCCCTTTTCGCGGCCAGCGAGCGGATGCAACGCCTCACTTTGTGGACGCGCCGCACCCTCGTAATGGCTGACGTTCCTGCGCAATAGAGTCGAATTGATGTCGGCGCCACGGTGCAGAGCATGATATCGGCCGGCCCCCGCCGCCAGAATGCCGAAAACCGAATACACCTGTTTCACGACATCTTGCTGGTTCCGAGGGTGTCACCGGTGGTGGTGAGATTGATCGTGGGCGTTCTCCGGACCAGACGGCTCCAGACGAAACGGGCGGTGGGGGAGGTCCCGCCTCTCCCAATTTGGTTCGCCCTGCACCACGCGCAACGCGGTGTTGAGCGGGATATTTTGGAAGGTCTGGATTCCTGACCGGCCAGGCCACGTCACCGTCAGTTGCCGGATGCCACTGGCCCCCGCGAGCCCGATCAGTCGGCGGAAAGGGCCGGCACCGAAACTGCCGCCGGAGTACACGTAGGAGAAAATGCTGCGCACGCCGGCCTCACTCTCCACCTGCACCTCGATCCGTGCGCCGATGGGCGTACGAGGGGACGCGGTCCCCACGAGTTCTACACTCAGCCAGGGTTGGTTGAATCCCGGGTTTTCGAACAGCGCGTTGGGATAGGTATCACTGTCGGCGACGCCGCCGACGACGAGGTACACATCAGCGTCCCCGTCGTTGTCGAAATCGGCGAAAGCCACCCCGTGCCCCTTCTGCAAATGTCCAAAACCTCCTGCGGTGGTGACGTCTTGAAATCGCCGGCCGGCATCATTGCGAAACATGCGGTTGGGGGTGATACCGTGAAAATCGGGCTCGCCACTGCCAAGATAGATCTCCGGAAAGCCATCCCCATCAAGGTCACCATAGTTCGCCCCCATCGTATACACCACGTGGTCCAGCCCGCGTTCCGCCGTGACGTCGCGAAACGTGCCATCGCGCTGGTTCTCGTAAAGCCACAGTCGTTCGGCTTCCCGGGGAAGTCCAAGGTACTCGATGGCGGTGTCCCGCGCAACCAACGTCTCGCCGACGCGGGTGGCGCTGTACCCGGCAACAAACAAGTCGAGCCACCCGTCGTTGTTGTAGTCGAAGAACCAGGACGTGAAGCTTTCCACCGGCCTCTGGACCCCGGCTTTCTCTGCCACCTCCACAAATCGCCATTTGCCCGTCTCGTCGGGGCCGAGATTCCGGAACAGGAGATTGTGCCCCTGCATGTTCGAAAGGAAGAGGTCCAGAAAACCATCATTGTCGTAGTCGCCCCACAGGGCGGCTTTGATGTACCCCCGCACTGCCACCCCGAGTTCAGGAGCGACGTCGATGAAGCGCCCATTCCCCAAGTTAAGGTACAGCGCGCACGGGTTGTCATCCAGCTGCCCGCCTCCTCCCTCTGCCTTGGGTCGAAGCATCGACTCATTCCCGACAAAAAGATCCAGATGGCCGTCGTTGTTGTAATCACCCCAGGCCGCGGTTTGCGTCGGGAAGTAGGCCAGCAGCCCGGCCTCCTCCGTCACGTCGGTGAAGTGACCGTCGCCATCGTTGCGTAAAAGTGAATTCGGCGCCTGCCCGAAATCCGCCTCCCAGCCGCCGCGCAGCACGAGGATGTCCGGCCGGCCGTCATTGTTGTAGTCGGCATGGATCAAGTTCAGTCCTCCCGTGATGCCCTCCAGCCCGGATTGCGGCGTGGCATCCACGAACCCGCCCTTTCCGTCATGCAGGAAGACGCGCAGCTGGTCCCGGAGCGAGTAGGAGGAGACAACAAGATCGAGGAAGCCGTCGCCGTTCAGGTCCTCTACAACGACACCCCCGGCCAAGGCGTTCACATCCACGCCCAACTTGCTCGCGACGTCTCGGAATTCAGGAAACGGGTGCTCCGACGCAAACCGGTCCGGCGGGATTAACCACTGCGGTGGCACCCCGTGCGGGTATTGCCCGAGCGTCATGTACGCCACATTGAGCAGGTAGCGCGAACTGAGGTCATCAGGGAACTGCTTGAGCAGGGACTGGTACACAGCGATCGCCGCGCGCGACCCCTGCGGCAGCAGATGCACTCCCTCGCCCGCGATGGGAAAGATGCACGACTGGCGGCTATGATGATGCAGACAATTCTCCACCTCGCCATGGCGGAGATTGGCCAGCGCGAGGTATTTCCAGACCTCCAGCAACTCCTCCGGCGGCACCCGTTCGTGGTTCTCGTACAAAACGCTGAAAACGCGGAGGAACTCGTGGACGGCGTCTCTACTCCGGCCGTCTTTCAGCAATTCCTTCGCGAGGAAGAAACGCAGCTCTAGCTCCTCACCAATCATCGTCGCCGCTGCAATGCGCTCCTCGTACGCAGCGATTCTCACGCGGCTTCGAGCGTAGGGATTCTCGCGGCTTTCGTTCCGTTCAGCTTGTTCCGCCAGCAGTCGGGCCATGGCACGGGTGCTGGCAGCAACCTCGCCAACACGGTTCGAACCAGAGTCCTGCCGGAGAGTTGCAGTCGGCGCCGCCTGCTGCGGTGACGTGGACGCGGCGCAGGCACGGGTCCCTGACACCGCAGGTTCGCACAGAAAGAAAAGGAGGCCGAGAACCATCCCCACCGCCGCCGCCCGCCGTTTCGTCCGACGAAAGATCGAAGCGCTCATCGCAGCAACATGTGGATCAAAAAACGTGACTTTGGAAGATGTAATGGTTTGGTCACCACGCACGAACTGCGACGCCTCTCCCGTTCGTTCCCACCGGTGTTCACTCCGCGTTCGCCCCGACCATGCCATACCTGCGGCCCGTATTATCCTGCATGATTTTCACCGTCGCCCATGCGGTGTGCGCCCAAGTGGTCGCTGAGCCCTTCTCTCCCCGGGCCAGCCACACCGACCATCGACCCAGCTTCATCCGCCTTACCCCGACGGAGAGTGGGTTCACCGAGTCGAACTCCTATCGGGACCCAAGGGCATGGACGGAACGGTATCTCGCCGCCACCGGGGGCAGCGTCGGCACGGGTTTGGGCGTGGCGGACTTCAACGGTGACGGGTGGCCAGATGTGTTCGTCGCGATGCGTGAGGGCCAGAGCCGTCTCTACCTCAACGTGAACGGCGAGAGATTTATCGATCACACCAAGGAGGCTGGCATCCTTGAGAACCGGGACTGGGCGACGGGCGTGACCGTGGTGGACATCAACGGCGACCACCTGCCCGACATCTACGTTTGTTATTTCAACGCTCCGAACCGCCTGTATGTCAACCAAGGCCGGGCCACGTTCACGGAGGAGGCAGTGGCTTATGGTGTGGCAGTGCGGGATGCGTCGAACGCCGCGTTCTTTGCCGATTACAACCGGGACGGTCGGCTCGACCTGTTCCTGCAGACCAATATCATCGACAGTCGCCATGGAACCGGAGGTCAGCCGGACTACCTGTTTCGTAACGACGGCGCCCGCAGTTTTACCAACATCACCAGCCAATCCGGGATCCGCTCCGGTCCTTTTGGCGGGACCCAGGGACATTCTGCGCTGTGGATGGATTTCGACGATGATGGATGGGAGGATCTGTATGTGGCGAACGACTTCTCCACTCACGATTACCTCTACCGAAATCGTGGCGATGGATCGTTCGAAGAAGTGGCCGCCCGTCTGCCCGCCGTGCCGTTTTCCTCCATGGGTTCCGACGTGGGAGACGTTAACAACGATGGCCTGGTCGACGTGGTGACGACGGATATGGCCACGATTTCGTATGCGCAGCACGCCGTCTCGATGGCGACGAACGCGCGCAAGACATACGCGCTTTCGCCCGGTGCCCAGCCTCCCATGCTGATGAAGAATGGGTTGCTCCTCAACCGCGGCATCGGACAGTTTATCGACGTCGCTTACGCCTGGAACCTGGCGGCGACAGACTGGACGTGGTCCGTCCGGCTGGCCGACCTCGACAACGATGGGTGGCAGGACGCGTTTTTCACCAACGGCATGACCCGCCAGTTCCACAACGCCGACCTCAGCTACCGCCAGGATAGTCTCGAATCCGTGGCCGCGAAGAATGTCGTGTTCCGGGACAGCCCGGTCCTGCGCGAGCACAATCTTCTCTTTCGGAACAGTGATGGCATGGGCTTCGTCGCCGCCAACGATACCTGGCAGTTCTCCCACCTCGGCGTATCGTTCGGCGCGGTCGTGTTCGACTTCAATCGGGACGGCGCTCTGGATCTGCTCTACGCCAACTACGAAGAACCTCCGACCCTTTGGCGCAACGATCTGCCGGTGGGAAACGCAGTCCAGATTCGTCTCGTCGGCGCCTCCCCCAACACCGAAGCCATTGGAGCTGTGGTGGTCGCTTTTTTCAGCGGGAGACGACAGGCGCAAAAGGTCCTGTCGAACCGCGGCTACCTGAGTAGCGACGAGAAGGTGCTACACTTCGGTCTCGGAACCGCCGCCCAGATCGACCGGCTTCAGATCCACTGGCCCGACGGCACCCAGCAGGAAGTAAGCGACCTGCCGTCCGGTGCCCGATACGTTGTCCAGCAGGACTCCGCCAGCCACGATCGAGTGAAAACGGCCACGCGGCCGCCCCGTTCTTCACGGTTCCTGGCCGGCCCGCCTCGTGCCGCCCAGAATCCACGCGCGTCTCAGGCGCACCCGGATCCTCCCGATCCCCTGTCCCCGTTCAAGGTCATCCCCAACACTCGGACTCGCGAACTGCGCGCCGACTTCGCCGCCACTGGCGAACCCCGTACGCTGGTCCTGCGGCCGTGGGATTCGCCGCAGCTGCTCAGGGCCACCGCCGCCGGCCCGGTTGATGAGTCGCTCCTCTGGGGCCTGAGCGAGATCAGTGGGCTTTACGAGCGCGCGTTGGTCGCTGATCTCAACCGCGACGGTTACCCGGACGTGGTGCTCGGCGGCTTGGGACTGAATCACGAGATCTCCTTCCGCGGGGAGGGCGACGGGCAGATCGTGCAGTACCTCGGGCAATTTCAATCGGGCGGCCCCACGTTCCATCTCAACGCCTACAATTGGGACGGCGTGCTTCGTCTCTACGACAGCATGATCGATCTGTCGAAGGTGCACGGCCGTGTTCCGTCCTTCTTCCGCAGCTTCCGTGAGTTCGCAGAACTCGATGTGACCGAATTCATCGCCCGCACGCGGTTCTCGGTTCAGTCGACGAGAAGCATCACCCATTTCCGCAGCGCCGTGCTGATCAATACTGCCGGTCGAGGCTTTCGATTCATTCCCCTGCCTCAGGAGGCGCAGTATGGCCGCGTGTGGGACTTGGCCACCGGTGATCTGGACGGGGATGGAATCGACGACCTCATCCTCCTGCTCGCGCAGGTGTCCCCGCACGCCCGCTCTCCGCAGGCGGAGAGCAGCTTCGTATCAATTTTTCTGGGACGGGGCGACGGGACCTTTGTGGGCGACGATCAACCTGCTTTCGATCATCTCCCCACCGGGCTCATTACGGGCATCTCCTGGCGCGGCGGCGATGGCGGCGGCGGGTCCGAACTGGTTCTCGAACTCGCTGGCGACATTGATATTTCCTGTCGCCCTCGCCGGTAACGTCCTGCGGTCTTACCATCAGATAAAAAAGCGCCAAGGGAACCCATTGCTTGAGCTCCACCGGCAAGCGCCATTCCATCCCTTTAGCCCTTGGAATCCGGCGCACGGAGCAAGACCGACAAGTCAGACACTCTCACCGGGCCGCTCATTCGACACCGGCCGGGAGCACGCGGATGCGCAGGTTCCGGTACGTGACCTCGGCGTGTTCCGCCTGGAAACCAATGAAACCCTCCTTGCAAGGCTGGCCACCGAAGACCGCCTGTCGGATTTCATTCACCCGTTGTCCGTTCACAAAGTACCGCGCAGCCGTGCCACGAACCTCTACCCGCACGGTGTTCCACCCCGCGCGATCGGCCCCTAGCTGTCGAGGGCCATGGGAGAACTCGCGTCGAGGTACCTCCACCCATTTGCCCTCCAGCGTGAGCTGGTGGCAGTTCACCCCACGGATCGAAAAATGGTCCCCGAGACGGCCCTCCATACCTTGGCATTCGAGGCAGGGGGGCCAGATGGGAGTGGTGCCTTGAATGTGGTAAAGAAAGCCCGCATTTTTTGCCTCTCCCAGCCGGGGGGCAAAGCCACGCTCGCCCCACGTGATCTCGAACTCGACGTCGAAGGAGGAGTAGCGCTGCTTGCTGACCACCAGGCCCGAGGGTGTCACCCCCTCCGCTTTCCAGCGGTACATTCCACGGATTTCGTTCTCGTCCACCTCCAACACATCTTCAACCCGCGCGCCCGGGACTTCCTCACCCAGCAGGAGATCGAAATCTCGCTTTAGATCCAGCGGCCGCCACTCGGCTGTAGCCGGGGGCGAGCGCAGATCCAGCGCACGCACGCGAAGATTGCGGTACGCCACCGGGCCGTGGTCGCCCTGCAGCATGAGCGGCCCCGCCGGTCTTTCATCCGTAAACGTGGCCGATTGCGTTGGACCGGTGACCGGCACGTCCTGCTGCACCACGACCCCGTTATGGACCACCTGCACGAACCGCGCGTCCTCCGTTTTGTGACCGCTAACATCGAATCGAGGCGCCCGAAAAATGATGCTCATGCTTTGCCATTCTCCCGGGGGCCGGGCCGCATTCACCCGCGGTGCCCTCCCCTCCCAGCCGCGTGGGGTGCGGGCGGGATCCCATCGCTGGTAGATGCCACCGGCGTCGGAATACCCCGGCTCGGTCACACCAAAGCTGTCGCGAACCTGCACCTCGTAACGACCCATCAAATACACACCGGAGTTGGAATTCTCGGGGATCAGGTACTCGAGATACACCTCCGCGTCACTGTACTCGCGCCGAGTGAGCAGGTTGCTGGTTTTTCCGTCTGCGCCGTTTGCGATGACTCCCCCGCCCGGCTGCAGGCGCAACTCCTTCCGGTTTTCTGCGTTCATCACGGCGGCTGCCACCTCCTGCCATCGTCCGCGGGATTCCCGAAATTCCGAGAATGCCAATGACTGAGGCTGAGCGTGAAGTGGCGCCAGTCCCGCCGAGCTGGCGGCAATCACTATGAGCAGGAGACGGACAAGACGGGGGTGCATGGACAAGCGGGGATAACGAGATACGCGTGGACAAAACGGGTTGAGCGCTCAGCCGTTCATCGGGTAACCCGCCCGATACGACTTTGAAAGGTGGGCATTTGCTTCCGGATTGTTGGTCACCACGCCGGTTCGGCCCTCATAGGTGATCGGCTTGCCGGCGCGGAAGCTCACCAGCCCAAGGCACATCGTCTCGATCATGTCGGCGCTGTAGTTGAAGTTGCACGACGTGTCGGCGGGGCGTCCGTTCTTGCATGCCGCCGTCCACTGCTTGGCGAAATGAAAGGGTACCGCCGCTTCCTCGGTCCGCGGCGGTGGTTGGAAGTAGGACAGGTCCGCCTCCTTCCCATAGGGATAGATGATCAAGTTTTGGGTGTCGGCGAAGATAAACCCGTGCTCTCCTCGGAACCAGGCCCCATGCCCCACCCGGGCGAGGTCGACCCACTTGATCGGGGACCGCGGCATGGCACCGCCCTGGTACCACGTCACGCGGAGCTCCTCCCGCCAGGAATTAGCCGGGAATAGAAAGCTTGAAGTCAGGTTTACCGGGGTTACGTCCGGGTTGAGGGTCTCAGGAGAAGTGGCGGCAATCTCGCTGGGCAACTCAGCGTCGATCACGTTCCACACGATGTCCATGGTGTGGCTCCCCATGTCGCCGATCTGACCGAGACCCCAATCCCAATACATGTTCCACTGCAGGCAGTTCAACCCAACGCCGCCACTGACGTATTCCGGATTGAACGGGTGGTGCGGCGAGGGTCCCAGCCAAAGATCCCAATCCAAGTTGGACGGAGGCTCCACCGGGGGCAGGTAGCCGGGCTTCGGGATCTGGCGATTTCCCCAAACAGCGACCTCTTTGAGCGCACCAATGGCACCGCCATGAATCATTTGGCGCAGTCGAACAAAATTCGGATTGGCATGGTTTTGCATCCCCACCTGCGTCGCCAGTTTATCCTTCTTCGTCGTATACAGCTGGCGCACGTGACGCGCCTCGTTGACCGTAATGGCCAGCGGCTTCTCGATGTAGCAGTGGAGGTCACGATGCATCGCCCAGCTGGCGATGAACGCGTGATGATGATCGGGCGTGCAGCAAAGCACCGCATCCAGCCCCGGGTGGTCCAGGCACTTTCGCCAGTCACGATAGATCTTGGCCCGGGGGAATTTCTCGACGGCCGGTGCCAGGTTCAACTCATTGACGTCGCAGATCGCCACCACGTTCTCCTCCACGAGCCATTCGTAATGAGCTTCCGCGCGCCCATACGCGCCGAGCAGCGCGATGTTGAGCCGGTTGCTGGGACGGTTGCTCCCATACAAGGTACCCGTGGGCAGGATCATGAGCCCGGCACCCGCGGTGGCGGTTGAGGCCAAGAATTGACGGCGGCTGGTGAGCATGTGTTTGGTGAGCAGGTGTTGCTAGGTTGAGCGGACAGCGGAGAAGGTGGGGCTCTGCACCGCCCGGAGCGCGAGCAGGACGGGGCGCCGAAGAACAGTCTAGGCGACGCATCGATCAAGAACCATGGCTGGGTACGACGGAAACATGTCTTTCCGTCGCGCCGCGGGCACGACTACGTTGATCCTGCCATCCGTGATGTCCGGCCCCTTGCTAATTGCCGACAGCGACATCACCGCGCAGGTCTGGACGGTCCCGACCCGCCCGTTCACCGAGGGCGCTCCCGCCGGGATCGGCAGCAAGGATCGGGTGATCCATCGTTGAGCGTCTCGCGATATCCCACAGAAGTGAGGCAATCCTTCGGTGGGTGTCCGTTCACTGACCGGGGGCCAACGTGCGCAATTGCAGCACGCGATCGCCGCCGCGCGAAGGATGGTAACGCAAGCGGCCAGAAGCATCCGGCCGGACGAGGACCATCGGCTCCCGCTGGCCATCGGCCGGATTGAAAACCTCCAGCGACAACTCCTGGTCGGGCAAATCGTCGATCTCCACCGGCACCGACGCCGGCAGGTAAACCAGCCACCGTTGACCTGGCACTCGCGCCACCCGGGGCCCGTAGCTGTCCGAGTCAGAAAAGGCCGTTTCGGCCGGAACGGATATGTTTCCCGACTGCGCCACCACCCGGTGCCCTCCATTATGCACATCGAGCTCCAGGACCTCGCTCGGCCATTCCGAAGGTACTCGCATCCAACGCCACCTGAGGTCGCTCACCGCGTCGACGACGGTGCCATCTTCCATCTCCACCCGCACGTGGACAGCCACGCTGCGGGCGCGCGTCAAGCTGGCCCCGTCGAAGCGTAGGCGAATCAGGTTGCGCCCCGGCCTCAGATACTCGCCCAGCAACGGGAACTCCCACGCCGGGTGATGAGCCGAACCCTCGGGTGCATCGCTCGGTGTCTGCCCTTGGTGAATCATCGCGTTGTTGACCGAAAGCGCGTAGCCAGCTTCCGATACAATGCGCAACATGGCGCGGCGGATGCCGCCTTCGGCCGGAACCCTGATTGCTCCTCCCAAGATCACCACACCGTCCACCGCTGTTCCAGGGCCGATCCACGTCGCGCCCGTTTCCTCGAAGGGGGGAATTTCGTCGCGTAAAAACCTCGCTCCGCCGGGCACCGGGAGCAACTCGGTCCAGTTCGATTCTTCGAGGAACTGTCGGCTCCACCCCAGCTGTTGACTCGACAGGTGATGCATTGCTTCCGGCCAGGGCGTATTGCCCCAGGGCCGGCCTTGATGGGCGGGGCCGTAATCGCGCCCCGGCCAGTTCAGCTGCCAGACCCCATTGGCGCCGTAGGTATGTCCCGCGCCACCGCCGAGCAACGTCACCCAGAACTGGTGGCGTTGCAGTTGATCCCCGAAGTTCCCCTCGGTGAACAAGCCTTGATAATTCCCGCCCATGGACACAACCGGGCGCCGATGCCGAGCCCGCACGAGTCGATCAAGTCCATCGGCTAGAACAGCGAGGGACGACAACGCGGTCTGTCCAGTGCCGACACCAAACAGACCCGACCACCGTTCTTCGGCGGCGTCTTCCTCATCCTGCTGGTGCCCGCCGAGCAACCAGCGGTAGACGGCTTTCGTCCCCAGCAACTCAACGACCTGCGGCGGCTCCGCTTTTTCCGCTGCGTCCCCCAAGGGGTTGAAAGCCGGGTCTACAAGACACCAGATCACGGGATACGCGCCATAGCGGGCAACCCAGTTTCGGTGCCGCGTCGTCGGCTTCCCCTGATTCGCCGGCATCACCAGGCACGGCACAATCCCTTGTTCCACCAGATGCTGCACGCGAAGGTCGATTTGGTCGAAAAGGTCCGGACGTGTTCCGTCGACCGTTTCGGCCGCGCGCTCCGCGACGCCCCAGCCCTCGGATTCGTCGAGCACACGCACGTCCGAAGGCAAACCCGCGGCGAGGAGGACAACGGTGAAGCCCTTGGCGCGGCGGTCGGCCGCGAGGACCCGAAAGCCGTGGGGCCACACCAACGTATCCGTCAGACCACGCCACCACGTATCCCCCAACCAGAAAAAGGGCGTACGATCAGCGTGCTCAAGATGACGCTGATTGGCCGCCGAGCGAACCGGGCCGTGACGAAACAGCGGATTATCGCCGACATACGGCTGAACTTCGACCGCACCTTCGACGCCCACCAGGCCTGCGACCGGCCGGTCAGCTTCCATGCGGTAACGATGGAGTCCCGTCTCGCCGGACGAGTACCGCACCTTCCACAGCCGACCACCGGCCCAGAAAGCGGGCACACGCACGATTGTGCCGCTCGGGCTTGTGAAGGCGGCGTGCAGCTCCAAGCCATCCGGAGCGGTCACATCCAATTCCGCGCGGATGGCGACTTCGACGGGAACGTGGGTCTGAGTCAGGTAGGGGTCCATCCCGCACAGCAGCACGGGCAACCGGCAGAAAACCAATAACAGGATTAGGCGCAGCGTCATAATTGCTTCCTCAGATCTGCGGGTACGGCCAAGGCGAGCGGTACGGCCGTCGCAACATCGCGTGAGCGGCCGCGTCGTCCAGCACCCGCTCCTGTACCGGGTCCCACAGCAGTCGTTCCCGCCCGAGTCGGAAAGCGATGTTGCCCAGGTGGCAGACGGTGTTGGTCCGATGCGCCAACTCGATGGCTGCAGCCGGGTCCTTTCGCGCAATCACGCAATCGATGAAATTACGAAAATGATCCCGGCTGGCATAGGTCAGCTCGTCAGTCTGCTTCAGCGGGATATCGACCAGCTTCGGATTGGATGCTTTGATGCTCCCCCGCCCGGCCCAGATCCACCCGTCGGTGCCGATGTAAGTGACGCCACCCTCAAACCGGTCACTGACATCGATGCGCAACCCACCGGCAAAGGCCGCTTCGAAATGAAAGGTGGTCGCGGTATTCCACAAAGGATCGGGAGGAAATTCGGCGCCATGGTTTCGAATCATATAGGGCCCCGTATGGTCGACGCCGGCACCCCACATCGCGCAATCGACGTGATGCGCCCCCCAGTCGGTTACCTGGCCACCGGCGTAGTCATAGATCCAACGGAAATTGACGTGGCACCGGGCGGGTGCGTAGACCGCTTCCGGCGCCGGGCCCAACCACGTGTCATAATCAAAACCCGCCGGCACCGGCACCGGTTGTTTCTGCTCCCCGTTCTGCGCGTGGTCGGGCCGTCCACCGGGCAGACCGACCCGCACCTCTCGCACCTTCCCGATATACCCATTGCGCACCAGGTTGACCGCGCGAATGAACGAGGCGGCGGATCGCTGCTGGCTGCCGGTCTGGAAAACCCGCTGATGGTGCCGCACGATGTCGCGCATCAGCCGTCCCTCATCGATCGTGAGCGAGAGAGGCTTTTGACAGTAGATGTCCTTCCCCGCCCGGGCCGCATCGACCGTGTGCAGGCAATGCCAGTGGTCGGGTGTGGCGATCAGGACGGCATCGATATCCCGCCGGGCGATCATGTCACGATAATCTGGGTACACCGCACACCCACGATACCCCTGTGAGCGAAGAAATTGGGCTTCGTGCGCCTCGACCACTCGGCGCGCCACCTCCCGACCGCCCGGGCGACGCGCCCAGTAGTCGCTACTCTCCCGGTTCACGTCGCAGACGGCCACGATCTGAACCCGCGCGTCCTGCAGGAAGCTGTGGATGTCGTTCATACCCTGGTTGCCGCAGCCGATAACGCCCAGCGTGATGCGTTGAGACGGTGCCGGACGGGCCTGGGCGCCGTGAGCGCGCGGCCGCGTGAGCGATCCGGCGGCGAGCGCCAGCCCTGAACCGATGAAACGTCGCCGCGTCAGGAGAGGCATGGGAGAAGGCGGGTTGCGCATGTGAAGTGAATAAGGCTTGGAGGACGGGCGCGTAAAACAGGATGCGGGCGGGGCGCGCCTAATCGCGGAGCCGCATATCGGCGGGGGCTAACGATGCGTCCATATCTTGGAAGACCGGGTGAAGCACGAGGTGGAAGCTGAAGTTTTTCTCCTCCAGGCGATACTTCGCTGGTAACGCCGGCCCGCAGGAGTTGGAGCCGACGCCGCTCATCTTGTGGTCCAGCTGGAGCACCGTCTCCGGTCGCGGGACCAGCTCGTGGGCGTGCCGAGCCGCCGTCAAGTCTTGCGGCAGAAAATGCGACGCGTTGAAGGAGAACTCGCGCTCCCCATGAACATGCAGGCCCATACCCAGCTCGTTACTCACGCAAACCCACGAGGTCGCGAAGCGGGCCCCGTTTTCCTGGGGACGCAGGTAGTTTTCAAACAACGCCCAAACCTTCGCACGATACCGACCGCGCCGCACGCTGTGGCGCTTATCGATGTAACTTTCATGGGGCCCCAGCCCAAGATACTCGACCACCTCGAAGCCGGCGGGCAGGATCAGTTGTAAACCGAACCTCGGCAGGAAAGGCGCATCCGCCCGCACGTTCGCCTCAAGCCGGACCTCCACGACGCCCGTCTCGCCGAACGTCCAATGCACCCGAGCACGGAGCACGGGACGCCGGCTACTCGCTGCCAAGCCCAGCTCGACGGCAATCGTCAATGCCCCATGGGAGTCGAGCTGCCAGTGGCGGTGATACACCTTCGTGACGAGGCGATCGTAGCCTTGCTCCAACCATTTCACCTTTACGTACATGTCATTGTCGATCGGCGCGCGCCAGAGGTTGAAGTTCGACGCTCCCTGCAACAGCTGAACGGAATGGCGGGACAGTTGGGTCAACGCCCCTTGCCGCAGGTCGAAGCGGTGTTGGAAGTCGAAGCCGGCAATGATCAGTTGATCACCCTCCTGCCGGACGTCGAGCGCCTGGCGGAAGGGCCGCCCGCGAAGCGCATGGCGCCGCCCATCGTCACTCGTGAGCGGGAACTGGGCAAAACCGACCTCGTAGCCCGCACCGCACCAGGCCGCGGCGTGACGCGTGCATACCGTTAAGGTGACCCAGCACCCAGGCGGCCACGATTCGCACAGCGGGTACGGCAACACCAGTTCCTGCGTTTCTCCGGCGGGCGCGTGCAAGGGCGGCCCTTCGCCTTCATGGAACAAGCGGCCGTCGTGCTCCAGCCGCCAATGCAAGCGCAGGTGAGCGAGGTCGAGAAAATCGTAGCGATTGGTCGCGGTGAAGCGGCCGGCGGCTGCATCGACCGCCGCTAGTCCGACGGGCGAGACAATGTTCTTGAGTTCGAGCAGCCCCGGGTGCGGCTGCCGATCGGCACCCACCAGGCCGTCAATGCAGAAGTTGCCGTCGTTGGGAATGTCTCCGAAGTCCCCGCCGTAGAGGTAGTGAGACCCGCCATGGCCCGCAGGTACGCGGATGGCGTGGTCGCACCACTCCCAAACACACCCGCCCATCAGCTTGGAGTGGCTAAAAATCAGATCCCAATACTCGTGCAGATCGCCCGGGCCATTCCCCATCGCATGACTGTACTCGCACAGGAACAGCGGCTTCGTCTGTCCCGGGTCCAAGGCATACTGCTCGACGTAGTCGAGCGTTGGGTACATGCGACTCTCGACATCCAGCAAACCGGTCTCCGCCAGACCTTTGTTCACCGGGTTCGATCCTTCGTAATGCACCGGGCGCGTAGGGTCGCGCTGCCGCAGCCATCCCGCCGCAGCGAGGTGGTTGCGCCCGTACCCGGACTCGTTGCCCAGCGACCACATGATCACGCTGGGGTGATTCTTATCCCGCTCAACCATGCGTCGCACGCGATCCAGAAAGGCTTCCTCCCAGCTCGGATCCTTGGTCAGCAGGTGATAGTCCCCCGCTGCGTTCACCCCGTGGCACTCGATGTCTGTTTCATCGACCACGTAGAATCCGAGCTCGTCGCACAGGAGAAGAAAGCGCGGGTCATTCGGATAATGAGACGTGCGAATGGCGTTCACATTATGCTGCTTCATGAGAAGCAGGTCCTCGCGCAGATGCGCATAAGGAATCGTCTGCCCGAGGACGGGGTGCGATTCGTGACGATTGACGCCCTTCAGCTTTACCGGCCGCTCGTTGACGCGAAAAATCCCGTCGCTCCAGCTGAGCGAGCGAAAACCCACCTGGAATCGGAGCACCTCGTCCTGGCATGCCAGCCGAAGCGTATAGAGGCAGGGAGTCTCTGCGTTCCAGCGGCAAGGCTGCGAAAGCGGCAACGTGATCTGGCCCGAAGATGGCACCCACTCCTGCCCCCGAGCGACCTCCACGCCGTCGGCATCGTACAAAAAGGCATGCACGGTTGCCGCTCCGGTGCACGCGAGGTCACAAACCAATCTGGCTTCGCTACCACCGGGAGCGACGCTGGGGCAAAGACTGACGTCACGCACATGAACAGGGTCACGCGCCAACAGGTACACGTCGCGGAAGATGCCGGAATACCGCCACATGTCTTGATCTTCGAGGTAGGACCCGTCGCACCACTTCAACACCAGCACGACCAGCTCATTGACTCCGTCCTGCAGCGATTCGGTCAGATCGAACTCGGCGGGCAGCCGGCTGCCTTGGCTGTAACCAATAAATGAGTGATTGACCCAGAGATAAAGGCAGGAGTTTACCCCTTCGAAGACGATGGTCTTACGCTTCGTCCGCCAAGCGTCTGGAAGCCTGAACTGGCGCACGTACAGCCCGGCGGGATTGGCATCGGGCAAATGCGGGGGGTCGCAAGGAAACGGATAGTTGATGTTCGTGTAGTGAAATCGGTCATACCCTTGGGTCTGCCAGCATCCCGGCACCATGATCTCCCCAATCGTGCCCTGGGCCGGCGCCTCCACTGAGTTGAGCTCCGCAATGCCCGGGAGATACTTGAAGCGCCAGCGTCCGTTCAGAGTGAGAAAAAAGGGCGAATGGGCTGGGCTGCGCTGGGCGGCGGCACCTTCGGCGTCATCCGGGATGAAGTGCGCCCGGGCGGGGAGCCGGCCCAGTTCCAACACGGCGGGATTCTCCCAGAATCGTGAAGCCTTGAGTTCGGCCGCAGTCATGGGTTCAACCCGACGCGGGAGCCAGGCGGCGCCGTCTCTGTGCGCATCGGTTGACCGGATTCCGCCAGCACGACCCGCCTGATCAGACTCATGGTGCGCCGAACCGCTTCCACTTCTCCACACCACTCGGGAGGACAAAAGCCTTCGATTCCCCAAATGCCGGCAAAGCCACTTCGCACCAATCGTTGCACCGCCTGATGCACGGGATAATCGTGATCGCGTCCCTCGACGTCAACCCGGTGGGTTTTGATGTGCACCGCCTTGGCGCGCGGGATCATCTGGCTCCACGCTGCGTCCCGTGCGCCCGCCACATCGCTGAAATTTGCCGTGTCAAACAGGTAACCCAGCTCCGGCACCTCATCGAGCAGGCGCACAAGGAACGCCGGTTCCTGACTGGCGCCCCAATGGTTTTCGACGTAAACTGAAACGCCGTAGTCCTGCCCCATCCGCAGGAGGTCGCGGTAGCCGGCGGCGGCCGCCCGCAACTGGCTTTCGTCCGCGCCTCGGGGAACGCCAGGATCGACGCGGAGTGCCGGCAAACCCACCCAACTGGCAAATTCCATCCAAGGCCGGACGAATTGGCGATGTCGCCGGAGCACTTCCGGGTCGTGGTGATGTGCATAGCCCTTCTCCATCGCGAGCATTTCCAAGCCGAGCCCGCTGGCCGCGATCGCAGCCCGCAGCTCTTCCGCCCAGACGCGATCGGACGGTGCTTCCATCCATGGCGGAATCCCGGCCGGTCCAGGCGACCAGTCCCAACCTCGGATGATCGACAGGTCTGGCTTGCGCAAGAGATGCGGCAGCCAGAAGTGCAGGTCCGTCGCACCGAGCTCACGACTGAGGCTGATATAGCGGAAGGGATCGACCGATCCGTCGAAGAAGCCGCGATGAAAGGAAAACGAGCAAATGCTGAATTTCATTGCGCAATAACCTGGGCGAACTCGCGCAGGTCGATTTCCCGCTTTGCAGCATGCGAACGATAAAGACCCTCCGCGATCAGAATCATCGTCAATGCCAGCTCCGCCGTGGGCAAGAGCGGCACACGTCCCTGCAGCACGGCCACCCAATGCTTGATCGAACTCTCGAACGCGTCGCTCACACCCGTCAGCATCCCGAACCGGTTGAATCCGCCCCCGGCGCCGATCTCACTTTCCACTTCAAGATGCCCCATGGTGTGGAAAAAACGCAGTTTGTCCGGCCGCCCGGAAGGCAACGCTGGCAATTCAATCCCGCCCATCGTGCCCGCCAAAACCGAGCCGCGATCACGAGGGGCGTAGAGAGCCCAGGCAGCGAGCAAGTCAAGCGTCGCGCCGTTGGCGAAGCTCACCAAACCCGTCGCCATCTCTTCGACGTCATATCCGCTCGACGCGCGCCGCTCCTGATCCATCGCGATGCGATCATAGATATGACCCGACACCCGCACGGGCTGCGGATTGCCCATCAGATAGAGGAGTGGGCAGATGGCATAAATGCCCCAATCGATGAGCGCCCCCCCGCCGGCAGTTTCACGACGCACGAAGGCGGGCGTGGCGTAGCCGTCGACAAACGGTCGCGACCGCCGCAGGTTCACGTAGGCGCGAGCGTGATACAAATCCCCGAGCCTCCCCTCATCGACGAGCTGCTTCGCCGCCCATATGGCCGGTGAAAAAAGCGTGTTCATCTGGACGTGCAGCATCCGATTTGCTTCGCGCGCCGCCTCCACCATGACCTTGCCATCCGCAAACGTGCCGGCGATCGGCTTCTCACAAAAGACGTGTTTGCCGGCCTTCAGCGCCGCCACGGTGGCGTCTCGGTGCAGGTTGTTGTGCAGACATACATCGACTGCATCGATGTCGTCGCGCCGCAGCAGGTCGTGATAGTCCTCGTACGCCACGGCTCCCGGATGCCGTGCCGCCACCTCGCGCGCTTTCGCGCCGTCGAGATCGGCGACGGCCACGATGCGGACGTCCGGCAGTGCCTGGTACTCACGCAAGTGGCCTTGGCCGATGATGCCGGTGCCTATGATGCCGATACGCACCGGCGAGGAAGAGGAGGATTTCATTCAAGGTGTCGCCGCTGATACGGGCGTTTCGCGTAGCACTTGGGAGATGCGCTGTTCGAGTATCTGCCGTGCGCGCGGCAGGTCGGCCAAAAGATCGCCGGGCTGGCCGTCATCGACTGTGACCGCTTCGAACGCAATGGGACCGGTGTAGCCCGCCGCGTGGTAGATCCGCAACAGCCGGGTCAGGTCGAGCCCCGTCAGTTCGCCCTCCGCCGTGATCCCACGCACCTTGAGATGTGACTGCGTCGCGAAGGGCGCGACCTTCACCAGCTCGCGGTACGCGACTTCGCGTGGGCTCTGCTCATCTTCATAAAAGCGTCGCACCCAATTGGTCGGATCCGGGCACAGCGATAGGGTCGGGCCATGCTCTTGCACGAGGGCCACCAGCTCGTCGGCGCTCAGGAAGATGGTATTGTGATTCTCCGTCGACAATCCGATGCCCGCCTGCCGCGCCACCTCCACCACCTCGCGAATCCCGTCGGCCGTTCGCGCCTCCTGCCAGGAGCGATCATGGCCTTCACGGTAGTAGCCGGTCAAAAAACGAAGGTAGGGTACGCCGGCTTCGCGGGCCCGCCCGATCCATTCCCGAATGAACGCGAGATGCCGCCCGCGAGTCTCGTCATCCGGTGCACCAAAATCGTTGTAGGTGGAAAAGGAGGTGATCCGCACGCCGCGCCGATGTGCATACTCGACGGCGCGCAAGACGGTCGTCCCCTGCACGTCGGGCAGGCCCGCTTCGGGCTGCGCCTTCATGCCGTTACCCACCATAAATTCCATCGCGTGGAATCCGTGCTCGGCCGCCCAATCCACGGCCGAGTAGAAGTCATGGGTGCCGTCCGCAAAGTGCCTCCGGAAACTGTAGGTATGAATCGAACTGTACATGTGTAGTTGATATTTTAACGGGCCCACCCCATCTGCGGGTCGCGCGGCGAACGGACTCGCCGCACTTCTCTAGGCGCAGGACGACTCGATCAGTCTCGCCTTCTGGTCAGGATGGGCGGAGCAAGGTCACCCAGATGAAAGTTTTATAAGGAAAAGGGTAAGAAGCGATGGGGGGCTTGGTGGTGGGGAGCGAAATCCTGGGACTCTCCGCTACAATAACAGGCCCCGGCGCCGGTGGGAATAGCGACCCGTCGCGAATACATGGCAGCTCGCGACATTTTTCGCGGTCACCCGCTCGGCCAGTCACCCATCCGGCGGTCGCTCAACCGGTCGGTCGTTCTGTCGGCGGCAGTGAGTCGAGAACAGCTCAAGCGGCGCGCCGCCCTCGGCATCCTCCAACACGACCAACCAGTCCTGGGGGCGTCCCACACCGGGCGGCGCAAACGTTTGATGAGCAAAGTTGGGCATCGTATGAAACGGGTACAGCACGCCGTACCGCGGATCGAACCACGAGGCGCGGAGCCGCGGCGCCCGAAATCGCCGGAGGTTAAGCGAGAAGGCCAACCCATCGGGCGTGTACACAAACGCCAGGGCAGGATCCGCGGAGAAGGCCGCGCGAATCGCCCCCGGACCCTCCCGCGGGGCGTTCAGCACCAAGTCCGGCGCCGGTTGGAGGCAATGCCACGGACGGCTCCGCCAGAGGCGCGCCAGCCAGCCCATCTGGAATGCGCCCGGATGATCGAGCGCCTCGATCCATGGCGTATTGGCATGAATAATCGGGGTCCTCCCCGGCTCCCACATCTGCCACACACTGTTGTGTCCGTAGGTATGGCCACACGCACCCGCCAGCAGCGCGGCATACGCCGCCGTGCGGACGTCTCGATCATCGAACCGATCATGCGGCGTGCTCCCGGCGTTGTAGAAGCCGACGGGGATGCCCTCATACCGAGGTTCGCCGTCGATCACCGGGCGAGGGGGTTCGAGCGTGTATTCAGCAGAAACGGACAGGCCGGGATCATGTTGGCGCGCCGCGTGCGACGTCTGGCAGAGATTGAAGTCCAGCAAGGCCGCATCCGGCCAAGCTTCGCTCGACCGGCCAGGCCCCCGGGGATGGAAGGTTAGCACATTGCGTCCACCGTCCCCTTCCCGCAGTCCCGCGGCCATGCCCAGCAGCACCGCCCGCTCCTGCTCCGAGGCGATATGTCGATCGCCACCGAGGATCCAGATCACGGGGCGCTGGCCATACCGAAGCCCCAGGTAGCGGCCGTACGTGCGCGCGAGCTCTGGGGTGAAGATCGGGCGATCATACGGTCCGCCGGCGGCCCAGTAACGGCCCCAAGTCGGTAACAAGCCGACATACATCCCGAGGCGCGCGCTCTCGTCGATCGCCTGATCGACGAGCGCGAAGTACGCGTCCCGTGGCCGCGCGGGGTCCTGATCCTCGAACGGAAGTTCACCTTCGGCGTTGGGCGTTTCCACTCCGTCGAGCTCGGCAAGGCACACCGCCTGGATCACGGAAAACCCCTTTGCTGCCCGGTTGCGCAAATAGCGTCGTCCCTGCTCGCGGTCCAGACGGTGAAAGAGCTCCCACGCCGTGTCACCCAGCCAGAAAAACGGCGAGCCTGCGGGGCTCTCCAAGTAACGCCCGTTGGCGGAAACGCGCAGCGGTGGCAGAATAGGAATGTCTTCTTCAGGCATGGTAAGTGGTTTCAGGGCTGCGGCGCAGCTGCGGGCAGTGGGCGAAGAATCTCCTCGAAACGGCCGCGAAAATAGAGGGTTTCAAAGTCATACCACAGGTTCACATCGACCAGTTCCTCCAAGCGCGCGCCGGCATCCGTCTCGGGCGGGGCGGCGCCGAAGAAGGCGGCGGCCTGGAGCGCATCCTGCGCCTGCAGTACGAAGTTGTGCCCTTCCCGGTTGCGTTGATCCGCGGGGAATTGCGCCAGCAGCTGAGGCCTCACCGCCTCCACATACGCCTCCACCGAACCATCGCGTGCCAGCAGCCGGTGTAGCTCGTTTTCAATGATGCGGCGCTGATTGGAAGTGCCGTCGAGGTTCAAAGCCGGAGGATAGCCCTCCAACTGCGGCATATAGGGCGCAACCGCGGCCGACGGTTCCACTCCCACCGTAGCCGACAACATCCCCGTCCAGTCGCTAAACAACTGCGCCCGCGGCAACGAGGTGAGGAAGCGCAAGAAATCGACCGCGCGGGCGGTTCGCAACGAATCCTGCCGAACCAGCATGAACGTGCCGCTCCCGGGAAACTGACGTTCGCTCTCCGGCCCTAGAGCGAAGGGGCCAAACACAGGATGATCCGGGCCCGGCATGGGCAACGCGAAGGCCGTCATCCGGAAACGCTCCTTCACCATGGCCTTGAGTGCGGGCGCATCCATCGACGACACAATCGCCATGAGCGCCCGGCCTTGCGCGAATTGAAAGAAGGCATCGTTGCGTTGGAGCGAGAGCGCACCCGGCGCCAGGTGCTGCCCGACCTCGCGGATCAACCCGTACGCGCTGCGTTCATCCTCCGTCGGAAAGGGCGACTGGCCGGCCAGGATGTTGATGCGGAGATTCTGATTTTCGAACCAGAGCTCGCCCAGGCTATTGTCGCGCAAGGCGAGTCGCTGCGTCTGGTGGCGGTGTAAGCGCGTGAACAGCTCCCACGTCGTCGGCTTGGACCCCGCCAGGGCCAGGAACGGCCGCCCAGTGGGATCCCTCTGCTGCACGGCAAGTTCGCACGCCCGAAGGAAGGACTCGTAATCGGCCGGTAACTCCGCATCGCGGCCTGCCGCAGAGGTGAACGTTTCCCACAGATCGAGATTGATGACCAACCGGATGGTCAGCCCGGACAAAGGGATGCCGTAGTTCTGCGAAAGCCGGAAGTCGAACCCGCTGTGCTCCAACGAATCATAAAACGTGTTGCGCCACGTCACACCTTCCAAGACGGTCCCAACATTGTAGGGGTTGCTCTCCTCCAATTCACCGGCCAGGGCATGAAAGTATCGACTGATGAAATGCGCGTCGGTGGCCATCGGATCCTGCTGCACAATATCAGGAGGGGTGCCCCCAATCAGGCGGGTGCGGATCCACTGCTTTTCGATCACGGCGGGAATGACGATCTGCTCGATGCGGACGGGGTCGCCCTCCCTGACTTTCAGTGCCTCGTATTCGCGAATGACTTCGTCAAACGCGGCACGGGCGCGGTCATAGACCATCGTGTGCGCAATGCGCACGACCGGAACCGCCGACGCGGCGGAGGTTGCGGGCACAACCCAGCGATAGGCGACGATCATCGCGGCCACCGCCACCGCCATCCAAGGCCCCAGACGCAACCACCCGCGCACGCTCACGGCACCGGCACCTTTCCCTCAACCAAATCGTCGAGCAGCTGCAACCGGAGGGATCGCGGAAACCGGGTGGTAAAATCCTCGACCAACGCCTGCGCCCCGGCTCGATCCTCTGTCTTGAGCGCCAAGTAGATCGCCCGCAACTGGGCGCGCCAGCGAAAATCCCAGCGTTTGTAATCGCGATAGCGGGCGCCCTCCAACCACTCCCGCGCCAGCTCAAACGCTTGCTGATGTTCGATCAAGATGGTGGCCAGCGTGACGAGCGCCCCTCGCCGGAGCGCAGGGGCCTGAAGGTCCTTTACCCGCGGATACCACACCTCCGCCAAGGCCAGAGGATCGCGACCTGCACGCAAGACCATCAGGTGAAGTGTCATCGCCTTGACCACCGCAAACTCCCCGTAGAAATGGTCCGGGAAGGCGGCCGCCACCGCCTCGTAAGCAGCCGCCACCGCCTCGTAGTCGGGATTCACGACAAAGGCGTCATCGGCCCGGACCCGGTAGTACGCCGCAGCGGCCTGCACATCCCGGTTTTCGCTCCGCTGCGCCAGGTCAGCCAGCATCGCTTTCGCGGTGGCGCGGCGCTGATGGGTTTGCGGCTGCAGGTTCAATTGCGCCAGCGCGAGCGCCAAGCGAGACTGATCATCCTTCGATTCGCGCAAGTCCAGCACCGCCTGGGCAAAATCGAGTTCAAGCACCGACTGCCAGGGCGAGACCGACTCATTGGCGCCCGCCCCAGCCACGGCGACGCTCAGCATGAACCAGCCGATTCGGAGAGCCCTCGGAGCGCCGGTGGCCCGCGCCAGGCGACGGTCACGGCCGCCACCCCTCGCGTGCCCGTCGCCCGGATACAGACGAGCGGCGCACCAGGGGACACCCCCCATCATCTTCGACAGGATCGGCGGCGGGTTCATGCCCTAGCCCGCCCGGCGAGCCGGCGGATCGGCCTGTGACTGCTCGTACCGGATGGCGTAAGCGGCAACCCGGATCAAGCGGGCGGGATTGAGAGACGACACGACGCGGATCACGCCCGGCGTCGGTGCGTCAAATTCGCGGAAAACGACGCTGACACCAGACCAGATCGGCACCTCCGGAACCTGTCGGAGCCAAGGTTGCGGTTGGCCGTCCTGCTCGAACGAGATGGTCAGCAGGTCGTGCGCCCGCGGCGTCCGGTCCGAAGAGGTGCGATTGTCTTGCGCCGCAAATCGGAACGGCGCCGCGTCCTGCACGCTCAGTGGCTCCGTATCCAGTGCCTGGGCACGCACGTGCAGCCGATAACCGGGAGGCAGGGCTTCGTGGAGCTCCGCGATCCAGTGGTTGCCCGAGCACCGAAACTCGACCGGCACCCGTCGCGCATCCGCGGGCAAGGGTGGCAGCGGATCATGCCCAGTGTCCCACTCGGCCGTCGCGTAGCGGCCCAGACCCACCACCGCCATTTGCTCCGCCTGCAGGGTGACGTGCAGGTAGTCGGGTTCAGTCTGCACCGGGGGCGCGGTCGCTCCTTCGTAAAAAAGCAATCGCGCGCGCGTCAAGTTGACCACTCGAAATGAGGCGGTGACGGGGTGCAACGATGGATTCACCAAGTAGGCAATCCCCTGGATGCCTTCCCCGGTTACGAACCCATGCCAAGGCGCGACGCCGGGCTCACCGGCGCCCACGGGGCAGGTGGTGAGACCGCGCCGGTACGCATCGAAGAACAACGTGCGCGCCGCAGCCAGCCCGGTGAGGTCGTCCGGGGTGAGCAACGTGGGATCGCCGTAGAACATATCCCGCCGGCCCCCTCGCGCGAGTTGGCCAAGATGGGTCCGCCGGAAGCCCATCCGGCCGCGATAGTGGCACGTATTGGTGCCGGCGATCAGTGCCCCATGATCATCGATGCGATCCAGCGGCACTCCGTCCTGCGCCATCTTCCAGACGCCCCGATCCTGAAACAGATCCAAACCGCGGGAAATGGAGGTTTGCGCCACCGCCGCATACCGCGGATCGCCCGAAAATAGTTTGTCGATCGACCCCAGCAGCGAGCGGTCAGGAGAATAACGATCCGGCGCACCGATTTCCGTCGAGAGCGGCTCCCGCGCGTAACCGCAGTGCGTGATGACCTTGATGTCGGGGTAGAGCTGCCGCAAGCGGTCCAGCATGCCCAGCATCCGTTCCACGCTCAGACGATAATTTTCTTCCGCCGTCAGCCGGCTGCCCGGCACACGCAGGTGGAAATGTGCAAAGTCGAACTTGTAGAACCGGACCGACCATTTCTCGGCCGCATGGAATAAACTGCGTTCCAAGGCCGCCGCATAGTCCCCTTCGGCGAGGGTGTGGATCCGTGGTTGGTCCGTCTGGCTGGAGCGCCACTCGTCGGGGGCAAGATGGACGCCGTTGGTGCTGTACCACAAGCCTGGTTTCATACCCGCTTCAAGGATGCGATCCAGCACGGGATCAAAACCGTGCGGCCATGTCTCGGGGTTGAAGAATTCGTAGCCCCGCGCGGGGTCAAACCAGAAGCAGTCGAGGTGGAAATAATCAAAGCCGATCTGGTAATCGCGGCGCCACCTTTCGAGTTCATCCAGTGCCCGATGCGCCAGTTGCTCGGTCAACCTGACTTGGTCCCCCAGTTCATCGTGAAAACCCCAAGTGCTATAAATGCTGTACGGCCGGTCGGACATGATGGTTATATCTGAGAAGAAGCGAATCGTTGGAACGCGAAACAGGAGGCACCGACCCGCGTCGGCACCTCCTGTTTGCTCGAAGATCGACGAGAGCTAGAAGGTGAACGTATTGGTCACGGACCAACTGCGGCCTTCTCGGATGCCCATCTGGCCAAAGGTGCCGTCGGGGTTGCGGTGGAGGGGAACCACTTCGTTTTTACCGAAGGCATTTTGCACGTTGAGTTGAATCTTCCAGCCGACGTTGCGGCGGAGCGGGCGTTGATAACTCAACCAGAGATCGAACGTGTGCCGGGGGTCGTCGCGGAACACGATGGACTTATCCACCCCGACCTCACCCGTCACCGAATTCTGCGTCGGCTGGAAGCCGATGATCTGGCTATCCTCGTAACGGTATGCACCGCCAACCCCAATACCACGCAACCCCCCTCCTTCAAAGGTATAGTTGCTGATCGCGTTTGCCTTCCATTTGCGAATTTCGGGCTGTGCTGTGCCATTGAGCGCGCGTGCCACTGCCAGTTCGCCCAAGAGCGGATTGATCCACCCCACGAACTGACCGCCTTGCGCCCCCCAGATGCGCAGGTCACCCGCCGGTCCGCGCATGCTGGTACCAATGAGGTCGAACACCGCCCCCAGCTCGCTGCCGGGTACGTTGTCACGGATGGCGATGGATCGAGACGCGTTCACCGCCACATTCCAGTTGCGCCGAGGGCTCGCCGTGAACTCGAATTCCCAACCCTCGGAAAGCTGATCCTCGACCAGCACCGCACCATCCGGGAATTTGACAAACGGCTGCACCTGCTGGCCCGGAACGAACGGCACCTGCGCACTATAGCTGCCGCTGGCATAAAACGCACGCGTGAGGGGGTAGTCCTCGTACAGCGTGCGTTCCATGGCCCGAAACGCTGGCGCGACCACCTTCCGGCGATACTCCGCCTCCGTGCTGAAGCCCCCCGCGATCGCGCCGGCGCTCAGCGGAAGGTCCGGCGAGGTATAGTTCTGCGAATCCGTCTCGATGAAACCGGCGCGAAGTGCACCTTGCTCGAGCACCTGGATCAGGCGCCACACCTCGCGATTGAGCGTGGCCGTCGAAGCTGTGTCTTTTACGTCCGTTTCGTATTTAGTGACCCTGAAGGTCCACCGTCCGTCCTTGGCTACAAACATGGCAGAGGCGTCCTTGGTGGTGCCAACCGAATTGGCGAGCGTCCGACCGAACAAGTCCACGCGCGTCGGATCCGGCTTCTGAACTTCCCCTTCGCTGTAGAGGAGATGAACGTCGAACGGCAAGCCGCGGCCCATGCCGGTGATCTGCTGCAGCGCTCCCGTCACATTTAGTTTCGCCGACCAGTTCTTGCTCTCCACTGTGGTCGATCGAATCGTCCGGTTTGAACGGTCCGGATTGAACACCCCCCCATCGGTGGCGCTTGTGTATGAGTGGTTGCGGAAAGTCTCCTCCACTTTGTCCTGCCGCCAGCCATACATGCCAACAATATTCCCGTCCCACAGGCGACCGGTCCACACGCCGGCGATCGAATCAATGTCCTCTGAGAAGACGCTGCGACTCCTCGTAAGGTACTCCCTCTCCGCTTCGCCATCATAGACACTGACGAACCGGTATGAGCCGATGTCGCGCCAACCCACGTAGTTGTCCGGGTTGTTGGCCTGCACGCTCGTCTGGTTATTGCTCGGGTTGACCCAAGGCAGCAGGGCCGCCTCGCGCGTGAAGCCCGGCAACGGACTCGCGTCGAAGCCTCGAATGGTGTAACTGCCGGACGGGATTTGCAGGCTGGACATCGGCTGCAACCCGGTGAGATTCGGGCCGGAAGGCACCAGATAGACGTCGCCTGAGGCGCCTTCGGGATTCACGCCCCCAATCCGGTTTAGGTCGGCCACGCGCGCACCCGGCGGCGGATTCAGGAAGGTGTTATTTGTGTTCCGTGCCACATAGTAATCAGGCATCCAGTTGCCCGCCTGGAGCGCGCGACCGTACTGCTCGAACGTCTGATTCTGCGCCAACGCAACAAAATCGTGCACCCCTAGCATGCGTAGCAACGTGCTTTCGCCGAAGTCGCTGGCATCGAGCTTGGCGAACGCCTGCAAGCGCTTCGCCTCGCGATCGCGTTCGGTCTCGCTGCTGCCGATATGCCCAAATTGGTGACGGATGAAGGCTTGTCCCGCGGCGGCGTTGGGGACCCGCCGATCCGGGGTGGCCTGCCGATCCAGCGCTCCGATATCCACGGTGATGGTCGGCACCTCGACACTTCCCAGGTTCGAATAGAACGTCTCGTCCACCTGCTCCTTGAAGTACGACACATTGTATCCGAGCTTGTCGTTGAAAAAGGAGTGGGCCAGATCAACCTCGAAGGAGTCCCAATCGCGCCCTTCGCGCTTGGTGTCTCCGTCGGTGAGGTTATTGAAGAAGTCATAGTAGCGGGTGTCCGTTAACGAGGAATCCTTCCAGAAGCCTTGATACTTCAAGCGCGCCTCGGCCGCGGCTCGATTCTTACCCCAGAGAAGGCGTTGCATGGTGCCGCGGATGTTCCCTTCAACTTGGCCGATCCCCACACTCCCATTGCCCCTGCGCGTACCATCGTTTCGAACGACATCCACAATGTTTCCGCCTTGGGTAATCGGCATCCATCCGCCGCGGGAGTTCGCAAATGTTTCGATGACCCGGGTTGGCTCAGCGATCCCTCCGCCGTAGATGAACCTGGGAGCCTGAGCCTCGAAGGTTTGCCCGTACCACGGGTTGCCCGTGATGCGCACGGCATCGTCGATCTGGTTGACCGGCATTCCGCCAAAGCCCCAGTTGCCTGCGTTGGCAAACTCGCCCTCGAACCCGCTCGTGCCGGGCGCCGCGAAAAACGTTGAGATCGTATCGATCGGCGCGATCATGCGGGGTCGGTTGCTTCGGGTGCGCCCGTGCTCGTAATTCCCGCGAATGCGCAGCGTGGACTCACCTTTGTTCATCGTCGAGGGAGCCCATGTGGCCGTCACATAACCGCGCTCATCGTCCTCGAACGCCGGCTTCTGCCGGAACTTTTTCTGATCGCTGAGCAGTGCGACGCGAATCGCCAGCTTATCGCGCGCGACCACGTAATTGTAGTCGAGGTTGGTGCGAAAGCTGCCGAACTGATCCACCCGGGCTTGCAACTCCCCGGAGTTCTTCCGCAGACGAGCCTCGATCGGCGTTGCATTGACGATGCCCCCAGGGCTGCCGATGCCGAACAGGATGGAGTTCGCCCCGCGCTGCACCTCCACGCGCTCGATGTTGTAACCATCCCACGACGTATCGCTGCGGTAGAAGTTCCGGGTATTGTCGGCCGTTGCCAATCCGCGGATGCGCGTATTGCTATTGGGACGCTGGAGATTGTCATTTTCCAAGCCGAAACTATTTCCACCGACAAAATTGCCGCGTGGGCCGCCGACTTCTGTATTCAGGGCGTATGCCAGCAGCGACTGGTTATCGGTCGCGACAATATCCTTGAGAAATTCGCGCGTATAAACCGAGATGGCGGAACCGACATCTTCGATTCTGGTGCGCAGGCGATTGCCTGCGAGCGTTGAGGTCGCTTGATAGCCTTGGGTTTCTTCGGCGGAAACCTCGAACGGTGTCAGACGGATGACTTCCTCTTCGGGTTCGCTGGTCTGCGCCGGTACCTGAGACAGCAAGGTGCTGACGGGGATCGAGCTGGCCAGGACGGCCAGCAGCGCACACCACAAGGGCTGCGTTGTGCGGGGTGTAATGTTCATGGGTGTTTTTGTGGGGCTGGGGTCGCCAGATTCGGTTGGGACCCGAACTCACCTCACTTTATCAGCACCGCCCGGCAGAAGGAATGCCGCAAATCGAGAACGCATGTCGCGGGACGACATTTATACCGGCTGCCGCGCGTACGTCCTCGCCCAGCTTGATTAAATCCAATGGGAGGAGACGTCGCGGCGCCGGGAAGTCTCAGCACGGGCCGTTGTCAGATAATTCGTGACAACAAGAAATGTTTATTCAAACCGTTCCTCCCCTGCAGCCCCTTGCGGCTTGCCAGCGTCTTTGACCGTTCCCATAGGTCATCCATGGCGCACTCGCCCCGCCCCCGGATCGCCGGCACCCTTTTCGCGGTTTGTTTATGCCTGGGATGGGTCGGATGTAGCGATAAATCTGATACTCATTCCTTCGGCTCTCTGCCGTTTGGAGCGTACACGCCCAGCGAGCCTGGCTCCGTCATGCCGGGCATCCCTTGGATCACTCACGTGACGACCGCGGACCTTGACGGCGACGGCCGGCTCGACGTGCTCGCGGCCGAAGGGCGGCTCAACCAAATCCTTTGGCTGCGCCAACGGACGGATGGCACCTTCGACGAAGACGTGCTCGCGGCAGATGTACGCGGGCCGGCCCGGATCGAGCCCGTAGACTTCAACGACGACGGCCGGGTCGATCTGCTGGTTGCCTGCCTAGGTGTCGTCATGCCAAACAACGAACGCATCGGCGCGGTGCTGCTGCTGGAGAACCTCGGGCAAGGGCAGTTTCGTCGGCACGTTCTGCTTGAGAATGTGATGCGCGTGGCTGATGTCCGGGCCGGTGACTTCAACGGCAACGGACGTCTGGATCTGGTGGTGGCCCACTTTGGCTATCATGAAGGCGAAATCCGCTGGATGGAGAACTTGGGCGACGGAACGTTTCGCAGTCACTTGCTGTTGGAACTGCCGGGAACCATCCACACCGCCGTCGTCGATATCGATTTGAACGGGACGCTGGATATCGTGGCGCTTGTTTCACAAAACGCCGAAGAGATCTACCTGTTCCAGAATGATGGCCGAGGCCAGTTCACGCCTCGAGTCCTCTGGGGATCGACCAACCCCGATTTTGGCAGCAGTGGTATTGCCGTGGCGGATATCACCGGAAACGGTTATCCCGACATCGCCTACACCAACGGCGACGGTTTCGATTATGCCACGCCCGGCACCCGCCCCTGGCACGGGGTGCAATGGCTGGAGAACCTGGACGGGAAGCGCTTCGTCTATCACCGCCTCGGCGACCTGCCCGGGGCCTACAGTCCGGTCATCGCCGACCTCAACGGGGATTGCCGTCCGGATATCCTCGCCGTCAGTTGCGATAGCGACGCGCTCACTCCCGATGGCATCACCATGACATGCTTTGAGAATATTGGCGGCGGAAAATTCCTGCGTCGCGACCTCGCACGGCGCCCCACGCAAATGGTCGTGGCCCACGCTGCGGACCTCAACGGCAATGGGCAGTTGGAACTGATCACGGGTGGGCTGGCACTGTTTGGCGTCAATGAGCGGATCCAGCGGATCACGCTTTGGACCCGACGCGAGCGGCCGTAACGCATGCCCTCTGCCCCGACCCGTTCCAAGCTCGTTGTCCAGCGCGGCATGGTGCTGGCTGGAGTGCTGTTGGCCGTCGCAAGCTGCACGAGGCAAAGCGGGTCGGATCCATTGCCCATGCAGCCGGATGGGTCGGCCTTACCCGCGCGTTTTCAGGAGGTACTGAACGCGGCCGAGACTTCGCTGCGGCGTGCACCACAAGAGAGCGACCTTCGTTTCGACCTTGCGCGGCTTTATCACGCAAACCGCTTCTGGGAGCAGGCGGACGTACTCTACGCGCAGATCCTGGCGCGTGACGACAACGCGAGAGCGGCGCAAATCGTCTACTACCGCGCTGATGTGGCGCGCGAACAAGGGCGCTTGGAAGCTGCGGCACAACGCCTGGAGGAGACCCTTCGGCGTCGACCGGACTACCTCCCGGCTCGGCTCAGCCTGGCAACGGTGCTCACCAAACAGGGCCGTCCGGATGAGGCCCGCGCCCACTTTCTGGCGGTGCCGGAGGCGCAGCCCGGCCACTCCGTCGCGACCTTGGCGCTGGCCCGCGACCATTTGTTGCGGAACGAAGCCGGGCCGGCGCGGACGCTCCTCGAGCAGCTGATCGAACAACCGCGAGCCAGTCAGGATGCGCTCTATTTGCTGGCTCAGATTGTGGACCGTAGTGACGAACACCTACGGGCCCAGCAGCTGCGGGAGCGCGCCGCTTCCGCGCAAAATCCTCCGTTGATCGATCCGTGGATGAATGAGCTGCGCGCGTGGTGCTACGACCCGCAGCGGTGGAGCATCTGGTTCGAAGATGAACGCTGGGCCGGCCGCGGGCGCGAGGCCCTTCCCTTCCTGGAGCGCATCGAGGAACTGGCCCCGGAAAGCCCCCTGCCCCACCTCCAGCGGGCGGCTTTCGCGCGCGAACAAGGGGACTTTGCCGCGGCGGTTTATTCGTACCAACAAGCAGCTAAACGCGGCGGCGAGCCGTCGTTGGTCTATCCCCAGTGGGTGGCCGTATTGTTGAAGCTGAATCGTGCGGACGATGCCCGTGCAGTCGCCGCCGCGGGTCTCGCGGTGGCGCCCCAGCTGATCGTGTTGCAGCGCCACCTTGCTCAACTCGAGATCCAAAGCGGCCATGTCGACCGAGCGGCGGGACGGGCTCACATGGTCCTTGCACTCGACCCAAACGACGTGGAGCTGCACCAAATGATGGTGCGCGCCTACCTGCGGGAGGATCGTCTACCTGACGCGCAACCGCATTTGGAGGCGCTCGTGCAGCTGCTGCCGCAAGACGCGGATGCACGGCGACTGCTCGCCCAGCTTTTATTGCAGCAGCAGGCGCTCGACGAAGCGCTGACCCACCTGAACGCGGTCCACGCTCTCGCACCGGAGGACGAGGAAGCGGCGCTCCTGATCGCGCAAGTGCAGCTGCTGCGCGCCCGCCAAGCGCAGGACCGGCGGGATGCAAGTGCAGCGCTAACGGCCGTCAATGCGGCGCTGCGCGTCCAGCCCGGGCTGACGGAGGCCCTCGAGTTGCGGGTCGCTCTCCTGGTTGAGTCCGGCGACCTGGCCGCAGCCGAAACCGAGGTTCGGCGCCTCCGCCAACGATACCCGAACAACGGTCACTATCTGGTCGCGTTGGGACAGATTCAGCGCGAGGGGGGACAAGCAGCCGCCGCCATTGCGACTTGGGAACAGGCGCTCGCCGAGCTGCTGCCGGAGCAGGTGCAACTGCGGCCCGTTCTCCTGGCCCTGATCCGCGAGGTGCAGGCGCCATCACGATGACTGCCGCCCAACCGCGGCCGCCTCATCCGGCCGCCTGCCGCCGAATTACCCGCTGCTCTGCTTCTCGGTCACGTAACGATGTCCGCCGCCGCTCTGGCGCCAATGCCGCGGCGCCATGCCAAAGTAGCGCTTGAACGCTTTGGAGAAGGTAAACTCGTCTCCATATCCTAAATGTGCGCTAATATCGGCGAGCGTGCGATCCGTCGTGAGCAGCAAAGTGGACGCCACATTGAGCCGGCGACGTCGCCGATATTCCTGCAACGTCATATTCCAGTACCGTTTGAAGAGTCGGTTGAGGTAGTCGCGGTTGATATGGCACAGCTCCGCCGCACCGCCGACGTCATGGATGTCCGAAAATTCCCGGTCTATCAGCGCCTTGCATTCCAGAAAGCGTATTTCCATGCGGCTACGCAGCGCGGGTTGGGCCCGCACCTCCTCGCACAGGAGGACCAACAAGAGGCGGAGGAAGGCGTCGCCATTTTGTAGATAAACCGAATCATGCGTCGCCAAGCCATTCAGCAGCGACTCAAAGAGCCATTGCACCCGTTCAGGCTGCGCCGGAACCACCAAGCGCGGACCTTGCGGAGCCACGCGCTCAGCCAGTTTCTCCAGCTGTTCGCCGGAATAACGCAGGGCGTACAGCTCCAAATGCGGAGGTTCAATCGAGTCGATCCGGAAGGCGGTTCCCTTCCGCACAAGAATCAACGTCGAGGGTCCTAAAGGGTGCATCTGGCCGCTCCACTGCATACGGGCGTGCCCCGAGACGACCCAGAACAAGGTGCTCTCGCGGAGAACGAACCCGCCATATTCAACGTAGCTTCCCGTTCGCCAGTACTCGTAGGCGAGCCGCACTACCTCCCAGTTGGCTTCGCGGGACCGGGCTGACGCCTCCCGTGGGAACGCCACTTGCAGCGGCCCCGCCTGCAACCAATGCATCGGCGACTTCATCCGTCAACGGTGGCATCCGGCCGGCTTTGATCGAGCGCAAACTGGGCAAGGCAAGAGAATCATGACAGCCATCCTGCGAAATCCGGTCCCGCTTGAAACCGGATTGGGTGATCATCATAACCGTCAGCGCAGGACGCCTGAATGTCCTAAACCGGAGAAACATGTCCTTACGCGATTGTCGTCAAACACCTCGACAATGCTCGAGCCAGGCCACGGGACCGATGATGCCCCGGTCGGGCACAGGGCCGACAGAACCGCGGTCAGCGCCCGCGGCTACAACACGGCGGAACGGACGCCCGGTGGGGGCACCGGGCATCGAAAGGGATGACGTACTGCAGGCCGTGTGCCCCACGCGGCGGATTGGGCGCCGGGGCAGCCCGCCTTTTGGCGGCGGAGCAGGTCCCCAGAACCGCGCGCGGCGGACCCTGACTTTGACATCTCTGGGAAATGGCTGATTAGTGAAGCCAACCCTTTTCTGATGAGTGCTCGTGTACCCCTGTATTTTGTCTTCGCGTCCGCGCTCGCGCCGGTCGCCCTCACGCGTGCGGCAGAGGTGGACTACCTTCGTGAGATCAAACCGATCTTTACCCAGCACTGCGTGCGTTGCCATGGGGAGGAGAAGGAGGAGGGCGGGCTCCGGCTCGACACGGCGGAGTACATGAAACTCGGCGGCACCAGCGGATCGGTGGTGCGACGCCGAGGCGGCGAAAGCCTGCTCCTCCAGGTGCTCAATGACACCCACGAGGACATTCCCGCGATGCCGTACAAGAAATCCCGGCTCGACGAGGCCGAGGTCGCACGCCTTCAGCTCTGGGTGGAACAAGGTTCCCCTGCCCCGGACACCGAAGAGCCGGGACGGTACTTGCACTGGGCGTACGCGGCCCCGGTGGCCGTCACGCCGCCCGACACGCGCCGGGCCGAGTGGCCGCGCACGCCGATCGACCGGTTCATCCTCGACCGGCTGGAGGCGGAACACATCACTCCCTCGCCCGAGGCCGATCCTGTCACCCTGCTCCGCCGCGTGAGCCTGGACCTGACGGGGTTGCCGCCCACGCCCGCCGAGGTCGATGCCTACCTCAAGGACACCCGGACTGATGCCTATGAGCGCGCGGTCGACCGCCTGCTCTCTTCGCCGCACTATGGCGAACGCTGGGCGCGGCCTTGGCTGGATGTGGCGAGGTATGCCGACTCGAACGGCTACAGCATCGACGCGCCGCGGCAGATTTGGAAGTACCGCGATTGGGTCGTCGACGCCCTCAACCGCGACCTGCCCTTCGACCAATTCGTCATCGATCAACTCGCCGGCGACCTGCTGCCCGAGCCGACGATGGCGCAGCGCATCGCCACGGGGTTCAACCGCAACACGCAGCTCAACGAGGAGGGCGGCATCGACCCCGAGCAGTTCCGCATCGAGGCGGTCTTTGACCGCGTGAACACCTTCGGCACCGCCTTCCTCGGCCTCACGGTCGCGTGCGCGCAGTGCCACGACCACAAATTCGATCAGATCTCCCACAAGGAGTACTTTCAGCTCTTCGCGTTTTTCAACAACACCGTCGCCGAGAACGAAGGCGTCTTGCGCATACCCGGAGAGGTCACCAAGGCAGAGTCCACGAAGGAGGCGCTCGAAAGCGTCCGGGCGGCACTTTCACGTTTCCTCGAGCCGTACGGCGCGGACGTGGAAGCGTGGGCCGCGACGCTCACACACGAAGCCCGCGAGAAACTCCGCCCCGCCACCCGCCGGGCGGTCGAACTGCCATGGGCGGAGCAATCGCTCGCCCAGCGTCGGGCGGCCTACGGCGCGTTTCGTCCGACCGACGAGGATTTCCGCACGCTCAACGACCGTGTGGCCGACGCCGAGCGCAAGCAGCCCCGCCCCGTCACGACGCTCGTGATGCAGGAACTGCTAGCGCCGCGTGAGACCGTGGTGTTCGTCGGCGGCGACTTCACGCGGCCGAGCACACCCGTGAAGCCGGGCACGCTCGCGGTGCTGCCTCCATTGCCGGTGGACAATCCGACGCGTCTCGACCTTGCCCGCTGGGTGGTCGATCCCGCGCATCCGCTGACGGCGCGCGTGATGGTGAACCGCGTGTGGCAGCAGTATTTTGGCCGCGGGATCGTGGAGACGGAGAACGATTTTGGCACGCAGGGGGCGCTGCCGACCCACCCCGAGTTGCTCGACTGGCTGGCCACCGAATTCGTGGCCCGCGGCTGGAGCCTGAAGGCGCTGCACCGCCTCATCGTGACCTCGGCCACCTACCGGCAGAGCTCGAACGTCCGGCCCGACCTTGAGGAGATCGACCCGCTCAACCGGCTGCTCGCGCGGCAAAGCCGGCTGCGTCTCGACGCCGAGCTGATCCGCGACGTGGCGCTGGCCGCCAGCGGCCTTTTCTCGCCCCGGCTGGGCGGCCAGCCCGTGTATCCGCCCCAGCCTGACGGCGTCATGACGCTCGGCCAGGTTTCGCGCACGTGGACCCCGAGCACCGGCGAAGACCGGTATCGACGCGGCCTCTACACGCATTTCTGGCGCGCGACGCCGCACCCGGCGCTGTCCGTCTTTGACGCGGCCGACGGCTTCAGCACCTGCACGCGGCGGATGCGTTCCAACACGCCCTTGCAGGCGCTCACGTTGCTCAACGACCAGCAGTTCTTCGAGTTCGCCGTGGCGCTGGGTGAACGGGTGCGGCGCGAGGCTCCGGGCGATGTGGCGGCGCAGATCGCGTTTGCCTTCCGCACCTGCCTCGCGCGGGAGCCAACGCAGACGGAGCACCGGCGTCTGGTCGAGCTGTTCCACCAACAAAGGTCCGACGGCGAAGGCGACGAGGCCTCACGCGACGCAGCGGCATGGACGATTATCGCCCGCGTGCTGCTCAACCTGGATGAGACAATCACCCGCGAATGAACCGTAGCCCGTCACGCCGTGTAGCCACGGATGTCCTCATCCGTGCAGGGCATTGCCTTCGCCCGCCTTTCGACCGCGCCCATGGGGACATGGGCCGCTACACAATGCCACCGGACGCGGCCGGCACGGCCGCGACTACAGGCGGCTGGGGACAGCCGCCGCTACATCGGAGACAAATCCCATGACCTTGCCCCAAGATCACCTTAGCCACCTGACTCGCCGGCACTTTTTTAGCCGTTGCGCGATGGGGTTGGGCGGAATTGCGCTTGCATCGATGCTGAACCGGACCGGGTTGGCCGCGCAGCCGGGGATGGCGCTGCCCAATCCGCTCGCACCGAAACCGACGCATTTCCCGGCGCGGGCGAAGAACATCATCTACCTCTTCATGGCGGGCGGGCCGAGCCAGCTGGAGTTGTTCGACTACAAGCCGAAGCTCGTCGAACTCAATGGCCAGCCGATTCCGCAGTCGTTCATCGAGGGCAAGCGCTTCGCCTTCATGGACAGCAGCCATGGCACGTCGCTGCTCGGCACGCGGCGGACCTTCAAGCGGCATGGGAAGAGCGGCATGTGGGTGTCGGACCTGTTCCCCCACACGGCCGGGATCGTGGACGACATCACCCTGGCAAAGTCGTGCAAGGCGACGCTCTTCAACCATGCGCCGGCGAAGCTGTTCATGAACACGGGGTCGGGCCAGTTCGGGCGTCCAAGCATGGGCTCCTGGCTCAACTACGGTCTGGGCAGCGAGTGCCAGGATCTCCCTGGCTTTGTCGTGCTGCAATCGGGACCGCGCGGACCGCGCGGTGGGGCGGTCAACTGGGGTTCTGGTTTTCTACCGACGACGTATCAGGGCGTGCCCCTGCGCGGCACCGGCGACCCGATCCTCAACCTCTCCAACCCCGCCAGCATCAGCGCGCAGCGGCAGCGTCAGACCATCGATGCGATCCGTGACCTGAACCTGCAGCGCGCGGTGGCAACCGGCGACCCTGAGATCGAGACGCGCATCGCCGCCTACGAGATGGCGTCGCGCATGCAGACGAGCGCACCTGACCTGATCGATCTTTCCAAGGAAAGTGCGGCCACGCTGGAAGCGTATGGCGTCGACCGTGACACGCCGTCGTTTGGACGGAATTGCCTGCTCGCGCGCCGGCTCGTGGAGCGCGGTGTGCGGTTTGTGCAGTTGTATCATACAAACTGGGACAGCCATGGCGGCCCGGGCGAGAATCTCGATGGCGACTTTGAGAAGGTGTGCCGCGAGGTGGACCGGGGCCAGGCCGCGCTCGTGAAGGACCTCAAGGAACGCGGATTACTGGAGGACACGCTCGTCATCTGGGGCGGCGAGTTCGGACGCACGCCGATGGGCGAGAACCGCGACACGATGGGGCGCAACCATCATATCGACGCCTTCACGATGTGGTTCGCTGGCGGCGGGGTGAAGCCTGGTCAGGTGCTCGGGGAAACGGACGAACTCGGTTTCAACGCGGTGGCGGATCCGATGCACGTGCACGACATCCACGCGACGATTCTCCACCTGCTCGGCCTGGATCACACCAAGCTGACGTTTCGTTTCCAAGGCCGCGACTTCCGGCTGACCGACGTGCACGGCAATGTGATCACGAAGTTGTTTGCGTAGCGGCGGGTCGGAATGGGCTGTGGAGAGTGTGCTCGTCGCGGTGGAGCGCTGAATTCGGCCCCACTCACCAACGCATTTTCCTTTTAAGGCGAACGACGCGAGAAGGAGCGCTCAACCCTTGCCGCCGGACTGACCATAATACGCGCCGGGGCCGTGCTTTCGCTTGAAGTGTTTGTTGAGCAACTCCGGCTCGATCAAGGCGAGAGCCGGTGCGAGTTGGAGAGACATTAACGCCATGTGGGCAATGCACTCAACCGCAACCGCCACTTCGACGGCCTTCGCGACCGTCGGACCCCACGTGACGGGCGCGTGGCGATTGACGAGCACACCCGGGCAATCGAGCGGATCGAGGCCTCGGAAACGTTCGAGAATGACGCTGCCCGTCTCCCATTCGTAGGCGGAGGAGATTTCCTCGGCGGTCATTTTGCGCGTCACCGGGACATCCCCGCAGAAATAGTCGGCGTGCGTGGTGCCGAAGATCGGGATCGACCGGCCGGCCTGCGCAAAGGCGGTGGCGTGCGACGAGTGGGTGTGTACGACCCCGTTGATCGACGCGAAACCGAGATAGAGCCGGCGGTGGGTGGGAGTGTCGGAAGATGGATTCAGCGAGCCCGCAACTTTCTTACCCTCGAGATCGACGAGCACCATGTCCTCCGGCTTGAGTAACGTGTAGTAAACTCCGCTCGGCTTGATCGCGAAGATGCCCTTCGCCCGGTCGAGCGCGCTGGCGTTGCCGAACGTGAGGTTGATCAACCCGTGCCTCGGCAGGGCGACGTTGGCTTCGTAGGCTTCGCGTTTGAGTTCAGTCAGCATGGGGGAGTGGAAAGTAGTGAGTAGTGAGTAGAAAAAGAAGCTATTCCGAGATGCTCGCTACTCGCTGCTCGCTACCCGGTCCTCGGGTTCACGCGCGGAAACCTCCCGAGAGGTGATAGTACACCTCGTTGTTGCGCAGGGTCTGTTTAAAGTCGGACAGCTTCGTGTCGGAGCCGATGAGGACCATCTCGATGCCGGCGATCGTTGCGAAGTCTTCGAGCATCTCGCTGGTGACCTTGTAACTGTAACCGGTGTGGTGGGCGCCGCCGGCGTAGATCCAGGCCGCGCAGGCGGTCTTGAAGTCCGGCAGGCACTCCCACACGGCGCGGGCGACGGGCAGCTTGGGCAGCTTCGGCGTCTTCACGGCCTTGACCTCGTTGACGATGAGACGGAAGCGGTTGCCGAGATCGACCAACGAGGCATTGAGCGCGGGGCCGGTCGTAGCGTCGAAGACGAGACGCACCGGATCGGCCTTGCCGCCGATGCCGAGCGGGTGGATCTGCACGGACGGTTTGCCGGCGGCGATGCTCGGGCAAATCTCGAGCATGTGCGCACCGAGCACCTGATGTCCCTTTGGCGAGAGGTGGTACGTATAGTCCTCCATGAACGAGGTCCCCTCCCCGTCCGCCATGACCTTCATCGCGCGAACGAGTGCGGCGGTTTTCCAGTCGCCCTCGCCGGCAAAGCCATAGCCGTCACGCATCAGACGCTGCGGAGCCATGCCCGGCAGCTGGGCCAGGCCGTGCAGGTCCTCGAAGGTTGTCGTGAAGCCCTTGAAGCCACCCTCTTCGAGAAAGGCGCGCAGGCCGAGCTCGAGGCGGGCGGAGTAGCGCAATGCCTCGTGCTGGGCGCCGCCCTTCTTCAGCGAAGGCGCGAGAGCGTAGGTCTTCGCGTACTCGGCAACCAGCGCATCGACGTCCCTCGCGGAGGCCCCGTTGACCTTTTCGACGAGGTCACCGATGCCGTAGCCGTTGACCGCGAAGCCGAACTTCATCTCGGTCGCAACCTTGTCGCCCTCGGTGACGGCGACCTGGCGCATGTTGTCGCCGAAGCGGGCGAAACGCGCGCCCTGCCAGTCCTGCCAGGCGCGGGCGGCGCGCATCCACGCACCGATGCGGTCGTGCACCTCCGGGTCGCTCCAGTGGCCGACAACGACCTTGCGGCCGAGGCGCATGCGCGTGTGGATGAATCCCGCCTCGCGGTCGCCATGGGCGGCCTGATTGAGGTTCATAAAATCCATGTCGATCGAACCCCACGGCAGATCGCGATTGAACTGCGTGTGCAGATGGAGGAACGGCTTGCGCAGCAAGTTGAGGCCACGAATCCACATCTTCGACGGCGAGAACGTGTGCATCCAGAGAATCAGGCCGGCGCAGTGCGGCGCGGAATTCGCGTCGATGCACACCTGCGTGATCTCGTCCGGCGTGGTCAGCAGCTGCTTGAAGACGATCTTGTACGGGATGCGCTTCGAGGCCGCCAGCGCCTCGGCGACGACGCGCGAGTTGTCCTCGACCTGCTTGAGCGGGCCGGGGCCGTAGAGATGCTGCGAGCCGGTGACAAACCAGATTTCGGATACAGGGGCGGGGGGCATGATAGTAGAGAGTAGCGGGTAGTGGGAGTGGGAGTGGGTAGTGGGTAGTGGGAGAAAGTTTAGGTGGCGAGAGGAGGGGTATTCAGTTCCCCCTGCTCGCTACCCACTACTCGCTACTCACTACTGCTTTCACCTCCAGCAGGTCCTTCATCACGCGCGAGAGATCGGCGGACGTGTTGACGCCACCGAAGGCGTCGTGAACCTGTCGATACAAGGCGTAGAGCCGGTCGTAGGTTTTGCGCGCGGGCGCCTTCGGTTTGTAGGCGACCTTCTTGAGGGAGGTCATTTTGCGCTGCGCGGTGGCGAAATCCTTGTGCGTGCCGGCCAGCACGGCGGCGGAGACGGCGGAACCGAGGGCGCAAGCCTGGCTCGAACCAGCGACGAGCATGGTGCAACCGGTGACATCGGCGTAGATCTGCATCAGCATCGGGTTTTTCTCGGCGATGCCGCCGGCGCAGACGACACGGTCGATCGGCACGCCGTACTCGCGGATGCGTTCAATGATGGCGCGGGCGCCGAAAGCCGTGGCTTCGATCAGCGCGCGGTAGATTTCGGCCTTGGTCGTGTAGAGTGTCTGTCCGAGGACGAGGCCGGTGAGCAGCTGATCAACCAGAATGGTGCGGTTGCCGTTGTTCCAATCGAGCGCGAGCAAACCGCTCTGGCCCGGTTTGAGCGTTTCCGCCTCGCGGGTGAGGCTGGCGTGCATCGCACCGTCGCCGCCGCAGACCACTTCGACCCACCACTTGAAGATGTCGCCGACGGCGGACTGGCCGGCCTCGATGCCGTAATAGCCGGGGAGAATGGCGCCCTTGACGATGCCGCAAATGCCGGGGATGTCGGGAACGTTCTTCGCGGCCGAAACCACACCGCAGTCGCACGTGGAGGTCCCGATGACCTTGACCAGCGTGCCCTCGGTGACACCGCTGCCGATGGCGCCGTAGTGGACGTCCATTTCACCGATCGCGATCGGGATGCCAGCGGGCAGTCCGAGACGCTTCGCCCACTCCGGCGAAAGTGAGCCCGCCGAGGCCGTGGCATCGTGCGCCTTTTCGTACAAACGGTCGCGCAGGTCGGCCAGCTTGGGGTCGAGCCGGGCGAGGAATTCCTTGTCGGGCAAGCCGCCCCAGTCCTCGGCGTAGAGCGCCTTGTGGCCCGCGCAGCAGACCCCGCGCATGACGGCCTTGGGATCGGTGACGCCAGCGAGGACGGATGGGATCCAGTCCGCGAGTTCGACCCACGAGTAGGCGGCGTCGAAGACCTTCGGGGCCACGTTGCGACAGTGCAGGATCTTGGACCAAAACCACTCCGACGAGTACGTGTTGCCGCACTTGGCAATGTACTGCGGCCGCACGGAGGCGGCCAGTTCGGTGATCTGGCGGGCTTCGCGCCAGCTGGTATGATCCTTCCAGAGCCAGCACTGGGCGTGGAGGTTCTTCGCCCACTTCTTGTGGAAGGCGAGCGGACGGTTGGTGCGATCAACGGGGATCGGACTGGAGCCGGTGGTATCGACGCCGATGCCGACCACCTTGGAAACGTCAAAGCCCTTCTGCTTTTTGGCGGCGGCCAAGGCGCCCTTTACGCTCTTCTCCAAACCGAATACGTAGTCAGCCGGATTCTGGCGCGCGAGATGATGATCCTTGGGATCGAGCAGTACGCCCTGATGGCCGCTGGGGTAGTTGACGATGCAGGTGCCGAGTTCCTTGCCGTCCGCGCAACGCACCACCAGGGCGCGCACGGAGTTGGTGCCGTAGTCGATTCCGAGGGTAAACACAGGTTGGATCATAAATGGGTAAAACGTGCCGTAAATTGCCGTTTTACTTGACCGTCATGTCAACGCCCGGAAAGGCCAGCCCCGACCTGCGACCGAGCGATTTTGTCATCTAATAGATGACATCTTGGCTCGGGCGACCGTCGCGCGGTCGAGCCGTGTCTTCGACCCCGCCGCCAAGACAAGGCGCATCGAGCTGACGCTCGGTGGCCTCGTACTCGCACCGCAAGCAAGTCGGTCGCGGAGTCTGCGCCACGAGTTCAGCTGGGAGCGGCCATCGATTCGGATTGGCGGACGGGCGGCGCCCTTCACCATCCACGCCGTGCGCCTTCTTGCCGTCAGACTCCTTGTCGGGTTGATTACCTTTCCTGCCTTCGCCTCAACCTCCCTCACTGCGGCCGAGCAATCCTTTGCGAAACCGTGGGAGAGCCCGGCCTGGACAGTGGAAACGGGTTTGCTTTGGGGCGTCGGAACGGGAACGCCGTTCTCCTATCGCTTGTTGCCAACCCAGTTGTCGTGGCGTTCGGCGGAAGCGTTCGTGCGTCCCCTGCAGGACGGCTCGCGCCTGATGATTCGGCATCGGTTCACGTTGATCGGCACCTGGGTGCAGCAAGGTCCGGAGTCGCGTTACGTCGGCGCCTCGGCCTCGCCTTCGATCGAATGGTGGAATCCCGAAGGAACGTGGTCGCTTTTTGGGGGCGCGGGCGGCGGGGTGGGTTGGATTGACGCTCGGGGCCTGCGGGGCGGACAAGGGCAGGATTTCACGCTGAACTGGTTCATGCGGGGAGGAGTCGAGCACGTGACGAAAGGCGGGGCGACGTTAAGTGCGGGCGTGATGTTTCAACATCTCTCCAATGGCGGGCAGACGGATCCAAATCCCGGCATTGACGCGGTTGGTTTCACCTTTGGTTATTCGTGGGCGTTTTGACGTCCATGGCCGCCACCCATCCTTCCCAGCCGCTTTTCCGCATCACGCTCGGATCCTCGTCAACCGACGTGATCGACCCCGGGCTTCCGCTGATCGCGGGGGAGCCATGCGAGGACCTGTTTCCTCATCTTCCGGACGTCGGGCATCGCGACGGATTGCAGTTGTATCGCGATGACATGTGGCTGGTGGGAGCGGCGACCGTTGCGCTCATGCCGGATCTGGAATCGGCAACCCTCGGCCTCTATCGCGAGATTCTTCAGGCGGCGGACGGGCGCCACTTGGTGCGCATTTGGAACTACGTTCCAGCGATCAATGACCGCGGACCCGACGGTTTGGAAAACTACCAGGCCTTTTGCCGCGGTCGTTCCCTTGCGTTTGAGCAACACCTCGGTCCCGGATTCAAACTCCATTTGCCCTCCGCCTCGGCCGTCGGAAGCAAGTGTGACCGGCTGACCGTGATTTTCGCCGCCCATCGAGGTGCGGTGCATCATGTGGAGAATCCCCTGCAGGTTCCGGCGTACGACTATCCGTCGGACTACGGTCCTCGTTCGCCGAGCTTCGCGAGAGCCACCCTCGTTGGAGCTGCGGCGGATCGAGCCGTGTTCATTTCCGGCACCTCGGCGGTGAGAGGCCACGCCACGATTGCACCGGAGAGCACGCGCGGCCAGTTGGATTGCACCTTGGAGAACCTGCGCGAACTCTCCCTCGCCTGCAACCTCGGTCCGGATCTCGCTGCGGGGCGCGGGACACGACGCCATTTCAAGGTCTACCTTCGCCACGTCGCAGACCTCTCGCTTGCCGAAACAGAACTCAACGCCCGGCTGCTGCGGAACGATGACGTGGTCTCGTATGTACAAGCCGACATTTGCCGGGCCGCGCTCAAGGTGGAGATTGAAGCGACGATCCTGGGCCTGCCCGCGTAGGTCGGGCGGCGAACCGGCATGCAGGCCATCGAGGAGGGCATGGAGCAGGGCGAGAACCGCCCTTAAGGACGCCGTTTTTTTGAAAACCACCGCGGCATCAAAGGCTCTCAAGCGCTTGTGATGGTGGACCTTACTGGACTCGAACCAGTGACCTTTTCCATGTCAAGGAAACGCTCTAACCAACTGAGCTAAAGGTCCGCGGAAGGGAGAGTAAGCAGGAGGCGTCGCGGTCAGCGCAAGAAAAATTCTGATGCCTTTTCCCGATCAATCTCGATCTGGGTGCGCAGGGCCTCAAGGCCGGAAAAACTTTGTTCGTCCCGCAAGAATTCCTGCCACTCGACAACGAGATCGTCCCCTTCGGTCCACGGACAATCGCCGAGCACATGCACTTCCAAGCGTGGAGCCGTGGCCTGCTCCACCGTCGGGCGAAGGCCGAAATTCGCCACCGCCGGAAGACGCCGGGGTTCGGCGTTCGTGCCCACCGTCACCGCATACACGCCGAAGCGCGGAAGCAGATCGGGTTCCCATGCGAAGTTCAACGTGGGGAAACCCAAGGATCGCCCAAGACGTTTTCCTGGACGCACCTTTCCTTCGGCAGAATAGCTGTAGCCGAGCAGTGCATTGGCCTCCGCAATCCGTCCCTCGCGCAGGCAGGAGCGAATGCGCGTGCTGCTGATCGGCTCGCCGTTGTGATTGATCCGGGGTGCGCTGACGACCGTGAGGCGATGTTTCTTCGCCTCGGCAATCAACAAGGCGACGTCACCGTGGCGTCCCCGTCCGAAGCGCCAGTTTTCGCCCACGTAAAGGGCGCTCAAGCCGGGCAGGTGCCGCCGCAAGTGGGGCAAAAATTCCTCCGCGGCGATCTGCGCGAACTCACGTGTAAAGGGTTCCGAGATCACCACGTCTGCGCCCGCCGCGAGCAGGCGTTGCCCTTTTTGCCCGGGCGATTGGATCATGCGCACCGGATCGGAGGGATTGAAAAGGCGGCTCGGGTGCGGCCAGAACGTCAGCACTGCGGCGATGCCTCCGCAGCGCCGGGCGGATTGGATGGCGGCGTCGATCACGGCGCGATGACCGAGGTGAACGCCATCGAACATGCCCACCGCAAGATGCACCGGACGGACCGGAAGCCCGGCGGTGGCGCTGAGTCCCTGGACTTCCGCCGGCAGGTTCACAGGGCGACGCGCGGCGCGGCCTCGTAGGCCGGCACGAGGTGCTTCTCAATCTCAGTCAGAGGCATCGCGAGAATCTGATCGAGGGTCAGGGACTGCGCCACATTCAAGCTCCCCGACGAAATGCGGCGCAACGCCTTCAGGTGGGCGCCGCAGCCGAGCCGTTGTCCAAGATCGTGCGCCAGGGTGCGGACGTAGGTGCCCTTGGTGCAGCGCACGACGAAATCCAGTTCAGGCGAGGCCCAGCGGGTGAGTTCGTAGCTCATCACGCGGATGAACCGCGGCTCGCGCTCGACCTCCTCACCGTCGCGCGCCCGTTTGTAGAGCGGCACCCCGTCGATCTTGATCGCGGAGAACATCGGCGGAAGCTGGTACTGATCCCCGATAAAGCCCTGCAGCGCGGTCTTGATTTCGGCCTCCGTCAATGGAGGGACGGGGCGCATCTCGAGCATCTCCCCCTCGGCATCCTGGGTGTTGGTGACCTTGCCCAGCTCGATCGTGCCGGCGTACTCCTTGTCGACGCTCATCAGGTACTGCGAGATGCGCGTCGCCTTGCCGACCAAAATCACCAGCAGCCCGGTCGCCATGGGATCGAGCGTACCCGCGTGGCCAATACGCTTCATCTTCAACTTGCCGCGCAGACGCGCGACCACGTCGTGGGACGTATGTTCCGTGGGCTTGTCCACGAGCAGGACGCCCTCAAGTTCTTTGGCGGGAAACAACATCAGGATGAGACGGTCGAAGGAGCGCCCGCGGCGGCGAGCTGTTCGGCGATGGCGGCGATCAATTGGGGAAGAAATTCGTCCGTGCGGATGTTTTTGAGATTCAAGCCGGCGGCACAAGCGTGGCCGCCTCCATTGAATCGCGCGGCGACCCGGTCGAGACGGTACACGGGATCTTTGCCGCGTAAACTCGCCTTGATCGCACCCGCGCGCTCCTCGACCAGGACACCCACGTCAACCCCCTCGATGGCGCGGGCGTAATCGACCAGGCCTTCAGTATCCTCGGTCGTGCTACCCGTTTCGGCAAAAACACCATCGGGCAGCACACCGAGGCAAAGCCGCCCGCCGCATTCATACCGCAGCGAGGCGAGAAAACGCTGCAGCAGCCTCATCTTACCGGGCGTCTCGCGTTCGTAGAGTTCGTAGCCGGCCTCGGCCGGAACGGCACCCCGCCCCATCAGACCGGCGGCGAGCAGGAACGTGCGCTGCGTCGTCGCCTGAAAACGGAACTGTCCGGTGTCCGTCAGGATGCCGGTGTACAAGGCTTGGGCGGTCGCTGCATCGACGGGCAGATCGAGATCAAAGAAGAGTCCGGCCAGGATCTCGCACGCGGCGGCCGACGCGGGATCGACGAGGTTGTGCCGTGCGTATCCATTATTCGATACGTGATGATCGATATTCGCTATCTTGTCCGGCAAACGCGCCTGCAGCTTTTCACCGGGTCGCAGATGATCGGCGCAGTCGACGTGGATCGCGGCGTAATCGCCCTCCGGCAGCGTGTCGGCGGTGAAGAAGGGCTCGTCCCGCGTGAGGAACTGCAACCGGCGCGGCACCGGATCGGGATTGGCGCAACGCACGTCGTGTCCGAGTGCGCGCAGCACCCGGGCCAGGGCCACTTGGGAGCCGATGCAATCGCCGTCGGGACGCGCGTGGCCCGCGATGGCAATCGGGCGGCCGGCCAGATCGCGCACCATCGCCTGCCACGGCTCGGCAAACTGCGGGTAGCGGGGCGTCACGCGTCCTCCTTCGGCGCAGCGGGAGAAGCCTTTCGCTTCTCCTGCTCCGCAATCTCGTCGAGGATGCCCAGCACGCGGTTGCTGCGCACATGGGCCTTGTCCAGTACGTAGGTCCATGCCGGAGTGTGCTTGAGCACGACACGGTGACCGAGTTCGCGGCGGATCTCGGACGCCTTCGAGCGCAGCCACTTCATGCGGCCCGCGGCGAAGGTCTCGTCGCCGATGATGGAGAGGTAGATCCGTCCGGTCTTAAGGTCGGGCGCGACTTCGACGCTGGAAACTGTGATCGCGACGGACTCCTCCTGATAGCGCGTGTGCAAGTAGCTGCCCAGCTCTCGCTGGATCAGTTCGTTGATGCGAATGGTGCGATTGGACATGGAGGTTTTCGCCGCGTGAACGGGGCGTCAGGGCGGACGGGTCGCGGAAGGCGGGGCGGGCCGAAGCCCGCAGGACGCAATCCTAGAGGGACGCGCGGACCTTCTGCACCTCGAACACCTCGATGACGTCTCCGACTTCGTAGCCGTTGAAATCGTCGAGCTTGATACCGCATTCGAGGCCGGCGCGAACCTCGTTGGCGTCGTCCTTGAAGCGCTTGAGCGTGTTGACCCGTCCTTCGAAGACCACCTGCTTGCCGCGGCGCAGGCGCGCGGTGCCGTTGCGGTTGATCTTGCCTTCGGTGACGAGACAGCCGGCGACAAAGCCCTTGGCCAGCGGGAAGGTGGCGCGCACCTCGGCCGCGCCCAGTTTGACCTCCTTGAGCTCGGGATCGAGCATGTCGGCCATCATGTCGCGCACGCGGTCGCCCAGTTCGTAGATGATCTGGTAGGTTTCGATGCGCACGTTGTGATGCTTGGCGAGCGGCGTGACGCCGTTCTCGAGCTTGGTGTTGAAACCAAGGATGACGGCGCCCGCGGCGCTGGCCATGAGCACGTCGTTCTTGGTGACAAGACCCACGTCGGTCGCGACGATCTCGACCGTGATCTTCGAGCTCTTGATGTTCTCGAGCACGTTGCGCACGGCCTCGGTGGAGCCGAACACATCGGACTTGATGATGACCTTGAGGACCTTGTGCTGCGTCGCGGCGATGTCGGCAAACAACTGCTCGACGGAAACATTCTTCGGCGCGGCGGCTGCGGTGGCGGCCAGCTTCCTGACGCCAAGTTGTGCTTCCTCGGCCTGACGTTCCGCCTCGCGGACATTCTTCACGACCTTGAACGAGACGCCGCTGTCGGGAGTACCCGACCAGCCGATCACGCGCACGGGCGCGGAGGGAGGAGCCTCCTTCAAATTTTTGCCCGTGTCGTCGTACATCGCGCGAACCTTCGCCCAGTGCGAGCCGCAGACGATGGCGTCGCCCACCCGCAGCGTACCGCGCTGCACGATGACGGTGGCAAGCGTGCCACGGCCGACCTCGAGTTCCGACTCCACGATGACGCCGCTGGCGTCGGCTTTGGGATTGGCCTTCAGCTCAAGCACATCCGCCTGGAGCAGAATCATCTCCAGCAATTCCTGGATGCCCGTGCCCTTGATGGCGGAGACCGGCACGGTGACCGTCTCGCCACCCCAATCTTCCGGGGCGATGTTCCGCTGCTGCATTTGCGACTTCACCTGCTCAATGTTGGCGCCCTTGACGTCCATCTTGTTGACGGCGACGAGCAGGGTGACCGCGGCGTTTTGCGCGTGTTTGAGGGCCTCGTCGGTCTGAGGCATGAACCCGTCGTCAGCCGCCACCACGAGCACCGCGATGTCGGTGACGTCGGCGCCGCGGGCGCGCATCTTGGTGAACGCAGCATGACCGGGCGTATCCAAAAAGGTGATTTTGCGACCGTTGAACTCGATCTGGTAGGCACCGATGTGCTGGGTGATGCCGCCCGCCTCGCCCGACGCGACGTCGGCCTTGCGGATGGCGTCGAGCAGGGAGGTCTTGCCGTGGTCGACGTGACCGAGAATGCAGACGACCGGAGGACGCGGCTCGAGGAACTTGGCCTCGTCCTCGACCGGCTTGGCCTTGTCAGCCTTCTCCTTGTCGCGCGCGGCCTGGACCGCAGCGGGGTCGGCACGGTGCTTGATCTCAAGCATCACGCCGTGTTTCTCGGCGAGCTTGATGGCGACCGGCTCCTCGACGTTGGCGTTCATGGAGGAGAAAATGCCCAACTCCATCAGTTCGGAGATGAGCTTGAATGGCTTGAGGCCAAGGGCGGCGGCGAAATCGCGCACCACGACCGGCGGCTTCATCTGGACGACGCGCAACTCGCCGGGAGCCACCGGTGTCTCGTTCGCGGCCGGGGCCGGAACAGGCGAAAGGGCCGGGGCCGTGCCAGTGGACGGCAGCGGCTTCGGCGAGGAACCGGCCGGGAAGCCGGGGGCGGTCCGGCCTGGAGGCAGGGGCGGAGCGGCCGGTGGCGAAGGCGGACGCGAGACGGAGGCGGGCACCGGTATCGGCGGTGCAGATACCACGCGAGGCGCGGGCACCGGCGGAAGCACAGGCGGCGAAGCGGGGCGCACGGGCAGCGCGGGGGCGGGCATCGGCGCCGGCGCGGCGGCCACCGGGCGCGGAGCCGGGGCGGGCGGAGCGGCCATGACCGGGGGCGGGGCGGCAGGCGCGGCCTTGGCCCTCGCCGCCTCCTCCCGCTCGCGCACCACTTCCTCCTTGGATTTGACGAAGACGCCGGCCGGCAGGCGGACCTGCGGCGCCGAGCTTTCGGATGAAACCGACACCTCGGCCACGGGGGCTTCCTGCGGCACGCTTTCGTCCGCCGTCGCAGCCTCAGCGGCCTTTTGCCCAAACTCCTTCTCGATCTCCTCCTCGTAAATTTTGCTCAGGGTGCTCGAAACCGATTTGGTGTCCGAAGACACATATCCGCGTTCCTTCAGCATGGCCAGCATCTCCTTGCTGTCCATGTTGTGTCGTTTTGCGAGTTCGTGAATGCGGATGCTCATCAGTCAGGTAGGCGGGTGCGGCGGAAACGAAAAAAGGTTGGAGGGTATGGCGAACGATCAGACGCCGCGGGCGGCGTTGAACTTGGAGAGGATGGAGGCGGCTTCTTCGGCGGTGAAACCCTGGCCTTCGAGGTCATCGGCTTCGACACCCTCGAAGATTTCGAGCGAAACGAAACCGGCCGTGATCAAGCGGCGGGCGAGCGAGGCGTCGATGCCAAGGGTGGTCGCGAGCTTCTTTGTCGCCTCGTCCTGCACATCAACCGTCACCACCTTGAACTCCTCGATGTCGATCTTCCAGCCGATGAGACGGGACGTCAGGCGGGCGTTTTGCCCCTTGCGACCGATGGCGATGGCAAGGTCCTCGTTGGCCACGCGAAGAAGGATGCGGCGGGATTTGTCGTCGATGACGATCTCACGCGGCACGGCGGGCTTCAGCGCCTCCATGACCATCTGCTTCGGATCGGCAAAATAGTTGATGATGTCGATCTTCTCGCCGTTGAGTTCACGGACGATCGTCTTCACCCGCGCACCACGGGCGCCGACGCACGCGCCGACGGGATCGACTTTCGGGTCGGTTGAGATGACGGCCATCTTGGTGCGATAGCCGGGCTCACGGGCAAAGGCCTCGATGCGAACGGTACCGTCGGCGATCTCGGTCACCTCAACCTCGAAGAGGCGGCGGACGAACTTGGGGCTGGCTCGGCTGAGCACGAGTTCCGGCCCCCGGGGCGTGCTCTCAATCGCAAGCAGCAGGCAGCGAATGCGATCGCCGGGCTGATATTCCTCGCCCGGGACCTGTTCCTTGCCGCCCAGCACCGCCTCGGCTTTGCCCAGATCGATATAGATATCGTTGCGCTCTTTGCGGCGGACCGTGCCGGTCACGATATTGCCGACCATGTCTTTGAAATCGTCGTAGATGCGGTCCTTCTCGAACTGCCGCAGCTTCTGCATGATGGCCTGACGGGCGGTCTGGGCGGCGATGCGTCCGAGGAACGCGGGGTCGATTTCCTTTTCAATCACTTCACCCAGCTGGGCGCCCGGCTTGATCGCCTGGGCCTTCTCGATGTGGATCTCGGTGCGCGGATCGCTCACGGAATCCGCCACTTTGAGCAACGCCCAGGCGTGCAACTGGCCGTTCTTCGGATTGATATCGATCTTCAGGTCCTGGCCGGAATTCACCCCCTTCAGGGCCGCCGTCTTGATGGCGTTCACGATCGCTGCGATCATGTCGGCACGACCGATCCCCTTCTCCTTCTCCATGTACTCGAGGACGGATAGAATTTCGCTGCTCATAGGGCTGAATTTATAGAAAAAAAAAGCGGGCCAGAGGCCCACTTTTACGAAAGTGAACTGTGATTGAAAAGTTGAAAATAGGTTTTGGGCTTCAACTATGTCAAGCCCCGCGCCCCCAGCGCTTAGTCAACGCGAACCGACTTGGATGACTCCTTGCGCTCATCTTCGATCAGCCATCCTAGGAGTCCTTGCACGAGACCGTGACAGGCAGGAAAACGAGGTTCTCCGATTAAAGCAAGGTCCCTCAGCCCGCGATGCAAGCGGGCGGGAACGTCGCCCTCAAACCAATGGCCCCACCACGTCCGTGCGACCGGCTCCGGAAGGTCGCCGGCAGCGGCGAGCAGCGGAAGGAAGCCATCGCAAACCAAGGTATCCAACCTCGTGCCCGAAACCGCGCCGCCGCAAACCTCCCCTGCCACACGTTCGCGCACCGTCCGCAAACCCGCCCTCCGGCGTGCCGCCGCCGTGCCGCTTCCGATGCCCCACCCCAGATCCACCCAACCGCAGGTCACGTTGCGCAACGTTTCCGGCCAAGCCGGGGCGGCGTTCACCCACCGAGTGTATTGGCGCAGGCGCATCCTGGGATGGTTGGCCGGGCGGACACCTTGACGCTGCCAACCGGTCGGCTCTTGGGTGTAGACGACCTCGGGATCGAACCCTTTCGCAAGCCAACCACTCAACGGATGCTGGGTGGCAACCCTCAACATCGGCACGCGGTTGTAACGATAGCCTAGGATTTCCAGAGCCGATTGATGGCAGGCTTGTTCCCAACCCACTCGGTCCAGGCGCAAACGCGCAAAGCGCACTTTCTGCCGCCAACGGGTCTCGGCACAATCTATGAGAAGCCGCAGGCGCGCCTCCGCGGTGAGAGAGCCCAAGGCCTCGACAATCCGGACCGAAGGGCGGTCAGCGAGACCGGCGACGGCTGCATCCGCGGCGTACTCTTCGAGATCGTGGTACAGCAAGGGAAGCAGGCACAGAATCGGAATGCCTCGCCCGCCATTTCCGGGTGTCGCCAGCTCCGCCGTGGGAAACAGGACCACATGCAACACCACGCGGTCGTAAGCAGGATCCTTGGCATGGCCGTGCCCCAACCAGTCGGCGGCGCGAAGATGAACTTCAACGTCGCCGTGCACTCGCTCGTCGCCGATCATGAGCCGGGCATCCTTGAAGTCGGGGCCGCCCAAGAGGTTCCAGCGACCGGAGGAGGCGACTCCCACGGGACGCCCGTCGGTGGTCACCGCCCGAGGCGCGTCGAACTCCCGACGCAACCAGATCTGTTGCAGCAATTTTTCAGGAAAGGAATACGGTCCCTCCACGCCGAGCACCTCGGCCACCGCGTACCCTTCATCGCCGAAGAATGGGACAGAGCGTGATCCGTGGGTATCCATAACGCCTTTAATTGGCGCTATAGACGTCTTTAGGTCCAGCAGGAAACACCCTGCGCGACGGACCCAAGGGCAATTTCCGATCAACGGAACGGGGTCGGCGCCCCCGTCTACAACAGTTCTAACGCGACTTGGAACGCTTGCGGCTCACCGCGACGCTGAAGGCCATGAATACGGCGATCAAAGACAAGCCGTAGAGTTCACGGGCTTCCCGGACCCGATCGTCGGACATGGTCCACTCGGAGAACATCGCGGAGGGCGGAACCCGCCATGCCCCTTGGACCAGATAGACGCAGGCCCAAAGCAATGCCAGCAGTCCCACCCCCAAAGCAAGTTGCCAGCGCGCCCGTCCCGAAGCGGCGAACACACAGGGAACGGCCGCGCCAAGGTACATGGCGATCCAAGGCAGGGCGTCCCCATCGTTGTATTGAAGCGATGCCGCGAAAATAAACAGCAGGGCCGTGGAGCCGTGCAGGAGGCGCAGAGGGAAGCTCACGTTGAAAGCGATGATGCGTCCGCGAGGACGGTCAAAGCCAAAACCATGTTCGCCGCTCCGCAGGAGCCCGCGCGGACGCGGATCACTCCCGCCAGCGTCCGTGTATCGGGGCGGAAAGTCGGCCCGCGGCGATCAGCTCTGCGCGCCATGACGCTCGCCCCAAGGTCCGCGGATCGCGAGGGTGTAGCCGGGCGACTGCACGTTGACGAACAAGGTTGTTCCATCCGGCGAGAAGCAGGCCCCCGCAAGTTCCCGTCCAACCTGAGCGTTGGCCGCGAGGACGTAGTACCGACCGGACGGTGTCACGCCGATCAAACGACAGACCGACGACGTATCTTCACAAAGAATCAAGTCGCCCCAGGGTGCCACGACAAGGTTGTCGCAGTTGCGGAGCAGGGCGGTGTCATTCGGCTCGGAGAACAATTCGATCGTGCCCGGCTGGTTGCGCTCGCGGTCCAAGCCCTCGTAGGGACTCGGCCGATACTGGAAAATCTGACCGAAGCGGTTGCGCCCGCCATTGGTCATTGCGAAATACGCCGAGTCGTTGCCCCACCATGCACCCTCGCCTCGGGCAAAGAGGGCGGCACCGGCCGCCGCGCCGCGCTTGCGCAGATCGTTGTTCGGGCTGTCGACCTCATCGAGGTCGATCCACTCGACAGCAAGCGGCTGGCCGACAGGGAAAGCGCTGGCGTCCCAGTTGCGCGTGTCTGCGGTGAGGCGATCCTTGACGACGAGCGCCTGCAGGCGCCCGCCTGCGGCCAGATTTCCCGGCTGGCTCGGTACAAATCGATAAAGCAACCCGTCGCCCGTGTCCTCCGTTTCATAAACGCACCCTGAAGCCGGATCGACTGCGACCGCCTCGTGACGAAAGCGGCCCATCGCCCTGAGCGCAACCGGCGGCACGAGGCCCGGAGTGGCCGTGGGCATGACCTCGAAATTATAACCGTGCAGTTGTTCCGCGTTCGGCTCCGGCTGCTCATTCACTTCCTCACAGGTCACCCACGTTCCCCAAGGCGTCGGGCCACCCGCGCAGTTCCGCACCGTTCCGGCGAGGCTGAGAAAGTGCCGTTCGAGCTTTTGAGTGCGCGTGTCGAACACCAGGGTCGTCGTCCCGCCCAGATTGGGCGCGACGCCTTTGCCCAGATCGTAGACGCGGGAGCGATCGATCCGGCCAAGACGCCCGCCATTCGGTCCAAAGGGGCTCCGATCGACCCACGCGCTTTCCAACTCATGATTGCGCACGAGCAACGTGCGTCCGTCAGGGCCGGCAAACGCCGCCATGCCATCGTGCATGCCGGGAACCACCAGACCGTCATTCATCTCCTCGCCGGTCGAAGAGAATACGGAGTACGAAAAGCCGCGCGGTAGATTCACCAGGCCGGCGGGATCGTCGAGCAGGGGGCCAAAACCGACGACGCCCGACTCGGCGACGGCCGCAAAGAGCGGCTGGCTGACCAGGGCGCGCAGTCCGGCGAATCCGGCGGTGTAGAGGCCTGCGGTCTTGAGAAAAGAGCGACGAGAAGAAGACATCACCGCCATTTTGGACAGCCCCACACCAAGGTCAAAGACCTACCGTCTCGTCACCGCGATTTCACGCAGTGTCACCTCACCACGCCCGGGCGTACTGGACGGGCGATGACCGTGGTGCGACGTTCAGTTCGCGCGCCGCCCGCAGCGGCCAGTACGGATCGCGCAACGACTGCCGCGCCAGCAGCACGAGATCCGCCCGTCCTTCACGCACGATCGCGTCAGCCTGCGCAGGTTCGGTGATCAGTCCCGCCGCCGTGGCAATATGCGCTTCGCGCCGGATCCGCTCGGCACAGGGCACTTGGTAACCGGGAACGTTCGAGGGAATGGTCGCGTTCGGCACGGCGCCGCCCGAACTGCAATCGATCAAATCCACGCCCGCGGCCTTGAGACGCCGCGAAAGCTCCACCGATGGGTCCAGCGAAGCTGTCGCGCACCGATGCCCAAGGCCGCCGCAAACGCAACCGCACGCGCAACTTGCCATTGTCAGCGCCGCAACCCGAACAGAAGCTGCAGCACCGTCTCCAAATCACGCCCCGGCTGCGGACCGCTGCGGAGCATGGTGACCAGGGAGCGGCAACGGGTCGCTCGCACCAGCTCGTTGTCCACCTCGACGATCCGCGGGAGGTCCGCGCGCATTCCCACAACTTCGGCTTCATTCAAGGGCGTCCATGCAAACGGCAAGCCGGTATGATTGAACGCGACTTCCCAGCCCGCGACTCCCTCGGACGGAAGCGGTTTGGTCATCAGTCCGGGATAACGCGCCACGAAATCGGGCACCTTGCGGGTGGCGATGCGCAGGCGCACGGCGGCTTTCATGCGCGAAAAATACTCCTGAAAATTATTCACTTCGCGCGCCCGAAAACGCTCGAAAAAATCGAGTGGATCGAAACCGAGCAGGTTCATGCCGTTCCAAACGCCGTGCTGGTTCGGACTGCCGAACTTCCGAAATATGTACCACGGCTGGAAATCGTCCGTCAGACGCACCCCGAACTCGAAGTGCAGATGAGCGCGCTCCTTGGGGATCGAATACCCGCCCGCGCTGCGGCCCATGGTGCCGATGACTTCGCCCGAGGCCACGCGATCGCCTTCCCTGAGGCCTGGCGCGAAGGCGCTGAGATGGGCATAGAGCGTGTAAACCGCGGGCGTGTAATCGGGATGCTCCAACATCACATAACGTCCGTAGCTGCTGTCGCCCACCCGTCTATTTACGTAGCGGACGACACCGGGCAGCACCGCGAAGATTGGGTCCGTCGCCTCGCCGCGGGCGTCGCGCGAGATCGGAAAGAGATCAAGGCCCTCGTGGAATTGCGTGCCTTCGGTGCGCACGCAGCCAAAAAGACCCGAGGTGACGAGACCCGACACGGTGGGTTGAACGTAGTCCTCGATCGGACGTCCGTCGCGAAAAGCCGGATTGGGCGTCGGCCACGAGAAATCGATGCGTTGCGCGAGGGCGGTTGAAAAGGAGGAGGCCAGCGCGAGGACCAGCGGGAGGATTCGTGGGTTCAATAATCGGAACATCATTACGTGCAAAGAGGGTCGGACAACGCGTCGAGCACTCCGGCGCCGACGGAGTCCGCGACCAGGCGTCCCCGCGTCGTGAGCCTGAGCCGGCCATTGTCCAGCGTCGCGAGGTCTTCGGCCGCCAGACGCGCAATGTAGGGGTCGAGCGCCGGCCAGGCCACCTGGGGGAACCGCAGGCGAAGCGGCGAAAGGGCCACGCCTTCGTTCATGCGCAATCCGAAGATGAGCGCATCCTCGCAGAGCAGTTCGGGAGTGAGGGCCACACGATCCTCCGTCATGCGCTCCCCGCGGCCCACGCGCTCCAGCCACAGGTCAAGATCCGCCACGTTGGCGCCGCGCCAGCCCGCGTGCTGCGAGGCCGACGACGGGCCGAGCCCCACCCATTCCGACATCCGCCACGTGTTCACGTTGTGGATACAGGCGTGACCCGGGCGCGCGAAATTCGAGACTTCATACTGCGCGTAGCCCGAGGCATCCAGCCTTTCCCAGGTCCGCTCGTAGAGCCGCGCCTCGTGGTCGGGGTCGAGTTTTACCTTGCCCTCGGACAGCTTCACCCAAAGCCGCGTGTCCTCTTCGAACGTGAGGCAGTAAGTCGAAAGATGATCGGGGGCGAGCGCCAGCGCCGCCTCGAGATCCGAGCTCCACGCCGCCTCGTCCTGCCCGGGCAGGGCAAACATGAGGTCGATGTTCACACTGTCGAAGGCGGCGGCCCGGATCCGCTCGTAGGCTCGATAAACCTGCCCGACCGTATGCTGGCGACCGAGGGCGTCGAGCAGCGCCGGTTGAAAACTCTGCACGCCCATCGAAATGCGCGTCACACCCACTTCCTTGAGCGCGGCCAGACGCGCCGGCGTGACCGAGGCGGGCGCCATCTCGACCGTCCATTCACCCGGAGCGCCGCGCGTGCGACTCCGCACACCTTCGCCGAGCCGGCGCAAGGCGTCCGGCGAAAGCAGCCCGGGCGTGCCGCCGCCCCAGAACACGGTGGCCACCGGACGCGGCCAAGCGACCAGTTCCGCCTCCATTTCGACGCCCGCAAGGAACCGACCCACGCCATTCGCGGTCGGTTGCGTCTGATAGAATGCGCAAAAATCGCACGTACTCGCACAGAACGGCACATGCACGTACACGCCCAGCGGCGTGGTCGGTTCGACCGTGCCGCCAGAGGAGTCGGATGTGATTTCGCTCATTGCCAAGGTGGGTGTATTGTGATGCGTATCTGAAAACTTTTTGACCACGAACATGCAAAACAAGCCCCCCTTCCACGCGAGACGAATCTGCCTTTGGCTGGCCGCGGTGCTCAGCCTCGGTTTTCTCACGGGCTGCGAGGAGGTGAAGATCACCAATCTCACCTCGACCACGCTCCCGGAGAACCCCTCGCAGATCTACACCATTTCAGCCCGCATCACCCCTCGCACGTCGGGTCTTGTGGCGGGTAGCGTACGGCCGCAGGTCGTGATTGACGGGAAACAATTTCCGATGCAGCAGAGCGCTCTGGGCGCCAATATCTGGGATCTCGAGTACCAGACGACGGCGGGTCGCACGGAAATGGCCTATTACATTCTCGTCGGCTACCAGGTGGAGTACAATGGCGCCGTCAGCCAGCGCGAGGCCTTCACCGGGATCAATCGGGTCAACATCGCCGCTCGCTATGTGCTCTCGCTTGAGGTCAATCGCGGTCCGGTGGGTGCCCGCATCAGCGTGCTCGGCCGCGGGTTCTCGCCGCAGGATGTCATTTACCTCGACAACGTTCCCGCCCGCACGGCCTACGACTCGCCCAATTCACTCAGCTTCTTCGTTCCGGCCGTCGAGCCTGGTCGCAACTACCAAGTCCAGGTCAGTGGTGGCGGTGGCGCCAAATCCGTCGGCACGTTCCGCGTCGATGCCAGCAACCTGACGGTCTTCCCCTCGGCGCTCACGCTGCGCTCCGGCGAGAGCCAGACCCTCACCTTCACCGTCCCGAACCCCGCCCCCGCAGGCGGGTTGCTGCTCGATGTGACGACCGACGTTCCCGAGAGCGTCATCATGCCCGAAGTCGTCGTCCCCGCCGGCAGCACCACCGTCACCGTCACGGTGCAGGGTGGGCGCGCCGGCCAGGGCAGCCTCTTCCTCAAGGGCTACGGCGTCGGCGAAGTCGCCGTGCCGATCAACGTGCAGTGATCGTCGGAGACCCGCGCAGTCGGCGCGGCATCCTCCCAAGGGCGGACTCAGGTCCGCCCTTTTTCATGCGGCTTGCGCCCGCGCACGCGAGCCCGATGCTCTCGCCCCACGCATGATTGGACTACGCGATGACCACGACCCGACCCCGGCCCGCCCACCTGCGGCGGCGCCGGAGTTGACGGCGCGGTTGTTCGCGGATGGCGGTTGGCTGACCGAGTGCCTCGGCCTCGAACACCGCCCGCAACAAGAGGCGATGGCCCGGGCGGTCGCGGCCGCCCTGCGCGACGATCAGCCGCTGCTGTTTGAAGCCGGCACGGGCGTCGGCAAGTCGCTCGCCTACCTGCTGCCCGGCATCATCCACGCCGTCGACCAGAGCCGGCAGATGCTCGTTTCGACCCACACCATCGCCTTGCAGGAGCAGTTGGAGCAAAAGGACCTTCCGCTCTGCCGGCGCGTCTTCTCCTCCGCCGAACCGTTGAAGCCGTACGCCGATTTCAAATCCGCCGTGCTCGTCGGCAAGGCCAACTACCTCTGCACGAGCCGGCTCGCCGCCGCGTTGCGCGACAAAAACGAGTTCTTCGCCACTCCCGAGCACACGGAACTGCAACGCATCGCCGCGTGGGCGGAGACCACGCGCGACGGACTTCGGCACGAGCTCATTCCCCCGCCCTCCCCGGATGTGTGGGAAATGGTCAATGCCGATTCGTCGTCGTGCTCGCGCAAATACTGCGATGGCGAGAAATGTTTTTATCAGCGCGCACGCGGACGCATCCGCAGTGCCAATGTCATCATCGTCAACCACTCGCTGCTCTTCACCCACATCAATGCGGGCGGCGGGGAAAAGTCGGGCGCGCGCGGCATCCTGTTTCCCGACGATTTCGTGGTGCTCGACGAGGCCCACACGGTGCCCGAGGTCGCCACGGAGCACGCCGGCATGCGCGTGAGCAGCTACGGCGTCGAACGCCTCCTGCGTCACCTCTACAACCCGAAGACCCAACGCGGGCTGCTGCAAAAGCACGGCGACGCAGTCGACCGCCAGCTGGTCGGCGACGCGCTCGAGGCGGCGCACCACTTCTTCGCGTTCATCGAAGAACGCCTGCTCACCAAGCAGGCGCTCGTGCGCGTGAGAGAGGAAGGGTTTGCGGAACCCTGGCTGGAAGGCCCCTTGCTCGCGTTACACAAGGCGGTGCGCACGCGCGCGGACCGCTTCGACGACGGACGCGAGCGGGACGAGCTGCTCGAACAGGCCCAGAAGTTGAAAAACTGCCAGACCACGCTGCGCCAGTTTCTCGCGGTCGCGGACCATGAGAATTACGTCTACTGGGTCGAACGCAGCGGCCGGCGCCAGACCATCGTTACGCTGCGCACGGCTCCGATCGACGTCGCTCCCTTCGTGCGCGCATCGCTGCTGGAGCGCGGCACGGCCGCGATCTGCACCAGCGCGACGCTCGCGATGGGTGGACGTATCGAACCGTTCCAGGCGCGGATCGGGGCCGAGTCGGTGCGCACCGGCGTCGAGCAATCGCCCTTCGACTACGCGCGCAACATGCGCGTCTTCGTCGCGACCGACGTTCCCGTGCCCTCCGCGCAGGACGCGCGCCTCGCGCTCGACGTGCTGACCGACTACATCGACTTTTGCACGCGACGCACGCATGGCGGATCACTGGTCCTGTTCACGAGTTACCACGACTTGAGGGCGGTCGCCGCAAAACTGGAGCCGGTGTATGATGCCGCCCGTCGCCCCTTCTACATGCAGGGCCGCGATCATTCGCGCACCGAGCTCGCGCGTCTGCTGCGGGCGGCGGGAAATGGCGTGCTTTTCGGCACCGACAGTTTCTGGACCGGCATCGACGTGCCGGGCGACGCCCTCAGCCAGGTGATCATCACGCGCCTGCCCTTTGAGGTTCCAACTCACCCGGTGCTTGAGGCGCGCACGGAATGGATCCGGGAAAAGGGCGGGAGTCCCTTCCATGAACTCACGCTGCCGGATGCTTTGATCAAGTTTCGCCAAGGCGTCGGGCGACTGATCCGCAGCGCGCGCGATCGCGGGGTCATCACGGTTCTCGACTCAAGAATCGTCGGCAAACCTTACGGTCGGGTCTTTCTGGAGTGCCTGCCTCAGCCAAACATACGTAGAATGACGCGGATCGACCGGACGGAACGATTTCAGCCTTTCGTTTAACCGAATCGCCCGTTTACGTAAGCGCCGCTTCAGCTTAACATGATTCTACGCTCCGCCGCGCTTTCCGATATCGGCCGTGTTCGCCGCAAAAACGAGGACCGATTCCTGCGCGACGACTCGCTGGCCATCTACGGCGTGGCTGACGGCGTCGGCGGCCTGCCCAACGGCGCTGAAGCCGCCCAGTTGTCACTCGATTACATCGCGGCGGCGCTGGCGGCGTCCCGCCCCCGGGAGGCCTCCGACCTGGTTCACGTGGTTCACGCGGCCAACGAACGCGTGTCCGCCCTCGGTGATGAGCTGAGCCCCAATGTCGGCATCGGCAGCACCCTGACCTTCGGCGTGTTTCGCGACCGCCATATCCTGCTCGCCAACGTCGGCGACTCGCGCTGCTACCGCCTTCGCCAAGGCGAGCTTCTGCTGCTCACGGAGGACCACTCGGTCGAGAACGAAGCCCGGATCCGGCGCGCCCGCGGTGAGCATGTCTTCGTTCACGAACACTATCGCAACGCGCTGACCCGCTGCATCGGCCAGCCCACCCCCCCGGTCGTGGACGTCCAGACCCTGCCGATTCTTGCCGGCGACCTGTTCCTTTTCGCCACCGATGGCGTCACACGCATGCTCAGCGATGTTGATCTGGTCAAGGTGATCGACCGGCCAATCGACGTCCAGGACCGTCTCATCGAGATCGTGCGCTGGGCCAATGCCCGCGGCGGCGCGGACAACTCCACGGCTGTGATTGTGGCCGTCGATCAGGTGCCATGACGTCGGATCCGCGGGTCGAGCGCTTCGCCGCCCTGGTGGCCGCACAGACCGATAATGAGCTGTTTCGCTTCAGCCTTGCACAGGCCCTCTCCGCCGCCGGCCGCAATGATGAAGCGATCGCTCATTACGAATTTTGCGTGGACAAAAAAGCCGACTGGATGATGCCACGCATCCTGCTTGGCAAACTTCACCTCGCCCGCGGGCGACGTGACGAGGCCCGCCGCCTGCTCGAGCAGGCCCTGCGCCTCGCCATCGAACAGCATCACGAAGATCCCGAAGCTGAATTGCGGGCGCTGCTGGCCGACCGCTGATGCGGTCGGTGGAAGAAGACGGAAAACGTCGCGCCTGACTCCCGCTTTCTGACCTCCTTCGCCGTTTTCCCACGGGTGGCGGTCGACATCGGCGGTCGCGTCACCCAAACGTAACCGTCCTGCGCTCGCCCGCAGCGTCCTGAGTGTTCAACTCCACGCGATGCGCGTCATCCTTACGTCCCATGGCTCCACCGGAGACATCTACCCGGTGATCGCGCTCGCGGTCGCGTTGCAGCAGGCGGGGCACCACGTGCGTTTCGCGACCATCCCCCACTACCAGCTCGAGATCGAACAAGCCGGAATTGAGTTCCTGCCGCTGTGCCCCAACTGGGCGCAGGCCGACTTGAGCTACTGGATGGGGCGTCTGCAAAAAATTCGCACGCCCGTGTACCAGTTGCGCGAACTCTACGTCGGAGCCCGTCAATACATCCCGGAAATGATCGCACGCATGGATCGCGCCCTGGCGGACGCCGACCTGCTCGTTTCGAGTTACCTCTTTCCGATGAATCGCGCGATCGCGGAACGGCGCGGCGTGCCCTTTGCGACCTTCGCGTTCGCGCACCATGTGATTCCCTCGCCCGATTATCCACCCGAGAATCTCCCCTCGCCACGCTGGATGGGGAACCGGTTGCGGCGGTCATGGAACAAATGGCTGTGGAAGACCGGAGACGCCGTCGTCGACCGCGTGATCAACGGCACGATCGCAGGGGAGCTGCGCGCCGCGCGCCTCGCCAAAGTCCGCCACTTCTTTGCGGCACCGGCCGAAAGGGTCCTCGTCGCCGTATCCGAGCAGCTGATGCGTCCGCAGGAGGCCGAGATCGATGATCGCTTTCGCTTTACCGGTTACTGCCGCTGGCAGGCGCCGGAGGATCCCGTCTTGGAGACGGAACTGCGTGCGTTCACGGGCGGCGAGCAGGTGCCGGTGCTCACCTTTGGCAGCATGGTCTACGACAACCCCGGAGCGGTGATGGAGCGTTTCGTGCGCGCCTGGCCCAAGAACCGCAAGATCATCGTGCAGCGCGGTTGGGCGCAATTCCCGCAGTTGGGCGATGAAGCCGCGTTCAAGGTGATTGGCAAGGTCTCGCACGATCAGCTGTTCCGCCACGCGAGCGCGATCATTCATCACGGCGGCGCCGGCACCACCGCCAGCGCGCTGCACGCCGGGAAACCCCAGATCGTCGTTCCCCACATCGGCGACCAAACCTTCTTCGGCATGGAGGTGGAGCGCCTCGGGTGTGGCTTCCGCGAACGACGAACCCGCTGGCCCGAGCACCTGCATCTCGCGCTCGACCGACTGACGGCCAACCCCGCGCACGCCCGACGCGCCGCCGAGGTCCGTGCGATCCTCGCCCGGGAAAACGGACCCGCCCGCGCCATCGAGGAGCTGGAACGCTTCGTCGTTGAAAAAAGAAAGACGTTGATCGGAGTGGGTCGGCGAGGCTGACGCCGATTGATCCCGCCTGAGGTTTTCGGCACACAACGAAGCGCAGCTGGACAGGCATGCACGTGGCCACCCTGCACGCGAAGGTCAGCCGCTTCGACATCACCGTGGATGGCGTGGAAGGTCCCGCCTCACTCCTCCTGCGCCTGCAGCGACGCCACGACAGCGAAGTCTTCGAGCGTGGTGGTGTCGCCCTTGATCTTACCCCCCGCGGCGATCTCCTTGAGAATGCGCCGCATGATTTTTCCGGACCGGGTCTTCGGCAGGCCGGCGGCAAAGCGAATGACGTCGGGCTTTGCCAGCGAGCCGATCTCCTTGCCCACGTGATTGCGCAGGGTGTCCTTAAGCGCGTCCGTCGGCTCGTGGCCGGACTTCAACGTGACAAACACGACCAGTGATTGACCCTTGAGATCATCCGGCCGACCCACCGCAGCCGCCTCGGCCACGGCGGGGTGCGAGACCAGCGCGCTTTCAATCTCGGCCGTGCCAATGCGATGTCCGGAGATGTTGAGCACGTCGTCAATGCGACCGACGATCCAGAAGTAGCCGTCCTTGTCCTGCCGGGCGCCGTCACCCGTAAAGTAGATGCCCGGATACTCGCTGAAGTAGGTCTGCTTGAAGCGATCGTCGTCGCCCCACAGCGTCCGCAGCATCGACGGCCACGGTTTCGTGATGACGAGTTTGCCGCCGCTGTTGCGCGGGACCTCCCGGCCCTTGTCGTCGACCACCTTTGGGACGACCCCGAAGAACGGCAGGGTGCCCGAGCCCGGTTTGAGCGGCGTCGCTCCGGGCAGCGGCGTGATCATGATGGAGCCGGTCTCGGTCTGCCACCATGTGTCCACGATGGGACAACGTCCCTTCCCGATCAGCTTGTGGTACCACATCCACGCCTCGGGATTGATGGGCTCGCCGACGGAACCGAGGAGGCGCAGCGAATCGAGGCGATGACGGAGCACATAGTTGTCGCCCCAGCGCATGAAGGCCCGGATGGCGGTCGGCGCCGTATACAAAATGCTGATACCATGCCGGTCGATCATCTGCCAGAAACGATCCGGCTCCGGCTGATTCGGCGCCCCTTCGTAGATGAAGACCGTCGATCCATTCGAGAGCAGCCCGTAGACGACGTAGCTGTGGCCGGTGATCCAGCCGATGTCGGCCGAGCAGAAATAACGGTCGGTCTCCTTGAGGTCGAAAACGTAGTGGGAACTCAACTTCGCGCCCAGCAGGTAGCCGGCGCTCGTGTGCAGGACACCCTTGGGCTTTCCTGTGCTGCCGCTCGTGTAGAGGATGAACAGGGGGTGCTCGCTGTCGAAGGCCTTAGCCTTGTGCGTATTTGGAGCGCCCTCCCAGGCCTCCTTCCACCAGACATCGCGGCCCTCGACCATGGTGACGGGATTGCCGCACCGCTTGAGCACGAGGACCGTCTGCACGCTCGGCGCGCCCTCGACCGCCTTGTCGACGTTGGCCTTGAGTTCGATGACCTTGCCGCGTCGCCAGCCGCCGTCGGCCGTGATGACGAGCTTCGCCTTGCAGTCATTCAGGCGGTCCTTGATCGCCTCGGCACTGAAGCCTCCGAAAATGACGGTGTGGATCGCTCCAACGCGGGCGCACGCCAGCATGGCCATGACGGCCTCGGGCACCATCGGCATGTAGATCGCCACCCGGTCGCCGGCGCCGATGCCCATGTTCTCAAAGATGTGAGCCAGACGGCAGACGTGAAAGTGAAGCTGCTTATACGTGATGGTCCGCACGTCGCCCGGCTCGCCCTCGAAGATCAGCGCCGCCTTGTTTTCGCGGGCGGTCCCGAGATGACGGTCGAGGCAGTTTTCGGAAACGTTGAGCTTGCCGCCGGTGAACCACTTGGCGTGGGGGGCTTTCCACTGGAGGACCTTCTTGAAGGGTTTGCGCCAGACGAGAAGCTCCGTGGCCTGCCGGGCCCAAAATTTCTCTGGGGAGTTGACAGACTCGGCGTAGAGTCTCTTATAGGCGGCCAAGCTCCCAAGATTGGCTTGGCGCTGAAACTCGGCCGAAGGCCTGAAAACCCGGTTCTCCCGGGAGACTGAGGTAATCGTTTGGTCCGTCACGTAAGTGGCTGATTTAGGGGTTAAGATCCGCGTGTGCAGTCAGAATGTGCCGCACTTATCCTGTCCTGAGTTTTGTGCGTCAAGCGTGGGGCCTGCCATTGTCTGCTTTTCTCTCCTGTATCATGGATAAAAACCCTGTATCCACGCCCGCGGACTCCGCGTCGGCGTCCTCCCCCGCCGCCGTTTCGACAGCAGCGGTTCCCGCCGAACGCGTCGAAAACGTCATCCAAGTCCAAGGCGTGCTCGACATCGACATTCAGAAGGGCGGCAACGGCCAGTTGCTCGACCTCGCGAAATTCGGAAAACGCCGCCCCTCCGATCCGTTTGTACCGAAGGAACTCATCCGTCGCTTCAAACTGAAGCCGGGGAGCGTCGTCACCGGCACCGCTTATCCGGCCGAGGGCAAGTTCCCGAATCCAAAGATGAAGTTCATCGAGACCGTCGACGGCCTCTCGATCGACGATCGCCGCGCCAAGATGGAGTTCACCCAACTCACCACCGTGTCGCCCGAGCAGCAGTTGCGCATGGAAACAAAGGACGGCCGTCTCACCACCCGCGCCGTCGACCTGTTCTGCCCTATCGGCAAAGGCACCCGTGGTCTCATCGTCGCCCCTCCTCGCACGGGCAAGACCACCCTCCTCCGCGACATGGCCCTGGGTACCTTGGAAAACAATCCCGAGTGCCACGTCATGATCCTCCTCGTCGACGAGCGACCCGAGGAAGTCACCGACTTCAAGCGCAGCGTGCCCGCCGAGGTCTGGGCCTCCTCCAACGACGAATCGGTCGACAGCCACATCCGCGTGGCCGACATCGCCATCGAGCGGGCCAAACGCATGGTCGAGACCGGCAAGCACGTCGTGCTCTTCCTCGACTCACTCACCCGTCTCGCCCGCGCCCATAACACGTTGCGCAACAGCGGTCGCACCGGCTCTGGCGGTCTCGATGTCCGCGCCCTCGAGAAGCCACGCCAGCTTTTTGCCGCCGCCCGTAATACCGAGGAAGGCGGCTCGCTCACCATCGTGGCCTCCATTCTCGTGGAAACCGGCAGCCGCATGGACGACGTCATCTTCCAGGAGTTCAAAGGCACCGGCAACATGGAGCTCGTGCTCGACCGCAAGTGCGCCGAAATGCGCCTCTGGCCAGCGATGAACATCGCGTCCTCCGGCACCCGCAAGGAGGAACTCCTCATCGATGCCAAGAAGCTCGAAGGCATCCACTTCTTCCGCCGCGCCCTCGTCTCGCAAAAGATCGAGGAAGCGACCGAGACGATGATCGCCCGCCTTTCCAAGACCAAGAACAACGACGAATTCCTAAAGCTCATCGCCCGATGAATCCGGCGCCAGGCCGCCGGATTCATCAACGAAGGCGCCCGCAGCGCCTTCGATGAGGAAAGCAGGTCGGTTGACGACCTCGCCCCCGCAAACGGATCGCACTATCGTTGGTTCGCGATTCGAGTTCCTGTCCTTCCTGATGAAATTCGGCCCCGGCCGAATTTCGTGGATACTTCGCCCTTGCCGACACCGCTAAAAACCTGAACAAACTTAACTTCCGTCGCGCGCGCGGTGCGCCGCCGGAACCGCAGACAGCAAACCTTTACGCATGCACAGTTTCTCCGAGCAGTGTCTCGATATGGCCCGTATGATGTTGGGCCACAACCTCGATTCGATCCAGCCCGACGGCACGATCCTTCCCGCGCCCGGGGAACAGCCCCGCCCTGACGAACCCGGCCACGTCGCTTACGCCCTCGGCGAATACTACCGGGCCACAGGCGAAAATACGCTCAAGGGCTACGACCTCATCGACCTCGCCGCCCGCTGTGTGACGGCCCAGATGTTCACCGAGCCCGCCGCCGAAAACGGACTCGCGTACGCCTCCCTCGGTCTTCTCTGCTTCGGCCCCTCCAAGGACCGCAATCCCGTCTGGGAACGCCTCGTCGAGGAAACCCAGCAGCGCATCGACAAGTCCCTGCTTCACCGCAGCGATTACGACAATCACTGGCAGGCCTTCAACGTCGCCAAGGCGGTCGCCCGCTTCAGCTTCGGCCTTTCGAAGAAAGATGAAACCTCGCGCCTGATCGAGCGCATGTGCGATCGCATCAATCAGACGAGTTCCAACGGTTTCTTCGACGACTCCACCGAAGGCTTTGGCGGCAACTTCAATCTCTACGGGTTGATGACGTTCGTCTTCATCCGTTCCGCGCTCCAGCTCCACGCCAACAGCGGCGTACGGGACCGCAAACTGCCCACCCTCCGGACCTACGCCGAGAAGTACATCAAGATGATGCCGGATCTCGTGCGGGCCGATGGCCTCGGATGGGCCTTTGGCCGCGCCGCCGGTGCGTACGGCCAGATGCACTGCATCAGCCTGGTGCTCCAAGGACTGCGCGATGGCTGGATCGCCGACGAGCAGAAGCCCAAATATTACGACCTGCTTCGCCGTCTGTTCGTGTTTTTCTATCAAACCTACCTGGACCAGGAGCACGGTTTCCTCGACCTTCGCGATGGCGAGCGCACCGCCTACAGCCATCACACGACGCGGATGGCCAACTTCGACGCCGCCCGCTACCTCTGCCAGTGGGCCCGCCTTGCGAAGACGGTCCAGATGCCCTCCGGCACGCCGAAACCCGAACCCGTTCGCACCACCGGTCGCTTTGTCATCTTCGACAAATCGAACCGCAAGGAGCAAGGCGTGTTCCTCTACCGCGATGCCGAGAGCGGCCTGCACGCGCAGGTTCCGCTCATCAGCTCCGGCAACACCCTTACGGCCGATTCGCTTCCCTTCCCGCACTGCCCCGGCGTCTTCGACTGGCCCAACAACATTTACGCCCCGGTCATGATTCCCGAACTCACCTTCGGCGATCAGGTCACCCTCCCGGCGTTCTACGGCAAGAACTGCGTCACGGGTCTCGGTCTGCGCAACAGCTTCTATTTCCGCTACGAACAGCCCGAGCTGATCAACATCAAGGAAGAGATCGTCAAGGGTCTCGGCAGCGTGAAGGTGCAGTGGAACTTCGCCGGCCCCAAGATCAGCTGCGAATACGCCTACACGGTCCGCCAGCCGATCCAGTTGGACAAGTTCCGCTACCAACTCGCCATTGCCGCGCCACACTCGACCTATCGGGTCAGCGGTTCCCTCGCCCTCGGCGCCCAAGGTCTGCGCTGCACCGTCGCCCGCGACGACTTCCAGGCAACCTGGCAGGACACCGAGATCGTGACCAACGATCCGACCTACCGGACCAACTACGGCAAGATCCACTATCTCCAGCACCTTGTCCGCGACCACCCGCTCATCATGCGCCCGGGCAACGTCTACCGGTTGGCCGTGAACTTCGAGCCGGACGTGGTGCACACGGACTGAGTGTGATGACTGAAAGCAGAGAGTAGAGGATAGACGTTAGAGGATAGAGTGTAGCGGGCATCGGTCGTGTGCCCAATTTGATGTTCAGTGTGCCGCCTCTCTGCACTACCCTCTATCCTCTGCCTGAACTATCCTCGCTGGTCCCATGCTCTCCCGCCGCATCATCCCCTGCCTCGACGTCACCGGCGGCCGCGTGGTCAAGGGAGTCAAATTCCTCGAGCTCCGCGACGCAGGCGATCCCGTCGAATCGGCCAAGGCCTACGACGCTCAAGGCGCGGACGAACTGGTCTTCCTCGACATCACCGCCTCGAGCGATGGCCGCGGCATCATGCACGACGTCGTCGCACGCACCGCCGAGCAGTGCTTCATGCCGCTGACGGTCGGGGGTGGATTGCGCACCTTGGGCGACATCGAAGCCATGCTCAAGGCCGGCGCGGACAAGGTTTCGCTCAACACCTCCGCCATCAAGGACCCCTCGCTGATCCGCGCCGCGTCCGAACGCTTCGGCGCCCAGTGCATCGTCGTCGCGATCGATGCGAAAGCGGAGCCGAACGGAACGCACTGGCGCGTATACACCCATGGCGGCCGCAACCCCACCGAACTCGATGCGGTGGCGTGGGCCCGCCAGGCCGTGGACCTTGGCGCGGGCGAAATCCTTCTGACCAGCATGGATCGCGATGGCACCAAGGTTGGCTACGACGTCGCCCTCACGCGCTCGGTCAGTGATGCCGTGACCGTGCCGGTGATCGCCAGTGGAGGAGCCGGTGAACTCACACACTTCGCCGACGCCCTCGCCCACGGAAACGCCAGCGCCGTGCTCGCCGCCAGTCTTTTTCATTTCGGCACATTGACCATTCCCCAAGTGAAATCCTATCTGGCTGAGCAAGGCGTGCCGGTCCGCAGGTGACACACGACACATCGATGCCGCCGCGGCTGGTTGCCGCCTTCGGCGAGCGTATTTCATGAGCGATTCCACCCCCGATCAACACGCGGCCCGGATCATCGAACGGGTCACACCGGAGCTTCCCGCGGACGCCGCGTTGCGCGAGGCCTTTGCCGGACGCGGGGATCTCGATCCGGCAGAAAAGCGCGCCGTGGTTCGCAGCGTGTTCATCTACTATCGATGGTATGGCTGGCTGGATACACGTGAGCTCCTGAGCCGATGCCTCGTCGCGGCCCGGGAGCTGCAGATTCGCTTCGACAAGGATCCTGCCTGCATCAAAGCAGAGGCCCTCGCGGCCCGCGCCGTTCCCGGCTGGGTTGAATCCGAGATTTCTTCCATGCCCCTAGGATGGCTTCAGCAACTCCAGCGCGAGCCGGCCTTATGGATTCGTGCTCAGGCCGCCTTCGCCCGATCTCTTCCCCGCGCGCTGGGCCACTGCACTCCAGCCGACCTTTCTCCTTTTCCCGGCTGCCCGCGCGACCTGCCAACCGGTTTTCGCTACGACGGACCGAAGGACCTTTTTCGCACGGACGAGTTTCGCAAAGGGCTCTTCGAGATTCAGGATCTCGCGTCGCAACTGGTCGGATACGCCTGCGCACCCCAGCCGGGCGAGACCTGGTGGGACGCCTGTGCAGGCGAAGGAGGAAAGACCCTTCATCTCGGCGACCTCATGAAGAACCAGGGAGTGATCTGGGCGAGCGACCGATCCGCCCGCCGGCTCGCCACACTGCGCAAGCGCGCCGGCCGGGCGCAATTGTTCAACTACCGCGTGGCGAACTGGAACGGCGGCCCCTTCCTTCCTACCAAAAGGAAATTCGATGGAGTTCTGGTCGACGCACCGTGCAGCGGCGTCGGCACCTGGCAGCGCAATCCCCACGCCCGGTGGACCACCACGATGGAGGACGTGCGCGAACTCGCCGCGTTGCAACGCCAGTTGCTCGATCACGTCGCCAAGGCGATCAAGCCGGGCGGCCGGCTCGTTTACGCGGTGTGCACCCTCACCGGCAGTGAAACCACCGCTGTCGCCGCCGACTTCTCCGCACGTCACCCGGACTTCGTTCCCGGGCCGGTCCTGGGCAGGGAAGCATCGTGTTTTCTCTGGCCCCACGAACTCCGCGCCAACGGAATGTACATCGCGACGTGGAAGCGCGCCCAGGCCTGATCCTCGCCGCCAAGCCTCAACCTTCGCTTCGTTGTCGAAATCAAAGAAAATCACGTCCGAGACCGTTCGCGCTGATTTCAACGAGCTCAGCACGGTGGCCGCCTACGCGCGCGCAGCGCATTTCCTGGGACTGTGGAAATCAGAAGGGCAATTGATTGAGCGGCTCTTCCCCGATCGCAACGTCGCCCTGCTCGAAGCCGGCTGTGGCGCAGGTCGTGTCACCCTCGGCCTGCACGGCCTCGGCTTCCACAATCTTACGGCCTTCGACTTCGCCGAGGAACTGCTTGCGCAGGCCATCAATCTCGCTGCCGAGCGCGGCGTGGGCGACATTCGATTTCTTCACGCCGACGCCACCAACCTGAAAGACTGCCCGCCGCTCTCGGATCGTCGCTACGACGGAGTGCTCTTCATGTTCAACGGCCTCATGCAGATACCGGGGCGCGATGCGCGTCGCCGGGCGTTGCTCGAACTTCGCGCTGTGTCTGCGCCGGGAGCGCCGCTGCTCTTCACCACGCATGATCGCGACGAATCCCGCTCCGAACGTGCGCTCTGGCGGCTCGAAGAGGCCCGGTGGGAACGCGGCGAACAGGATCGCCGGCTCGTGGAATTCGGCGATCGCTACTTCGCCGACGATAACGGTGGGAACACCTTCATGCACCTGCCTGACCGCGAAGAAGTGCTCGCCGATCTCGACGCCACCGGGTGGAACCACGAGAAGGACCAACTCCGGCGCGAGCTTTGCCGCGAAACCAAGGCCGTGAAGGATTTCTCCGACGAGTGCCGCTTCTGGGTCGCGCGGAATCCGGCCTTGTAGGCCGCTTGGAATTACGGATTCCCGGCCTCGCCGGCCTGGGCGGGGGCGCCAAGGTGGTATCCGAAGAGACCGCGCTTCTTGATCGCCTCGGCGACCGGGCCGGGGACCATTTGTTCCCAGGTTGGATCGTCGTTGTTGATGCGTTGAAGCACGTCGCGGGAGAAAATGTCGAGGATGGCCGGATCGTAGCCGACGATGCAGTCGATGTAGTGATTTTCCAACAGGTGATCGTAAAGATTCCTCAGGTGCTCGACGACTTGGAGATTGCGGGCGTTGATCAGCACGCCGGACGAAAATGCATTGATGAGCGCGGGCGCCGTGGCGCGGTCGGCCGGCGCCGGCTGGCCGTTTGCGAGATAACGGTCAAACGCCGCGCGTTGCATCGGGTAAATGTAGAGTTTGACCGCGTTGCGGAACAGCCGGCCGAAGGCTTCGAGAATGCCGCCCTCGAGATTTTCGTAGTAACGCTCGTTGAAGATCTCGAGCAGGTTGTTGATGCCCATCGCCACGCCAATCATCTCCTTCGTGTAGCGGCGGAAATAGGACGTGAGGCGGTAGAACTCCGAATAATTCGAAATCAGCACCGTGAACCCGATGTCGGCCAGCAGGTCGACGCGGGAGAGAAAGTCCTGCGCATCGAGTTCACCCGAGGCGAGCAGGTTGTTCATCGTGATCTCCATGAGCACAACGAGTTCCTTCCCCTTTACCGCCGGTTCCTGCATGAACTGCGCACACGCGCAATTGAGCATGTCGACGTTGACGTGGGTGACCGGACGGAAGCTGCCTCGCTCGACCAAAATCGCCTTGCGGTGCAGCACCTCCGATGGTTGCAGTACGTGGCCGTCGGTGCCGAACATGATCGCGTTCGTCAGGCCAAACTCGACGAGGTGCAGGGCCATCAGGCGATTGTCGACGTGGGCAAAGGCGGGGCCGGACATGCGCAACATGTCGACCTCGATGCGCTCGCTGCCGACATTGTCGATGAGCGACTCCACCAGTTTGCGCGGATTATCGAGGTAGTTGAAGGCGCCGTAGAGCAGGTTGACGCCCGCGATGCCGAGGGCGTGTTGCTGGAGAACGTTGTCCTTGTCCCACATGCGCACGTGGATGATGAGCTCGCTCGGTTCGGAGTGTGCCGCCGTCTGAAAGCGAACGCCCATCCATCCGTGTCCGTCGTTGGGCCCGCCCTTGAAACTCTTCGTCGCGACCGTGTCGGCGAAGACAAAGAACGTGGTCCGGTCCCCGCGCTGGGCGCTCAGGCGTTCGATCAGCAGTGAGTACTCATGGGCGAGCATCGTTTCCAAGCGCTCGCGCGAGACGTAGCGCGGGGCCTTGCCGTAGATCGAGTCGCTGAAGGTCATGTCATAGGCCGACATGGATTTAGCGATCGTCCCGGCCGCGCCGCCGGCTTGGAAGAACATCCGGGCCACCTCCTGCCCGGCGCCGATTTCGGCGAACGTGCCGTACTGCTCGGCATTCAGATTGATCGTCAGGGCCTTGCGGTTGGTGGTCAGCAGGTTGGAGGGCTCGCTCATGGGTGTCGTCGTTGAACGCGGGAGGTTAGATCGGTCGGGAGGTAAAAGGAAAGCGCGGGATTGCAACGAATGGAAGCTGTTCGGGGAACGAAGGCTCCTTTCGACTGGCTGAATGGCGACTTACGCCTACGCTGCGCCATTCGTATGAAAAACTTTTTCACGTCGCTGCTGGGGACCTTTGCCGCGCTGCTGCTGTTTGCGTTTGGGACCTGCGTGCTGCTGTTCGGATTCGTTGCGGCGTTGTCGTTCATGGGCGAAAAGCCAGTTCTTGTGAAGTCGGACTCGTACCTCGTGTTCGACCTTTCCGCGAACATCACCGACGCCCCCGCGCCGTTCGACAGCGCGAGCATTTTGCAGGCGCTGGGCAGGTCGCAAGAACCCTCACGACTGCAACTGCGCCCCCTCACCGAGACACTGGCCGCCGCCGCGAAGGACAATCGGATCAAGGGCATCCTGCTCGTCGGCGAGCTGACGCCGTCCGGCCTCGGCTCCGGCTTTGCCTCCCTCAAGGAGGTCCGCGCCGCGCTCGTCGACTTCAAAGCTTCGGGCAAACCCGTCGTGGCCTATCTTGAACAGGCGACCACGCGGGAGTATTACCTCGCCTCGGTGGCCGACGATCTTGTGCTCGATCCCTACGGTATGATTCTCATGCCGGGGCTCGCGGCACAGCCGATGTTTTTTGCCGGAGCGTTCGAGAAATTCGGCATCGGCGTGCAGGTGACGCGCGTGGGCAAGTACAAGTCCGCCGTCGAGCCTTTCACGCGGACCGACCTGAGCCCGGAAAGCCGCGAGCAGTACGTCAGCCTGCTCGGCGACGTCTGGCGCGACCTGCTCGCAGATCTGGCCACGGGCCGCAACCTGACTCCGGAGGCGATCCAAACCGTGGTCGACGCCGAAGGCATCATTCGTCCGGAACGCGCCCTCGAGGCAGGCCTGGTGTCCCGCCTCGCGTACCGCGATGAGGTCATCTCCGAGTTAAAGCTGGCCACCGGTGTCACCGAGGCCAAGGAGTCGTTCAATCAGATCAGCTTGAGCGATTACATGATCGCCCATGGCCTGGATGGCACGGCGCCCACCTCGGGCGGCAGCCGGGCCGGACGCATCGCCGTGGTTTACGCTGAGGGCGATATCGTGGACGGCGAAGGCGGTCCGAGCGAGGTCGGCGGCGTCCGGTTTGCGCGCGAACTCCGCCGGCTGCGTCAGGACGATGAGATCAAGGCGATTGTCCTGCGCGTCAACAGCCCGGGAGGATCCGCCTCCGCCTCGGAGCACATCCAGCGCGAGCTGCGTCTCGCAAAAGAGGTCAAACCCGTGATCATCTCGATGGGCTCCTACGCGGCCTCGGGAGGTTACTGGATCTCCGCTTATGGAGACCGCATTTTTGCCGAGCCGACGACAATTACCGGATCCATCGGGGTGTTCGGGGTGCATTTCGACATTCAGGAATTGGCCAACGAGCGCCTTGGGCTGACCTGGGACAGCGTGAAGACCGGGCGCTTCGCCGACAGCTTTGGCGTCAACCGCCCGAAGACGCCCGAAGAGCTGGCCGTCGTCCAGGGCCTGGTCGACTGGATCTACGATGAATTCCTCTCCAAGGTGGCCGAGGGCAGAAAGCTCGAGCGCAGCGTCGTCGAGGAGATCGCCCAGGGACGGGTCTGGTCCGGCACCGAGGCGGTGCGGCTGGGCCTCGTTGACGAGATCGGCGGCCTGAACAACGCACTCGCCCACGCCGCCGCCGAGGCCGGCCTGGGGGATTCGTATCGAGTAGTCGAATACCCACGCAAGAAGGCGCTCGCGGAGGCCCTGGCCGAATTATTCGAGGGACTGAATCCGGCCGCGCGCAGCGCGGGGGGTGCGACGGCGCTGCTCGACCGGATGCGCGAACAGGTTTCGGTGCTGGACCGCTTTAACGACCCGCGGGGCGTGTACGCCCGCCTGCCGATCGACCTCACCCTCCGCTGACCGCCATGTCCAACGAACCCACCCTCTCCCACGACGTCCCGGCGACGATGATCCCGGCCGGCACGGCCTTCACGCTTCCTGCGGGCGCGGAGGTCCACATCGTGCAGACCCTTGGCGGCAACGTCACGGTCCGCACCGACCAGGGCCTTTTCCGCATCGCGCGCGAATACGCGGGCGCCATCACCGGCTACACGCCGACGGACGACAACGCAGGCCCCGTGGCCGGGCAATTCGACGAGCAGGCCGTGTGGGCCGCCCTCAAGACCTGTTTCGATCCGGAGATCCCGGTGAACATTGTCGACCTCGGTCTGGTGTACGATCTCTCGATCGACCCGCTGCCGTCGGGCGGCAACAACGTCGAAGTCAAGATGACGCTGACGGCTCCCGGCTGCGGCATGGGCCCGGTCATTGCCGAGGACGCACGTCAAAAGATCGCCGCCCTGCCGACGGTCGAGACCGCCCGCGTCCACATCGTCTGGGATCCCCAATGGACCCCGCAGATGATTTCCGCCGAAGGCAGACAGAAGCTCGGGATCGACTAGCGGCGCCGGGTCGGCGCCGCCAACATCGAACGCTGAACGTCCAACATCCAACATCGAAGAGGTCGGAGTTAATGGCTGAATGCTGAAGCAACTGTGGCCGCGCTCGCTGAGCGCGGTGTGTTGGTGGGTGGCGATCGATTTTCTTACCACGGATCGCGGTCGGCGTCCGCGGCTACAATGAAATGACTCCGAAGGTTACGATGAACCCGCGCTATCTCCCCCCTCCGGAACGCTGTGAACGGCTGGCCGACATCGCGGCCCGCTGGGGTGGCACGATCGACGAGCAAGCGCCGGCGAGCACGGATGACTACCCGTTGCCTTCCTTCGCCAGCGACGAGGTGCGTACCTTCTGGCAGCCGGAAACGCGCTCAAATTCGCCGTCCGCTTCTATTGCACGACTTCCGGCGGGCCGAATCTTCGGGCAGGGCATCGTGCTCTCGCCCGACGGGAGAAGCCTCGCCCGCGATGTCTCACTCGATTTCGGAAAGCCCTTTGAGGAACACTGGCTTTTGACCTATGGGAAGATCCCTCCGCCGGAGTCGATTCGAGGAACAACGGCCGTCATCGCCACAACGCTGGGTTCCGGCTACGGGCATTGGTTGCTTGATGAACTGCCTCGCCTCCTGTCGCTCCTTCCGGGCGCAGCTGAAACGCTTGTGGCCCACGCCTCCCAGCCCTTCGCCCGTTCCGCGCTCGCCTTGTGGGGTGCGTCCTCGACGGTGATCGACGCGCAGCGAGGCGCACACTTCCAGTGCGATCAGCTCGTTGTCCCAAGTCTGCCTGGCACGGTGGTCTTTCCGACGCAGCGGGCGCTCGATTTGATCCACGCGTTCGTCGCGCCGCTTCACACAGCCACGTCCCCGTTTGGCGAGCGCCTTTATCTTACCCGCGAAGGCGCGCGTCGTCGACGTGTCGCCAATGAATCGGAACTGTGGAGCGTCCTGCAGGCGGACGGCTTTGAGCGCATCCGCACGGAGGACCTCACCTGGCCTGAGCAGATCAACGCCTTTCGTCACGCCAAGGTCATCGTGGCTCCGCACGGCGCCGGCCTGGCTAATCTCGTCTTTTGCCGTCCCGGAACCCGCGTAGTGGAGCTGTTCAACCGCGCCTACGTGCACGGCTGTTTCTGGCGACTCGCTGCCCTGCAAGACTTGGATTACCGCCCCATTATTCCTGTGAGTCCGGAGCCCCTTTCGCAGGCGACGACCCACAACCGCCTCGATCTCGTTGCGGACCTGGCGCAAGTCCGCGCCGCCCTTCGCTGATGCTGGGGGAGCCCCGCAACGAGGTTAATTCCTACCAATCACACGCTTGCCAAAACCGATGGCATGCAAATGGCTAATACCTGATGCCCCGCGATGAAGCTTCTGGCCGTATCTGACCTCCATTTTGGCCTGACCCAGTTCGACTGGATCGTGCAGCAGGCGGAGCGCTACGACGGCGTAATCATTGCGGGCGACCTGCTTGATATCGCCGGTCATCTTGACCTCGATGCCCAGATCACGGTGGTCGTGAAGTACCTGCGCACGCTCGCGTCGCGCACGCGTCTTTTCGTCTGCTCGGGCAACCACGATGGCGACGAGAGCAACAGCGCCGACGAGTACGCTGCCCGTTGGCTCCAGCGCGTGCGTGCCGAAGGTCTCACGGTCAATGGCGCCGGGCTCGACTTCGGGCCCTACCGCGTGTCGGTCTGCCCTTGGTGGGACGGACCGTCCACGCGCACCGCCATGCAGGAATTTCTCCTCAAGGAAAGCGCTCTCGTTTCCGGACGGTGGATTTGGATCCACCATGCTCCGCCTGACAAGACCGGCGTCAGCTGGTCCGGCAAGGCATTCCATGGCGATCCGTTCCTGGTTGATTCCATCCGCGAACTGCAGCCCGCGATGGTATTTTCGGGACACATCCATCACTCGCCCTTCAGCGCAGAAGGCACCTGGGCCGTCCGCATGGACGACACCTGGGTATTCAACGCCGGCCGTCAGATGGGCGCGCCGCCTGCCTTCATTGAACTCGACCTCGCGAAGTTTGTCGCCACTAGGGTTTCTCAGGCAGGAACCGAGACCGTCGATCTCACGTCCACCCGCCCGCCCGCCTGACCGTGACGCGCGGGTCCTCCGGACCGCCGCTCAATCGCCGGCGTCGAGCCGGCGCAGGATCTTGCGCGGATGTTTGTGCACGAGCGAGTCGAGCACCTCGTCCATGATGGCATTCGTCAACCCTGACCTTCAAGCCATCCCCGGGGAATCTCCGCTTGCAACGAGAGCCTCCGTCGCCACCTTTCAAGTTTCCCCGTTAACCCTTTTTCGTTGACCCAAATCTGAGCCCAACCCCTCCGCCCCATGACCCTCGCTCGACGCGATTTCTTGAAAACCACCCTCACCGCCTCCGCTGCCGCCGCCATGGCCGGTACCGCCGCCGGCGCTTCGGCGGCGCAGCCCGGTTCCGGCCGGGAGTACTACGAACTCCGCTGCTATCGCCTTAAGCCCGATGGCCAGGCCTCACCGCTCCATGGCTACCTGGAAAAGGCCCTGCTGCCGGCCCTTGCCCGCCGGGGGAATCCGAACACGGGAGTCTTCACGGAAGACGCACCCAAGGACGGCCCGGCCGTCTGGGTCTTGATCACCCATCCCACGCTTGAATCAGCCGTCACGGCCAGCACGGCGCTGCTGAGCGACCCGGCCCTGCGTGCCGCCGGCAAGGACTACCTCGAAGTGCCCCGCGCCCAAGCCGCGTTCGAACGCATCGACAGCTGGCTGCTGCTCGCCTTTGCCAGCATGCCGAAGATGGAGGTCCCGGCCTTCTCACGTTCCCGCGCCCCCGATCGCCTCTTCGAAATGCGCACCTACGAGAGCTACAGCGAACTCAAGGCGCTCAAGAAAATGGCCATGTTCGACGACGGCGAGACCGAGATCATGCGCAAGGTGAAGCTTTCCCCTCTTTTCTTTGGCCAGGCCATCGCCGGCGCCAACCTGCCGCACCTGACTTACATGACCGGCGCGCCGGACGCCGCCTCGCACAAAGCTCATTGGGATGCATTCCGCGTCGATCCCGATTGGGATAAGATGCGCACCGATCCGCAGTACGCCGACACCGTCTCGAAGAACGTGCCGCGCTTTCTCAAGCCCACGGCGTATTCACAACTCTGAGACAGGATTTTGGGCTGCGGCGGCTTGACGCCGCTTTCGACGGCAGACCTCGGTCCGCCCCCCGCCCTCCAATCCTCAGCCGCGCTTCTCCACCCGGTGGTAAGTGGGTTTCGTCTGGCGCGCACGACTCACCACGGCGGCCTGAACCTGCTTCACCTCGGTTCTCGCTGCGGTGCGCAGTTGCTTGATCTGCTGCGCGAAATCCTCCGGCAACGGCGCCCGCACATCGATCGGCTTGCCCGTCACCGGATGCGTAAACACGAGGTGCTCGGCGTGCAGCATCACCCTCCCGGGTTGCTCCTTCAGGCGGGCGTCGGGCTTCCAACCGTAGACGACGTCGCCCAAAATGATGTGGCCCAGTTCCTTCAGATGAACGCGAATCTGGTGGGTTCGTCCCGTGTGGATCGCACAGCGCATCAGCGCCGCCACCGTGCCAAACGACTCCGAAACTTCCCAGTCCGTACGGGCGTCGCGCCCGCCGTCATCCACGGGCACCACGCCCATCTTGTGACGATGCTGGGAATTGCGGCCAATCGGTTCCCGCATGCTGCCGCTGCGCAAGGCCGGGACACCGGACACGAGGGCCACATACTCCTTTTCCAACGACCGCTCCGAAAACTGCGAGGCCAGCCCGCGGTGGGAGGCGTCGCTCTTCGCCACGAGCATCACGCCGGACGTCTCGCGATCAAGACGGTGGACGATCCCCGGGCGCTCCACCCCGCCAATGCCACTCAGGCTGCCGGCGCAATGTGCCAGCAGCGCGTGGACAAGCGTATCGTTTCCCGTGGCTGCTCCAGGATGCACCACCATCCCCGCCGCCTTGTTCAACGCGAGCAGGTGCTCGTCCTCAAACAGAATGTCCAGCGGGATGTCCACGGCCTTCAACTCCGCCGGTCGCGTATCCGGAAAAGCATACGCCACCTCGTCGCCTGAACTGACCGACTGGCTGCGATCGATCGCGCGCCCGCCCAATGACACAAGGCCGGCGGCGAAGGCGCGCTGCCAGGCGGCCCGGCTGTGCTCTTTGAACGCGCCGGCCAGCACTTTGTCGGCTCGCTCGCGGCGAACGCCCGGCGGCACGATGAAGTTGAAGGACATGTAAGGGAAAGGCTCGCAGCTCAGATTTTAAGACCCATTTCGTCCACCCGCTTGCGCAGGGTCGCGCGGGTCATGCCCAACTTGTCCGCCGCGCGCGCATGGTTTCCATTTTCGGCCTTGAGCACCCGGACAATCATCTCGCGTTCGAGCCGTTCCAAGATCGGCTCGGGTCCCCCGGACAGTTTATCGTGCAGGTAGTCCAGCGCCTGCTCAACGGACGCGGGGGCGGCCGCCACAGAGGTGAACTGCGCAGGTGCAGCCGACGCCGGTGCCGCGGCGATCGTCGGCGCCGGCACGCCCGGTGCCGCGGTCTCCGCAGTGGGCGAGGTCACACCCGCCCCGACCGGGGCGGCGGACGCGATGACGCCGACCGCCTCGCAGATTTCCACGGGCAGATCCTTCAGCAGGATGGTGTCACCTTGGGCGATGACCGCGCTGCGATAAATCACGTTCTCCAGCTCGCGAACGTTACCCGGCCAGCGATAACGCGTGAGGACCGCCATGGCTTCGGGAGCGACCTTCGACGAGCGCGCCTTGCGCTGCTTGACGAGATTTTGGAGGCAAAAGTCGACGATCTGGGGAATGTCGTCCTGGCGTTCACGCAAGGGCGGCATCTTGATGCGCACCACATTGAGCCGGTAGTAGAGGTCCTCGCGGAAGGTCTTCGCCTTCACCATTTCCTCGAGATCCTTGTTGGTGGCGGCGAGGATGCGCACGTCGACCTTGATCGTCTCGGTTCCGCCGACGCGCTGGATCTCGCCCTGTTGGAGCACCCGCAAAATCTTTGTCTGCGTGGCGAGCGCCATGTCCCCGATTTCGTCGAGAAAGATCGTGCCGCCGTCGCAGAGCTCGAACTTGCCGAGCCGCTGGCCGGTCGCGCCGGTGAACGAGCCCTTCTCATGACCGAACAATTCGCTCTCAATCAGATTGTCGGGAATGGCGGCGCAATTGACCGCGATGAACGGCTTCCCCGCCCGGTGCGAATGTTTCCAGATCGAGCGGGCAACGAGTTCCTTGCCCGTGCCGCTCTCGCCAGTGATCATCACCGTGACGTCGCTCGCCGTGACCTGGCCAATCACCTTGAAGACGTCCTGCATGACCGACGATGCGCCGACGATGCCTTCCTTGTAGTCCTCGCTGTTGATGGTCGGCTTGTAGTCCCGCACCGCCCTCATGTCGGCGTGCGCCTTGAGCGCAGTCCCCGCGATGGCCAGCACCTTCGCTGGATCGAAGGGCTTCATGATGTAATCGAAGGCCCCGTACTTCATTGCCTCGATCGCGGTCTGCGCCGTGCCGAAGGCGGTCATCAAAATCACCATCTGCCTGGGATTGATGGAACGGATGTGTTGCAGCGTTTCGATGCCGCTCATGCCGCCCATGCGGATGTCGAGGAAGATCAAGTCCGGCGCCGGCGCCGCCTTCACGAGCGCGATCCCCTGCTCGCCACTCGGCGCCTCGGTGACTTGGTAAGTCTTGGACGACAAGACCCGGGTCAGCGAGTAGCGGATCTCGGAATCGTCGTCGATGACGAGGATCGTGGGGGTCGAAGCGGAGGTGTCGGACATCGGTGAGGCTGGCGGGCTCGGGCAGTTAGATATGGATCGCCTCGCCCATCGATGCGGCGGCGGCTTCCATCACGGCTTCGCTCAAGGTCGGATGCGCATGGATCGTCTGATGGATCTCCTCGACCGTCGCCTCGAGTTCCATCGCGAGTCCGTACTCGGCAATCAACTCGGTCGCTTCGGAGCCGATGATATGCGCACCAAAAATCTCGCCGGTCTTCGCGTCAACGATGACCTTGACGAAGCCTTCCGACTCCGCCGAAGCAACCGCCTTGCCCGAGGCGGTGAACGGGAACTTCCCGATCTTGTAATTGAGCTTCTTCTCCTTCGCCGCCTTTTCGGTGAGGCCCGTGCTGGAGACCTGCGGCTGGCAGTAGGTGCAGCCCGGGAAGTTGCGTACGCGATGCGGCTTGCCGTGACCAAACATGCCGTTGACGGCGCTGATGGCCTCAAACGTCGCCACGTGCGCGAGCCAGGGGGGGCCGATGATGTCGCCCGCTGCGTAGATGCCCTTCACGTTCGTCTGATAGTCCTCACCGACCTTCAGGTAGTTGCGGTCGAGGTCGAGCTTCACGTTCGACGCGAGTACTCCGTCGAGGTTGGCCGACACACCGATCGCGGAAAGCAGCACCTCGGCTTCGACCTCCTGCTTTGAATCGCCCGACACGAGATCGACCTTCACCGAGTTCTTCCCGACGCGGAAGTTTTCGCACTTCGTATTCGTGTGGATCGCGATGCCCTGCTTCTCGAAGGCGCGGTGCAGCGTCTTGGAGACCTCTTCGTCCTCAACGGGCAGCACCTGCGGAAGCATTTCCACCAGCGTCACCTTCGACCCAAAGGCATTGTAGAAATACGCAAACTCGACGCCAATCGCGCCCGCGCCCACGATGATGATGGATTTCGGCAGCGACGTATTGGCCAGCGCCTCGCGCGAGGTCATCACGCGCACGCCGTCGGTGTCGAGGTCGGGAATCTTGCGCATGCGACAGCCGGTCGCGATCAGGATGTTCTTGGTCTTGAAAAACCTCCCCTTGTGCTCGCCTTCCGTGATCGAGACCATGCCAGGAGCGCTGACCTGCGCCTTGCCCACGAAGTAATCGACCTTGTTCTTCTTGAAGAGAAACTCGACGCCCTTGGCCATTTGCGCCGCGACGCCGCGAGAGCGTTCCATGACCTTGGCGAAGTCGAAGGAGACCTCCTTCACGCTGATCCCAAACGTCTCGGACTTCTTGATTTTCTGGTAGAGTTCCGCGCTCTTGAGCAACGCCTTGGTCGGGATGCAGCCCCAGTTCAAACAGGTGCCACCGGCCCGTTCGAGCTCGATGCAGGCAATTTTCTTGCCGAGCTGGCCGGCGCGAATCGCGCCGGCGTAGCCGGCAGGTCCGCCGCCAATGACGATCAGGTCGTAGTCTGTGGAATCAGCCATGAGAAAAGGATTTGGCTGCGAAGGTCACCCCAGCGGGTCCCCCGGTCAAATTGAAACTCCCCCCGCGGCTGGGCGACTCAGCGGGACCGCGACCGCGGTCAGATATCGATGACGTCGTCTTTTTTCCTCGCCGGCGGGCCGCCGGGACCGCGTTTGCCGCGGCCGCGGCCCCCCATGAGGCTGCTCAGCGCAAGATTGGTCACACTCACGATCAGCGAGCCGCCCAACGCCGCCCAAAAACTGGAAACGAAGAACCCGTCCACCAGTCGTCCCACCAGCATGAAAAGGAAGGCGTTGATCAACACCACCCCGAGGCCCAACGTGAACAAGATGAACGGAAGCGTGAAGAACACGAGCAGCGGCTTCAGGATCGCGTTGAACAGGCTGAGCAACAGCACGACGACGATCAGCGTCCCCATGTCGTCGCAGCGGATGCCGGGCACGAGCTTCGTGGCAAGCGTTACACCCAGAGCGATTACGCTCCAACGGATGACCAGTTGCAAAAACGGATGATTCATCGTCGCCCCCCACTCTCGTTCCCCCGCTCGCCCGGGCAATGAAAATCCTTGTCGTTCAAGACCACCTCCGTAGCGGCGGCACCGAGCGGCAATCGCTCCTTTTAACGCGTGCCTTCCGGGACGCGGGACATCACCTGCGTCTGCTCACCTTCCGACCGGGCGGAGCGTTGGAGAGTCACGCCCGCGACCTGCCGTGGGTCTGCCTTCAGCCGTTCGACACCCGCCTCGATTGGTTTGCGCCCGATCTGCGGCGCGCCGTCCGCCGCTTCGACCCCGACGTCACGATCTGCATGGGTCGCATGGCCAACTGCCATGGGAGTCGCATCCAGGCTGCGGCTCGACGCTCCGTCGTGATCGCGACCCTGCGCACGGGCAAACCACTGCCGTGGCTGTTCCGCCGCTCGTTGCGTCGCGTGACACACATCGTGGCCAACAGCGACGACGCCCGCCAGACCCTCGTGCAACGGTATGGCGTGGCCGCAGAGAAGATTGACGTCATTCACAACTCCCTCGTTTTCGCGGAGGCACAGCCGTCGGCCGGCGAGATTGCGGCCTTGCGTGAAGCCCACGGCGCGTCGCCCGAAACGTGTGTAATGGTGTCGGTCGCCATGTTTCGTCCGGAGAAGCGCCAGCGCGACCTCATCGCCACCGTCGCCGGCCTGCCAAAGGAATGTGCGTGGCAACTCTGGCTGGCCGGGGACGGCCCTACCCTCGCCGCCTGCCGTCGTCTCGTCGCCGCCAATGGCCTGGCCGATCGCATCAAATTCCTTGGCTGGCAACGCAACCCGGCTCCAGTCTACGCGGCGGCCAACCTGGCTGTCCATGCGTCGGCCAGCGAGGCGCTGTCGAATTTCCTCATCGAGGCGCAGTTCAATGGCCTGCCCGCGGTCGCGTTCGATGCCCAGGGAATCGGCGAGTGCTTTCTTCCCGGCGATACCGGCGAAGTGATCCGCTGCGGAGACCGGGAGGCCTTTCGTGCCGCCGTGCTGCGTTTCGCGGGCGCCGCGCCCGCGGAGCGCGGCGCCCGCGCCGGTCGCGCCCGTGACTTTGCCCGCGATCGCTTCGATCCCATTCGCCAGGCGCGTGCTTATCTGGATTTGTTCTCCCGACTGACCACCCTGCCCCCGTCATGACCAACAAGCAGCGCCTCGACCTGATCGAGAAGTACATCCGCGAGCACAAGTACGCCGACCTGCGCACGCTGGGCACGCGTTTCAACATCTCGCTCTCCACGGTGCGTCGCGCGCTCGACGAACTCGAGACGAAGGGAGTCTTGCGCCGCCATCACGGAGGCGCCTCGCGCATCGAAAACGACGACCTTGAAAAGGAGTACGACTTCATCTCCCGCGACCAACGCCATGCCGAGGAGAAGTTCGCGATCGCCCGCATGATCGCGGATCAGATCCAACCCGGCATGACGGTGATCCTCGACGGGGGCACCTCGACCTACGCCGTGGCGCGGTTGCTCGTCGGCAAGCGTCTGCAGGTCATCACCAACTCCCTGCCCATCGCCGGTCTCTACACCGAGATCGGGTCACTTGAAACCATCGTCACCGGTGGAAGCATCTACAACCGCCTCGGCGTCCTCGTGGGTCCCCTGTGCGAGCAGTCCCTTGACCAGATCCACGCCGACCTCGCCATCCTCGGCGGCGCCGGCATCACCGAGGCGGGCGTGTGGAACCACAACGCGCTCATCGTCGCCGTGCAGCGCAAGATGATCGCCGCCGCCGAACGCACCATCTTTGCCCTCGACCGCTCCAAGTTCGGTCGCAAGGCCCTCAGCCTTACGACTCATTTCAACGCGAAGCACACCATCGTTACGGATCACGCTCCGGGCGAGACGGTCGCCAACGCCATACGCAGCGCGGGGGCTCATTTGACGCTGGTGCCGCGCACGGGGCGGTGACCGGGGGCCGCCTGCATGATCCAACCGATCCGTCGGATCGGTCGGATCATACGACAAAGGGCCGCCAAATGGCCCGCTCCCATCCACGCCGCAGTTGAACTTTGGCCCACCTTGCGCTTCGTGAGCAGGGTGTCTCGTTCCGCCTCCTCGTCTCCCGCCGATTTCATCCGCCTGCGCGGCCTTCGCCAAAACAATCTCCAAGGGTTCGACCTCGATCTCCCCCTGGGCAAGTACGTGGTCGTCACGGGATTGAGCGGCGCGGGCAAGTCCTCCCTCGTCTTCGATACGCTCCACGCCGAGGGACAACGCCGCTACGTCGAGACTTTCAGCGCTTACACGCGCCAATTCCTCGACCTGCTCGACAAGCCAAAGGTCGATTCGATCGAGAACATCCGCCCGTCGATCGCCATTGAGCAGACGAACACGGTCAAAACCTCCCGTTCCACCGTCGGGACAATGACGGAATTGACCGACTTCTTCAAAGTCTGGTTCAGCCATGCCGCAACGTGCTTCGATCCGGCCACCGGCGAGGTCGTCGAGGACGACAACCCGCAAACGATCTGGCAGAAAGCGCTGGCCCGGAATCCCGGCAACACGCTCATCGTCGCCTTCCGCGTCGCCAAACCGGACAACCTGACGTGGTCCGAGATCCTCACGAATCTGCAGGGACAAGCCTACGTTCGTGCGCTCGTCCCGAACGCGGAAAATCCAGCCTTGGCCGTCCATCGCATTGCCGATCTGCTCGCCGACGAATCGCCACTCGCGGCCGCCGGCCACCTGTTCGTCGCCCAAGATCGAACCCTGCTCACCGTCGAACAGAAGTCTCGCTTTCTTGAGGCAATCGAACCCGCCCTGCACTTCGGCCACGGGGAGGTTTTTCTTTTCGACGCAGGCTCGCTGACGCCCACTGGGCACTACTCGCGCGGACTGCATTCGCCGGCAACGGGCCGCACCTTCCGCGCCGCCTCGCCCGCGTTGTTCTCCTTCAACTCGCCTCTCGGCGCGTGCCCGCGCTGCCGCGGCTTCGGACGGGTGATCGACATCGATTACCGCCTCGCCATTCCCGACTCCTCCAAGTCCATCGACGAGGGCGCGATCAAGTGCTGGGAAGGTGACGTCTACAGCGCTTCCAAGGACGATCTGCGCATCTTCGCCCGCAAACGAAAGATTCCCACCAACGTCCCCTTCGCGTCGCTCACCGACGAGCAACGTTCGTTCATCATCGATGGCGAACCCGGTTACGGCGAAGAGAACAACAAGACCTGGCCGAAATTCTGGTACGGCATCAAGGGCTTCTTCACCTGGCTGGAGAAGAACACGTACAAGATGCACGTGCGCGTCTTTCTCTCGCGCTACCGTGCCTACAATCCGTGCCCCGACTGCGGCGGCTCGCGCCTGCAACCGGAGGCCCTGTGCTGGCGCTGGCTGGGGCGCACCTTGCCGGACCTCTATCGAATCCCGGTCTCGACGTTGCTCGAACTCATGCGCGGCGAAGTCGTTCCCGAGCACGAGCGTCAGGCCGCGCTCGCGCACGAGGCCATCCTTACGCGTCTCCGTTACCTTGAACAAGTCGGGCTCGGTTACCTCACGCTGGATCGGTCGTCGAAAACCCTTTCCGGCGGTGAAGTGCAGCGCGTCAATCTGACATCGTGCCTCGGTACCTCTCTGGTGGATACACTCTTCGTGCTCGACGAGCCAAGCGTGGGCCTTCACCCGCGCGACATCGACCGGTTGATCGCCATCATCCGGTCGCTCACCGACGCCGGCAACACAGTGGTCGTCGTCGAGCACGACGAAGCCATGATCCGCGCGGCGGACCACGTGATCGAGATCGGGCCCGAGCCCGGCGCCCGCGGCGGACATCTGGTGTTCCAAGGCGACGTGTCGGCGCTGCTTCGTAGTGGAGCGAGCATTACAGGCGCCTACCTCTCGGGCCGCCAGAGCATCGAAGCGCCGTCCTCCCGCCGCGTCGTCCCGGCGAAGGGCGCGCTGCGCAAATCCGCCGGGGCGGAGTGGCTGACGTTCCACGAGGCCTCGAAACACAACCTCAAGGCTGTCACCGTCCGCCTCCCCTTGCAGCGTCTCGTCGCGTTGAGCGGTGTGTCCGGTTCCGGCAAGTCCACGCTGCTCGACAACGTCATTCACCAGGGCCTGCTCGGCAAACGCCATCAACTCACCGAGGACCCCGCGCTCATCACGGCCATCGACGGTGACGAGGCTCTCGGCGAGATCGTGCTCGTGGACCAGTCCCCCCTCTCCCGGACGCCACGCTCGAATCCCGCGTTGTACTCGGAAGCGTGGGATCTCATTCGCGAACTCTACGCGAAGGAACCGACGGCGCAGGCGGCCGGATTCGGTCCGTCGAGTTTTTCGTTCAACAGCGGCGACGGTCGTTGCGACCATTGCCAGGGTCTCGGTTACGAGCGCGTGGAGATGCAGTTCCTCTCCGACGTGTTCATTCCCTGCCCGGTGTGCGAAAGCCGGCGTTTCAAACCCGAGGTGCTTGCCATCGCCTGGAACGGTCGCTCCGTCGCCGACCTGCTGACGACCAGCATCAGCGATGCGCTGGCCTTGTTTGAGAACCACGCCTCGATCCGGACCCGCCTCGCCAGCCTCGATGCGGTGGGGCTCGGTTACCTGACACTCGGACAACCGCTCAACACGCTCAGCGGCGGCGAGTCGCAACGGCTCAAGCTGGTCAAGTACCTCGCCGGCTTCACCGGCGAAATCTCAAACGTCAGCAGCCAGACGCCAAAGAAAAAAACCCGCCAGTCACCCGCAACGTCTACCCCCCAACCACGATCCACGATCAACAATCAACTACCTACTCCAAAAGGAGCCCTGCTCCTTTTGGACGAGCCCACGACCGGCCTGCACCGCCACGATGTGAAACGCCTGCTTGCCGTCCTGCAGACCTTGGTTGATCGCGGCCACAGCGTGGTGGTGATCGAGCACAACCTCGACGTGCTCAAATCGGCAGACTGGATCATTGAAGTCGGCCCGGAAGCCGGCGCCGCCGGCGGCCAGATCGTCGCCGAAGGCCCCCCCGAGTCGCTCGCCAACGCCAGCACCGCGACCTCCCCCTTCCTCCGCGCGGCCCTGACCGGATGTCATCTAATAGATGACAACGGGGGTTTGCTCGCCGCGGAACGGGACGCGGCCGGCACCGGCTTTTCGCGGCACGTGCTGAACGTGATCGGTGCGCGGGAGAACAACCTGAAGAATCTCTCGCTTTCCATTCCGCATCATGAACTGGTCGTCGTCACCGGGGTGTCCGGCTCGGGCAAGTCCACCCTCGCCTTCGACATCGTCTTTGCCGAGGGACAACGCCGTTTCATGGAGTCGATGTCGCCCTACGCGCGACAGTTCGTCGAGCAACTGCCGCGCCCCGCCATCGACCGGCTCACCGGCATTCCCCCCACCGTCGCGATCGAGCAACGCGTCACGCGCGGTTCGCGCAAGTCCACCGTCGCGACCATCACCGAAGTCGCCCAATACCTGCGGCTGCTCTACGCGCGCATCGGCATCCAGCACCATCCTGATTCCGACCGGCCGGTGCAGCCGTTGTCCGTGGGTCAGCTCAAGACGCTCCTTTCGCGTGTGCTCGCAACCCCCAAGGCCCGACGCGCAAAGCACCTCTATCTTTGCTCGCCGCTCATTCGCGGACGCAAGGGCCACCATCAGCCGATCGCGACCTGGATCGCCAGGCAGGGCTTCGAACTCATGCGCGCCGACGGTCGGCTGCTCCCGGTGGACGCATTCGTGAAACTTGATCGCTACCGAGAGCACGACATCGAGGTCGTCGTGGCCGACCTGAAGAAGAAGGACACCCGCGGTCTCGGGCAGGCGCTGGAACGCGCGCTCAACCTCGGCAAAGGTTCCTGTTTCCTGCTGACCCCGACCGGCGACGTGCTCTCGTGGTTCTCGACTACGCGCACCGACATCGAGACCGGCGAATCCTTTCCCGAGTTGGAGCCAAAACACTTTTCGCACAACTCTCCGCGCGGCTGGTGCCCGTCGTGCCGCGGGCACGGGCGCATCTTCCCCTGGATGCTCGTGGAGGACGACGAAGACGACGACGAAGCCCAGGCGCGCCTGCGTCTGCTGGGGCTCGACGATGCGGGCGACGTCGAGGACGAAGGACGCGCGTGCCCCGATTGCAAGGGCGCCCGCCTGAACCGGATTTCCTGTGCGGTGAAACTCCACCTGCGCGGCAAGCACGCCCCGCTCTCACTGCCCGATCTGCTCGCCTGCACGCCGGCGGAACTGCTTGCCCAGTTGCATCGCCTCGAACTCGATGCGCGCGGCAAGGCCATCACGCAGGACATTGTACCGCAAATCGAGGAGCGACTGAAGTTCCTCGATCACGTCGGCCTGGGCTACCTCTCCCTCGACCGCCCCACCGAGACGCTCTCTGGCGGCGAGGCGCAACGAATCCGACTCGCGGCTCAGTTGGGCACCAATCTCGCCGGTGTACTGTACGTGCTCGACGAACCCAGCATCGGCCTGCACGCCCGTGATAACGACCGCCTGATCGACACGCTGATCTCGCTTCGTGACAAGGGAAACTCGCTGCTCGTCGTCGAGCATGACGACGAATTGATGGCCCGCGCCGATCGCATCATCGACCTCGGACCCGCAGCCGGGATCCATGGCGGCGAACTGCTCGCCTATGGCACGCCCGCGGAGATCAAACGAAGCGACCGCTCCTTGACCGGACTCTTCCTCGCCAAGGGCATTGCCCACCCGGCACGCGGCGCGTACCGGGTCCTGCCTCCCGCGAAGGCGACGATCAAGTCCGGCACCGAGTGGCTGGAGCTGACCGGCGTGCGGTTTCGCAACCTCCACGACCTCGACCTGCGCGTTCCGCCGGCGTGTCTCGTGATGGTGGCCGGCCCCAGCGGTGCGGGTAAATCAACGCTCTTCCGCGACGTGCTCACGCCCGCCGTCGCGTATGCGAGCAAACATCGGCGCGGCCGCCTCTCCGGCCGCGACTATGCGAAGGCCACCGGCCTCGCGCCCAACGCGACGCCGTTCAAGGAACTAAAAGGCGCGGGTGCCTTTCGCTCCGTGATCGAGGTCGATCAGTCGCCCATCGGCAAGACACCGCGCAGCACGCCTGCGACCTATCTCGGGATCTTCGATCTGATTCGTCAGTTCTTCGCCTCCCTGCCGGAGTCGCGCATGCGCGGCTTCACCGCCGGACGCTTCTCGTTCAACACCGCGGGTGGACGCTGCCCGACCTGCGAAGGTGCGGGCCGCATCAAACTCGAGATGGCGTTCATGCCGGACACCTACCTGCCGTGCGACGACTGTCGCGGCCTGCGCTACGGCCCCGAGCTCGCCGACATCACCTGGAACGGAAAGACGATCGGCGAAGTCCTGCAACTCACGTTTGAAGAAGCGGCGACGTTCTTCGACTTCCATTCCCAGCTCTCGCAGGTCTGCGCGCTGATGGTCGACTGCGGCCTTGGCTACCTGACGCTCGGCCAGAGTTCGCCCACGCTGTCCGGCGGTGAAGCCCAGCGCCTCAAGCTCGTCACCGAACTCACGCGCGGTCTCGCCAGTTACAAGGAACGCTCGCGTGGCACGCTTCCTCGGAACCTGTACCTCCTGGAGGAGCCGACGATCGGGCTGCACCTCAGCGACTGCGAAAAGTTGATCACGGTGCTGCATTCGCTCGTCGAACAAGGCCATACGGTCATCGTGATCGAGCACCATCTCGATCTCATCGCCGAGGCGGATTACGTGATCGAACTCGGCCCGGACGGCGGACCCGGCGGTGGACAACTGCTCTACCAAGGTCCGCTGGCCGGTCTGCAAAAAATCAAGAATAGTCCGACCGCCCCCTACCTGAAGAAGCATCTCAGTCGGCCAAGCCGGAAAGCTCCGCCGTCCGCGACTTTGCCACAGGCGTCTTGATCGCCTCCTGCACGGTCTTGATCAACTCGCCCATCGACACCGGCTTGAGCAGATAACGAAACAAGGCGGCCTCGTTGACACTGCGAAGAAGCATTTCCGGTTTCATGAAACCGGTCACGAGCACGCGTTGCATCTGCGGATACTCCTCTCGCACCCGGACGAGCAGGCTCATGCCATTGCCGCCCGGCATCAGATGATCGGAGAGGATCACCTTGAACTGACGTTTGCGCAGCACTTGCTCAGCCTCCTTCGCCGAGGTTGCGACATGACAATCGTACCGGGGCGAAAGCGTGTTGACGAAGATGTCGAGCAACGACCGTTCGTCGTCGACCATGAGAATGGCCTCCTTTTGCAAGACGGGCGTCGGCGGCAGCGCGGGATACTCCACGGGAGGCATTCGCCGGAAAGCGTGGGACGACCACGATCGCTGGCAAACGCAAACCGTCCCGGGTCTTCCCCTCACTCCTTTTGCGTCGCCAAGCGGGAATTGCCTCGCTGAATTCTCGACCCGGCATGGATACCTCGGCTCTCTTTGCGGCCCTTCGCGACGGCCTTCTCGACGAGGAGGCGTTGAAGGCGCTTGGACGCCCGGCGCTGGCGGCGCGCAACGAATCGGGGAACACCGGCTTTCACATCTCGGCGAAGTACGGGCGGCTCGGACGGTTGAATCCGGCCCTGCTCGTGGCGGAGAATCTCCTTCTTCGCAACGACTCCGGCTACACCCCGTTGCACCATGCAGCGATTGGCGTGCACCTCGATCACGTACCGGCTGCGTTGCTCACGGCACACACACTCGGCGGACGAAGCAACTCGGGGTACACCGTTTACCATGTGGCCGCGGCCCACGGCTGCCTTCACCAGATTTCCCCCGGTCTGCTGACGACGGAGGTGCTCGTTGCCCGCACCGCACTCGGCAACACGCTGCTGCACGAGGCGGCGGAGAGCGGCGCGCTCGATCGTTTTCCTCGCGACTATCTCACCGCCAAGTGGCTGCTCATTCCCAATGCCGGGGGCGAGACTGTTCTGCACGTGGCGGCGTTGAACGGTTTCCTCCACCAGATTCCTTCCGACTATCTCACGCCCGACCTGCTCTTGCGACTCACCAAAGCGGGAGAATCGGTCATCCTCTGCGCCACCCTCGCCCGGCACCTCGATCAGGTGCCGCCGGAGGTCCTCACCCGCGAGCGCCTGCTGCTCGCCAGCACGGCGGGGCTGACCCCGCTGTTCGCGGCCGCCGAGACGGGTCAGCTGAATCGCATCCCTCCCGCCTTGTTCTCCACCGAGCTGCTTTTGACGCGCAATCCGCAAGGCGATACGCCGGCTCACGCCGCCGCCTACGCGGGTTTCCTCGATCAGATTCCTCCGTCGTTGCTGACCGCGGACGTCTTGCACGCCAAGAACCGCGACGGCGTCACGCCGCTGCGTAACGCCCTTCGTCGCGGCTACACCCACCATCTCCCCCCCGAGTTTCGCCCGAAGCCGGTTGGCACCATCCCGCCTTTCGCCGAACCGACCGAGGGCAACGCGTCTGCCTGAGAGATCGTAGTCTCGCTCCGCTGGTGGCTGGCCAGAGAGACCGGCTTCTTCGCGGAATCTGACGGCGAAGGTGACAAAGCTTGCCCGTGCGGAAATCTGCTTCCCTCGCGCCGGGGCTCCGGTTTCACTGGGGTTTTGTCTGTATCAACGTCCGTTTCCTCATGAACACCACCATCACCGCCATCACCGCCCGCGAGATCATCGATTCCCGCGGCAATCCCACTGTCGAAGTCGATGTTAAACTCGCCGACGGCACCCTCGGCCGCGCTGCCGTTCCCTCCGGCGCCTCCACGGGCGAACACGAAGCGCTTGAGCTTCGCGACGGCACGCTCCCGGCCAAGGCACTGCCCAAGGGGATCAACGGAAAGACCCGCTACCTCGGCAAGGGCGTGCTCGCCGCCGTGGGCAACGTGAAGGGAATCATCGCGCCGTCGCTCGTGGGCTTTGACGCTTGCGATCAAGTGGGCATCGACCGCGCCATGTTGAAACTCGATGGCACCAAGACAAAATCCAAGCTGGGCGCCAATGCCATCCTCGGCGTCTCCCTCGCCACCGCCCACGCCGCCGCGAACGCGCTGCGTCAGCCGCTCTACAAGTACCTCGGCGGCCCGAACGCGAAGGTTCTGCCGGTGCCGATGATGAACATCATGAACGGCGGCGCGCATTCCGATGCCCCGATCGACTTCCAGGAGTTCATGATCCGCCCGGTCAACTTCGACTCCTTCGCCGAGGCCCTCCGCGCCGGCGCCGAAGTCTTCCACGCCCTCAAGAAGGTGCTCAAGTCCAAGGGCCTCTCCACCGCCGTGGGTGACGAGGGCGGCTTCGCTCCGAATCTTCCGTCCACCACCGACGCCCTCGACGCCATCGCGTCCGCCGTCAAGGCCGCCGGCTACAAGCTCGGCAAGGACATCATGCTCGCCCTCGACGTCGCCTCCTCCGAGTTCTACGACAAGAAGAGCGGCAAATACATCTTCAAGAAGTCCGATGGCCGCCAGTTCACGGGAGACGAGTTCGTCGCCTATTACAAGGACCTCGTCTCCAAGTACCCGATCGACTCGATCGAGGACGGCTGCGCCGAGGGTGACTGGACGACTTGGAAAAAACTCACCGACGCCATCGGCGACAAAGTGCAGCTCGTCGGCGACGATCTCTTCGTCACCAACGTCGAGTTCCTCAAGAAGGGCATCGCGACCGGCACAGCCAACTCGATCCTCGTGAAGGTGAACCAAATCGGCTCCCTCACCGAGACGCTCGACACCGTCGAGCTCGCGCACAAGAACCACTACACCGCCGTCATCTCCCACCGCTCCGGCGAGACGGAGGACGTCACGATCGCCGACATCGCCGTCGCGACCAACGCCGGACAGATCAAGACCGGTTCCGCCAGCCGCACCGACCGCGTGGCCAAGTACAACCAGCTGCTCCGCATCGAGGAAGAGCTCGGTTCGAACGGCATCTACGCCGGCCGTCTGTAAGCGAAATTCCACTACAGCCTCCCTGGGCGGGCCTCCGGGCCCGCCCTTTTTATTTTGGGGGGTTGACCGGCCGCTTCGCCGATGGGAATTCGCCGCGGCTGCGTTCGGCTCGGAGACGCCTGGGGACAGGCGTCGCTACACCGGCCACGGAGACGCCTGGGGACGGACGTTGCTACACCGGGGCGATTCCGAGATTGCCGGCATGGAACTGCAGCGCGTCGCGGATGTGCAGATCCCAATAATCCCAGTCGTGCGCGCCGGGATGCTCGCGATAAACGAAGGGGATCTTTGCCTTGGCGAGCCGTTCCGTGAACTCGCGGTTGTCGGCGAGGAGGTAGTCCTCGGTTCCGCAATCGAGCGCGAGCGCCGGCAGGCGGCGGGCCTTCCTGGCGGCCTTCGCAAGCAGCAGGAGATCGTGCGGGCCGCCCGCCGGTGAAGGGCCAAAGACCCCCCTCAGCTCCGCAACGAATTCCGGTGGCCAGTTCCGCTTGCGCGCCATCGCTGCATAGCCGCCTTTGGCATTCCAGCCAATCGCGCCCGAATGACTATGGACCGAGCAGTAACGATCCGCGTAGCCCAATCCCAACCGCAGTGCACCATAGCCACCCATCGAAAGTCCACCAATCGCCCGAGCCGAGCGCGCGGCGCGAACGGGAAAGGTCCGTTCGATCAACACCGGCAGTTCTTCGCCGAGGTGACGCGCGTAGGCCGGCCCTTGGTGATTGTTCGTGTAGAAGCCACGGTAACCGTCAGGCATCACGACGACTAGGGGAAGGTTCTTCACATGGACTTCGATCCGGCTGCGACGCAGCCACGCGGTGGAGTCGTCGGAAAGGCCGTGCAACAAATAGAGAACCGGGAATGGTCCCTTGCCGGCGTCAGGCAACAAGACCTGCGTCGTGGTCACCTTTCCCAACACTACGCTTTTCCAACTGAGCGTGCACAAAGCCATGCACTCAAGCTGGCGGACGACGAACGCGGCGCGAGGTGAAAAACGGGCGCAACCACCCCTGTCGCGACGCGCCTTCCTTGATCGCATGAGTGTTTTTAATATTACATCGTCCCGAGCTCCGGTTTCATCCCTTGGGCAAGCCATTCCGCCCACCGGCGGACGGGCGTGACCTGCAGGCGGCTGGAGGGAGTGTCGGGCAGCGGAAAATCAACCACACTCCCGGGCATCGGTTGCACAAACCATCGGTAGCGCAACGTGTCGCCGTCCGGATCGTGGGAAGTGGAGGCGTCCAACGTCAGGGTGCTTCCCGGACGCGACGCGCGATGCAGCACCGCGCGGGAGCGATCGCCGTCGACCACGGCCACCGGTGGGTGATTGACCTCGCCGGGGCGGCGCACCGACCACTGCAGTCGGGCGAGGAAGCTGTTGCTCGCCTCCGCCTGCCAGCGCATCAGGATGGCATCGGTGCCCGGGCAGGTGTGGTTGTAACGTAACGCCCATCGATATGGCCCCGTCGGGCTGCGGTTTTCTCAGATTTCTATTGATTACTTACAGTGTAAGTTAAAAACAGGGCAGGATGAAAGCTTGGATTTGTTCTCACTACGGGTCGCCGGACACATTGGAACTTGTCGAACGCCCGGACCCGGTTCCGGGACCGGGCGAGATCGTGGTGCGGGTCGTGGCGACTTCGGTCAGTACAGGGGACGCACGGGTGCGGGGTTGTCGTTTCCCGGCCGGCATGGGTTTCGCCGGACGTTTGGCTCTGGGGTGGCGAGGGCCCCGTCAAGCGGTCTTGGGCTCCGATTGTGCGGGGATTGTGGAGGCCGTCGGAGGCAACGTCACTCAGTGGAGTCTTGGTGACGCCGTGCTGCTGGTGAAGGGGGCGTCCATGGGATGTCATGCCGAGAGGGTGCTGGCCAAGGCGGACGGAGTCGTGCTGCGCAAGCCGGAAGCGATCGGATGGAGGGAGGCAGTGAGTCTGCCGTTCGGCGGACAAACGGCGCGGTACTTTCTCGACAAAGCGGGCATGAAAAGGGGCGACGAAGTGTTGGTGATTGGGGCCTCGGGCGCGGTGGGCAGCGCCGCGGTGCAACTGATCGCCCTGGCGGGTGCCAGGGCCATTGCGGTGACGCGGGTCGAAAATTCTGGATGGATTCGCGGGCTGGGCGCTACGGAGGTCATTGACTACACGGCCATCGACTATGCCGGGCAGGCCCGCCACTACGATCTGGTGATGGACTGCGTGGGGGCGGGCAGCTTTCGCACCCTGCGGCACTTGGTGCGGCCCGGGGGCGCGTATCTGGCAGTGGCGGGCGGTTTGCCGGACTTCTTCGCGCGCACCCGGGGCCGGGTGCGCTGCATCACCGGGTACACGCCCGAATCGGTGTCTGCCATTGAGGAACTGCTGCGACTGGCCCTCGCGGGAAAACTTCAACCCGTCGTGGGCGAGGTATTTTCATTCACCGACCTCCCGTCCGCGCACGCCTATGTCGACAGCGGGCGGAAGCGCGGCACGGTGGCAGTGGACGTTACCCCGGCCTGAGGTGGACTCAATTCGCGGAACGCGTTGTACCCATGCCCAAGCCTGCAAGAACGTCTCGCAATCGTCTTCCGCGCCGGTGCCTGCGCCGCGACCTCATCGTGGCGAAGGCGGTGGCAATGGCGGATGCGTCGGGTCTGGAAGGTCTATCGATGCGCAAGCTGGCCGAGCGCTTGGGCGTGGAGGCCATGTCGCTCTACAACCACGTGCCCAACAAGGACGCGCTGATCGATGCGATGGTGGACGAGGTCGTCGGCGGGATCACCCTGCCACGCGTCGGGAAACCTTGGATTGCGGAAATGCGTGGCCGGGCGAACTCGGCATGCGACGTTTTGTTGCGACATACCTGGGCCCCGATGCCGATCCTCTCGCGCATGAACACCGGCCCGCGCATGCTGGCCTACACGGACCGCACGCATGGTTGCCTGCTCACCGCCGGCTTTTCTCATGCCGGGGCCGATGGGGCGCGGCATCTTCTGGACAGTCACATTTACGGGTATGTCTTGCAGGAACTGCATTTCCCAATCCGGCCGGAAGACTACGCTGCCAGTGCCGCTGAGTTCCTGCCGATGATACCGGCGTCCACCCATCCCCACCTGCGCGGGATCGCGGAGGCGATTGTCGCCGGCGACTACGATGGACGGAATTCTTTTGCCTTCGGACTCGACCTCATCCTCGACGGGCTGGCGCACCTTCTCGCTGCAAATACAAAACCACCGCGAACCCGTAAAAAGAACAAGGATTCATGAGTTTCTCCATCGCGACCGGGTGGTTTTCGTTGGCCGCACGGTCGTTGCGAATGCCGGCAAATGCCGCCGCGCAAAGTGCAGATCGGACTTCCCAAGGGAGACTCCCGCTTTCGCGGCGCCAAGCCAGGTTTCGGGCCGAATACTGTTGGAGTCTGATCCTCCACGCGGGCGGACTGGGTGATGGGCCGAAGGCCGTCCGTTGAATGCCTGCGATCCATGCACCCTTTGGCCGTTTCCGGGAAAAACTGCGCATACTTTCTCGTTGGCGCCTTCCTGCAATTCACTGTTCTCATCTTGCTGCCCTTTGTTTCGTCCTCTGTTTCGAGTCGGCCAACGGCCTGCGCGCGCAGATTCCCTATCAATACGTCGACCCGAAGGCTCCGTTCGATCCGGCGTGGGCGGACGCGCAGATGAGCCCCGGCAGCTCGACGCTCCGCGGCACGATCACCGTCAAGGAGCGAAAGGCTCTCATCAAGGCCCTCAATATCAGCAAGGCTCATCGCGCACCGCGGGGAACCATCGTCACGCTCTTCCCCCATGCCACGCATCTCGAGGAGTGGCTCGTGATGGACAAGCAGCTGAGCCGTCAGGCAACCTTGCAGAAGGCCGCGATGACGCCTGAGGCGCGGTCAATGAGGCCCGCTACCGCGCCCTCCCCGAATCCTGCTCTCTCTTTCCTCGCGTGAAATCCTTCTCCCTCCTCCTCCTCGCCGCCCTTGTTGGATCAATGCCCGCGTTGCACGCACAGAACGTGCGCATCCCCGACGCAAAGTTCCGCGAGCGACTGATTGCACTCGGTTACGACGCCAACGACGACGAACGCATCCAGGAGAATGAGATCGCCGACGTGCGCATCCTCGATCTGCGCGGCCTCGGTTTGGTCAACCTCGAGGGCATCCGGGCGTTCAAGAATCTCGAAGACCTCGACGCCTCACGTAATCCCGACCTGACGACGGTCGACGTTTCCGGAATGGCCCGGCTTCGGGAGCTCAATCTGAACCTCAACACCAAGCTCGCCGAGCTGAAGGTGAACGGCGCAGTCAGCCTCGCCGGCATCTATGCCATGAACGCGAGAGTGCGCTCCCTCGATCTCACCGGCAACCGCGTGTCTTCGCTCGATCTAACGCCGTCCCTACAGTTGCAGACGGTCGTGCTGACCGACAACCCGGTTACGGGCATCAAGGTGCGCGGCCTTTCGAAGTTGAAGGCGTTGTTTTTGAGCAGCCCGGAATCGCGTCTCACACAACTCGACCTCTGCGGCGCGGTCAGTCTCGAGCGGTTGCAATGGTGAGCGGGCTGGCGGCGCTCCTGCCTTTCCGACCCCTGCCTTGCCCTTGACCGCCGCCGCCCCGCAGCGACACGGTGAATGACCGCAACGCGTGCCGGCCCCTGCGCGGGCGACACGCCCGCGGCCACACCGCTACAGCAACACGAGGTCGTTGCGGTGCACGACCTCGATGGGTTTACGAACGAAGGGAGGGACAGGAACCGTCCTCCTTCCTGACCAGCCGCGTCTACCTGGCGCCAAGAAGGTGCTTCAACGTATACAATTCGAGGGCTTCGTAGTCGCGAGCTTCTCGATACTGCTGGACGAGCTTGCGATCATAGCTTCGCGCCTTCTCAACGAGCAGCAGGAAGAGTTCACGACTGGACTTGAGGTGAGCGGTAACCGGGCTCCCCCGCTGGGTGCGAAAGGCCTTCACATCGAGGCCGACAAACTCGCCGTTGCCTCCATAACCCGCCTCTTCGAGCACGAGCACCTGATTGAAGGCCGCGCGAAGATTGGCGGCTCCAAAGTTTTTGTCCTGATCGTATTTCAAGCCGTTCTGATCATTGAGGTGAATGCTCCCGAGTTTGTTGTGGGCGAGGGCAAACGCCATTTCATCGCTGGGATCGAGTCCGGCCAGGAGGGCATGGGCGCTCTCGATCACCGTTTTCACCCGGGTGTGGTCCTTGGAAGCATAGGCCAGCGCGACAGCATGACCGGTGGTCGGCACATAGGCCATGTCGGTCGGTTCGTTCGGTTTCGGCTCGATCCAGATCTCGATCTCCTGGTCATGGGAAAGCACGTTGTCGATGAGTTCGAGCAGCCGATCATAGGCCTGGCGGGCCGACTTGGCCTCGCGAATGTAAGTCCCTTCACGAGCCAGCCAGAGCACGATCGCCTTGGAGCCGACGGCACGCGCGAGATCAACCGTCTGCAACGTCCGCGCCAGCGCATAAGCACGGTCGCTGGCACTGTTCGAGGTGTAGCCACCGTCGATCGTGCGTTCGTCGAACCACAGACGCGGGGCGACAAACTCGGCCACGAGACCTTGATTCTTCAACATCTGTCCGACCTCACCGGCCTTCTTGAGCGCCTGCGAAGGCGTCAGGGTAGCCAAGTCAGGCACGACATCGTCATCGTGAAACTGCACCCCATCAAAGCCCAGCGGTTTGTAGAGCGCATATTTGCTCTCGTGCGGATAAGCCGCACGAACGTCGGGGCCGAACGGATCGGCCCCTTCGCTGATGTTCCAAGGGCCAAAGGAGAAACGATAGGAGGACGGGATTGACATAAAACACTCAGAGGGGATTCACGGAGGTCAGGGCTCCCCATTCTCGCAGAAGATCATCCACCCTACTACGCCCGTTGTCTCGGACACTGCGCCGAACGTCTCACGGTCCCTGAAAATTCCCGACGGATGGGGAGCCAGGCAGGAGCGCAGGTTCGCGCCAGGACGTTCCGAGGAGACCACGCAGAGCATCACGCTTGCGAGAATTGCCAACGCGGCCAGCATCGTCTGGCTATGTCCGAACATCGGTCATCCGGCCCAAGGTCCTCCCCGCGACGCGTCTCTTTCCCCGATCGCATGTCTTCTCTCCGCCCCGCTTGCTGCCGGGCCGCAACCCGTCATTCGCGAAGACGACGCGTGCAGAACTTCGACTGACAAATGCAAACCCAGCGCGAACTCATTCGCCTGCAGGCCAACGAATTCTTCCGCGTACTCCGCTGGAGTCGGAGCGTGGCGGCGGTCGAGGTGGTCCTAGGACGCGGACGAGCCGTGCCCGTTGCCGGACAGGGAGAACACTGGCACTATCATCCTGCCCTTGAGCTTACCCTTATCCTGAAAGGATCGGGAACCCGGCTCATCGCTGATGATATCAATCGGTTTTCAGACGGAGACCTGGTCCTTATCGGGTCGAACGTGCCTCACTATTGGCACATGCACGGATCTTCCACCGGACTGGCCGTTCAATGGGACTTTCCCTTGGAGCCTGGTATTTGGAGCGACTTCGAATCGGCTCAACTGCGCGCACTTACCGATACCGCACGACGAGGGATGCACATCACAGGGATCACCCGCGTTCATCTCCGGTCGGAAATGGAAAAACTCGTCCACGCCACCGGACTTTCCCGGCTCGGCCTGTTCCTCAACATTCTGGGAATTCTCGCGGACGCGCCAAAACGAGACGTCACCCTGCTTTCCTCACAGCCCTTTTCGTTGGAAAGCACCGCTGAAACGCAGGAAATCATTCGCCGGGCGGTGAGTTATCTTCTCGTGCATTATCGGGACAAGATTCATCTTTCCGAACTCCTCCGCCTGACAGGAATGAGCCGGGCGACCTTTGCACGGCAATTCGTGCTCCATGTGGGCAAATCCTTTTCCACTTTTCGCAATCAAGTTCGCCTCCAGGCAGTCTGCCAAGCGCTCCACCGCTCACGCGAACCAGTCGGCAGTATCGCCTTCAACCACGGATTCAACCAGCTAGCCTTCTTCAATCGGTTGTTCCATCGCGAATTCGGGATGAGCCCCAGTCAGTATCGGCGCACCGCACGAAGCGATGCTGCCCCCCCCTAATGATTGATACTCCATGGGGGCCTGGAGTTTTTCCGGCTCACGGAGGCCGTCAAAAGAAGGCCCAACAATCACATGGGGAACCGGCCCGCCCTCTCACGCCCCTTTTAGCAACTCGGTCGCATGCGCGAGGGCGCTCTTGGCGTTGCGGTCGCCCAGCATGCGGGCGAGTTCGCTGATCCGCGCCTTGCGATCCGCCTCGATCGGGGCGATCGACACGATCGCGCGGTCCTTCGATTGATCCTTCGTCACCACCAAATGGCTGTGCCCCTGCGCCGCAACTTGCGGAAGGTGGGTGACGCAGAGCACCTGATGATTGCGAGCGATCCCGGCCATCTTCTCCCCAACCACACGGCCGATCTCTCCACCCACGTTGGCATCGACTTCGTCGAACACGAGTACGGGCACCTCGTCCAAGTCGGCCAGAACCGTCTTCAATGCGAGCATTACCCGCGCGAGCTCGCCACTCGACGCGATCTTGCTCAACGGCAGCGGCGCCTCGCCGACATTGGGCGAGAACAAAAATTCGACGCCACTGTCGCCGGTCGGCCCCGGCTCGGCGAGGGTGGTGATGCGCACCTGGAAATCCGCCTTCTTGAAGCCGAGTTCGACGATTCCCTTGGCTGCTGTCTTGGCGAGATCCTTCGCCGCTTTCTCGCGTTGCGCGCGCAGCGCCGAGGCGCGCGTGCGCACGTCCCGCATCGCCGCTGCGATCTTGCCCTCGAGCCGGGCCAGCGTGCCTTCCAAATCACCCTGGACCTCGAGGCGCTGACGCAATTCGTCGCGCGCCTTGATCACCGCCGGCAGATCCGGTCCATGGCGGCGCCTGGCCTCGAGCCACGTATTCATTTGCTCCTGCAATTGCTCAGCTTGCTCGGGATCGAAATTGAAGGCGCCGGCCAGCCCCTCGAATTCCGTGCCGAGGTCGGCCAATTCGATGCTCGCTGCCTCCAGTCGATCGGCCAGGGACCGGCTCGCGGGATCAAGATCCTCAAGCTGCCGTCCGGTCCGCACCAACGCCGCCACCCGTGCCGTCGCCCCGTCCTCACCCGAAAGGCCTTGGGCGAGCGCGGCCGCGAGTTCCTGCAATTCCTGGGCCTTGCTCAGGCGTTGAAAGTCGCGCTCCAGCGCCTCAATGGCCTCGTCCGTCAGATCGAGCGCATCGAGCTTGACGAGTTGGTTTTCGAGGAACGTTACCTGATCCGGCGCGAGGCGCGTTTCGCGAGCGATGCGCTCCAACTCGGCGCGCAGTTCGCGCCACGCGCGATAGGCGGTCTGGTAGGCGGCGAGCGTTTCGCCGGTGCGTCCGTGGAGATCGAGCAGGTCCAGCTGACAGGACTCCTTGAGCAGCCGGCGCGGCTCGCTCGGACCGTGAAAATCGATCCAGCACTCGCCGAGGCGTTGCAGTGCCGCCAGAGTCGCAAGGCTGCCATTGACGGTGATCCGTGGCGCCTTTTCCCGCGGCACAATCCGCTTTAAGATGAGCTGACCCTCTTCGCAGACCGGCAGTTCGAGCTCGGCGAGCACGGCGTCGATCGCGTCCGACTTCGCGAAATGAAGCGCCGCCTCGACTTCGCAGGCCGACGCCCCCTGTCGGATGATGGTCTTGTCGGCGCGCTCGCCAGCCAAAAGACTCAACGCACCCAACAGGATGCTCTTCCCTGCTCCGGTCTCGCCAGTGACGACCGTGAAGCCTTCCTCGAAATCGAGGGAAACTTCCTCAAGCAACGCCAGGTTGCGAATGCGCAGGGACTGAAGCATGCCCGCGATATGGGCACGAAAATCGATGGGAGTTCAAGCGCGCCGAGGACGCACCGTGCGCCCCGGCATCAATTGGCCCCGGCCTCTTTTGCCAGCCGCGCCCGGGCACTCTCGTACAGCGGCATGTATTTCGGGGCCAGCTCCTCAAGATTCTTGATGCGCGTCGCCTCGGCCGGGTGACTGGAAAGAAATTCCGGCGGACGAGCCCGATCCTTGTTGGCCGCAACCATCTTTCGCCAAAACGCCGCCGCCGCACGGGGGTCGTAGCCCGCCCCGGCGGCAAAACGAAGGCCGATCGTGTCGGCTTCGGTCTCGTGCAAACGGGAGTAAGGGAGTGAGAGCAACACCGTGCTGCCGACGCCATAGGCGGCGAGGATGGCGTTACGCTTCGCCGGGTCGACGTCCTTTGCTTCCATGCCCACGGCGCTGGCCAGCCCGACCCCGGCCACCGCGTACTGCTGGGACGCGCGTTCGGCGCCGTGGCGGGACGTCACATGGGCGATCTCGTGCCCCATGACCGTGGCCAGTTCATCGTCCGACTCGACCAGTTTGAGCAAACCTGTGTAAACGCCGACCTTGCCGCCGGGCAAGGCGAAGGCGTTGAGCTGATCGGAGTCGAACACCACGAACTCCCACTCGGCGTTTTCGAGGTCGCGCCCGACCGACGCGGCGATGCGGTTGCCGACCCGTTTGACCTGCGAGACGGCTTCGACGTCCTGTGACACTTTTTCCTCCTTCTTGATCTGTTCAAAGGCGGTCAGCCCCATCTGGGCCTCTTCGGAGGCGGATACCAACATCAACTGCCGGCGACCGGTCTCCGGCACGACCGCGCACGCGGCGATCATGACGAGGGACAACAGAGCGGAGAGGGGAAGGAACAATCGTTTCATCGCGCAAAAGGGATATCTCCTTGGACCCCATTGGCAAACCAAGGTTCTCAAACAACGGATGATGGGCGCATGACAAAATTTAACCCCAAGTGCGCTACGAAAGGACAAGACCGAAACGGCGGGCGTTCTCGAGAACTCCGGAGACAAAGGGTTGAATGTCCTTCCTCCGCGTCCTCTGCGCCCTCCTGTTAAAAAATCGTCCCATTTCGTCCCTTCATTACACCCGCCTGCCCTGTCGCGAACCGCCACCTTTCGCTTGCCCGCGCGGCCCGTTCCGCCGTTAGTTGCGCACCTATGATCATCGATCCGCGCTACTACACGCTCGCCAAGGGACTCGCCAGCTTCTCCACCGCGCTCGAACGCGGGGAGCGCGTGCTGATCGACGCCTTCGACGTGCCGGATGCCATCGTGATCGCGCTCGTCCGCGCCGCACGCGAGCGCGGAGCTCATCCCTACGTGAACCTCAACCGGGCCCGCATCTCCCGCGAACTCATGCTGGGCGCCGAGGAGGCGCAGTACGCTCCGCACGCCGAGATCGAGCTCAAGCGTATGCAAAAAATGGATGCGTACATCGCCCTGCGCGGTTCGGACAACATCTTTGAGACCTCGGACATCCCCGGCTCTCGCGTGCAGCTCGTCTCGCGCCTGATGAAGCCCGTCCTCGACCACCGGGTGAACGAGACCAAGTGGGTCGTCCTCCGCTGGCCCACCCCCGCGATGGCCCAGCAGGCCGCGATGAGCACGGAAAAGTTTGAGGATTTCTATTTCAAAGTCTGCACCCTCGACTACTCCCGCATGACTCCGGGCATGAAGGCGCTCAAAGCCCTCATGGAGAAGACGGATCGCGTGCACATCGAAGGACCAGGCACCGATCTCCGTTTCTCCATCAAGGACATCGGGGCGCGCGAATGCGGCGGACTGCGCAACATCCCCGACGGCGAAGTCTTCTCCTGCCCCGTGCGCGACAGCGTCGAGGGCCACGTCCAGTACAACGCCCCGACCGTCTACCTCGGCACCTCTTTCGATCAGATCCGCCTTGAATTCAAGCAGGGGCGCATCGTCGCCGCCTCCGCGGCCACGCCGGCGATGACGAAACGGCTCAACGCCATCCTCGACAGCGATCCGGGCGCGCGCTTCATCGGCGAGTTCGCCCTTGGCTTCAATCCGTACATTCTCGAGCCGATGCGCGACATCCTCTTCGACGAAAAGATCGCCGGGTCCTTCCACTTCACTCCCGGGCAGGCCTACGAAGGCGCGGGCAACGGAAACAAGTCCCAAGTCCACTGGGACATGGTCTGCATCCAACGCCCCGAATACGGCGGCGGTGAAGTCTCCTTTGACGGAAAGACCATTCGTCGGGACGGCCTGTTTCTTCCCAAGGCCCTGCAAAAGCTGAATCCCGATTATCTGCTCGGGAAGTAATTCTCCCATGGCCGCCTTCGACGCACGTCTCGCGGGGTTTGTCCAATCGCTGCCCAAGACCGAGACTCACCTGCACCTCGAAGGTGCCCTGCCCTACAGCCTGCTGCACGCCCGGGACCCGCGCCTGTTCCCCGCCACGCCGGCCTTCCACGCACCGGCCTTTCGGTTCCCGTCCTTCCCCGCCTTCGAAGACGTCCTGCTCGGGCACGCCTTGCCCTGGTTCACGAGCGCGGAGCGCTACCATGAGGCGGCACGGGTGATCTTTGCGCGGCACGTCGTGGAGAACGTGCGCTACGTCGAGACGAGTTTCCATCTCCCCATCACCGGCTTTATCGCCGTGCCCGGTCGGGAAGTCATCGCGGCCATCCGCGCCGCCGTGCCCCCCGGCCTGGAGGTGCGCATCTTCGCCGGCATGTTGCGCACCGATTACCAGGGGCCGCTCCGCGCGGTGATCGACAAACTGGATACATGGGACGATCTCGCCGGCGTCGATCTGCACGGCCATGAGATCGAACCGACGCAACCGTGGACCGCCAAAGTCTGGTCCCGCCTGCGCGCCGCAGGCAAGATCACCAAATGCCACGCGGGCGAATTCGACGGTGCCGGGCGCGTGCGCGAGGCGATCGAGCAGCTGGGCGTCACCCGGGTGGAGCACGGGGTGCGTGCAATCGAAGATCCCGCCGTCGTCGCCCTCGCCCGAGAACGCAACGTGACGTTTGACGTGTGCCCGTTGAGCAACGTCAAACTGCAGGTCGCGCCTTCCCTCTCCGCTCATCCCCTGCGACGCCTGCTCGATGCCGGTGTGCGTTGCACGATCAGCACCGACGATCCGCTCGTGTTCGGACAGACCTTGAGCGACGAGTACCTCGCGCTGGCGCACGAAGGCGGCTTCGCTCCGACCGACCTCGCGCGTCTGGCCCTTCACGGCTGGGAAGTCGCGGAGGTGCCGGCAGAAATGCGGGGGCGCATGATCGCCGAGATCGAGCGCGTGGCAGCCGCTTGGACGGCCTGAAGCGACTCCGTCGCGATCCCACAGGTGCAAATTGACGGCCCCAGTCTGCCGCCAAAGGGATTCTGTTTTGTCAAAACGGTTTCAAACTCCACCGTTCCCCGAGTTACGTTTCACCGAACTTGCAGGGGTAAACGGCGCCTGAAACGGTCGCGCCTTCATTCTTGTGTCCTGGCATATCACTCTGCTCATTTTTTCGGCGGCGTTCGAGGTGATGATGCTGCTGGTGGTGCGCGGACGTCTGCGCACGATCACAGCGGGTCCCTTCAGTTTCGTCCTGCTGCTCAACACCCTCTGGGCGTGCAACTACGCGCTCGATTTGTCGAGCCAGTCGCTCGAAGAGAAACTCCTGCTGCTCAAGCTCCGGTCGACTTTCCTTCCCTTCTACGCCGTCGCCTGGTTCGAGACCGCCTACCGGTTTGCCGTGGGCCGGCCGGGCCTTCGCGGGTGGACGCTGGCGGCGGCCCTCGTCGTGCCGATGGGAACCGTCGCCCTAGCATGGATACCGCAACTGGTTCCCCTCGCCTTCCATTCGTTCCACGTCGAGGTCATCGGCCACGTCGCGGTGCTGCACACCACCTCCGGGCCATGGACCCATCTCTACAATCTCTACAATTATGCCGCCGGCCTCGCCGCGCTCTATTTCGTCTTCCGCGCCCGTCTTCACGGACGGCAGGAACGGCGCTGGCGGCTCGTCCTTCTGGCCGGAGCGCTCATCGGCATCATCGCCGATGTCCTGCACGAGGTGGGATACTCGCCGACCCCGGGCTTGAACTATGCCCCTATCATTTTGCCGCTCACCAGCGGAATGATCGCGATCGCCCTGCTCGGCCACCGCGTGGCCAATCTCGCGCCGGTCGCACGGGCCGCGCTGATCGAACAGATTGACCTGCAGTTGTTCGTTTTCGATCCGTCCGGCGCGCTCATCGACCTCAATCGCGCCGCCGCCCGTGCCTTGGGCCAACCCACCGACCGCCTGCTCAATCGTTCTTTGCCGGAGGTACTCGCCCCGTGGCCGGAGATCGCGGCCTTTGCCGGCACGGGCCGCGCCGGAGAGCGGCGAGAGGTTAGCTTGCGCGACAACATATATGAGGTGGCCCTGCTTCTGATCGTGGCCGAAGACACCGAGTTTGCGCGCGGCCGGATCCTGTCGCTGACCGACATCACCGCGCGGAAACAAACCGAGTCGCAGCTGCGTCAGGCCAAGGAGGTTGCCGAAGCCGCGGAGGCCGCGCAGAGCCGCTTCCTTGCGATGATGAGCCACGAGGTGCGCACGCCGATGAACGGCATGCTCGGGTTCACGCAACTGCTCGCGGACTCCCGGCTGAACCCCGACCAGCGCGACCAGGTGGAGATGATCGAGCAGAGCGGACGCGCGCTGCTCGTGATTCTCAACGACGTGCTCGACTTCTCCAAGATTGCCGCCGGTCGAATCGAGGTCGAACAGGTGCGTTGCGACGCAGGCGAGGTGGCCCGCAACACCTGCAGGCTGTTCTCCGGCCAGGCCGAGGCCAAGGACCTGACGCTCACCTGCCAAATACCCGAGTCGTTTCCTTCCCACGTGGTCAGCGATCCGGTGCGCATCGGTCAGATCCTGGCCAACCTGATCGGCAACGCCCTTAAGTTCACTGTGCGCGGAGGCGTGGACGTGACCCTCGATCACGAAGAGACCACCAAGGGCCTTTTCCTCATTTTCCGAGTACGCGACACAGGGATTGGCATTTCCGGCGAAGCCCAGGAACGCATTTTCGAGCCGTTTACCCAAGCCGACACGTCAACGACGAGGCGATTCGGCGGCACCGGCCTGGGCCTGTCGATCACCCGCAGCCTCTGCCAATTGCTGGGCGGAACGGTGACGGTGGAGAGCGTGCCCGGACAAGGATCCGTCTTCACCGCCACCCTTCAGGCAGCGCGGGACACCGGCCCCGTTTCGGCCCCGATCCTCGCACCCGTCAGTAAAGCAACCCCTCTCGAGGTAGTCGTATTTGAGGACAATGTCGTGAACCAGCGCGTCATCAAAGCGCTCTTGGAACGTGAGGGGCACTCCGTGCGGCTCGCGGGCGACGGCATCCAGGGCCTTGCCTTGTTGGAGGAGGGTGCGTGCGACGCCATCCTCATGGATATTGAGATGCCTCGAATGGATGGCTTCGAAGCCGTCCGGCGCATCCGCTCGCAAGAGTCCACCGCCCAGCGCCCGCAGTACATCGTCGCCCTCACCGCACATGCGATGACCGGGGAACGCGAACGCGCGCTGACGGCCGGATGCGACGACTTCCTCACCAAACCAGTCCACGCCGGCGCGCTCCGCGCCGCCCTGGACCGCGTACCACGATTGGCGCGGGTGTAGGGACTAAGAATTACAACCCTTTACGTGGAAATGATGTGGCCGACCGAAAGAAAATCTCCTTTGCTCTCGCAACCTCTTCAACGGGCGTCTGATTGCTAGGCTAATTCGAATCTGTCCGCCCCAGCTAACCTGACTCAAGCCATGGCCAATATCCTCGTGGTGGACGACAACCTCGCCTTTCTGGAAATCCAGACTGAATACCTTCGTCGGGCTGGCCACGACGTCACGCCCGCCACCAACGGGATTGAGGCCATGAACCGCATCGAGAGCCACACCTTTGACTTGGTGATCACTGATCTCATCATGCCCGACAAGGAAGGCGTCCAGGTCATCATGGAGATCCGCAAGAAATATCCCTCCGTGAAGATCATCGCCATGTCGGGCGGAGGGCGGGTGAACGCCGAAGACTACCTCGCGATCGCTCGCCGACTAGGCGCCGCACGGACGCTCTCAAAGCCGTTCACCGGGGAGGAATTGCTTACCGCCGTTTCGGCCGTGGTGGCCGAGAAGCCTTAAGTCCGGCTCAAAAGGGCGACGGATCGATGCGATCTGTTAGGCGCCAAATATGTCTCGCGACGAGATAGCGAGAGGCACACGTAAAGCACAAAAAACGCGACAGGGATCAACCGATCAACCCATCGCGTTTTAGAAATGGTCGGGGTGATAGGATTCGAACCTACGACCTCTACGTCCCGAACGTAGCGCTCTACCAGGCTAAGCTACACCCCGTTGAAAATCTAGGTACCCCGCAGGTTTTTGCCCTACCACCGCAAACGTCGCATCTGCCGACCGACAGCGTTTGAATTAACCCGAGGAACGTATGAAAAGAACCTGAGCCTCATTTCAGAGGAGAGAACTTTTATGAATGGGAGTGCCACCAAGGCCGATCAAGGACAATCTTCCGCTCGCCACCCCTCGCCAGCGCCTATTCACGAAGCTACGTGGTCTCTCCAATCGTCAAGCTCGGCGGGAGCAGGACCGTGCGCGGTTTGCCGCTCGCCAGAATCTCTCCCGCCGTCAGCCCAATCTTTTCATAGTCGATCTGCACACTGCTGATGTGCCGCTCGGTGACGATCGCCGTGCCCATTCCGGACAGCAGACCTACCCGCTTCGGACAGGCAATCCCGGCGGCGACGAACTGTTTCCAGAGGATCAGGGACACGTTGTCCTCAAGACAAAAAACCCCCACGCGCTTGTCCGTTTCTTGGATACGCGTGACAAACGCCTCCCTTTCCTGCGGCGTCGACACCATCGCGATGCGGGAATCCGGAAAGGGCCGGCCCAACAGGGCGGCCACCCGCACCGCCGCCTGGCTCATCAGGTCGACGGGCGCCGCATGGGCAAACGGAACCGCCAGCCAGATGTCTTCATAGCCTCGGGCAAAAAGATGACCGAGCGCCAAAAGCGCCGCCGCATCGAAATCCACCGAAACACTGGAGAGTTCAGGCAGCCGGCTCGGCCGGCAGACGATCACAGCATTGCTGAACTGATGAGTGAACCCTCCCAGGACTTCATCCATCCACACGTCGTCGAAAAGAATCCCTCCGAACTGATTTTGATGGTCACGAAAAAACTCAAGCAAAGCCTCTCGCTGCGCGTTGAGGCCCGCATGCAAGGGAGGGTGATCTGTATCCGCGTGGCGAACAAGCGACTCGTTATGGACAAATAGCAAGGATGCCCGGTCGCGACCGAAGACCTGACTAAAGCCACTCATAACCCCCTGATAGATGCGGCTCCAGTTTTGGAGCTTTCGCAGCAGACACGCGTAGGGTTTGCGTCGCTCGAAGAGACGCCGACTTTCGTTAAGATAATACCTGCCATTTTCGCGCCTCCATATGACCTTATCCTCGCCCATCCGTTTAAGCAGGCGGCACGCGCTCGCGTTCGAAATTCCGTAGCGATCTCCCAACTCGCGGGTAGTCGGCAACGGAGCTTGTACATCCCAATTTCGCTGTTCGGAAAGCAGTCTGACGGCGAGTTCCAGGTCCGCTACTCCATTGCCGCCAGAAAATGCGACCCGATCAGAAATTCCAAGAGATGCGTCATTTAGCATTGCGAAAGGGAAGAAATAATCAAATTTGTTAGATATCAGTAAGGCGCTTGTTACGCAACAAAATTTATCGATAGAGTGAAGATAGGGCGATGAAACGCTATCCGAATGTCATTCTCGCCACATGCCCCGTGCCGTGGACGGTCCGTTACGAACTCGATGAACTGACGTTCCAACAGACGGTTAAGTGGATTTGCTCTCAATTATCGAACTATGTTTACCTCTTCGGGACAGCCGGGGAGGGCTATGCAGTGACCAATCGCCAATTCACCGCTATTGCCAAGTCTTTTCGTCACTGTCTCCCATCCCAAAGCCATCCGATGATCGGCTTAATAAGTCTGTCTCTGGGAACCATAATCGAACGAATCGAGTGCGGCCGCGACCTTGGCTTTCACGATTATCAACTTTCGCTCCCATCATGGGGTGCCCTGACCGATCGCGAGGTCGACGCTTTTTTCGCTGAGACTTGCGGGCGCTTTCCGGACTGCCGCTTCCTCCACTACAACCTGGCCCGTGCCAAGCGACTGCTCAAAGGCGACGACTACGCCCGGCTTGTTTCGCGGCACCCCAACCTCGTCGCGGTCAAGATGGGAGGAGAGGACGCCGCAGCCTTTGCCGACATCCTGACCAAAGCGCCCGAACTGCAGTGTTTCTTCACAGAATTCGGATTCGCCGCCATGCGCGATCGCTTCGAATGCGGCCTGCTGGCGGCTTTGTCCGCCGCCGATCATAAGCGCGCCCGCGCCTATTTCGCCGCCCGCGGCGACGACCTGCGACAAGGCTGCGAGGAATTCCGGGCTGTGCATCGTGCAATTAAGGCGGCAATCGACCCCGCTGAAACCCACATGGACGGAGCCTACGACAAGATTTACATCAAGCGTCTGCGGCCCGGGTTTCCGCTTCGCCTGCTTCCGCCGTATTCGTTTCCCGACGATGGCGCCGTTGATCGTTTCGAGAAAGGGCTGCCGTCCGCCTGGCGCCGTTCGTCATGAAAGCCGGCGCGACCGCCCTCTTGTCCACCCTCGTCGCGTTGGCCGCCGCGTGCACGTCGTCCGTCTCCGCGGCCCGACTCAACCTCGGCGAACGTCGGGAGCTGTTCGCCGACCGGTGGCTGATCGACAGTCTCGATGGCGCTGTCCTCCGCCTCCACGCGCCTCGTTCCGCCGGGATCGCCCTGCGCATGGATCGGCCCTGGGAGGGACGCTACAGCACGTACGTGACGGTGCTTCACGACGGCGAACACTTCCGGATGTACTACCGGGGAAGGGCGAACCTACCCGACTCGCCCAATCCCGTCGCCGTCGATCTCGATCTCGAGTATCAGGTCACGTGCTACGCCGAGAGCGCGGACGGCATTCACTGGATGCGGCCGAACCTCGGCTTCTTCGAGGTCGCCGGAACCCGCGAGAACAATGTCATCCTTGCCCGTTCGCCCGCCTGCACGAACTTCACGCCGTTCATCGACGCCCGGCCCGGTGTTCCGGCCGCGGAGCGTTTCAAGGCCGTCGGCGGCGTGCACAGCGCGGGCCTCGAACTCTTCGTCTCGGCCGACGGCGTACGCTGGCGGTCGCTCGGTGTGCGCAAAGGCCTGACCGGTGCGTTCGACACGCAGAACATCATTTTCTGGAGCGAGCTTGAGCAGCGCTACGTTCTCTATTTCCGCACTTGGAGCAGTGGCGTGGCCTATCAGGGCGCGCGCGAGGTCAGCCGCTCGACCTCACCCGACCTCATCACGTGGTCCTCCCCGGAACGCATGACCTACGGCGACGCGCCCTTCGAGGAGCTGTACACGCAACAGACCCAGCCGTACTTCCGCGCCCCCCATCTGTATGTCGCGTTCCCCAACCGTTTCCTGCCGGGCCGTCGGGTTCTCGCCGAGGAGGAATTCGCCGCCGCCGGAGTCTGGGAACGCTCGCGCACGTCGGGCGTCAACGACGGCGTGTTCATGACCTCCCGCGGCGGCACGGCGTACGACCGCACGTTCCTGGAGGCCTTCGTCCGGCCCGGACCCGATCGTCAAAACTGGAGCCCGCGCAACAACTACGCGGCCCATGGCGTGGTCCAAACCGGCCCGCACGAGCTCTCGCTGTATTATACGCGGCACTACGCCCAGCCCACGAACCACATCGAGCGGTTCACGCTGCGCACCGACGGGTTCGCTTCGCTCTCGGCCGGACGGGACGGAGGATCGGCGCTCACGAAGCCGTTCACGTTTTCCGGAAGGCACCTCGAACTCAACTATTCCACGGCCGCCGCCGGCTCGCTGCAAATCGAGATCTGCGACGAAGACGGCAAGCCGCTCCCGGGCCATACGCGCGACGACCAGGACCTGATCGTCGGCGACGAACTCGCCCGCGTCGTCTCTTGGAAGGACCGGCGCGACCTCGCCGCCCTGCGCGGTCGCGTCATCCGGCTGCGTTTCCATTTGAGCGACGCCGACCTCTGCTCCCTGCGCTTCGCCCCCGCCGAACCCTGACAAGGTCATGCGTTGCCGCACCTTCCTCCCTTTCTTTCTCGCCGCGTTTCTTTCACCCATGACCGCCGCGTCTTCGCCTTGGCAGGAAATCGCCGCACCACCGGCTGGCAGTGCGGGCTTTGCCCGCGGAACCTTCTCTGAGGGCCCCGTATTTGCCGGAGGCAACCGCTGGGACAGCGACCGCAAGCTCACGCTCGACGAGGCATGGCTCTATCGTCCGGACGAGAACCGCTGGGAGTCGCTCGCTCGACTACCACGACCTTTTGCCTTCGGCGTCTTCGGAGTGCGTGACGGCGCGTTGATTCTCCTCGGCGGTGACGACGGCGCGATCACCCGGCAGGACGGGCTCGCCTTGCGCCGCGACGGGCAGGCGCATTCGTTTCCCGCCGCCACCGCTGCTTTCGCCTACGCGGGCGGCGCGATCATGGACGGCCGGCTCCACATCCTCGGGGGAGCGGAGGATGCGACCGCCCCGCTAAAGATGCACGGGGATTTCCGGTCGATCGACCCCGACACGGGACACGTCGCCCTGCTCCCCGTGTACGCGGGCGGTCCGGTCATCCATCCCGCCGTGGTCGCCCTTGCGGGAAGGCTGTATGCCTTCACCGGCGGTCAGGCCGTCGGTGAGCCACCCCGCCTCGTCAATGTCGCCTCGGCGTTCCGCTACGATCCGGAGACACGATCGTGGACGGCGATGCCCTCTTATCCTTTTGCCGTCCGCGGACTTTCCGCCTGCGTGCTTGACGAGCGTCTTGTCCTTCTCGCCGGCGGCTATCGCGACGCGCCGGCCGCAGGAGCCGCCGCGACGGTCACGGACGAGGCCTGCGTCTTCGATACCGCGACCCAGTCCTATCGACCCATCGGTCCCCTTCCCTACGCGGGCATGCTCGTGGGACTGGTGGCGCACGACGGCTGGGTGTATCTCTTCGGCGGCGAAACCGGTCCGCGGCAGCGCGCCACGCGCGCCTACCGCGCCCGCATCGCTTCCCTCCTCGACCCATCACCGTAGCAACCGGCCGCCGGCCATCGCCGCTACCCGTACGCGCGCACCTCGAAGATCCGCGCATGGGCCAGTCCGTGGGTGGACACCACTGTGATTCGCAGCGCGTCCGTCCGCACCGCCTTCGCGAGAACATGCGTCCGGCGCCTTCGATAATTGTTCTCCTCTCTCGCCACCTCGAGCCAGCCGCCGTCGACCCGCGCCTCAATCCGATACGCCTTGACCGTCTCCGACTGCGGACGGCCCCATTGCATGGTCGCGGTGTATCCATCCGCCTGCGACAGCGTCAGGTGCCGATGCTGGCCGGTGTCGAAGACCAGCCCGATCTCCGCCACGTCCACGGGGTCCGTCCAGCCGATTTCAAGCCAGGCCGGCAGGCCCTGGGCGGGATCGCTCATCCATCGGTGCAGGCCGGGGCGTGCCCGGTCGGGGGGCGCAGAGGTGACTTCCTCGTCGGAGCCCCGCCCTCCCTCGGCTTCTTTCAACACGTCGTCCCAGAGGTTTCCGTCGAGCCGGGCGGGTATTTTCCCAGGACGTCCGTGTACGGACCGCGTCTGCCCACTCCTCACCTGCTCCGGTCCCGCGCCGAGCTGGTTGCCCGACGCCGTGAAGTTCGTCGCAACGAGGACGAGATCCTTCGGATCCTGGTTGCCCACGCCGATCAGGTAGCAGTCGTCGCGCAGCAGGCGCTGTTGGATCGTGTGCATCAACCCCGCGTCGCAGGCGATCCTTGCCGGCGCCACGCCCGCGCGCAACGCGAGGGCCGCCGCCGTGCCCACGCCCTGCCCGACTGCGGCGCAGGTGGCCATGACGCGGGTGGAGGCGAACGCGATGTGCGTCGCCGAGAGGTTGCGGCCCGCGAACATCAGGTTGGCCGGCCCGGCGGACACGCAGGAACGCAGCGGGATGTCATAGAGCCAAGGGAGATGATGTTGCTCGCACGGCGGCAGGTCGGGTGCGTCCACGCCCTCCGGCGGATGCGTGTCGATCGGCCAGCCGCCGTAGGCGATCGCGTCGGAAAACGCCCGCGATTGAAACACGTCCGCCTCGGTCAGCACATGCTGTCCGACAAAGCGCCGGCTTTCGCGTTTCCCCGGCACAAAGCCGAACCACTCCAGCGCCCAGTTTGCGACGTCGTGTCCCGACTCGTTCTTGATGTGGTTCCACACGCCCAGAACGACCGCGAGCAGTTCATCGCGAATGCGTTCGTTGTCCTTGATCGTGTTTAGACAACCACCCCACTCGGCCCACCAGTAGCCGTACTCGAGCCCGAGGTCGGACCCCGGCTTCCCGAACGGCCGAAGCCGGAAATCCTGCGGCCGGAATCTGCGCACCCATGGCGGGGCGACGAACGGCATCGGGCGATCGTGCTTGCGCGCTTGAAAAAGAATCGTCGATCCCAGCGTGCGACTGTCGGCCGCCTCTTGTCCGAGCGACTCGCCGAATTCGTCCCTCGCTTCGCGCCCGTGTCGAAAAGGAGCGCCCGCCTCGACGCCGAGACGACCGTCACCCGTGCAATCGACAAACGTCTTCGCCTCGATGACAAAGCGATCCTCGGTCGAGGATCGCGTCGCGCGCGCCGAGCGGACAAACCCGTCGGCAACCCCGGCTCCATCGATGGAGGTGTTGAGCAGAAGACGAAGGTTGGGCTCCTGCCGGCACTTGTCGTACAGCAGCAGGTCCATCATCGACGGCGAGCGCTGCGGATTCTGTACGGCGAGGTCGAGCCGGATCTCCTCGACGATCCCGCCCTCGCGCAATTCGGTCTCCAGCGCCACGCCACCGCGAAGGCCGGTGGCCCCGACGATGTGCATGCGGATCTCGCTCGAGGCGTTGCCGCCCAGGACCGGGCGGTCCTGGCAAAGAATCACCTTCGCCCCCAGTCGAGCCGCCGCGAGGGCGCAACTCACACCGGCCGGACCTCCGCCCGCCACCAGGATATCGCACGACAACCGATGCTCAGAAACAACGTTCATGAAGATGCGGCAATCGCTCAGACGCCGAACAGCGCCCGGCTCACTCGTCTGGCCTCGCGCCTTTGATCCGCGGGAACCGTCGCGGCAAAGGGCCAGCGAGTCTCCGCCGCAAGGCGCTGTACAAAGGGGGTCACGCCACGCAAGAGCCTGACGAGTTCCACCACCGACACGTGGTTCAACGTGTCATGCGGACTGTGGTGCTGCCAGCGTCCGCCGGGAAAGTTGCCCCGCATGAACCACAGCGAAGGCACCCCCGCCCGATTGAAAGGAAAATTGTCGACAAAGGGCGTGACCCCTCGGCGGGAAACGACGTCCAATCCTTCGCGCGCGAAGGCCCTCGCGGCGTTCCGGGCGAGGGCGTTTTCGCCGACCCACCACATCTCGAAGTGGCCGAGCGGCGACGAAACACTGTCGAAGTTCACGACCAGACCGGACTCCTTCACGACCTTTTTCCCGTGCCTCTTCAGGTAGGCGGCGGATCCAACCGACAACTGTTCCTCCGCGCCGAACGAAATGAACCTTACCGTCCGCGCCCGCTCCACGGGCTCCAACACGCGCGCAAGTTCGAGCAGGGCCATCACCCCCGAGCCGTTGTCGTCCGCTCCGGGATTGCCCGCCTGGGTGTCGTGATGGGCGGTGATGATGACCGCAGGCAACCGCAAATCCGCTCCGGGAAGCTCGCCGATGACATTCTGGGAAAGCGCACGGCGCAGGTCCACGGTGGCGCCCAGGCGCACACGCGACACCCCGGCCTGTCTCCAGCGCCAGGCCTCAAGGTACGGGACGGCGAAGGTCGGAGGCATTCCGTAGGTTTTCGCCCAATACGGGTAGACGCCGTCTTGCTTGGCCCAGGTGAAAGGCAGGCGTTCGTCGATCTGCAACACGGCCGCTGGTTTGGCGGCAAGCAGGCGACGATGATGTTCGAGACTCGTAGGGAGTGGGCCAAACCACGCCGCGATCCGGCCGCGCAGGCCGCCGGGCTTCAGACGGTGCACGCCTTCGGGGCTTTCCACCCAGACGAGCTCCGCCTCGACCGTGCGGCCGCCGGGGGTTCCCGGCGCGCCAACCAGAGGAACGCAATCCGCCCGGCGCCAGCGGCCGCCTTCCAAGATTCTTAAGTCGACCGAAGCCGCGCGCAGACTTGAGCAGGGAAAGGTCTCTTGGCGCACGTTCGCGCAACCCGCCCTCCCCAGGCGCCCGGCGACGAAATCGGCGGCGCGCTGCTCCTCCGCGGTGCCCGCGCGGCGTTCGCCGATGTCATGACAAAGGATCCGCCAGTCTCGGCGTACGCGTCGGGCGTCGATGGAATCAGCGCACTTCATTCCACAGGTATTCGAATTCCACGATCTGCGGAGGCTGGCGGTTAAGAGCCTTGTAATCCACCACGAAGAGACGGGTGTGCCCGTTCACGTTGCGAAAGTATGGCGCCGGATAGTAGGCGTCCGTCACGTTGGCCTGCTCGATGTTGTCGAGAATGGCGTAGGAGGCGACGGTGAGTTCGTCCGGGTTCAGCCGGAAAAGGCACAACTTCATCGCAGCCGGAAAGGTCGGGACGCCGTCTCCTCCCAGCGGACCGGTCGTGGTTTCCGTGCTCCCGGTCCAATTGCGGCCGATCAGGTAAACCTGCCCGTCGCGCGCGAAGAGCCGCGGCCGCCCCACGTAGCTCGCGATGAAATCGCAGGTCTCCGTGAGATCCGTCTGCTTCTTCACCTTCAGATCCGCGTCGGTCAGATGAAGCCGGGCGCGATTGTCATAGCCGCGGGTCACGACCAGGAAACCCTCCCGATGCCTTACGAAAAAGCTTTCGTTGATCGGCACGCCGCCGAACTCGCGCGTCAGGTCGCGAAAGAAACGCCAGCTGCGTCCGTTGTCGTCCGAACGGATCACGGCGACCTGGCCGGCGTGGGGACGCGGCGGATGGACGGCATAGCCCCCCTGGAGATTTGAAAAGCTCATCACGAGACCCCACGTGGTCGGCCCTTCGACGATGAACGAGAACGGGTATCCGTACTCGACGCCGTCGACGACGCCGACGCGCTCGACCGGGCCAAAAGTACGCCCTCCGTCCGTCGACCGGACCCCGCGCATGCCGATACGTTGATTACGCCCGTTGGCATCCACTTCCTGTGCGTCGATGTAGTTCGCCACATCCCCGTTGGGAAAACACACCCACTCCCCCATCTGCATGATCTTGTCGTTGAGCACGGCGATGGTGCGCCAGCCGCCGAGCGAGCGATCGCCGCCGTCGACGCGGATCATGTCGAGCACCGCCTCGGCGTCCCCCCCGTGGCGCGAACCCCGCTTGAAACTCACCAGCACCTCGTCCTCTAGGTCTAGCACTGCGGGGAAGCACAGGTAATTATCCTTCATCGAGGGAAGAGAAGGCACCAGCACGCGTTCAGCGCGATGGACGGGCAGACGCGGCTCGATGGCGAACGCGAACGCGCCGACGGCCGTCCAGAGCGCAAGGCCCCCCAAGGTGAGACGGAGGCGGGCGGGAATGCGGGGTGACGATTGCATAAGGTTTGTTCTCCGATGGTTAGTTTTCCGACATGGGGGCTTTCGTGGTTGCCCACGTTAGCCCGTCGAGATTCCGGTTCTTTCGTTTGTCCATCAGGCTGACGATCACGATGGTGAGCGCCGCCACCACCCAGCCGGGCACGCCGACCCAAACGAAGCTGATTCGCTCCGCGGCAGGGGTGTTGTAGTAGAGCTGCCATGGGGAATAGAGGTTGGCCAATCCGCCGAGGATCAACGCCCACGTGGCCCCCCGCGCAGTCGCCCACTTCGTGAAAATGCCCGCCACGACAACCATGAGCAGGACTCCCCACAGACTCGTCCAGATCGTCGAGACCTCGACGACGGTCGACTCGATGCCCTTGCCGGCCTGGGTCATCCAGAGCGCGCAGCCGAGCATCAACACGCCCCACCCGAGCGTCAGGCGCTTGCCGAGCGAAAGCAGGTTGGCGGTGGGCGAGATCCACTTTCTGCGCTGCAGGATGTCGACCGCGAACACCGTCGACAGTGAGTTAAGGGTGGAGTCGAAACTCGACATCAACGCGGCCAGCAACGCCGCCGTGATCAAGCCGGGCAGCGGCGAAGGCAGGTAATGGTTGATAAAAAAGCCAAGGATGCCGTCGGCATGCACGCCTTCCGGCGGGGTGGTGATGTGGTTGAAAAAGAAAAAGAGGAGGACCCCGCAGAAGTAGAACATCAGCGAGAGCGGCAGCGCTCCGACTGTTTTGAGAATGATGGCCTTCTTGGCGCCTTCGTATGACTTGCTGGCCAACACCCGCTGCACGACCAGCTGGTCGGTGCCGTAGTTGGTCAACGGGGCCATCACCGCAAGCAAGATCCATGTCCAGAACGTGTAGCGAAGTGTCGGATCGAGGGACCAGAACTCCGGCTCGAGAATTCGTCCGTAGGTGTGGTCATGATCCGCGGCGAATCGCCAGGCCCCGGCGTAGTCGAAGCCGATCAAGCTCGAGAGCTTGAAGAAGATGAACCCGAGCCCGCATACGATCACGAGCGTTTGAATGAAGTCCGTGATGATGATCGCCCTCATCCCGCCGATGAAACTATAGACGATGGTGATCAAACCCACGCCCACGATGGTCAACGTGGGCGGCCAGCCGACAAGCGTTTGGAAGGCCTTCGCCGCGGAATAAAAAACCAGCGCGCCGTACAGCATGCGCGAGATCAGGAAAATGCCGGCGCCGAGCGTACGAGCGTTGAGACCGAACCGGCGCTCAAGGTACTCGTAGGCCGTGAACGACGTGGTGTTGTAGAAGAACCGCAGGAACAGCCAGACCGCGAGCGGTGTGAAGAGCGTGTAGCCCACCGACTGCAGGCTGAACAGCATGCCGTTCTTGTAGCCTTCCCCTGGCATGGAGACGAAGCTCACCGTGCTGAAGAGCGTCGCATACATGCTGACGCCGATGAGAATCCAGTGCGAGTTGCGACCGGCCAGGTAATAGTCGTTCTCGCTTTTCTGCCCCATGCGCACGCGCAGGGCGATGCCGAAGGTCATCGCGACGTAAAGCCCAATGACGGTCCAATCGAGGGGATGAAGGCTGAGTGATGACATCGAATTATCCGTGGATCGTGGCAGGGGGCTCAGCGCTCAACGCGCGAAGTCGCTCCAACGGTATTCGAGGCGAACGAGCTGGGACGCGGCCCCGCCCACGCCTTTGTAGGTGATCACATGGAGCCGGGCGTCGTTTCCCCGCCCCGTGGTCCTGACCACCGCGTAATAGCCGTCGCTCACCGGCGCGTTCTCCGCGTTGTCGAGCACCCAGACCGCCTCCGGCAGAAGGGTGGAGGGATCGATGCGGAAGAGGCAGAGCTGTTGCGCACGACGGAAGCCCAGCGGATTGTCGACGCCCCGCGCCGCCGGAGCCGCCTCCTGCTGGGTCCAGTTGCGCCCGATCAGATAGATCGCGCCTTCATGGCGGAAAAGCCGCGGTCTGCCGATGTAGCTCCTCACCCACGGCGACCCGGTCGCAAGGTCAACCTGACGGCGCAGACGAAACTCCGCATCGACCTCGTGAATACGCGCGTGCTGGACGTAGTCGCGGCTCACGATCAGGAAACCGTCGCCATGGGGAAGCATCGTGCCTTCGTTGAAGCCGGGCACGTTCAGTTCTACGGCCAAATCGCGCACCCGCGACCACGAGCGGCCGACGTCGTCGGTGCGCACGATGTCCATCGTCCAGCGCCCGCCGGCGAGATAGCCGAAGCTCATGATCATGACGTAGGTGCGATCGCCGATCGTCAGGCCTTCCTGAGGATATCCGTAGCCCACGCCGTCCACCACCGGAAAGATCTCCGGCGCCGAAATCGAACGCCCCCCGTCCGCAGACCAGGCCCAGCGCATCGGCGCCCGATAGTGACGCGGCTCCGGCCCGATCAACTGGGTGTCGATGAAATAAGCAATGCGCCCGTCCGCCATCCGGACCGGCTCGGCGCACTGAAAAAGGTAGGGCTGCGGGGGCACGAGACGCGGGCCGTCCCGGCGTTCACCGGTCCGGAGATCCAACTCGAACGTCCCCACCTCGGCGCCGGGATCGTTCGCATGGCCCGCGCCGTCCTTGTACGTCACGAGCACGCGATCTTCTTCGAGGGCAAGGATCGCCGGAAACGCCGGATAATGGGTGGTGCCTTCGTCGCGGCTCGAATCGACGAGGAGTTCGGTGACCTTGTACGCGGGCACCCGCAAAGGGACGTCCCCCGCGGAGAGTCCTGCAGCCCAAAGACCGGCGACAAGCCAGGCGGCGGCGCGAAGCCGGCGTGAGCGAATATGCAGCTCAACCGGCGCGTCGTTCATCTTTGAGGGCATCATCGAGTATGTCGCGACAGTGGTTGATAAGTTCGTTCACGCTGCGGCTGTCGCGGGCGACGCGCAGCATGATGGGCACCCAGGTGTGGCCGAAATTCACGTGCATCATCTCATCGCGGATGTCATAGGACTCGTACCGCTCCGAGACCGCGTCCCCGTGCTCGGCAAACATGCGTACGTTGGCGCGCTTCTTCTCGAAGGAGGACGCCTCGATGACGAGCGTCATCAGGCAGAAGCGCTCGATGGGCTCGAGTTTCGAACGCACGGAATAGTTCTGCAGCAACATCGGAAAGGAGCGCAGGTCCTCGCCAAGCTGTTCCAAGCGGGTGCAGCCCATGCGGGTGTGCCGAATCTCGTCGACGCAATGACGGGCCAGGTCGAAATGGAAGGCCCAGGGCATCTCCGGCATGTCGTGCAGAATGGCGGCAAGCGATTCGGCGAACTGCATCTCCTGCGTGTGGTTGTAGAAAATGGTCCGCCGCCGCTCTTCGAAAGAATCGCCGCCAAGCCGGGCGACTTCGTTGAACCACGCCGTACGAAAACACGCGTCGCGCCTGGGCGTGGAGATTCCTGAGAACTCCTCCCCCTCCGCCGGCCGGTCGTCGCGTGACGGAGGTTCTCCGGACCACGATCCGTTTGCGAAGTCGATTCGCGCGCACAACTCCGCCACATATCCTTCCCAGCCCGGAAACCGCACGGGCCCGCCGGGCGAATAGCGCGGCTCGTAGCGGGCGTACCATTCGGTCTGCCGCGCAAGGCGGTCAGCCGCATCCTGAAGGACTCGTCGCGAGAGCGAGTCCATCACCGGATCCGTCGTCTCCGCCCAGCCGGCGATGACGGCTCGTGCGCGCGGGACGAACGCGCCATGACAACCGTGCAGGAACGCGTCGCCGTCGCGAACGGACACCAGTTCACCCAGCAACGTTGACAGCGCACCGCTCTCCTGGCGCTCGGCGGCGGTCTCCTTGAGTTCGTGCAGCCGGCGCAGGAGATCGGCCGCGGACTGGGCGTTGGCCCAAAGATGCTCCCCCAGCTCGAACTTGGCGTCCCAGTAATTCACGCCGGCCATCCACGCACCTTGGGCGCGCAGCAGGCCTCGGCAAATCTGGAACGCCCGCGTAAGGTGCACGAGCGTATCGTCAAGGGAGGAAACGGAAGCGTTCATTTGGGGGAGGCATTTCAGGCGTCGGGGCGAGCCGCAGCCAGGGCCTGCCGGAGGCCCTGGGTCACGCCACGGTAGTCGCTGAAAATATTGAAGAACCGGTATCCCTTTTTCCGGTACGCAGCCACCTGGTCCGCCGCGCAGGGAATGCCCGCCGTCTTTCCGTGCCGGGCGCAGGCCGCCGCCACTTCGTCGATGATCGCGACGATCTGCGGATCGTCCGTCCGTCCGAACTTGCCGAATCCCAGCGTGAGGTCCCCCGGCCCGACGAAGAGCACGTCCACTCCGGCCAGTGAGGCGATGGCGTCGATGTGCGGCACCACCTCAGGCTCCTCGATCTGCACCACGACCAGGCCGTCGCGGTTGGCCGCCTCCATGTAGTCGGCGGGAGCCAATCGACCGAAATCGGAGTCGACGTGAATGCCGTCGTAACCGCGTCGGCCCAGCGGAGGAAACTTCACTGCGTCCAACAACGCACGCACCTCGTCGACGCCGCGCACCCGCGGCAGCATCAGGCCTCTCGCGCCGGACTCGAGCAGATGAAGGACGTCCGTGTAGTTCGAAGGCTTCACGCGCACGATGGCCTCCGCGCCGCCCAGACGGCAGGCTTGGATAAGCGAATAGACCGTCTCCGGGGCCAGACGTTTGTGCTCGAGGCAGATCCAAAGGCCATCGAGCCCTGACGCGGCCATCAGTTCGACCAGTTCGGGATCGGCGTAGCAGGCTTTTGCACAGAGCACGGTTTCTTCGGCCGCGAGCTTTTGTTTTAGGGAACGTGTCGGCATGAAGATGCAATTAGTCCCTCACTCGTGAACAACGATGAGGTTTGAGATGATAACGGACGGGAAATTCCAAACGCCAAAGGTCCAAACGCCAAATGATCGAGACCGACTGCGGTGTACTTTTGTTTGGGATTTGGGCATTTTCGATTTGGGATTTCCGGCTTGGCCGGGTTGGGATTCGAGCATGCATTGGTCAGAGGCCGCTGTCAGCCTTCCTCACGGCCACGAGGCGGAATCCGATGTCCTCTGCGCCATCGAGCGCGGGATGGCTCATTTTCGAAAGCAGATTCGCGTGCGAAAGTCGCGCGAGATAACACCCGCCCTGCATCGCAATGGAGCCGTTGGCCGCGAGCCCTAGTTCGCCAAGGGCCGCGGGGCGAGCCACCCGGTCTCCCGTGCCCCGGGCCTCGTACGTCTTCGCGTTGGTCCAGTTCCACACCCACACGTTCCCGAGCATGTCGTGGAGTCCGCGACTGTTCGGCGGATAAGCGCGCACCGGGGAGGTCAAGGCGTGGCCGTCCGCGTACTGCTCATGGATCCACATGTAGTCATCGAGTTCGCTTGTGCCGAAATTCATCCGCGATTCGACGCCGGCGAGTTCGTTGCCCCATGGAAAGATGCAGACCTCGTCGCGCATCGACTCGGGCCGGGCGGCGAGCAGCCATTCCTCCTTGGTGGGGACACGGAAGACGACGCCTGTCTTCCGGCTCAACCATGCCGCAAAGTTCATCGCATCGAACCAGCTCACTTGCACAACCGGGTGGTCCGGCTCACTCATCGGATGCACCTGGAGCCGCCAGTCGTTCGCGAAACCTTGCAGCCACTGGGCCCGCCCGTCGACGACCCAGCCGGTCTCGAAACGTTCGACGCTTGTGCGATACCGCGTCTCGCGAACGAACGCGTCGAACATGGCGTTGCTCACGATCGTCTCGGACATGAAGTAGTCGTACGGCACCGTCACCTTGTCGCGCCGCGCGACCTCGAACATGTTTTCCCAGCGGCGAAGGTCGTCAGCCCGATTCGGCACTTCCATGATCCTGTCGCGCAGCTCGGGTGTGAACCCGTCGATATAGTGGGAAGATCGGATCTGCCGGAATCGCAGCGACACCCCGTCGGCCAGCTCCACGACGAAGTCGGGGCGAGCAAAGACTTCGCCCTCTCGGTCCTCCCTCAACGGCAACGCCCGCAGCCGCCCGGTCTCGAAGGCGGCGGCGTATTCCAGAAACGACGTCCTTGACTCATATTTGTCGGTGGCCCGGTTGACCGGAAGGGGCTTGATCGGTGCCGAGGCGGCTTGCAGCGGGACGGCGAGGGACATGCCCGCGAGGATGGCAAGGGTGTAGCGTCGTGTTTTCATGGGCGGGATGAAGCGTTGGTGGCGGAACGAACGAAGGCCAGGACCCTGGGCAACGCGTGCCGAACCACGTCGAGCGTATGGGCTCCGGGAAGCAGGACAAACTCGTGCGGAACCGAGCTGGATTCCAAGGCCTGGGAAAAATTCTCGTTCATGAGCCGGTCGAAAGCGTCTTCCGCAGTGATCACAAGGACCGCCTTACCTTTCAGCGTCTCGACCTGCCGAATCGGATTGAGCCCGCTCCAGATGTCGAAGTCTGCGCCAAAGCGGGACGTCGGCACCGTGTAATTGCGCCCGGGAGGGAGCGTTTCGGCACGAGGAAAATCCAGAAGCCCGATGATCGCGGCGACCGCACCGAAACGTTCCGGGCGACGTTGCGCCAGCCGAATCGCGCCATAGCCTCCCATCGACCAACCGGCGACGGCCCATCTTCCCGACTCGTGCGGCACCGGATACCGGGCGGTGATCCGTTCGATGATTTCGTCGAGATAGTCGGCATATCGGGCGTTCGCGTCGACGGGAGAGTTCATGTACCAGCCATCCTCACCGTCGGGCAAAAAGACCCAAAGGTCAGCTGCGAGCAGCGACTCGCGGGCGTCAGCAAGCTCGAGCAGCGAATTGCGGTGGCGGCCGCGCCCGTGCAGGAGCAGGAGCACCGGGCGTTCGCCACCACTCGCGGGCCTCACCACCATCGCCTTCATCTCGCGGCCGAGGGCGACACTCTCGAAGGAGAGTTCTTCGACCCGTCCGGAGGCGGGCAAAGGCGCCGCCATGGTCGTTGCCAGGACGAGCGCCCCGATCCCGGCGACACGGAGCTTGCGGAAACCTCCGCGGAAGGCCGGACGGATCCGGGAAGGCGGATCTGTCCGGCGGTCCGTCATCAGAACGAGTACGTCGCGGTAAGTCGGATACGACGCTCGGGACCCGCAAAGAGCAGGTTTCGGTTGATCGAGGAGTCGACGTAGTACTTGTCGGTGACGTTGTTGGCGTTGAGGTGGAAGATCAGCTTGTCCGAGTAACGGTAGCTGACAAATGCGTCACCGACGGTGACCGACGGGATGAAAAAGACGTTGCCCGCATCGCCCGGGTGATCGCCCTTGTAACGCACGCCCGCGCCGACGGTCAAGGCGCCGAACTTGTAGCTCCCGAAGAGGGCCCAAGTCCGGTCGGCGATATTGCGCACGCGCCGATTGTTGTCGGTCTTCGTGCTGATGTTGCTGAACGACGCCATCAGCTGGAGGTTCTCGACCACGTTGAAGTGGAGGTCGAGCTCCACGCCGTCGAGCTCGTCCTTGGCGCGCTGCTCGAAGAAGCCGGCGCTCGCGAGCAGGGGATCGTTGGAGATGACGCGCAGGTTGCGGTTGACGATCTTGAAGGCCGAGATGGTGCCGGAAATACGGCCCTCCATCAGGTCGGTCTTGATGCCGATCTCATCGGTCACGCCCTCGGTCGGCTTGAAACCGGTGCCATCGGGATTGCGGGCAAAGACGGGCGAGAAGGTCTCGGAATAGTTGTAGAAGAGGCTCAGCCCGTTGAACGGACGATAGACAACTCCCGCGCGGTAGGTGTAGTGGTCGTTCTCGCCCGGCACCGAGTCAACTCCGGTGAGCAGGTTGCGGCCCGAGGACTCGGTGTCGTCATAGCGTACGCCGGCGTTGGCGACGACCTTGCCGTCGAAGAGCTCGATCTGATGCTGCAGGGAGAGCGCAAGGACCTCGCCTTCGCCCAGCGTGGACGCGCTGGTGAAGGTCGTGTCGGGACGGGCGGCAAGATCGGCCGGATTCGGATTGAACACGTCGATCAGCGGGAGGTTGGAAAAGGTCGCGTTGCCGTTCTCACCAATCGACGTCTGCTGGCCAGAGAGCTTGCGACCCGTCTCGGTCTGGGCAGTGACCTCGGACTGGCGCCACTGCGCCAGGAAGAGCGTCTTGTTTTTTGTGGCGCCCAGTTCCCAGTCGATCAGGCTGTCGAAGGCCGCCACCTTGTAATCGGACTGCGTGGTAATAATGCGCCACGTGCGCTGCATGGTGCGGTTGTCCGGCAGAAGGTCGCGCGGGATAATGTCGTTGTTGTACTCGTTGTGGGTCTTGCCGAGGACGGAAAAGCGCAGGCTCCAGTTGTCGGAGATCTGGTGGTCAAGCGTCGCGTAGAGACGGCGAACGACAAACTTCTCGCGGGCGTAGCCGCCGCCCCAATCGATGTCGCGCGGCAGCTCGAAGGAGAATCGCCCGGTGGCATCGAAGGGGCGGAACTGGAACAGCTGGCCGAATTTTTTGCCGGCGTTTCGATCGAGATAGTAGGGAATCACCGAAAGCACGGTCTTGGGCGCGAGCTTTAACGCAAAGGCTGGCGAAATGAAGTATGAGTTGGAATCGGTGAAGCCGATGTACTGGTCGAAGTGCTCGAACGAGCCCATGACGCGCACCGCGACATCGGTCGAAGCGATCGCCCCGGTGCGATTGACGTCGAAGGCGCCCGCGTAGAGCCCGCCCTCGCCCACCGTGGCGGTCAGCGTGCCGGCGTTGCGGAACATGGGTTTTTTCGTGACACGGTTGACGTTGCCGCCCGGGGACGTCGAGCCGTAGAGGACGGCCGCCGGCCCCTTGATCACCTCGATGCGCTCGACCATGTCGAATGGCGAGGTGATGCCCTGCGCGGTCGGCGAGCTGTCAGGTAGTCCGTCGGTGGTCACGTCGATCTGATACCCGCGGACGTTAAACACATCGCGACCCGGGCCGGCCGTGGACGAAATTCCGCTCACATACTGGGCCACATCGAGCGTGCTGCGCGCACCGAGGTCCTTGATGAACTCCTGGTTGATGACGATGACCGACTGGGGAATATTGACGATCGCCGTGTTGAATCGCGTGCCGCCCACCGCGTTGGTGCTGGCGTAGCCGCGATCCTGGGTTTCCGTGACTTCGAACGATGACAGGACCATGGCCTCTTCCGAAGCGGGCCGGGCCGGCGCCTGGGGAGCAGTCGATTGGGCGGTCAGGGACGACAATCCGGCGAGGAAGCCGCCGGCAAGCAGGGCGACTCTCACCGAACGAACGTAGCGGGGTGATGTATTCATGTTCATGTGACGTGGTTTGCTGTATTGGGCTGTCTGAAGGGAGGACTCGCCACTCCCTGGGTGAGTTCGCCGGCTCCTGCCGGAACCGACTCCGAGGAAATGAATCAGCGTCGTGGCGAAGAATTAAACTGCTCGGGGAGAAATACGGACGGACAGATTCCGCTTAATGGGCACCAAGATTATTTTGTTGCGTAACAAACTACATTCATTACGGTCTTTTTTGTCCCGATAATGTCAATATCTTTTTCCTCTTCGGCTCCACATCTTGCCGAATTTTGTATTCAGAACACCGCCAGTGAAAGAAGCTGGTAGCTATTTTGGTTTGTTACATTTTGAGCAACATTGATTTTTTGTTGCACAACTAATCCAACATTCTTTGCTCACGTTCGTCCATGGACGCCGCCAAACTTCAGATTGTCACCCCGGCAGCACCTCTCCTTTCCAGCGCCAACAACCCTGATCTTCAGGAAATTTTCGATCTATTTGCGTTCGACGGACGTTATGTGCAGGCGCAACCGCACGGAAATGGCCATATCAACGACACCTTCGCGATCACCTGCGCAGGCGACATCGGGGCCAAACGTTACATCCTTCAGCGGATAAATCAGAACGTTTTTCGAGATGTCGACGCGCTGATGGACAACATCCGGCGTGTGACCGAGCACGCCGGCCAACGACTGGCCAGCCAGCCCAACCCCGAGAGAGAGCGGCGTCAGGTACTGACCTTGATCCCAACGCGTGACCGGCGCGCGTTCCTGCACGACAAATCCGGCGGGGCATGGCGTTGCTATGACTTCGTGGAGGAAGCCCGCACCTACGATCTCGTCGAGGCACCCGCCCAGGCCCGAGAGGCGGCCTACGCTTTCGGCGTCTTCCAAAGCCTGCTCGGAGATCTTCCCGGACCGCGCCTGCACGAGACGATCCCCAACTTCCATCACACCCGCGAACGCTTCGAACGTTTGCTCGCGGCCACAACGACCGCCGATCCCGACCGCCTCAAGGCCGCGAGAGACGAAATTTCCTTTGCGTATTCGCGGGAATCCATGGTCGACGTGCTTCTCGATCTTCAGGCGGCAGGACGCATGCCCGAGCGCATCACGCACAACGACACCAAGCTCAACAACGTGATGCTCGACAACGCCACGGGTCGCGGCGTGTGCGTGATCGACTTGGACACCGTCATGCCGGGGCTCGCGCTCTACGACTTTGGCGACATGGTTCGCTCGGCAGGCAATGCGGCCGCCGAGGATGAGATCGAACTTTCCCGTGTCTCGATGCGCATGCCCGTCTTCGCCGCCCTGGTCGAAGGTTATCTCGCCAGCGCACGTTCCTTCCTTAACGATACCGAGATCACGCATCTCTCCTACTCCGCCCGGCTGATCACCTTCGAAATTGGCATGAGGTTCCTCACGGACTTCCTCGAGTACGATGTGTACTTCAAGGTCCGCCGCCCAAGCCACAACCTCGACCGCTGTCGCTGCCAGTTCGCCTTGCTGCGCAGCATGGAGGAACAGGCAGACGAAATGAGCCGCACCGTCGAACGCCTCGCGAAATGAGAGCCCTTATCACCGGTGGCGCTGGATTCATCGGTGGCCACCTCGCGGCCGCGCTTCTCGCCACCCACAAGGTTCGCATCCTGGACGATCTTCGAACCGGCCACCTCCGCAATCTCGATGGTCTCGCGGTGGAATTCATCGATGGATCGATCACCGACCGGAAAGCGGTCGCCGCCGCCGTCAGGGATGTCGACTGCATCTTTCACCTTGCAGCCATGGTCAGCGTGCCGCTGTCCGTGCTACGCCCTCACGAATGCGTCGAAGTGAACGTTCTTGGCCTGCTCAACGTACTCGAGGAGGCCGCCGCCGGCGGCGTGCGCCGGCTGGTCTTCAGTAGCTCCGCGGCCGTCTACGGCGACAATCCGAACTCCCCCCTTCAGGAGAGTCTTCTCCCTCTGCCCCGCAGCCCCTACGCAGTCACCAAACTCGACGGTGAATATTACTGCGACCAATACAGTCGCGCCGGCCTGCTAGAAACCGTTGCCCTGAGGTACTTCAACGTCTTTGGACCGCGCCAGGACCCAGGCAGCGCCTACGCCGCCGCCGTGCCGATCTTCATCCGCCAGGCCCTCGCCAACGAACCTATCACCCTCTTCGGTGACGGGCAGCAGACGCGCGACTTCGTCCATGTCCGCGATGTCGTGGCCGCCAATGTTTTCGCCGCGACCCACCCCGGCGCAACCGGCGTCTTCAACGTCGGCTACGGACAAAGCCTCACCATCCTCGACCTCGTGAGGAGGATCATGGCTGCCACCGGCTCGCGCTCCGAAATCCGTAACGCGCCCCCGCGCGCCGGCGACATCCGCCATTCGCGCGCCGATCACCGCAAGCTGCTCGCCGCCGGCTTCACCCCCGTCAGCGACCTCGACCGCGGGATCGAGGAAACCATTGCGTTTTCCCCGCAGCAGAATGCCGGAAAAACGTAGACTTTCAGAGGCCAGCGGAGCAGGAATCGCGCTGATTCCTACCTGCCCGACCCACGGGGCGCGACTTCCAAGCGAAACGTCCGAGGTGCCCGTCCGTACATGGACCGGAAGGCACGGCTGAAGCTGTAGACGGACGGATAGCCGCACTGCTCGGCGATTTCGGAGATGCGGGCCGGACTCAGGCGGAGCAGGCCGCAGGCGCGCTCCAACCGGAGTGTGCGCATGTGACGCCCCAGGCTGACGCCACATGAGGCACGGAAACGGGCACGCAGGTGGCTGGGGCTCATGCCCAGATCGCCAGCGAGCTCTCGCACGGTCGGCATCTTCGGACGCCGGCCTTGAATCGCATGATTGACGCGCGATACCTGCACCTTGTCACGACCTGCACTCGCCACCGCTCCGCCCTCGCAACCAGGAGCAGGGGCCAGCAACGAGAGCAGCAGGGCCAGCCGCAGTTCCGGCAGGCCCCGGCCTTCCTGAAGGAGGAGATCGAGCTGGCCGGCCATTTCGGTCGTCACCGCGAACACTGTGTGGCGCAAGGGCTCCAACGTGATGCCCTCCGCATACTCAAACGTCACAAAGAGCCATAGGATTCGCCGACCGGCAGACTGCCTGTAACTGTGGTGTTGATACGGCAGGATCACCAGTCCCAAGCCCGGAGAGAGCGTGAACTCCCGATCATCCACGCAGACGACGGCCTCGCCCCGCAGCGGCACAATGAGCACATGGCGATGATGCAACGCCCGGCCCTGCGCCGGCCGGTTCAGATCCGCCGTGTCATGGCGTTGGAAACAAATGATGTTTTCCGGCAGGGCCGGCGCCGGCCGGCGCTTACCTTCCAGCGGGCTCGCGGGACTCGGCAACCGGCGTGTTCGCCGGGCCAGCCCGGAATGCAGGGCAATTTCCAACTTTGTCATTAATGTTAAAAACATCATCATAATCGCCATTTCAATTGCAGGTCCAGATCGGTATCATCACGGAGACCGGAAGCCCCTGCCCTTGACGCCTGTCTCACCTTTTCAATGCCAACGTTCTCCGAGTACCATCAGCGCGAACGCATCCCGACGGACGTGTTCTCCGACGCCGACGAGGCCTGTCGTCAGGTCGCTTCGAAAATCTCCCTGCTCCTCCGCGAACGGTCGGCCGCCGGACGCACGTTCGTTCTCGGCCTCGCGACGGGGTCGACCCCCGTGCGCCTGTATCGCGAACTCATCCGCCTTCATCGCGAGGAAGGCCTGAGCTTCGCCAACGTCATCACCTTCAATCTGGACGAATATCACGGTCTCTCTCCGACTCATCCCGAGAGCTATCGCCGGTTCATGGAGGAACAGTTTTTCTCCCACGTCGATTTGCGTCCGGAGAACACCCATGTCCCGTCCGGACTCACGCCGCGTTCCGAGGTCTTCGCCGCCTGCAGCGCCTACGAACAAGCGATCGCCGACGCCGGAGGACTCGATCTGCAGATTCTCGGCATCGGACGCACCGGCCATGTGGGCTTCAATGAACCGGGATCGACGCGGGACAGCCGCACGCGCCTGGTCACGCTGGATCTGCTGACGCGACGCGATGCCGCGCGTGACTTCCTCGGCGAGGCCAACGTTCCGCGCCATGCCGTAACGATGGGCGTTGGCACCATTCTTCAGGCTCGCCGCATCATCCTGCTCGCGTGGGGTGAGGCCAAGGCGGGGGTCGTGGCGCAGGCGATTGAACATCCGCCATCCGAAAGCCTGCCGGCCAGTCTGCTCCAAGGCCATGCGAACGTGAGTTTCGTCCTCGATCGCGCCGCCGCTTCCGAACTTACCCGCTTCAAGCATCCGTGGCTCGTCGGTCCGGTGACGTGGGATACGCCCACCACGCGTCGCGCCGTCGTCTGGCTCTCGCGCACCGCCCGCAAACCGGTGCTCAAGCTGCTCGACGAGGATTTCGCCGAACACGGCATGGCGGACCTGCTCACCGAACAGGGTCCGGCCTACACGCTGAACATCCGCATCTTTAACGAACTCCAGCACACCATCACAGGATGGCCCGGGGGGAAACCCAACGCGGACGACACCCATCGCCCCGAGCGCGCCCGGCCCTTCCCGAAGCGCGTTCTCGTCTTTGTGCCGGAACCGTCGGACGACATTCTCGGCATGGGCGGCACCCTGCGTCGCCTCGCCGATCAAGGTCACGAGGTGACCGTGGCCTATCTCACCTCGGGCAATCTCGCCGTCCCCGACGAAGAGGCTGCGATGGCGGCCGATCTGGCCATGGACATCGCGCGGGCGGCGGATGCCACGCAGACCGATTCATTTGCGGCCCGCGTTCGCGCACAGCTTCAGGCCCGGGCACCGCTCGACCAGGATTCGGCGGACATCCGCCGGTTCAAAGGCCTGATCCGTCGCAACGAGGCCCGTGCCTCCCTCCGCGCCAGTGGCATCGCGAGTGATCGAATCCGCTTTCTCGACCTCCCCTTCTACGAACGCGGACGCTACCGGCAGTTCCGACCGGACGCCACCGATCTTGGTCACGTGACAGCCCTCTTGTCCGAGATTCAACCCCATCAGATCTTTGCCACAGGCCAACTCGACGACCCGAGCTCCATCGCCGCCGCGTGCTGGAGTCTCGTTCGCGAATCGCTCGGCAACATCGCCAAGGCGCCGTGGCGGCAGGATTGCCGGCTGTGGCTTTATCGCCCCCCGACCCGTCCGTGGAACCCGGCCGAGATCGACATGGCCGTGCCGCTCAGCCCGACCGAGCTCGCGCTAAAAATCCAAGCCATCTATCAGCATAAGAGCCAGCGCAGCCAGACGCCCCTCGCCGATGCTTCACTGCACGAGGCCTGGCAGCAGGCCGACGCCAACAATCGGGCCACCGCCAAGGACTACGACGCCCTCGGCCTTGCCGAGTATGCTGCAATCGAGGGTTTCAGCGAGGCCTTGTCTGAAGTGTAACACGCCCGGCTTGCCCAACGAACCCTGCGCCCATGTCCACGCCCGCCCACTTCGAACCGCCCCATCCCCGCGTCGTCGCGCGGCTCGCCCCGGAGTTCCTTCCCGCCGTTTTATGGAATGATGCGTACCGTCGGCTGGCCGAAGCGAACGCTGAACACCGAACCCTGACAATCACCCTGTATCAGGGAGAGGAACCGCTGTGCACATTCACGTCGCCCATCCTGCGGGCCAACCATCCCGACGCCCGCCTCACGCTCCGCTACGCTGAGCGACTCTTGAAGTTCCTGCTTTGGCAACGTGGAGCAGGACGCGTGGTGATCGGCGGTGCACCCGAGGTGGCGTCGTCGCTCGCCCAGATTTACGCGCCAGGCGGCGCGCGGGCGTTCGACGCCTCGTTCATGGGAGAAAAGGTCTACAGGCGCCCGTTCTCCGTCACCGCCGGGGAAGCCGCGCCCGTCCATGCGTCATTACCGGTCGGATACGTGCTGGGGCGCCACCTCGACGGCTGCCGCATCGGCTTCGACCTTGGGGGAAGCGACCGGAAGGCCGCCGCCCTGATCGATGGCGAAGTCGTCTACTCGGAGGAGATTCCTTGGGATCCCTACTTCCAATCCGACCCCGCCTACCACCTGGAGGGCATCCACGACTCGCTCGCGCGTGCGGCTGCTCACTTGCCGCGCGTGGATGCTATCGGCGGCAGCGCCGCAGGCGTCTACGTGAACAACGAAGTGCGCGTGGCCTCGCTTTTCCGCGGCGTGGCGCCGGCGGATTTCGAATCCCACATCCGCCGCATCTTCTTCACGCTGCAAGAGCGATGGGGCGGGGTTCCTTTCGTCGTGGTCAACGACGGAGAGGTCACGGCCCTGGCCGGTGCGATGTCGCTCAGCGAGAACGCCGTGCTGGGTGTCTCGATGGGAACGAGCATGGCCGGTGGCTATGTCACCCCCGAAGGCAACCTGACCCCGTGGCTCAACGAACTCGCTTTCGCCCCCGTCGATTACGCTACAGACGCACCGGTCGACGAGTGGTCGGGCGACGCCGGTTGCGGTGTGCAGTACTTTTCCCAGCAAGGCGTCGACCGGCTGGCTCGTCGCGCCGGCTTTCGCTTTCCGGACAAGCAACCGCTGGCCGAGCGGCTCGTTTTCGTGCAGGAGGCCCTCGCCCAAGGCGACCCGGTGGCGCTTGAGGTATTCAAGGCGATCGGCGTCGCCTTCGGGTATTCGCTCGCCCACTACGCCGATTTCTACGATGTGCGCCGCGTCCTTGTCCTAGGTCGCGTAACGTCAGGACCCGGAGGAGACGTGATCCTGCGGCAGGCCGAAGCGGTCCTCGACGCCGAGTTTCCCGAGCTCTCCCGCACCCTGGAGGTGCGACTGCCCGACGAGAATTCCCGCCGGCATGGTCAAGCGGTCGCCGCCGCCAGCCTGCCCCTTGTCGTACGATAGCATTTCACAACCTCATGAAACTTTCCCGAACCGATTCTGACATTTTCATTCCCGACGGTGGCACCGACACCGCTGCCGCCCTCGCCGGCGTGACGCACCTCTGCATCGGCGCCCACCAGGATGACATCGAAATCATGGCGCACGCGGGCATCGCCCTTTGCCTCGACACATCGGGCAAAGTCTTCGGAGGCGTCGTGGTCACGAACGGGGCCGGCTCCCCACGCACCGGACTGTACGCGGCACTGACCGACTCACAGATGCAAGCCGTGCGACGCGACGAACAGCGCAAGGCGGCTTCGCTGGGCCGCTATGGCATCCAACTCCAGCTCGCCCACCCCAGCGCAGACGTGAAACGCCCGGGCCATCCCGACGTGGCGGCGGATCTCGCCGCGATTCTTCACGGCTGCAACCCCGAGGTGGTTTACCTGCACAATCCCGCCGACAAACACGAGACTCACGTGGCCGTGTTGCTGCGTTGCCTTGAGGCCCTCCGGTCACGACCGAGCGACCTTCCCGTGCCGCGCGTCCTGGGCTGCGAAGTCTGGCGCGATCTTGACTGGTTGCTTGACGCCGAAAAGGTCGCGCTCGACGCCAGTGCACATCCCGATCTCGCGCTGGATTTACTCAAGGTCTTCGACTCCCAGGTCAGCGGCGGCAAGCGCTACGACCTCGCCACCCTCGGTCGCCGCATGGCCAACGCCACCTTCCATAACGCACATGCCACTGACAAGTCCAACGCCCTGACGTGGGCGATCAACCTGACCCCGTTGGTGAAAGATCGCAGCCGATCGCCTGCTGATTTCACGAGCGATTCGATCGACCGGCTGCGGGCCGATGTTCGTGCGCGAATCGAGCGATTTTCCTGAATCCGCCCGGTTCCGGCGGCCCTCAGGACAATGACGTCGCGATAAAGGGATTATAGCGGCGCTCGTTCGCCAGGGTGGTCAGAGGCCCGTGCCCGGGTGCGATCACGGTGTCCGGCGGAAGGCGGGCCAGGAGCCGGAGCAACTGCTCGGCGAGGCGACGATGACAAAAATACCCTCCGCCCACCGAGCCCGCAAAGAGCAGGTCGCCTGACACCAGCAGCGGAACCCCTCCCGGGGCATTGTTCGCGCGGACCAGATAACAATGATGCGCCTCCGCGTGTCCCGGCGTGCTCAGCACCTCGATCTCGAACGTGTCGTAGGCAAAACGCGCACCTTCACTCACGGCCGTGACACCTTCGTCCCGCATACCCGCCGGGCCAAACACCGGCACGGGACCGAAATCGCGCACGGTATCAATCAAACCGCCCACGTGCTCGGTCTCCCGGTGCGTGATGAACACGGCTTCGAGCTGGCGAACGGCCGATGGCCACACCCTCCGCAGTGCCTCGCCCCCCGTGCCGGTATCGAAGAGGATGCCATGATCCCGGCAGCAGTCCGCCACAATGTACGCGTTGGCGACCCCGATACCGTGGGGCATGCGCAAGGGATAAACGCAAAACGGAAGTCCACTGATCTCCGGCAACGGATACCTCCCGCCGGCGACCGCCAGCAACCCTGCCTCGTGCAAACCGAGCAGTTTAGCGAGGCGCTTGAGCTCATCGGCGGACAAGTCATATCGATAATCAATGGCATCGCGCAGACGACTCTCTTCGATCTCCGCTTGCTGCGCCAGCGCCGACTCCGTGAGGCAGGCGTGACGGAGAGCCTTCTCCAGCACGTCGCCCAATTCATCTTCGAGAGGTGCGCGTTCGATGACCACCCCCGTACTGTGCGCTTTATCTAGCCCGTGGCAAAAAAGTTTTGGTTTCGACAAAAGAGTCCACCAGCGTCGCGCCATGGATCCGGTTCAACAAGAGGTCATCGATATTTTCACGCGCACCCAAGCGCTCTTGCAGGGACATTTCGTGCTGCGTTCGGGCCTGCACAGCGGCCATTACTTTCAATGCGCGCAGGTCTGCCAGCGCATGGACGCGGTGACGCGCCTCGCCGAGCTGCTCGTCGTGAAGCTCAGCGGCTTTAAGTTCGAAACCGTCCTGGCCCCGGCGATGGGTGGTCTTGTGATCGGCCAGGAAGTCGCGCGCCAGACCGGCGCCCGCTACCTCTTTGCCGAGAAGGAAAACAACGTGCTCGTCCTTCGGCGTGGGTTCAAACTCGCGCCCAACGAGCCCGTGCTCGTCGTCGAGGACGTTGTGACCCGCGGCGGACGTGTGCAGGAGAGCCTTGCGATTGTCCGTCAGGCCGGGGGCACCCCCGCGGGCGTGGCGATGCTGGTCGATCGCAGCGCCGGCACGATCCGCTTCGACGTGCCCGCCGTCTCGCTGCTGGAGATGAGCTATCCCACCTACGCCGCCAACGCGGTTCCCGAATGGCTCGCGAAGCTTCCCGTCGAGAAGCCGGGAAGTTGAGGACCACGGCCTATTCACCGCGCCGAAACGCCGGCTACGGAACCACGACGGTCATCGCCCTCACCGCACCGCGGAAATAGATATAGATCAGGTTGCGCGAGGCCGGCCGCAAGGCCGCCTTGGCGGAAGCAACGCTCGTTACCGGTTCGCGGTTGATCTCAAGAATCAGCATGTTCGGAGCAAAACGATCGGCGTAGGGTGAACGCGGTTCGACCTCGGTCACCAGCAACCCATCGATGCTTCCGGGAATGGAGAATTGGGCACGCACCTCGTCGGTCAGACGCGTTACCTGCACACCGGGGAGCAACTCGTTTGTTCCCGACTCATCGTCCGGGAGGGCGCCCAAGGTGGCCGTCAAGGTGAGCGGCTGCCGGTCGCGAACAATCCTGATCGCCACCTCGGTGCCTGGGGCGAGCTGCGACACATAGAGTCTCAGGTCCTGCAGCGAGGCCACCGCGCGATTGTCGATCGCCAGAATCGCATCGCTGCGCTGGAGGCCCGCTTTCTCGGCCGGGCTGCCTACGTTGACGAGCGTGACCATCACACCGCGGGTGTTCTTTTCGAGACCGAGCACTTCCGTCAATTCGGCCGTGATCGGATCGATGGTCACGCCGAGATAACCGCGTGAGACCTTTCCGTTCTCCATCAAACTGCGCATGATGTTGGCCGCAAGGTTCACCGGCACGGCGAAACCGATGCCGATGCTGCCCCGATTGGGAGAAATGATCGCACTGTTGATGCCAATGAGTCGACCGCGCGCGTCCACGAGCGCCCCGCCTGAGTTTCCTTGGTTGATGGAAGCATCAGTCTGGATGAAATCCTCGTAGCCGGCCACACTATCGAGGATTCCCACGGAGCGACCTTTGGCCGACACGATGCCCATGGTCACCGTCTGGCCGATACCCAGCGGATTACCCACGGCAAAGACGACATCGCCCACGCGCAAGCGGTCGCTGTCGGCCAACACCACGGTCGGAAGTTCGGTGGCCTCGATCTTGATGATCGCAATGTCGGTCTTGGGATCCGCCCCGACCACGGTTGCCTTGTACTCACGCTCATCGGGCAACAGAACCTTCAATTCGTCCGCCCCGTCGATGACGTGATTGTTGGTGATGATGTATCCGTCGGCCGTCACGATCACGCCGGAGCCCATTCCCCGCTGCTCGGACTCCCGCTCAGGCGCTTGATCGCCAAAGAACTCCCGAAAGAAGGGGTTCATTTGCAAACGCTCCCGCACAATCTTCGTCGAGTAGACCGACACCACCGCCTTTTGCACCGGTTCGATCGCCTCCGCATAGCTCACCACGAGTCCCGGTGAGGCCTCGGCAACGGGCGACGGATCCACCAGCAGCCGGGGCTTCTGGCTTTCGACCGACGGTTGGGCCCATAACGGCAGCGCGACGATCGACATGACCGTTGCGGCGAGAATCGGAGAGAGTTTAATGGTCATGGAAAACAGGCAGACAAAAAGGACTGGGTTACGTCGTCGCGCAACCCGACCGGTTCGATACCCACCCACGCCACGGGGTAGAATTTGCGGACACACACGTCGGAGCCAACGCGTCAAAAGCCCTTGATCTTGAAGAGGCTCGTCACGCTTTCATTGTTGCTGATGCGTGAGATCGCCTGGCCCAGGATGCCCGCAACGCTGAGCACCTTGATGGGAAGACCGCGCGTATCGATGGGGATCGTGTTGGTCGTGATCAACTCGTCGATGAGACCCAGTTTAAGACGGTCGTAGGCCATCGAGCCCAGCAGGGAATGGCTCACCGCGGCCCGGACACTGAGGGCGCCGCTCTCGCGCATGAGCTTGGCCGCATTGATCAAGGTGCCGGCCGTTTCCGTGATATCGTCCACCAGCAGCACATCCTTGCCGGCAACGTCACCCACCACGTTCACCGATTCCACCGTCGTCGAGCTGGTGCGCTTTTTCCAGACCATGCCGAGCTGAGCGCCCAAGATGCCGGCATAGGCCGCGGCCATCTTCATGCCGCCGACGTCAGGCGAAACGACCACCATGTTCTCGGCGGGGATCTTTTCGAGGTATTTGAAGAAGACGGGCGAGGCGAAGAGATGATCGACCGGAATGTCGAAGAAACCCTGAATCTGCTGGGAGTGCAGATCCATCGTGAGGATCCGATTGGCGCCGGCCGCAACGAGAAGATTGGCCACCAGCTTTGCCGTGATGGGCACGCGCGGCTGATCCTTGCGATCCTGCCGGGCGTAACCATAGAACGGCATGACTGCGGTGATGCGATGGGCCGAAGCGCGCTTGGCCGCATCGATCATGATGAGCAACTCCATCAAGTGATGGTTGGTCGGCGTGCACGTTGACTGGACGATGTAGACGTCCTGACCGCGGATGTTCTCGTTGATCTTCACGAACGACTCCCCGTCTGGAAAGCTGGTCACCGTGGCCTCCCCCAAGGGCATGCCGATCGTCTGGCAGATTTCCTCGGCGAGAGGACGGTTGGAGTTGCCCGTGAAGATTTTAAACCGCTGAACGCTCATGTGGGGTGGATCGTGACCAATACGTTACGAGGCGGAAGTCTTTTTTAGGGCCTCGAGCTCGGACTCCAACGTGTCCACCCGTCGGAACAGATCAGGCAGGCGTTGTTTGAGCACGGCGATACGTCGCTCCAGCATGTACGGGATTGCCGGGTTTCCGTTCACGTAACTTCCGGCAGGAACGTCGGACACGAGAGCCGCCCGGCCTCCGGCCTTGACGCCTTTCCCGACCGTGATGTGCCCTCCGGCACCCGACTGGCCACCCATCACCACATAATCCTCAAGGATCGTGCTGCCGGCGAGGCCGACTTGAGCACAGAGGATGACATGCCGGCCGATGAGGCAATTGTGACCGATTTGAACGAGGTTGTCGATTTTCGTGCCCTCCCCGATCCGCGTCACCGCAAATCGCGCCCGATCGATGGTGCTGTTGGCACCGACTTCGACGTCGGACTCGATTTCAACACGGCCCACTTGGGCAACCTTCTCGTGATGCCCGCCGACGAACTCGTAGCCAAAACCATCCGACCCGACCACGACTCCAGGATGAAGACGGACGCGGTCGTGCAGGATGCACTCAGCGGATACGTGTACGCCCGGCATTAGCCACGCATCGGCTCCAATCCGCACATCGCGGCCGACAAAGACGTGAGCCTCAAGGTGGGTGCGTTCGCCGATCTCGGCGCCCGCCTCCACGACGCATAGAGGCCCCACGGTGGCAGACGACGCGATACGGGCATCCGCGGAAACGACAGCCGATGGATGGATCCCGGGAGCCGGCCGCGGCCAAAGCCCTTGCTCGATGCGTGCGCATACTTTCGCGAGCGCGACCGAGGGCTTGTCGACCAGAAGATAGAGCTGGTTGTCCGCGGGCTCTCCCACGAAATCGACGGGAAGCAGCACGATCGAAGCCTCTGTGGACGCGACTTCGCCTTTGTAGCGCGCGTTTCCGAGGAAGGAAAGATCTCCCTGTCTGGCCGAAAGCAAGGCCGCGAGGCCGGTAATCACCGCATCGGTGCGACCGCGCATGGCCGCAGGTTGGACCATCGAGACAATATCGTCAGCCGGAAAGGCGATCTGCATGATCGACCAGCGTGCGCCGCCGCGATGGCGTGGCAATGCCCGTATCAGGAGAGGCACACGATCCTGCCGCGTGTAACATAAAAAACCCCGCTCCTTTGCGGAAGCGGGGCTGGGAAAGCCGGGGACGGGCTGATTACTTCTTCGAGGCTCCAGGGAAGCTGACGGCCGGCGCATCGGTGCCGGCGGGAGCTGGGGCGGCGGGCTTCGTAGCCGCGGGAGCTGCCGGAGGCTTGGCGGGGCGTCCCTTGTTCACCACCGCCATGACGTCGTCGGTGATTTCGTAGGCGGGATCAACGTAGATGAAGTTGGAGATGCCGAAGCCAGCCGGGGCCGACTTGTCGATCAGGAGCGTTGCCCCCTTTTGTTTGGCGATGTCGGTGGCGATCTTGCCGAGTTCCTCGAGCAGCAGATCGCGGAAGTTACCAATGCGCGTCTGAAGCGTGCGCTGCACGTTTTGGCGGAAGGTCTGCACTTCGTTTTGCTTGGTTTGAATCTCCTCCAGCTTCGCCTGGGCGTCCGCCTCAAGCTTGGCCTTCGCCTCGTTGGAGAGCACGGGATTGTTGATCTGCTCCGTGAGCTCCTGGTATGCGGCCACGATGACGTTGCCTTCGGCATTCAGGCGCTGAAGGTCCTCCTGCGCGCGCTGCTCATCGACCTGGAGCTTGGCGTTCTGCTCCTCGGTCTTATAGTGCTTGTCGTAGAGTGAGGCCATGTCGACCACGGCGACCTTCAGGGCCGGCTGGGCCTGCGCGAGCAGGGCCGAGGCGCCGAGGGCGAGGGAGACAAGGAGGGTTTTCAGGATGGTCTTCATAGGATGGGTAAAGGTGAGAGTGGATCAGAAACGGGTACCAAAGGAAAAGTTAAATTGGTTCCCCTTGTCATTCGTACCGTCAGAGGTGATTGGAATGCCGAAGTCGAGCCGGAGCGGGGCGCCGGCGACAAAGAGACCCAACCCGACGCCGAAGTTGTCGTTGTAGCGACCCGGGCTGAAATCGTAAGCTTCCTCGTTGACGAAACCCGCGTCATAAAAGATCGCGAAGCGAATCGGGCTGACGATATCGATGGTGTATTCCAAGCTCAACAATCCGTAAGACTTGCCGCCGAGCGGCTCGCCCGATGGATCGCGGGGACCGACATCTCGATACTCGAACCCGCGAAGGGTGTACGGTCCGCCCAAGAAGAAACGGTCGTAGAACGGCACCGAATTGCTGTCGCCAAAGTTCTGCACGACGCCGACGCGACCAATAATCGAGAGTACTTGCGCCTGCGTGGCAAAGAGAGGCAGGAACTGGGAACCACGGAACTCGGCCTTGTAGTAATTGACATCGCCGCCAAGCGGACCGCCGGCGAACTCCGTCAAGAGCTCGGCACGATTGCCGCTGGTCGTATTGATGATCTTGTCGCGCGTGTCGCGCAGGAGCTGGAAGCCAAGCTTGGAGACGTGCTGTTCGCCTTCGAGTTCCTGGAAGATCGGCGAGGCGCTGGGGTCGACATTCGCGATTTCCACCACCTCATAGGTGTAAGAGAAGCGGCCTTCCACCCATTCAAAGAGGCGCTTGCGCAGATAGATTTCGCCACCGGTACGGATCTCCTCGTAGATCGCGCTGTTGTAGTCCGAGCTGCTACGGAAAACCTGGCCGCCCACGGCCAATTCACGCTCGAACAGCCACGGTTCCTCGAACGACATCACCACCTCGCTGGACCGCGAGCCGAGCTGCATGCGCAGACGGAATTTCTGGCCATCGCCCTGAAAGAACGAACGTCGATTGAAAATGTCGAAGTTCGACTGGGACACCTCGGCGAAAATCACCGCACTCTCCAACGAACTGAAGCCAGCACCGAACGTCAGGTTGCCAGTGCGGCCCTCGCGGACCACGACCTTCAGATTGCGCCGCCCCGGGATGTTCGTGACCTCCGGAGTCATGTTCACGTCCTCAAAGAACCGCGTATTGTCGAGGCGGTTCTTCGAGATCTTCATTCGCTCGGTGTTGAAGACATCGCCGGGCCCGAGGACGAGCTCCCGCAGGATAACAACGCTCTTGGTCTTCGAATTGCCTTCGATGTTCACCGACTCGACCGAGTACTGCTCACTCTCATTAAAGGTGTATTCTATGTCGATGTTGCCCGTGGCGACGTTGGGTTTGCGCACCAGACGGACCCGGGTCTCGAGGTAACCGCCCCGGCCGTAAAAACTCTCCAACGTTTCAACGTCCTTATCCATCTTGGATGGCGTGAAGACCATGCCGCTGCGCTGGGTCAAGAGCAGGCGGAGCAGCGCCTGATCATAGAGCTCGTTCCCGACGAAGGTGATGTCTCCGATATTGTAACGGCGCCCCTCGACGATCGGAACGGTGAGTACCAGCCGGCCGGGAGACGGATAGTCGTAGGTAATGCGTTCGACGGGAATCTCCACATCGAGGAACCCCTCCTCACGGTAATAGTCGCGCAGCTTGTCGAGGTCGTCCTCAAACTCCTCGTCCTTGAAACGTCCGGAGCCCGTCAACCACGAGAACATCCACCAGCGCTTCGTTTCCATCTCCTTGCGCAAACGGCGGGGCTTGATGCTGTCATTGCCCTCAAAGCGCACCTGACTGATCTTCACCCGCGGACCTTCGCTGATGTTGAACGTCACCGTTCCGAAACCCGTATCGCGATCACGATCGATTTCATAAGAGACCGAAATCTGGTTGTATCCGGTTTTCTGATAATATTCGCGAATCTTCTCGGCATCCTCCTTCACGAGTCGTTCGTCCAACGGCAGATTGGCACGACTCTTGGTCTCCTTTTCGAGGCGGCTGTCGCGCACGCGGTCGTTGCCCTCGAACCGCACTGCCAGCACCCGGTACTTCGGGGTGACCTCGTAGACGAGGTTGACCGTGTTGTCGGGCAGCGGATCGCTGTGCTTGATTTCAACGAATTCGAAAAGCTGGGTCCGGTAAAGCGAGCGGATGTCGCGGTCGAGCGCGGCGCCGTCGAGTTCCTGCCCTTCGCGGGTCTGGATGTTGGCCCGGACCACGTCTTCGCTGACATTGGCCGTGCCAATGAACCGCACCGACACCGATCCGACCCTCGCCGCAGGGCCCGGCGCCGGTGCCTGCTGGGCGCTCAACCGCGCACCGCCGAGCGCGACAAGAATGAAGACAACAAGAAGGCGGGTGACCCGCGCAAACGGGTTACTGGGTATAGTTTTCAAAGCGGGTGATGTCTCGGAGGAACGTGAGCTTCAATTCTCCTACCGGTCCGTTTCGTTGCTTGGCAACGATTAACTCGGCCGAGTCTGCGGCCACTTGGAACTTCTCGTCCGCATCGCGGGGGCGGGCAAGCATGAGAACGACGTCTGCATCCTGTTCAATCGAGCCGGATTCGCGCAGGTCGGAGAGCTTCGGCGTTCGGTTTTCCTTTTCGGATGCACGGTTTAACTGACTAAGAACAAGGACGGGAACATCGAGTTCCTTCGCCAACGACTTTAATCCACGCGAAATCTCCGCGACCTGCTGTTCGCGCGCCACTTTCGGGTCCGTCGGGCTCAAGAGCTGCAAGTAATCGACAATGATGAACCCGATCTTGCGCCGGGCCGACAGACGCCGGGCCTTGGCCCGGAGCTCCATGATTGTGAGATGCGACGAATCGTCGATGTAGATGGACGACTTCGAGAACTCGTCCGCCGCCGTGAGCAGGCGCTGCTGCTCTTCGCCGTTCTTCGAAAGCAGGCCGTCACGCAGCAGCTTCATGTTCACCCGGGCCCGGGCGCAGAGCATACGCAGGGCAAGCTGGGACGCTCCCATTTCAAGCGAGAACACCAAGGTCGTGACGCCCTCCCCTCGCCGCGGCATGGCCGCCGCCTCCGCGAAGTTCAAGGCCAGCGAGGTCTTGCCCATGGAGGGTCTCGCCGCGAGCACGATCATTTCCTGCCGCTGGAAACCGAAGGTGTACTGGTCGAGGTCCTTGAAGCCCGAACTCACGCCCGTGAGTTCCCCCTTCTTCATCATCATCTTCGTGATGACGGCCATCGCCTCGGTCGTCGGCCCCTTCATCTGCTTGGCGCCGTCCGTGATACGGTCCTGGGTGACGGCAAAGATGTCCTGCTCTATCTTGTCGATGAACTCCTCCATCCCACCTTGGTAGGTGTAACATTGCTCGACCGCCTTCGTGCCCACCTTGATCAGCTCGCGCAGTAGGTAGAGTTCGCGCACCTTCTCGATGAAATAGTCGGCCTGGGCGGTCGTTGGGATGCGACCGCTCACCTGCATGAGGTACGCGAATCCGCCGATCTCGTCCAGTTGCCGCGAGGTCTTCAATTCCTCGGCCAAGACCTCGATCGCCACGGGTGGCTGCTTCTGATAGAGTTCGACCATCTTCTCGAAGATGATGCGGTTTGCCGGCACATAGAAGGCCGTGGGCCCGACGCGCTTCTCCAAGCACCGGGCAATCGAATCTGAACCATCGAGCAGACAGCACGAGAGCAGATACTCCTCCGCTTCTGCGCTGAAAGGCACCGAACGCCCAGCGAAAGCCTGTGCCTCAGCCTCGGCCGTCGGTCGGGGACGGCGGGCAGTCATGGTGCGAGGGGAGTCTTCAGCCATGCGTGAAACCAAGGATGCGAGCGGGTATGAAGCGGGCAGGCAACGTCGAGTTGCCGGAAGTTGTGCACGCGATGCTCACAATGGCAGCGTGCGGAAATACAAAGGCCGCGTCCGGTCGAATGCGGACGCGGCCGAAAGCGAAAGAGTCGGGCTTATTTCTTCTCCTCAGCGGCCGCGTCGACGATTGGATTCTCCGACACCACGTCGAACGAGAGGTCGACGGTGACCTCGGAGTGCAGCTTGATCTTCACCTCGTGTTTGCCGAGGGTCTTCACGGGTGTAAAGAGGTGGATCTTCTTGCGATCCAGGTCAATACCGGCCTCGACCAGCTTGGCATGGAGGTCGGCGGAAGTGATCGCGCCGAACATCCGGCCACCCTCGCCCGTCTTCACGGCGAAGGCCAGGGAGGTCTTCTCGAGCTTCTTCGCGAGTTCCTGCGCACCGGAGTGCTCAGCCGCTTCGCGCTCGGCGCGACGCTTGCGCAGCGCCTCGATCTGTTTCTTGTTAGCCTTGGTCAGCGGAGCCGCGACCTTGTTGGGCAGGAGGAAATTGCGGGCGTAGCCGGCGCGAACCTTGACTTGGTCGCCTTCGCCGCCGAGGCCGTCGACGGGTTTAAGCAAGAGAACTTCAGTGTGTGCCATGATGAGCGGAGGTGTTGAGTGATGATGTTAAAGTGAGTCCAGCCGGGAAAGATCGGCAGGATTAGAACGGGATGTCTTCGTCGATGTTATCGGCCGGCGCCGAGGGACGGGGCGCACTCGGGCTGCGCGGAGGCGGAGCCGAGCGTTCGGGGCTCTGGTCACCACCCTCTTCGGCCGCACCTGGAGTACCTCCTCCTCCACCGCCTTCGCGGCTGCCGAGGAACTGAAAGTTTTCCAAGACGATGCGCATCTTGCTCCGCTTTTGCCCGGTCGTCTTGTCGTCCCAGGTATCAAGCTTCAGACGACCTTCGACGAACAGGGGGCGCCCCTTTGTGCAATACTTGGAGATCGTCTCGCCCTGCCGCCCCCATGCCTCGATGTCCACAAACGTGGTCTCATCGCGCGTCTGCCCGGCGTCGTCCTTGAACTGGCGGTTCACCGCGAGGCCGAACTGGCAGATGGGTGTTCCCTTCGGCGTGACCCGCAGCTCGGGATCGCGCGTAAGATTGCCCATGAGGAAGACTTTGTTGAGGGAGGCCATGACGTGAAGGAAGGTCGGCCGAGCTCAGACGGACTCGACGAACGTGCGATAGACGTTCTGGTTGAGGCGCAGCCGCTCGCGGAGTTGGGCCGGGCCGTCGGCCGGAGCGCTGAAGGCGACCTGAACGTAGGTGGCACCCGTGAGCTTGGCATTCGTCACACGGACGAAATCCTTCTTGCCAAGGTTTTCCACAGCGGAGACCTCGCCTTGCACGGCGACAATCACTTCCTTCACGCCGTCGATGATCTGTTCAATCGAGTCAGCCTGACCCCGGTTATCGAGGATGAAGGTGGCGCGGTAGTTACGTTTGTTCGGGTTCATTTTTAGCTCTACGGTTGAGGAGGTTCATGGTCCGGTCGGAACCCTGTTCGATGAGAAGGGTGAGACCGGAAACGAGGTGATCTAGATTTTGTTCGAGAAGGAGGGACTGTTCAGGAGAGAAGGTTCCGAGGACGAAGTCTTTGAGGTCCATTTGAGGTGGCTGGCGGGGTCCGATCCCGATGCGGTAGCGGACGAAATCGTCGCCGAACGCTTCGAGCAGGCTGGCAACACCGTTGTGGCCGCCGGCGCTTCCGCTCACGGAGATCTTCACCCGACCCAGATCGAGGTTGAGATCATCGTAGGCAACGATCGCCCGTGACGTGGGCACCTTGTAGAAGGTGGCGACCGTACGAAGGGCCCGCCCACTCTCATTCATATAAGTGAGCGGCTTGACCAGATAGTACGTGTGACCCGGCGAGCGGTCCCAGCGAGCAATCTCGGCTTCGAAGTGCGACTGCACTTTCCAAACGAGACCGCAGCGGGCGGCAAAGGCATCGAGCACCCGCCAACCCACATTGTGGCGCGTGTTCGCGTACTCGCGGCCCGGGTTGCCGAGACCGGCAACGAGCGAGATGGACATGACTCAAAGAACAAGCGAGCGGGCCCGCCGCGGTCAAGCGGCGGGCCGTCGCGGAAACGGTTACTTCTTGGCGGGAGCGGCGGCAGGTGCGGCAGCCTTCTTGTCGCCCGCGGCGGGGGCAGCGGCGCCAGCGGCTCCGGCGGCAGGCGCGGGGGCGCCAGCGGCGGGCACGGCAGCGACGACGGGCGTCTCGACCACCTCTTCGGCAATCTCGACGCACGATACGACGGGCTGGCCGGGGGTGTCACGAAACTCGACGCCCTCCACGGTCTTAAGCTGGGAGACCTTGATGGTCTCGCCGACCTTAAGCTCGGAGACGTCGATCGCGATCGCCTCGGGAAGATCCTTGGGCAGGCAGCGAATGCGCACCTGGTGGGTCGCGACTTCGAGCACGCCGCCGCCCTGCTTGACGCCTTGGGCTTCGCCGACGATCTGAACCGGAACACGAATTTCGAATTTTTCGTCGGCCTTGACCTCACGCAGGTCGACATGGAGGAAACGGTCCGTCAACGGATCGCGTTGCACCTCCTGAAGAAACGTCAAGGCCCTGTCGGCGTTGTCCTTGCGATTGAGCTCGATGATAAGCGAGCGACCAGCGACCGCCTTTAGCAGACGAATGAGCTCGGGAGCGTCAACGGCGAGCTTTTCGGGGCTCGTGTGCTTTCCATAGAGGATCGCCGGGATCTGGTTGACCTTGCGCAGGCGGCGGGACGAGGAACGTCCGGTTTGGGCACGAGCTGCGACGTTGAGACTGAGTTTGTTTGTCATGGATTTCGTTCCCCCTGTCACTCCGGAATTGAAGGCAGGCGTAATGGAAAAGGGTGTGAGGAGATAGGATCGCGCCTGTCAAAAGCAACCAAATCTTTGGCGCTACATCCATTTTATCGAGCCAAGGCGAAAACAGGCATTGACAACCCGAGGCGCGACCCTGTTTTTCCACCCCTCTTGTGCAGAGCCACGTTGCCCGGTAGCTCAGTGGCAGAGCAGGTGACTGTTAATCACTTGGTCGTAGGTTCGATCCCTACCCGGGCAGCCATCTTAACCTCAGGGACTCACGGAGTTTCTGAGGCTTTTTCTTGCCCTCGATTTTTCGTGTATCCGGCCACTCTCCGGCATGAGTCTTCGTTGGCCGGAGACGAGGCTTGCCCGCCCGCCCCTAAGATCACGTAGTGACGGCGTTGCCCGTGAAAAGACGTTCTTTCCGAACCCCCGATTTCGCCGATGTGCTCAAACTGCCTCGGATGGTAGTTAATCCCCTGCGCAATCGGCTCCAATTTATCGTCGAGTCCATGTTGCTCAGCGGCACCTTGGCCCGGCTGGCCGTAGCTGCAGGACTCATCGCCTTGGTGGCGGTCTCGATGGGCCTCGCTGCCTACTTCGTCGCAGGGCGTGCGGATGCGTCGGTCTCCCATCCGGTGGACGCCATCTGGTGGGCCTTTTTGCGGCTCTCCGATCCAGGTTACCTCGGCGACGACGAGGGGGTGGGCCTGCGCATCGTCTCAACGTTGGTCACGCTCGCAGGCTACGTGCTTTTCCTTGGCGTGTTGGTGGCGGTGCTCACCCAAGGCTTGAACGAGCTGATCCGCCGGCTTGAGCGCGGCCTCACCCCGATCAGCGCGCGCAACCACGTGATCCTGCTCGGCTGGCCAAATCGGCTTCCCGGGATCGTGCGCAATCTGCTCATCTCGGAACAACGCGTGATCCGCTTCCTGCGGCGCCTCGGCGCCAAGCGGCTGCGTCTCGTGCTTCTCGTCGACGAGGTCTCCCCGAAGCACTCCGCTGAACTGCGGGCTTATCTTGGACGCGATTGGAGCGCGGGAGACATCATCCTGCGCTCGGGCTCCCCCCTGCGTTTGGATCACTTGCAACGTGTCGATTACCTGCGCGCCGCCTCCATCGTCGTCCCTGCGGGAGATCGCAGCACCGGGCAGAGTGCCTCACAATCCGACAACGCTGCGATCAAGACCCTCCTCGCCATCTCGCACAGCATGCGCCTGGCCGCGCCGCGCCGCACGCCTCCCCTGCTCGTGGCAGAACTTTACGATGCGCGAAAGATTCCAGTCGCCCTGCACAGCTACGGAGGTCCAATCGAGGTCGTCGCAGGAGATGAGGTCGTGAGCCGCATGGTGGCGCAAATGGTGCGACACCCGCATATCAGCCGGGTCTTTCGCGAACTTCTCACTCCCTGCTCGGGCAACGAAATCTTCGCCCGAGATTGTCCGGCCCATCTCGCCGGCACTCCCTTTTGGGCGCTGGCCGAATGCTGGCCCAAAGCGATCCTCATAGGGATCACCCGACCGGCCGAGGCAGGTATCCGCCCGCTGCTGGATCCACCCGCCGACACGTTGCTTCAAGCCGGCGACAAGGTGGTCTACGTCGCAAGAGACTGGGAGGACGGGGCGACCGAAGTCCGACCGGCGCCGCCCACCTGGCCTGCGCCCGGATCCCGGCCCACACCCCGTACTTACACCGGCCGTCGGGTTCTGGTGCTGGGTTGGTCCCGGCGTGTGCCCGCGTTACTGGCGGAATTCGAGAGCTATACACAACAGGAGTTCGAGGTAATCGTCGCGAGCCGCATGGATCGAGCCGAACGCGAGCGAGAGATCGCCGATTATGGTTTGCCACTGGTCCGGGTAAAGGTGCTGCAGGTCGAGTCGGACTACACCGTTCCCGAACGCCTGATCGCGTTGAATCCCGCCGACTTCGACACCGTGCTCGTGCTGGCGAGCGACGTGGCTGATTCGGACGAGGAAGCCGATGCCCGCACCATCGTCGCTCATGCCGTGCTCCGCGACATCCTCCCGCGGGAGGGGCCGCGGCCGCGCGTGCTTCTCGAACTGCTCGATGAGTTGAATGCAGCCTTGGTGGCCGCCGACGAGTGCGAGTACCTGCTGTCTCCGCACATCCTTAATCACATTTTGGTTCAGGTGGCCCTGCGCCGCGAGTTGAACGCCGTGTTCCAAGAACTGTTCAATTCAGGGGAGACTGAGATCGGATTTCGTGATCCGGCTGCCTACGGCCTGAGCGGGGGAATTCGAAGTTTTGCCGAATTGCAGGCCAGCGCGCGGTCGTTCGGCGATGTCGCCCTCGGCGTCTTTAAGGTGGATGAAATCAACAGCGTTCGCGGGGGCATCCATATCAATCCCCCTCGCGATTCGCAGTGGCCGCTGACGGCAAACGACCGTCTCGTCGTGCTGAGCCGCTGAGGCTCGCGTACGACAGATCTCGCCGAAGCGAACGGCGACTTGCTCAGCGGGTGCTTTCGAGCTTCGACCAGACTTCGTAAATCGGATCGCCCCGCGAGCTGAGGCCGCGGTGATGCCACGCGCCGTCTTTGATCGCACCTTGAAATTCAAGGCGCGCGCCCACCCGTGTGTTGTCACGCGAGAAAAACTCGATCGCCTCGGTGTAGATGCCATTCTCGAACGTGTAGGTCCCTCCACCCGTGCCGGAGAACTCACCGGTCTCGATGTTCATCGCAATCCACTGAAATCGGCCCCCCGTCAGCACCTTCAACGTACGCCGCGCCCGCAGCGGCATCTCCTCGATCTTGCCGTCTCGCTCGCGTCCGCTGATGCGCCATACGCCCTTGAGGTCTCCGGACTGCTCCGGAAGGAGCTGCCAGGTGTCGGCACTGCCACCGCTGTTGTGCACGGTCAGCGTATCGCCGCGTCGTTCCACCTGCACCGAAAGCTGCTGCCCCACCTGTGTCGCGTCAGCCGAATCAAACTGAATCACACTCGTGACGGTCCCCGCGGAGCGGGTGAAGACCCCTCCCATCGTACTGTGGAATTTGGGATTGGCCCGCTCAAAGGTGGTCAGGGTCCAGTATCCGTCCGCGATGAGCAGAACCCGTTCACGAGCTCCTTCGTTCGAGCGCCAGGCACCGTCCAATTCCGCTGCGGACGCGGGAGCGCCGGCAACAAGAAGGGCAAACACGCACAGCAAAGGAGCAAAAAATCGGAGTTGGAATTTCATGGGTAACGAGGTGGGCCGAAGTGATACACCTCATCCGCGCGTCTGCCAATGCCAGAAGGCGATTTTGCCACGTCCCACGTCAGTCTCCATCCGACGCTTCCCGGCAGTCCGCCGGAAAGGTTGGTTGGCGCCGGGCCCAGCGATGCGCGCAGAGGCTGTTGGTAAGCGCCTCGTGCAAGGCCGAGCCTAAGTCATAGGCCGCCTCATCATACCCGGCTTCTTCCACGGCCGAATCAATCCCCAGCATCACCGCGAACATCCGGCCGCGCAGCCCGCGGATCTTCACATCCTCCCTCTCGTACCCAGCCGCCAAATTCGCACGGCAGCCTTCGACACTTCGGCTGTGGTGCGCCCGGCAGATGCCCGGACGGGCTTCATAAATGGAACAGTTGCCCTCACGCAGCAACACGCACGGCGTGCGCGGAGAGGTCCAGCGCGCCTCGTTTCTTCCCGCGTGGAGCTGACGATGTGCCGCCGCCCGGGCAATCAGCAACTCCAGCTCGAGTGGCGTGAAGTGGGTTTGGACAAACTCCGCCGCCAGCAGGACCTCGTGGGCCTGCACCGCGACCTGTTCGTGACAACAGGTGTCGCACCCGGCGCGACAAGCCACTGCCGCACGTGCCGCAACGGGTGCGGAGGCAAACGCCCGCTCAAAACCGGGAAAGGCCCGCCGGATCACCGCAAGCACGTCAGCATCGTCGTCATGCTCCCGCAAATGCTTCAGCAACGCGTCGCCGGTCTTGTAATAGAGGGCCTCCTCCTCGGGGCTGAAACCGGTGCTCATCCCGCCAAGCAACAGACTCTCCCGCAAAGGTCACGCCCGGAGAGCGAAGCAGCAGGTAAGGCAAGGCCGGGGAAACGGAGGGAGCAGACATGATCGCAAATTGAGAACCGGGCGTTGGGGAGAAAAACGAGGTCCCGTTCACGAGGAGTAAACGTGCCCAGCGCCTAAAGAAAAAAGTGCCGACGAGGTTATCACGGGCTGCTGACACGGTTATGTCAGGAGAGTTGCATGCCGATCTTCGATACGGCCGAATAAAGCCTTCGCCAGCGAGATACGGCGTCTCCCTACTCCCCTCTCCTCCTCATGATCGTCCCCACTTACTGGGCGGAGGCCCGCCTGCAACAGCCACGCGCGCAAGGTGTCCGGCAGATCACCGTTCGCCGATTCGGGTGGTCGGACGTCAGCCAGTCCGACGCCGAGGAACGGGCGCAAGAGCGGGCGCGCGACGCCCTCGCCCGTCTCGTCGCCGGGGAGACACTGCCCCGTTCCGAACCCAAGGTCGGTTACAACGGCGCCACGGGCGTCCCCATCCGCGAAGAGATCCTTCAACGTCACGGCGACACGGTGATCACCCGAAACTCGTACGGCGCCCACTGCCTCAACACCCCCGATGTCGTGTTCGCCGACATCGACTTCGAGGGGGAACCGCGCGCGCGGTGGCTCGTCGCGCACTTTCTTGCTCTGCTCGTCACAGCGACCGCGGCATCCATCTGGCTGCGCTCCGGCCTGGTCTTGTTCATCTCCGCTTTTCTGGTCCTCGCCCTCACCTACCCTCTTGCCCACCTCACCCGACGCACCGTGCGCCGCCTGCGAGGCGGCGCCGAAATGGTAGCCGCGGGCCGGATACGCGCCTTCGCACAAAAGAATCCATCATGGGTGCTCCGACTCTATCGCACGCCGGCCGGCCTTCGCGTCTTGGTGATGCACGACACCTTTTCACCCGCGGAACCCGCGGTGCGCGAGCTCTTCTCCGCCCTCGCGGTAGATCCCCTGTACGCGAAAATGTGCGTCAATCAGGATTGCTTCCGTGCGCGGGTGAGTCCGAAACCGTGGCGCATTGGCATTGCCGCTCACCTCCGCCCGCGCCCCGGCGTCTGGCCGGTCAAAGCCGGGCTGCTTCCTCTGAGACAAGCCTGGATCCGCAAGTACGAGTCCGCGGCAGCGGGTTATGCCTCATGTCGCTTCATCGAGCAGATCGGTCAAAATCGCCACCACCCCAAGGCCGAGGCGGTGAGAATCCTTCACGACAAACTCTGCCGGGCGCTGTGGATGCAGGCCATAGCCTGAGAGCCCGTGACCAGGGAGCCGCCTTGGCACGACAAGGAGATGGTCGCCAGGCCCCGTCTTCGCCCGAAACCGGCGCCGGTCCCGTGCGTCTGAACCCTGCAACACCCAATCATCCGCGTCATGCGTCACCTCGTTTGCCTGCTGGCTGCCCTCGCGTTCACGGCCCTCGTTTCCGCCCAAAGCCTTGACGCGGTCACCAGGCGGGTGGGCGACGTCGAGCGCGAGGGCCTGGTCCATGCACCAGCCGGCACCACCGGCGAACCGATGCCTCTTGTATTCGTTTTCCACGGACACGGCGGCTCGATGCGGCAGGCGGCGCGCAGCCAGCCCGTGCACACGCTGTGGCCGCAGGCCCTCGTGGTTTACCTATCTTCACCCCGGAGGACACCGATACCCCGCGGAGGCGACAGTCGTGATCGTGGAGTTCTTCAAGGCCCATCCCCGTCGGTAAACGACGCCTGATCGCCGACCTCAGGCGTCGCAATGATTCGCCGGTCGGTGCCCGCCCACGAACACTTCACGTTCAATGAGGCGGTCTCGCCCCAGATCGAGTGCGACACCCAGGCCAAGATTACTGGATCGGTCTCGGCCGCGAGGGCGGCAGCCGGGGGGAATTCATGGCCGTGTTCTATCGTCGCGACCGCTTTGAACCGCTGGCCTTCGATCATTTCTGGCTGTCGGACACGCCGGTCGTCATCGGCTCGACGTCGTGGGGCAACCGCCTGCCGCAGATGGTGACCCGGGTGCGCTTTCGCGACCGGACATCGGGTCGTGTATTCGAATTCTGGAACACGCACTTCGACCATCAGTCCGAGCCGGCCCGCCAGCGCTCGGCCGCGCTTCTGCGCGACCGCATCGCCGCCGTCGACCCCGCCCTGCCCGTCGTGCTCGTGGGCGACTTCAATGCCATCGCCGGCGCCAGCCATGCCCACACCGTGCTCACCGACGGGACCGGGCTGGCGGATACCTGGACCTTGGCGAAGCAACGCAAGAACGAGGACATGAATTCGTCCAACGGCTTTCGCGAGGGTCGGCGCGAGTCAAAACGCATCGACTGGGTTCTCGCCCGCCCTCCAGTCGCCGTCGACGAGAGCGAGATCGTCATTTACACAGAAGACGGGGTCCTTCCCAGCGATCACTACCCGGTGACGGCCACGCTCCGCTTCTAGTCGCCGATCGCCGATTGCGCGCGTACGGCCTCCCCCGGTTATGCCGCCGCTCTCAAAGCCGTCGCAAGCCGGGCGGTCAATTGAAGGAATGTCCTACTTCTCGAGCAGGCGATAGACCCCGTCCCAACCGTCCGGCGGTGGGTTGCGTTCGAATTCATCGAGCAACTGCAGATAAACGAGCGACGGATTGGTTTTCACTCCCGCCATCTCGCCGGGACGCCGGGGCTCGATCTTCGAACTTTCCTCGAACAGCCGGCGGGCCTCCGCCCAATCCCTTGAGGCAAACCGCGTCCAGCCGCGCTCGAAGACCTCAGCGCACGCGAGCACCTCGGCGGGAACGTGCTCGCGAAGGCCCAGCACTTCATGCACGGGAACCGGTTGCAGACGACCGACGACCGTGATCCGACCCAGCATGCGAAAGACGACCCGGTCGCCTCCATGCTGCTCGCAGGCCTTGCGTGTGGCGTCGGTCACCATCGTGAAGGCGCCGAAACTCTTGGCCCCCGACTCCATGCGCGAGGCAAGGTTCACGTTGTCGCCCATCATGGTGTAGCTGAACCGGGTCCGACTGCCGATGTTTCCGATGACCGCGACGCCGGTGTTGAGTCCGATGCGGGTGCGCATCTGACTCACGATCTCGGGCCAGGCAGCGCCCTCCCCCTTCCATTTCGTGCGCAACTCGTCGAGCTTGAGCTGAACCCGTTGGGCCGCCACGCAGGCCCGGTAGGCATGATCAGGCAAGGCGATCGGGGCTCCAAACATCGCGACGATCGCGTCACCGATGTACTTGTCGAGCGTACCTCCCTCTTCTTGGACAATGTCGGTACAGGACGTCAGGTACTCGTTCATCAGCTCGACCAGCCGCGCAGGCGGCAGCTGCTCCGAAAATGAAGAGAACGACTGGATGTCACTGAAAAACGCCGTGATTTCCGACTCGTGTCCGCCGAGACGGGGCTGCTCGCCCGATTCGATCATGCGCTCCACCAATTGAGGCGCGAGGTAAGTTCCAAACATTCCCTTGATGCGGCGCTTTTGTTTCTGCTCCTCCACGACCTGCCAAAGCAACGACGCGAAGCTGGTGGAGAGGGCCGCGCCCACCGGGGCCACAAGGGGAAGTATGAGGTTGAATCGGGAGAACAAGACAAACGAACAGACGACGTAAGCACTGAGCAGCAGCACGGCCCCCATCTTTGAAAGGATCGCCCGCCGCCCGCCCTGACCGGCGAGTCCGGCGGTCGCCAGTGCCAGAGCGACAATGAGCACATCGATCGCCCATGGAGGCGGATGTCGCAGGTACTCACCCGAGACGAGGGTCTTCAAGAGGTTGCCATGCACGCCAACCTGCGGCACGGGCGCCTCGTTGAAGGAAGTGCGGCTCAAATCCTGCAACAATACGTCGACGGGACCGATCAACACGATGGCATCGTCGAACTGGGCGAAGAACTCCCGCCCGCGCGCCTGCTTCTCCGGATCATCGCTCTCGAGTTGAGTCAGGTAATCGCCAAGGTCGGCCACGCTCGCCCGAGGATTGAGGGGCGAGATCCAAGGAGTGAACCAGTTGACCTCCACGAGCTGACCACGCCGCAAGGGAATCGACGTCAGCACAGTCCCGTCCGGACGGCGGATTTCCATGCGGTCGGGAAACCGATGGATGGCGTCCGGCTTCAGCCCCCAATGGTAGAGAGCGAGATGAAGCGAAAGCGGAAAGAACGTTCCCGCCGGTGTGTCGGCGAAGAACGCGGCCGCGCGCGTCTCGCCCCGATAGGTGTCGATCAAGCCCAGCGTGCCCCACGTGGGGCCGACGATCGGAAAGCCCGGACCTTCTGGTATGTCGTTCGTCGCGGGATCGGCGAATCCGTCGAAGATCAGCGGAAACTGCCGCTTGGGCTGAATCATGCCCGGACCCGGGACGTAGTTGGCCGCCAGGACCACCCGCTGATGTTTACGCACCGCCTGGCCAAATTGTCGTCGTCCCGCCTCCTGCTCGTCCCTTCCGAAATCGGGTCGCGCGAAATCCGAAAACACCAGGTCGATTCCCACCGCCTTGACGCCCCCGATCTCGAACAGGACGTCGAGGATCTGGGCGAATCGGGCGTGATTCCACGGCCAGTTGTACTGCTGGATCGCATCCGTATCGATATCCAGATACACCAGTTTCACCGGTGCCTCCCGCTCTCCCCGCTGCTGAAAGCGCTCGTCGATCAGGCGATTCTCGAGGAAAACAAAAGCATCCCCGCGATTGGCCCAGCACCAGAGCAACGGCAAGGTCGCCAAAAGCAGGATACGCCCGAGGGCGCGGAATCGAGGCCGGGACACAGGCGCGACGCTAGGCGGCCGAATCGGGCAACGGAAGTCGAAAGCCGAGGCCGAAAGGAACCTTACAACGAAGTCCCATCACCCGTCGTGGTGCGCGGCGCGGGGGGCAACGGAGGAGGTGGCGGTGGTGGCGGCGGGGCTACGCCTCCATCCGGCTCAGGCGCGCCCGGAGCAGGCGGGGTTTGTTCGGGAGATGAAGACTGCTCAGGCGGCGCCGGCCCGCCAGGCGGAGGCGTCTGGCCAGGATTGCCGGCCGGCGGAGGCGTGAAGATTTGCCCGGCCACGGCCGCGACGATCTGCTGCACCGCCTGCACAACTTCGGCGACGGAAGCGGCCGGTGCCACTTGCGAAATGAAGGTGAGGCCGGCCAACTGGACCGTCAGGACGCCGGTCGCAGGATTGACCTGCACGTCGACCTCCACGCTGATTTCGCGCGGCTCGCCGGCGGTGGCGTCGATGGGGATTTCCACGTCTCCTTGGAGAAGGACGACATTGCCCTCGATGGTCGTGATGGAGAACACCGCACGACCGGTGCCATCCGGACGGAAAATGATGCGGAACGTGGTCCCGCGAATGCCGGCCGCGCCCATCGGCGTCTGGACCGTAAAGCTCGAACCGCCGGTGGCATTGAGGCGCTTCACGTTGCCGATGAGTTCGCCACGCGAGAGATTGAGGCGGGTGGTCGAGGTGCTTGGCTCAGCAGTCGCCTCGGCTACCTTGAAATCGTCGGCGAACGGATCTTGAAGAAACGTTTCAATATCGAGCACTGAGTCGCCCCGCAGATTGACCGTGGAGCCATTGGAGAAGATGAGCACGACGCTGGCCTCGGGCGCGGTCGTGACGACCATGCCTGCGGAGATCTGCTCGTTATTCACGGCAGGACGCGTCGAGCCATCACTCTTCAGGGTAAGCGTCACCTGACCGGTCACCCGTGCCAGGACAATTCTTCCCGCTTGTGTCCCCTGGGCGGCCGCCTCCAGGGCGAACGACAAAGCAAGAACGAACAGCAGGCCCCACGACAGTGATTTCTTTTGCATGGAATATAGGCGGCAGGCTCAGCGCTCGGCCTTGAGACTCTCGCGCAGAGATTCGGCGGGCCCATAGCCTGGGTCAAGGCGCAAACAGATTGCCAACGATGTGCGCGCAAGCGGACGCGTGGCGGTCTTCAGGCTGTAATGATAAGCTTGGTAATACCAACCGTGCGGATGGTGGGGCGCGAGGACCAGAGCCTCGGCGAACGTCGCGCCGGCCTCCGTCCATCGCCCCTGCATGTCGAGCGCGACGCCCAGTCGCCACCAAAACTCAGGCGCGACCGGGCAAACGGCGATCGCCCGCCGTGCCGCACGCTCCGCCTCGATGCCCAAGGCGCGCGAGGACGACGGCTGCACCCGTGCGAGCAGAGACGCCGCATACGAGAGATCGGACCACGCCTGCGCATTCCCGGGATGAATCGTGACCGCGCGCGCAAACCGGTCGCTCGCCGATCGGACCATGGCGGCTTCGTCCACCGGAGAGATCCTTCGTTCCGCATAAGCATCGAGCGTGCGGCGGGCACCGTAGCGTTCAGCCTCGCCCCGTTGCACGGGTGTGACGACTGCCGCAACCATCACGATCCACGCCGTCGCAAAACCGACACTCGCCCCTCTGCCCAAAGGGGACATCGCCGCGGGCACCCCGTTTGCCGTCCAACGGCCGCACCCTGCGGCCGCCACCAGCGCCGCCGTCATCGCCAGGGCCGGCAACTTCAGATGAAAATCGATGCCCAGCGTGAGGGCGAAGGCGGCCAGCCCGATCGCCCACGCCCGCTCCTCCCCGGAAAGGACGGGAGGGCGACCGGCCCGGCTCCAGGCCCGCCATGCCAGCGACGCAGGAAGGAGGAACAACAGCGCGAAGCCGACCAGGCCGTAGTCGCTCAACGTATTCAAATACTCATTATGCGCCCATTGCGGATCATCCCGGAAGCCCTCCCCCCGGTGCCGCTCGAAAAGAACGTTGAAACTCCCCGCCCCGGTTCCGGCAATCGGAGCATCGAGAAACAGATTCCACGCGCCCCGCCACATGAAGGGTCGGGTTCGCTCACCGCCATCGGTCAAGAGGGCGTCGACCCGCACCTTCACGCCGGGCAAGGTGGCGTACGCGAGGACCACGACCGCAGCGCCTGCGACCAGCATGCCCCCGGCCCGGGCCAGTCGCCGGTGCAGCGGCCGCCTCGGATTCAGCAGCGGCCACACCGCCAAAGCCACGAGCAACGCCAGCCATGAGCCTCGACTGACGGTGAGAAGCAGCCCCGTCAGAAGCAACGCGACGAAGGCCCCCGCCGCCGCCCGCATGAGCCACGAAGTCTTCCTCCGCGGTTTCAACCACCTCACCCCCGCCGGCAGGAGCAAGGCCAGGAACGCACCCAGACTGTTCGGAATGCCGAAGGGCCCGCCACTGCGTCCGATGAACTGGTATGACTGGGTGCGCCCCAGCGGCAGCCATTCCGGATCGACCAAACGCTGGTACAGCGCCAGGCCAACGGCGGCCACCGCCAACCCCGCCACGGTGGCCATCAGCGTCTTGCGCAGGACGGGCACGCCCATGGTATTAAGCGCAATCCAAAAGGTGCCGGCCGCCTGCGCCCACCCCCACCAATCCATCCACCCAAGCCACGGAACCGGCGTGACGACGAGCACGTTCACCGCTGCGTAGACAAGAAAAGGCATCAGCCAGAAACCCGCCGGGTGCCAGGCGTGGGCGTCCCGACGCAACACGCGATCCGTCACCAACACAGTGAGCGCGACCGTCAGCAGCAGCCCGCTGATCAGACGGGCCTCAGGTCTGTATCCACCCAGGCACCACAACGTCCCGCCAAGGTTGGCGCTCAGCAACGCGACCGCGGTCCACTCCAGCGGCGACGCGGACGCCAGCACGGGAGGAGTGGGCGAAGCGGGGGCCATGGACGCGAGGCTGCCCGGCAAACCCGCCTGCGAAAGAAAAAAGCGCCGTCCCCGCAGGAACGGCGCTTGAAAAAGCCAGCGACTACCAGGCGGAATCCGCTCAGGTTGTCGGGACGGTCTGGATCGTCTTGATGATCCGGCCGGCGACGAGGTAGGGATCCGCGGCCGAGTTCGGACGGCGGTCTTCGAGATATCCCTTGTAACCGCTGTTGACGAAGCTGTGCGGCATGCGGATCGAGGCGCCGCGGTCGGCGAGACCGTAGGTGAACTTGTCGATCGACTGCGTCTCGTGCAGGCCGGTGAGGCGCATGTGGTTGTCCGGACCGTAGACCGCAATATGCTCGTCCATGTGCTTGTTGAACGCAGCCATAAGCTTTTCGAAGTACTCCTTGCCGCCGACTTCGCGCAGGTGTTTGGTCGAGAAGTTGGAGTGCATGCCCGAGCCGTTCCAATCGAGCGGCTGGTTGAACGCCCCGCGGATCGGTTTGCAGTGCCACTCGATGTCGATGCAGTAGCACTCGCACAAACGGGCGAGGAGGTAACGGGCAACCCACATCTGGTCGGCCGCGTACTTCGATCCCTTGCCGAAGATCTGGAACTCCCACTGGCCCTTGGCAACCTCGGCATTGATGCCTTCGATGTTGATGCCGGCGTCGAGACACAGGTCGATGTGCTTCTCGACGATTTCACGGGCGACATTGCCGACCGCCTTGTAGCCGACACCCGTGTAGTACGGGCCCTGCGGGGCGGGAAAGCCGCTGGACGGGAAGCCGAGAGGCGCGCCGTCCTTGTAGAGGAAATACTCCTGCTCGAAGCCAAACCAGGTGTCCGGATCATCCGCGATCGTCGCGCGCGAGTTGCTCGGATGTGGCGTCTTGCCGTCCGGCATCATCACTTCGCACATGACCAGCGCTCCGTTCTTCCGGGTGGTGTCCGGGAAGACGGCGACCGGCTTCAGCACGCAGTCCGAACTTTTGCCCTCCGCCTGCTGCGTGGAGCTGCCGTCAAAGCCCCAGTTGGGCAGCTCATCGAGCTTGGGGAAGCTCGCAAATTCCTTGATCTGCGTCTTGCTGCGAAGGCCGGCGAGCGGGGTGTAGCCGTCGAGCCAGATGTATTCGAGTTTGTATTTGGCCATGGTTGGAGGATGGATGAAGAGGTCGTCGGGACGATTCCGGGAGTTTAATTGGGACGTGGAATCACACCGAAAAACCAGCTCTCAGGGGAGCACCTTACATGCCAGAGGCAATCTGAAGTTCTGGAATGATGAAAATTTTTTCTACCAAAACCCGATGCAACCGACCTCGATTTGCACAAAGCGCCCTTGCCAGACGTCGCTTCGCCGCAAAGGGTGCCGCGCCCGTTTTCCGCAATGCATGAAGTCAAAGACACCCCCCGCGCCTTGGTTCGAATCGGTTACGATGGCCGGGTGCACAAGATCTTCCGCGGGCACCGGGCCAGGGAGCGCTTCGAAAACGAGGTCATGGTCCTACGCCACCTGGAAGAACGCGGCTGCACCTTCATCCCGCGGCTGCTGGAAACCGAGCCGGAACTGCTGAAGATCGTCACGACCAACTGCGGCACGCGCGTCGATCACCTCAACCCGGAACGCATGAAAGCCATTTACGCGGAACTCGGCGAGTATGGCGTGCGCCACGAGGATCCGTTCCTGCGCAACATCACCTACCGCGTGGCTGACGGTCGGTTCTGCATCATCGATTTCGAGTTCGCCACGTTGCTGGAGAGCGGCGCCGGGCTGGTTCCGGACATGCCGCGTTCCGACCCATGACCCCGCCCTCCCCGTCCATATCCCCACCTCCGGCCTGGTTGCACTGGTCTGCCCTGACCGACCGCGGACGCATCCGTCCCAACAACGAGGACAGCTTCCTCGCCCTGACTTTCGACGGTCACGACCTTCGCTATTTGGGCAAAACCGGGGACGCTTCGCTCGCGGGCGCCGACTTCGTCTTTGCCGTAAGCGACGGCATGGGTGGCGCCAAGTCGGGGGAATTCGCGAGCCGCATCTCAGTCGATCGCATCACACGATTGATGCCGCGCGGCTTTCGTCTGTCGGCCAGCGGTCTGGCGGCCGGGTTTCAGGACATCCTCGCGGAGTTGTTCTCATCGATTCACAACGACCTTCTTCGGCTCGGCCAATCGTACGAAGAGTGCTCCGGCATGGGGGCCACCCTGAGCCTGGTCTGGTTCACGCCGGAGTGGATGTACTTCGGCCACGTCGGAGACAGCCGGATCTACTATCTTCCGCAGGAAGGTGGACTGACGCAGTTGACCCACGACCACAGCCACGTCGGCTGGCTGCGGCGCAACGGCAAACTCAATGAACGCGAACTGCGCGCCCACCCCGGACGGAACTCGCTGCAACAGGCCCTCGGAGCCGGTCATCAGTTTGTCGACCCTCAGATCGGCGCCGTCGGCCATCGGCCGGGGGATCGGTTTCTGATCTGCTCGGATGGTTTGATCGACGGGCTGTGGGATCGCCAGATTGAGGAACTCATTCGCTCCCCTTCCGCCCATCGCGCAGCGCAGACTCCCGCGCAACGGCTGGTGGAGGAATCTCTCGCTGCCTCCGGGCGCGACAACACCACGGCGGTGGTCGTGGAGTTGCCCCCGCCCGCCGCAGTGCCCGTGCCATGAGCACGCAGGTTTTCGTGTACGGCACTTTAAAGCGGGGCTGCAGCAACCACCGCGAGATGGCGGATCAGGCTTTTGTCGCCGAGGCCCGCACCGTGCCCGGCTTCCGGTTGTTCGATGTTGGCGGATACCCCGGTCTCGTTCCGTGGCCCGAAGACACCGAGGGCGTCGAAGGAGAAATCTGGTCGGTGAATGACGCCACGCTTGCGCGCCTGGATGCGTTCGAGGGCGTCGACGAAGGCCTGTACGAACGCAAACCCGTCCCGCTCCAGCCACCCTTCGCGCATCAGGTTGTCCACGGCTATCGCTATCCGGCCTCCGTCGCCGGCCGGCGCGAGATCGGCTCGCGCTGGGTCGAGTGACGCCCGCCATCGCGGAGGGCCTCACCTCTCACGTTTGAGATGGTGAGTGACGCAGGTCATCCGCCCGCACCCTTCGTCGCCGTCTCTTTCAGGACCCGTGAGGAAACCCGACGCACACTTGTGAATCGCGCCCGGAAGAGTTCATCGAGCACCTCTCGCACCTCCGGACGCAACCGACTCACCAAGCTGTCGAGCGGCGGCAACGGCGCGGCGACTTCGCCTTCATCGTTTGCCACCCGGGCCACCGCCACCACACCCTCGCCTTTCGCACGCAGTTCGGAGCGCATCGCCATTTCCGTGTCTTCATCCGGGAAAATCGGCTCGTCTTCAGTCGGAGCCGTGACCAACGCGTCCTCCAACTCGGCCGGAGCGCCCGCCTCCACCGCCGGCTTGGCGGGCGCCTCGCTGACCGGAACCCGCGCGTCCCGCTCAGCGGCCAAGACGGCCTGCAGGCGCGACTCGAGCCGATCAATCAGGGCTTTTTTTTTGAGCCGGCGTCCGCGTTCCCGGGGGCTTCCCCGGCGAGAGCGGCCAGCTCCTTGATCAGGCTGTCGATCGCGCGGGAACGGCTGGCGTCAACCGCCTTGAGCAGGGTGACCTCAAAATTAATCTTTTCCGCGAGTCCGAGTTTCACCGAACCCTCTCCCTCCCTGAGTGCGTCGAGCATGCGCGTGAGCTGCTCCGTCGTGAGACTCACGCCGCCGAGTAGAGTCGTTTTCCCGCCCTGCGCGATGGCATCGAGCACCGCTTCGCGAACCAACGCCTGCAAGTCGGCGAGCAAACGCACCAGATCGCGACCGGCCTCGTCGCATTGGTCGACGAGTTCGATCAATTTTCGATGATCGCCCGCCGCGAGGGCGCCGGCAATGGCGGCGATCGTGTCCGCCGCCACCAGGCCGTAGACATCGAGCACGTCGGGCTCGGTGATCTCAGCTCCGCAGAACGAAATCATCTGGTCCATGATCGACTGCGCGTCGCGCATGCCGCCGTCGGCCATGCGCGCGATGCAGGCCAGCGCCGCATCGTCGATCTTCACTTTCTCCTCGTCGGCGATCTTGCGCAGCCGCTGCACAATGAGGGGCGCCGGGATCGGCTTCAGGTCGAAACGCTGGCAGCGCGATATGATGGTCGGCAGCACCTTCTGGGGATCGGTCGTGGCGAAGACGAATTTCACGTGCGCCGGTGGCTCCTCCAAGGTCTTCAGCAGCGCGTTGAACGCCGCCGTCGAAAGCATGTGCACCTCGTCGATGATGTAGACCTTGAACTTCCCCTGAGCCGGCGCGTACTGGACGGTGTCTCTCAGTTCGCGCACTTGTTCGACGCCGTTGTTGGATGCACCGTCGATCTCGATCACATCGAGATGACTGCCCTCGGCGATCGACACGCACGCGGGATCCTTCGGATCGAAGTCCGCATTGGGTCCGTCGGTGCAGTTGAGCGCCTTGGCAAAAATGCGCGCCGTCGACGTCTTTCCCGTGCCGCGCGGCCCCACAAACAGATAGGCATGCGCTATGCGCTGGCGGCCGATGGCATTGCGCAAGGTCCGCACCACATGGTCCTGCCCCACGACGTCGGCAAAAGTCTGGGGGCGCCATTTGCGGGCGATGACTTGGTACGTTGCGGACATCGGGGGAAGAGAAAGGCTGAAGGGCTGAAGGACTGAAAGGCTGAAAACACCACCGCAGCATTTTCGGCGAAGGTGGCCGAAGGCCCGGAAGTCTTTAGCCTTTCAGCCCTTCAGCCTTTGGAAAAATAGTGGCCAGGCACTCCACGGCACTGGGAGAACGTCGTTGCCGTTGCTACCTTCCGGTCCTGGCGGAGTTCACGCGCCTGCCCATGCATGGCACCTGGCCAACGCGGACTCTGCGCCCGATGGTCGGCGATTCAACGAGAAACTTTCCGCCTTGGGGAAAGTTTCTTCGCGCTCACTTCTTGTCCGGCGATGGCTGGGACCCAGGACTCGAATGGCTGGGCGGCGGACCGCCGGATCCCCCGCGGTCGCGATCACGATCCCGACGTTCGCGCATGCGGCGCTGCATCTCCTCGTACTTCTCACGTTGTTCAGACGTCAATTCTTTCGTGATGGTGGCTTCCATGCGCTGGAAGGCCGCAATTGTCTCGCGTCTCATCCTCCCCAGTTCGTCTCCCGTCGCCTCCACGACGGGCTTGATCCGCACCATTTGCTCCGGAGTCAGCTCAAGCGACTCCTCCAACCGCTTCATTTGGGACGAGGCAAACTGTTCCGACCGGATGCGGCTCTCGACCACCGTGCGTGCGAACCGGGCATAGGTAAATCCGCCGGCAACGACTCCGGCCATGAACACTACGGTGAAGATGAGAACGACTTTCCCGGTCTTATTCATCCTCAGGAAAGATCGAGGGCCAGAACCTCCACGACGGGATCCTGGGCGGCAAAGAAGTCATCGTCGAACGCCCGCAGCACCGGCGTCAGATTCGCGGCCACGCTGGCCACGGCAAGCAGACCGGCCACGCCCACCGCCCGCAGGGAGAACCGGTCGAAAAGCGCAGACCACGGGCGCTCCAGCGGCGGCGCAAAGGCAAGGGCTGCCATGCGCGTGGAAAAGCCGTACGGTGCCGACACATCACGGGAGTCGGCGGGGGCCTTTCGGGCCGCCGCGACCAACCGCTGCCAAGCCTGAGAGTCGTTATTCATGAGCGTTCCTTTCTCCTGAGGTCTGCAAAGAGCTTTTGCAATTTCCGTCTTGCCCGGAAGGCCCGGACTTTGATGAGCGAGGTATTCCAACCGGTGAGATCGCTGATTTCAGCGATGGTTTTCTGTTCGAGGTCGAGCATTTGAATGACCATACGATCGTCCGGCTTGAGCTGATCGAGCAGCTTGTGGACAAGTTCGTGGGTCGCCAGAGCATCGTCCGGCGCCTGGTCGCGGTCGTCGGTGAGGACCGAGTCCAACACGTCGGCTTCTCCTTCGGACAAGTCCGCCCAGCGAAACTCGGGCCGCCGCTGCTGGGAACGCAATTGATCGATGCACGTGGTGACGGCGATCCGCGAGACCCAGTGGGGAAAGGGGACGTTGCCCTGATATTGCTCAAGGCGGGTGAACATCTTGAGAAAGATGTCCTGCATAAGGTCCTCTTCGGCGGCGCGCCGCGGGAGCCGGGCCCGCACGATCCGAATGACCATCGGGTACAGGTAATCGACAAGTTCTTTCGCCGCAGCTTGGTTGCGCGCACGGACACGTTCGAGGCACCCAGCCAGATCGAACGTCTCGTGGTCAACAGCGGACATGGGGCGATGGAATTCGCGTCATACACGAAGAGCAAGACGTTGCTGGGCCAATGGAGTTACATGCGAGGGCTCCCTTGACTTGCCTTTGCCCGACCGCTTATAACTCAGGCCTTCGATGCGAAACTTCGCTCAGGCGCTTCGACTTATCTAGACGCACGATCCCGAAGGGAGCCGCGTTGACGGCCGGTCGTGCGTCCGCCTGATCCAACCAGACTTCACCCGCCCTCGCGGTGTGACGTGTCTTAACCCTTAATTTTCGCAATTCATTTTCCTGTTTGGCCATGTCCTCGTTCCCAGTCAGCAAGTACCGCCCCTTCCCCCCCGTGTCGCTGCCCGATCGGCAGTGGCCGAATCGAGTCCACACGCATGCCCCCACGTGGTGCAGCGTCGATCTGCGCGACGGCAACCAAGCGCTCGCCCAACCGATGAGCGTCGAGGAGAAGCTCGAATTTTTCGAGCTCTTGGTGAAGATTGGCTTCAAGGAGATAGAAGTCGGCTTTCCTTCGGCATCGCAAATCGAATTCGATTTCTGCCGGCGCCTGATCGAGGAGAATCGGATCCCCGACGATGTGGCCATCCAGATCCTCTGCCAATGCCGCGAAGATCTGATCGTGCGCTCTCTTGAGGCCCTGCAAGACGCCAAGAACGTCATCTTCCACCTCTACAACTCGACCTCGCCGGCCCAGCGCCGCTACGTCTTCAACGCCGACAAGCCCTCGATCATCGCCATCGCGACCAAGGCGGTCGGGCTGCTGAAGGCCCATGCCGCGCCACACACCGCCGCCGGAATGAACCTGCGCCTCGAGTATTCGCCAGAAAGCTTCACCAGCACCGAACTCGATTTCGCGCTGGAGATCTGCGAAGCCGTGTCCGACGTCTGGCAACCGACCCCGCAGAACAAAATCATTCTCAACCTGCCCGCCACGGTCGAGTACACGACCCCCAATGTTCACGCCGACCAGATAGAGTGGATGTGCACCCACCTGACGCGGCGCGACTCGTCGGTCATCTCCCTGCACACGCACAACGACCGCGGCACCGGTGTGGCGGCGACCGAGCTGGCGCTGCTGGCCGGAGCCGACCGGGTCGAGGGCACGCTCTTCGGCAACGGAGAGCGCACCGGCAACCTCGACCTGGTGATCGTCGCCCTGAACCTCTGCACGCAGGGCATCGATCCCCAGCTCGACCTGGGCAATATCAACGCGACCCGCGAAGTCTACGAGCGTTGCACGCGCATGGAGGTGCATCCACGCCACCCCTACGCGGGCGAACTCGTCTTCACCGCCTTCAGCGGCTCCCATCAGGACGCCATCAAAAAATCCTGGGAGCAGCAGAAGCCCGGCACGCCGTGGGACGTGCTCTACATTCCGGTCGATCCGGCGGATATCGGCCGCAACTACAAGGCGATCATCCGCATCAACAGCCAGTCCGGCAAGGGGGGCGTCGCCTACATCCTGGAACAGGAGTTCGGCTACCAGCTGCCAAAACTCATGCACAAGGAAATCGGCCGCCTCGTGAACGACATCGCCGACCGCAAGGGCACGGAACTGACGGCGGCCGAGATCCACGACGTCTTTCGCGTCGAGTACCTCGACCGCACGACGCCGGTGCACCTGCAGCATTTTCGAACCACCGAACGCGACAACGACGTCAAGTGCGAGGCGGTGCTCACGATCGACGGAGAAAAAAACACGCTCACCGCCCGCGGCAACGGTCCGATCGACGCCTTCGTTCGCGCACTCGCCGGCACCGCCCTGCCGAAATTCGAGCTGCTCAACTATGCCGAGCACTCGATCGGAGCCGGCGCCGACACGCTGGCCGCCGCCTACATCCAGATCAAAGCCGCGCACGGCCGCACCTTCTTCGGCGCCGGAGTGGACACCAACATCGAGCTCGCCTCGATCAAGGCCCTCGTCAGCGCCGTGAATCGCGCCGCCGCGGCACTTTGAGGCGCGTCTGGCCTTCAGGCCTGACGACGAATCTGCGCCCCCCCCGCCAGCGAGCGCTGAAGCGCCTCGAACGCGATCGACGTGCCCCCGAGGTCGGCGATGTTCTCGCCCAACGAGAGCTCACCGTCGATCACGAGGCCGGGCAACGCATGGTAGGCATTGAATTGGTCAACGAGCTTCTGCGCCCGCTCGCGAAATGTCGCCGCGTCCTCTTCGGTCCACCAATCCTCGAGGTTTCCCTCGGCGTTGGAGCGTCTCCCCTGGTCGTCGAAGCCGTGCGTCATCTCATGACCGATCACCCCGCCGATCGCACCATAGTTGATGGCGTCATCCATCTGAAAATCGAAGAACGGCGGCTGCAGAATGCCGGCGGGAAAAACAATCTAACAGGAGCACGCGGAGACCGCAGAGAGAGGCAGCGCCGAGAGCCTACCACTGCTTCCATTGCGGGCGTAGCTGGAGGATCTGAACAGGAAACGTATTCGGCGCTGACAGTGGTGGACGCGTGGGTCCCTCCACGCGTGGGTTGAAACCTATCTCGCCTCGCGGCGCAGGCACACCGTCCGTCGGCGAAGCGGGCGCAGGGACGCGCCCGCCCACCAGGCCCGCACAATCAGGCCGGACTCCGAAGTGGAACGGCGAACCTGCTGACCCACCTGATAACGAGGGCTCGTCAGCCGGCTCCGGGGAGTTCAGCCGACTCTGCCTGCTCCTGTAAAAACATTTGGCCGTGCTCACTCCTCGGCGCTGGACCCATCCGGACCTCATGGCTCGAACAAAGGATCGAGCCAGAAGGAATAATCGAATCGCGTCGTGACGTGCGGCTCCGTGCGCAACACGAGGCTGGAATCCGCCACCCACTCAGGCAACTCCAACTCAATGGTCTGGGCGCCACGGTCCATCGACTCTTCGAGGGGAAGCAGTTGCCGGTGATGCAGCAGGACCGGCTTGCCGGTCGACGCATGGTGCACGGTGAAATTTGCCCCATCGGTGTTGTTTGCGCCCGAATAAGCTTCGGGGATGAACCCATATCCCAGCCGGACCTTCCGCGCCGTCGGCGGAATCGGCACCACGAGCGCACCCGGCGAATGCACAAACGTCGCCGGTTTCCCTTCGAATTCCATGCGGGCCGCAGAAAACGGACTCAACCCGAGGCCCACGTCCAGATCGACGCGAGCCGATTTCTCCCGACGAAGCACCACGAACTCGGAATCGAACTTCAGGTAGGGCTTTCCGAATACATCCAGCGCCTCCACCGCCTCCGCCACCGAGAAGCGTGTAACTTCGCGGTACATTCCCTCCACGATTCCACGATCGCGCCCAATCACATGCTCAATCTCCCGCGGTCGCACCACGACCCACGTCGGCTCCAGCCACGAAATGAGCAGCGGAAAATCCCGTTCAAAAAGGTGCCGCGCCGCGATCATCTCCGGCGAGGACATGCCCGGAAAATCGAAGGTTTTTAATCCCGAAAAGAATCCGATGTACCCCAATGGCTCCATGAACACCGTGTCGCCCGGCGCAGCGTTCTCGCGCAGCCACACGCCGATCTGCTTGCGATTGCCCGTCTCCACCAAACGCTGCTGCGCCTCGGCCTGCCGCGCCACCGCCCAGAGTTGGGCCACGGACAGCCCCAGCACCGCCGCCGCCGCCAATGCGAGGTGGAATCGCATCCGCCTGCCCAACGCATAATCCCCATAGGTCTTGGCAATGCGTCGCGCGAACCCTTCGGCTTGATTGAAAAGTCCGCCCAGCACGGCAATGGCGAAGAACGTGGTCGTCGGGATGTACCACGGGAAGGGATGGTACGGGTACTGCCAGAGATAGATCTGCCCGAAGAAGAACGTGAACGAGAACGCCCTCGTCTCGCGCGCCAGAAAAGGCAGCACCCAGACCAGCGCGCAGGCCCACGCCACGACCCGGCCCAACGTCACTGCCCATCCAGGCCAGCCTCCCATGTCGAAATACGAGGGAAGAAACGTGGAATCGAGCGCAAGGCGCCCCTCCAAGCCGGCGAATGGAAAACTCTTTGCCGCCCCCAGGATGCCCCAAAGCCCGCCGGGATCGTTCATCATCGACTTCGCCGTCACCGTGTGAGGCACCGGCGTGCCGTAGTAAACCCAGGCAAAAACGAACCAGGGAAGATAAACTGCCGTCGTCACCAGTCCGGCCTTCAGGTAGGACGCGACCCATCCGCTTCGGCGGAGTCCGGTGAGACGCGGATCATTGAACAACCAAACGCCGGCCGAAAGGGCTGCGATGTAGATGAAGCTGTCGGGGCGCGTCCACATCAGTCCCGCCCAAGCCAGACCGAGATGCCTCCACCCATCGGTGCGGCGCGAGTAAAGCGCCCAGATGGCATAGGCCAGAAAGGCCATCATCCACGCTGTCTCCATTCCGTTGATACTGAAATCGACAATCTTCGAGTCGGTGACCAGCAGCCCGACCAACACGGTCGCCGCGATCGCCCCATAGCGTCGCGCCTGCGCGAACGCGCAGAGCAGCATCGCCGCCGCGCCCAGCGCAGCGGCGCACATCACCCGAAAAATCCACAACGCCGCCGTGTCGGAGGAATTGAACGTCAACAGGCTGGCGACCGCGGGCAGCAGCACACCCAACGGTGAGGTGAACGTATGCAACCTCTCGCCCTCCGTGTAGACCAACCCGTTGCCCGTCGCCAGATTCTTGCTCGTACGGTAGGTGATGTAGTAATCCTCCCACACGTGGTCGGTGTACGCCGCAAACCCGAGCGCAATCGCAAAGGCCAGCAGTCCGACCCGCCAGAACACCGTGCGGGAATACCTGCGGTCTGCCGTCGAATCGGACGCGGCGGGCAATTCACTCATGGCCGGTGAAGGGTGCTCTTGATCGACAGGGGACATCCCGCACCACACAGGCGCCCGCGAAAATGCAGGCAAGCCCGAAGTCTGAGGACGATCGGGCCCCACCGTGAATTCACGAACGAATCTTAAAAACTAAGAAGGTTTCATTGAGATAGACGGCGCCGCACGACTATCATGTGACGTTGGCCGCAGCGCGCACCGCTTCGACCATGCGCTTCTGACGCTTGCGCACACCGTCCATGATGGTCTTCACCTGAGCCCGCGCCTTCGCGGGGTCGCGTTGAACTTCCTGCAGACGCGACCAGAGCTGGGCGCCGTTGGTCTCGTCCACTTCGAAGATCCAACGTCCCGCGCCAAAATCGTGATACATCTGACCCTTCCAGGTATCCGTGGGCTGACGCAGGTAGAACGCGGGCGTTCCTTGGTGATAGGCGATGAGCGGCGAGTGACAATCGGCGCTGATGACGGCGAGCGCCTTCGAGTAAATCGAGGCGGCCTCGTCCGGCAGCCAGTAAGTATTTCGCCAGACCACGTTACGCTTCACATCTGCGGGAAGCGGATCGATCAGGAACTCCTTCGCCGTCTCGACCTGATAAGTCATCTCCGGACAGGTCATCACCTTGCCGCCGGTCGCACGCACGTAGGAGATCATCATCTCCCGCAACTTGGACAAATCCTGCTCGGAGGTGCGGGCGTTGATTGCGTCCTTGGCCAGGTCGCTCTCGGTGAGCTTGGTCTTCGCCGCTTCGGCGAGCCCGGCGTTTCGCATGTGGTGGTAAGGCGAATAGCGAAGCCGGGGAATCACGCAAATGAACTTTCCCTCCTCCAGACCGTTGGCCTTCAAGTACGCAAACCCCTTTTCGTCGTCGCGCAGGTGCATGCCGAGTTGTGAGTCGGGACCGAACTCAAGTACCGGCGCCTTCACCTTCTGCGCGCGTAGATACTCCAGCGACAGGGTGTCGCGGCAGAACATGAACGATGCTTCGTCGAGGATGAAGCGCAGATCCGCGGCAAGATGCGTCGGGGGGAGTTTGAGCGCCTGCTCGCGCAACTGCTTGAGTGTGCCGCCCTCGGGATCCCGGCCCTGACCAAAGCCTGAGACGGGATCAGTGCTGACGCCAAAGACGCCCACCGGTTTTCCGGTTGCTTTGCGGAACGCGACGGCGTGTTGATGCGCGGGGAAACCCGACCCGGAGCCGCTGACATAAACGTCGGTCTCCGACCAGGCTTGGGCGAGTTCAGGCGTGGTGGGCTTGCCGTCTGTGCCCACGCTGCCGGTGACAATGCGCAGCTTAGGAAAGCCCTTTACCAGCATGTCGCGGGAGCCATGTCCCAGTTGTCCCGGCCAGAGGATCAAGTCGGCTTCGGGGAAATATTCCTCCAGCAGGCGCAGCGCCCCGGGCGTGTGCCCGATGTCGCCAATGTTCACGCTCTGCCACGAATTACGAAGAAGGATACGAGGACGACGACCGGCAGTCCTGGCTGCGGCAAAGAGCTTGGGTGAGACGCCGGCGACAGCGGTCGCGGCAAGGGAAGTTTTGAGGAAAAAGCGACGATTCATGAGTTTTGATTAAAAGGTTCCCTTGATGCCGACGTACCAGGTTGCACCGTAGCCCGCGCGACCGACGACAATGCGGTCACGAGGCGTGGACGGTCCGTAACGAACCGTATAATCGACCTCCTTGTTGATGTTGCGACCACTAATGTAGAGGGCGAAGCGACGCGTCAGGCGGTACTCCGCGGTAAAGTCGGCGCTGTTGCGCGGGAGCAGGTACTGATACGTACCCGACTCGGTGCCCGCGTTTGTGATCAGATTCCCCCGGATCAACCCGCGATGGTTGACCGCCAGCCGGACCGCGAAACGCTCACGGTTAAAGCTGATGCCCCAGTTCGCGATCTTCTGCGCAAACCCCGAGAAGCTGGCTTCTTCGGAGCCTTCGAGATCCTGCCAAGTGACATTGCCAAAGATGGTCAGGCCCCGTGCCCACTTCGGGAGAAACGTGAGGTTCTGCCGATAATCCAGTTCGAGCCCGCTGACCCGTGCATCGCCGACGTTACGGCGCGTGCTCACGACGTAGCCCAATGCCTCACCGTAGAGTGCCGGATCGATGCCCCAAGGCGCGAGCACGTCGTCGGACGCAGGCACGGTGGTTGATCCCCAGAAGTCGGAGATCTCGCGCCGATAGGCCCGGGCTGAGACGAAGCCCGTCGAGGGTTCGTTGAAGTAGTACTCCAAACCGACGCCGAAGCTGTCGGCGATCCATGGTTGGAGGTCCGGATTCGTCAGCGTAATCGTGCGCGATGTGCCCTCGGTGTCCGGAAGGTTCATGGAGGGAAGGATGTTTCCAAAGTCGGGCCGGTTGATGGACTTCCCGTACGAGGCGCGGGCGATGAGGTTCTCGCGAATCATGAATGAGGCGTTGAGGCTCGGGAAATAGCCGTCGTAGCTCGTCTTCGTACCCGAACCCCGCTCGATGTAGGCCAGCCGCGATCCCGCCATCGTACTCAATGGCGCGATGATCACGGGCTGCCCGGCGGAATTGCGCACGATCGCGCCGTTTGCGTCGCGCTGATAGATCGCCGTCGGGTCAATCAAGGGCCCCACTCCGTCGTCTTCTGTGTGCTCGTAGCGCACGCCACCCGCGACATGGAGCCGGCTGGCGAAAAGCTTGGCGTCAAGGCGCACATAGGGCGCCCAGATGGTTTCCGTGATCGCCTGGGAACCCGTAACCCCGCTTCGGTAGGCACTCACCTCCTGTGATTCAGTCTGCAGGAAATAGTTGGGGTTCTGGTTAAAGGCATCCCCGATCGCCGCGAGATTCATCCACTCCATGCGCGGGCCGTAGAGCAGGTCTTTTTGCGAATAAACGGGATCATACCAGTGATCGGCATTGTCGTCGGCCGTGCGCATCACCCCGTCCGCACCGGTGAAATTCCAAGCCGCCGTCGGCCGGCGGATGTCGCGCGCCTGCGAGCGCAGATCGACGCCGGCCTTGACGGTGAGCGGAATGCGCAGACCCAGGTCGCGTTTCGCATTGAAATAGGCGGTCCGCACGATGTCGGAGCTGCTCAGCCAGCGGCCGTTGGCGGATTCCAGCCGGTAGTTGGAAAGATCATACGGATCAACCACGTTCCCCTGGGCGTCGCGCACGTCAACCACCCGCGGAGCTTCGTAACCCATGTCCTCGAAGCGGATGGTGACGTTTCGGAAGAACGCGTTGCTGTTCTGAAAGTAGCCCTTGTCGATGTCGCGGTAGTAGTTCGATGCGCGGGAAAACGCGCCGCCGACCTGCCAGTCCCACACCGGGCCGTTATGACGGTAGCGGATGCTCGGCATGTAGGTGGTGCCATGTTTGTCCGTGGCGTCGTACACGGTCTGGACGAAGCCCGCCCCCGCCGCACCCTGGGTGAAGTCCGCGCCAAAGGATGCCACGCGACCCACGTCGAAGTTGAGCTGGCGCACCCACCAGTTCGAATTGAAGAACGCGTACTGCATGCCGACTGTCAGGACGCCATTTTCGGTTATGCGCCAGTCGGCGGTGGCGCTGATCTGCTCGCGCCGGGTGAGCTTCGGACGCTCCTGCACCCGCCACCGGGCCAGATACGGCGCGTCAGGCGTGGTCGCAATGTAGTTGGCAGACTGGGCGAGTTGGTGTGGCACCCAGTCCTGCGTGGTGCCGGGGCCGTTGTTGATGGTGCGCGTGTCGATTCCACTGATGGTGAATCCGAACCTCCGCGTCACGGGAACGACGGCGCTGAACTCGAAGTTTGGCTGGTACCAGGTTTTTTTGTCTCCGAACGGACCGGGTTGTTTCTTGAAGGAGAAATCATCTTCGGGGAACGAAGCGTAGACTTTGAACGTATAGAGGGGCTTGATGCGCTCAAACGCGCTTTTGCTGATGAGGTTCACCGATCCGCCGATCGAACTCGCCGGGGAATCCGGCATGGGCGAGCGGCTGATCTCCACGCGTGACATGCTGTTGATCGACATGTTTTCAAACTCGACCTGCCGGCTCGCGTTTGAACTAGCCGCACTCGCGAGCCCGTTGCCATCGACGAGGATCGGCGTGCCGCTGGGAGGAACGCCGCCGAGTGAAAGCGTGGTGCCGTCACTGCCGTTGCGGTTGAGCACCACCCCGGGCAGAAACTTCGCGAACTCACCTACGTTACCGTCCGCAATGTCGGCAAACGAGTCGGTCGCCACGATGTTCTTGAAAGACGGCGAATAGCGTTGCTCGTTCACGGCCACGTCCGACGCCGCCATGTCCGCCTGTGCCGCCACCATGAAGGCATCGAGCACCACTGTCTCTTCACTCACCGCCGAAGTGGACCGGAGACCAAAGTCCTGTTGAACCTGCTGCCCCGCCCCCACCTGCACGACCCGCGCAATCGACGGAAATCCGATGTAATCGACGCGCACATTCACGGCGCCAGCCGGCACCCGCGACAGGCGGTACTGCCCGTATTCATCAGTGAAGGTCTCGAGCGTGTGCGCCGGGATGGTGACACGCGCGTTGGCAACGTAGTTTCCGGTCGTTTCGTTCAACACCTTTCCGGTGAGGCTGCCGGTGTCAGGCAAAGGTGATTCGGTGGTGGTCTGCGCGGGGGCGGCGGCGAGGCCGAGCCAGCCGGCCAATAGGGCGATCAAAGTCTTGCGTTTCATGGTTTGCTTGGGGGGAACGTCTCGTTCCGGGGGTAAAGGAGGTATAGGGTCCGGGTCCGCGGTGCGCATGGCGCCGCGTTTGAGAGTGAAGGTGCCCGTGCGGGCATCCTGCTCGATGAGGAGCGCCGTGCCGTTGAGCAGGCGCTGAAGGGCGTCACGCGGGGTGTAGTCGCCCCGCACGAAGTTTGTCCGGACTCCTTGCACGTGGGCGACGAGGTAGACGATGGAGGTATCCGCCTGTTCGGCGAAGAGCTCGAGCGCCACCAACCCGTCCGTCGCCGGAATGTGAAACGACCTCGGAACACTCGACTGCGAGCGAACCGACGCGCTTCCGGCCGCCGGGGCCAGCGCCAGGCACGCCACCGAGAGGACCAGGGTGACCGCGAGACGGACGATTCGGCATGGAAGCACCCCGGCTACACGCACAGCCTGCGGCACCAACGACTGGCGACAGATCATGCGAAGAGTGTGGACGACGGGGCATGCGGGGTGAAGCGCGCAATGGACGCGCGCACAAAGAGGACGGCGACCCCGCCGGAATCCGTTACCGTAAATTCCAAAAAACTTTCGGCGCCGCGCCGGACGGCCATGGCCGCCCCGAAAACGCTCCTCACCGCGCCCTATCCAAGATCAGCGTCCCATCGACTTTGCGCTCCACCACCACGCCATGATGCTCCTCCAGCACGCGTACAAATCCCTCGACATCATTGCTGGGAAACCGCCCGCCTACACGGATCGCCCCCAGGCCCGCGTCGGCAAACTCGAGCTTTCGTCCCGTCTGTCGCTCAAACTCCAAAGCGAGTTCGGCCAGCGTCGCGCCGCCGAGGCGAAGCAATCCGCCGCGCCAGGAGTTGGCCCGGTTGACCTCCACCATGTCGACCTCTGATACCACCACGGCAGAACTCGCCAAGTTAGCCTGGCGAGCCACCACCGCGCGATGGCCGGCGGTGACGAGTGGTGCGAGAGCGTGATCCTCCGAATGGGTCTCCGCCTCGGAAGGAGCCACCTTGACCGTGCCCTCTGTCACCAACACATCGACCACCTGATCCTGCAGGGCGACTCCGAAGGCTGTGCCGACTGCGCGGACCCGGACTCCCGCGGCTTCCACAATGAACGGGCGGGCGCCATCTTTCGTCACTGCGAAATACGCCTCCCCTTGCACCAGCCGTACCCGGCGTTCGGTGTCCGAATACCCCTCCGTTAAAATTGCTCCGGCGTTCAACCGCGCCAGTGTTCCATCGGCGAGCACCCGGGTTTGCGGCGCCTCGGCGGGGACAACCGAAGCCACGGCATTTGCCGAGGTCATCCGCGAGCCCACCTGCAAGTAAGCACCCACAACGAGCGCGGCCGCAGCCGCCAGCCCGCCCGCCAGCCATCGCAATGACACGAGTTTTTGACCGGGCGGAACCTTTCTCACCTCCGGCACAGGTGCAGGGACATGGCCTTCAAAACGTCCCCACACCGCCGCCGAACGTCGCCAGGCGGCCTCGTTCGCCGGGTCTTCACGCAGCCACTCGGCAAACGCGTGCCGCTCATCCGCCGACAAACCCCGATCATGGCGCACCACCCAGGCGGCAGCGGTATCGCGGCGGGTTCGTTCATTTCGCGACGGACCACCGGAGGAAGGGGAAAACGGAGCGGTCATGCGATGGGCATTGCTCCCTTCTGCTCAAAGTAATCCTCGCAGCGACGCAGGGCCTTCGTGAGCTGCGCCTCGACCGTGTGCTCAGCGATGCCGAGGCGGAGGGAGATCTCACGATGCGAAAGATTTTCGAAGCGGCGCAGAACAAACACGGCACGGCAACGTTCAGGCAGCGCGGCGATGGCATCGGCGAGCAACTCAATCTCCTGCGAACGACTGACTATTTCGTCGGGTGCCGGCGCCTCATCCGGCACGCGGGCGTAGTCGAATTCAGTGACAGAAGACGTGCGGGCGACCGCTCGTCGGCGAAAGAGGTCGCGAGCCGCGTTGCGCGCGGTGGCAAACAACAGACCGCGCGTGGAGCGCACCTGACCAGTCGAGCGCACACGCAGCAGACGCGAGTAAGTTTCTTGAACGAGATCGTCGATATCCGTCCACGCCGCGATCCGATGAAGGTAACCGCGAAGGGTGGATTCGTGCGGCTGGACCTCCTCGGCAAACCAGCGCGCGGTTTCAGAGTCGGTGGGTGGCATGTTCGGGGGCGGGGAAACGTTCAATTGGCCCCATCCTCCCGGCAACTCAAGCTGTTTCTCGGCGCGTCTGTGGGCGTGAAGGAGCGGACAGGCGAATGGCGTCACTGGATTCTGACACGCTATTCGGATCGTTCATCGCGCATGAGTTCATCGCAACTTATACCTGTGCTCGAGAGCCGGCGCCATTTGCCGCGCAGATTGAGCGTAAAGTAATGAATTCAATCCTGCGGAACAGACAAGGCGCTCGGGCGGGTTCGCACCGCAGTGCCGCGACCTCTCAGCACCACGCGGTCGAGTTGTTGCTCTGCCACGATACCAAAATCGGCCTCCAGCAAATCAATGAGCGCCGTGATATTATCGGCACGGATGACGCCGCTCACCACGAGATGTAGAAGCGAAACGTCCGCGATTATAAGTTGAGAGGCGTTGTGCCTATTAACCGCCGCGACCACCTCCGCGAGCGGCGTGCCGCTGAACTCGAGCCGGGGGACGCGCCACGCAAGCCGCGCGGTGGTCTCCTCCTCGCTCATCGTGCGCGCAACAGGCAAAGAAGCATCCAGATCATCTGCAGACACGACTGCGACGTCGAACCGCTGCAGCATGAGCACCGGTTCCGTCCCTGGCTCGCTCCGTTCCACCGCCACGCGCCCTTCGGATACCATCACCGACACCGTTCGGGGACCTAACTCCACCTCGAAAGCCGTCCCCACCGCCCGCACCGATACTCCTGTGGCGCGGACCACGAAAGGTCGGGTCGCGTCGGAGTTGACTTCGAAATGAGCCTTTCCACGCGCGAGATGCACGAGCCGTTCCACGCCCGAGAAGTCCACCGCTAGCTCTGCTCCATCTGCCAGGTGAACACGCGTGCCGTCGGGCAGCATGCGCACCTCGGGCGCATGCACGAGCAATGTCGACTCGTTCGCCAAAGGGACCGCCGGCGCCATGGGAAGTCGCAAGCTCCACGCCCCGCCAGCCACGGCAAGTAGAACCATCGCAGCAGCGCAAGCGGCGACAGTGCGCCGCCGCTTCTTCCTCCGCACTGCGCGCCGCCGCACCTCGATGATCACTTCGTCCATCGCCCCGGCGTGCAGGGGCCAATCGAGCGGGGTGCGCTCTGAGTCGGCGCGCGAGAACGCCGCAGCGTGCGCCGGGTTGGCCGCAAGCCACGCACGCAGCGCGCGACGCTCGTCCAAGGCGAGTCCTGCGCGCATCCGCCGCACCCACTCTTGCGCGAGCGGAGCGAGATCGGTTTCCGTCGGGGGAAGGGGGCGTTCAGCATCCATCGTCAAAGAAGGATTCGTTGCCATGTTTAGCAAAGTACAACCGGCACCGCTCCACGCCGCGCTCAAGTTGTTTCTCCACCGCTCGCTCGGAAATGCCGAGCCGCGCCGCCACCTCCTGCGTCGGCAGGAGCTCAAACTTACGAAGCAACACAACCGTGCGGCAGCGCTCTGGGAGCGCGTCGATCGCGGCTGAGAGCAGCTGAACCTTCTCCTGGCGCTCGAGTGACGCCGGCACAGCGGGAGTTCCCTCTGCGACCGATAGCACATCAAGGTCCTCCACGCGCACGAATGGCGAACGCCGATCATGCCGCACAAGGTCGATGGCCAAGTGCCGGGCGACACAAAAAAGCAATGCCTTCGCCGAGCGCACTGGCGCTGCAGCGCGAGCCCGCCAGAGCCGCAAGTATGACTCCTGTACGACGTCCTCCACGTCGCGCACTGCGGGAAACGCGCCACGTATGTAGCGTTTCAAACTAGGGCCATGAGGCTGCACCTCCGAGACAAACCATTGTGCACGCTCTGTGGGCGACGCGGCAGGCAGGGCGGTTTCGGAGATGTGGGACGGAGAACTCACTGCGGCGGGTGAAAACGCCGACATTGTCTGGCCGCCTAAAACGTCAACGCGAGTCCATTCTATAATCCCGCAAAAAAGTATTTCGAAATTTCCTGTCGTGTTATTGCGCCAACGAACGCCTTGACCTTGTGCGAACCCCGACCGCGCTACGAAGCCAGTTCGGCTTATCGCGTGAATCCCCGGCCCCTTCAAATCTTATGCCTACACATCTCCGTTTCGTGCTCCGTTTTGGCGCCGTCTGCCTCATGCTCGCATTCGGCACCGTCCTGCAAACGATCTCCGCTCAAAACGCCGCCCCGCCCTCTCGCGCGTTCGACATTCCTGCCGGAACCGCCGACCGCTCCCTCAAGCTGCTAGCGACGCAGGCCGGCGTTGAGGTGCTTTTCTCGACAACCGCCGTCGGCAGCGTGAAGACAAATGCGGTCAAGGGCGAATTCACCACGCGTGCGGCCGTCGACCGCCTTCTCGCGGGCACGCCCCTTGTAGCGGTCACCGAGCCGACGACCGGCGCGCTGCGCATCAGCCCGGGCGCACCCCCAAACGTCGCAAGGGCGACGCCGGCTCCGGCCGACGCTCGCCCGAGCCCCCAGCCCCAGGTCACCCCAAGCGCCAATGAGGTCGTCGTCCTTAGCCCCTTCACCGTCGCTTCGGAACAAGACACCGGCTACCAAGCCACCACCACACTTGCCGGAACACGTGTGCGCACGGAGCTGGCCAATGTTGCCACCTCCGTCACGGTGCTCACAAAAGATTTTCTCAATGACGTCGGCGCGACCGATGCACGCGACCTGTTCCTCTACGTCGCTTCGACGGAGGTGACCGGCTTCGGTGGCAACCTTTCCGGAGCCGGTCGCGGTTTTCGTGGTTTTTCAGAGTCAGGATTCGTTTCCGACAAAACCAACATCCGCGTTCGAGGCCTCGCGACGGCCGACAATCTGCGTAATTATTTTGGCACCGAAATCCCGTTTGACAGCTATAATATCGAGCGAGTCGAGGTGAACCGCGGCGCAAACGCCTCGCTCTTCGGCCTCGGCTCACCCGCTGGCGTAATTAACACCAGCTTGATTGAGGCGGAATTTCGTGACCGCCTCACAATCGAGGCGCGCGGTGGTAGCTACGGCAGCCTGCGGGGCTCGTTCGACGTCAACAAGGTTCTCGTGTCCGACACCGTCGCGCTGCGTATTGCAGGCGTCCACGACCGTCGGCGCTTCCAACAGGACCCGGCCTTCGAGGACGTGAGCCGCATCTTCGGCACAGCCACGATGCAGAAGAAGCTGCTCCGGAACTCGGCCGTGCTCGGCCGCACGCGGCTGCGGGTAAACTACGAGGAAGGCCTCAACAATGCCAATCGTCCGAGGACGCTCCCTCCACTCGACCGGATCACGAGCTGGTTCAATCCCTACAATTTCGGCACCACCACGATCGCCCCCAAGCCGACGTGGAATGGCGCTACCGACATCGCCGTGCTCCGCCAAGGCCGCGAACTCGATCTAATCTCGGGATTCTTTCGTTCCGGCACCGCGATATATCCAAGTCCTTCGGCAAACGCACCGGAAGACGCTTTTGGCAGCGGCGTCCAGGCGCGCCAAGGCGTGGTCAGCAACGTTCCCAATCCAAACGGCGCGCCCTTCACCGGAGTGTTTGTCGTGCCGATCCCGATGACGGTGGCTCTTGCCTTGGCCAATGTGCCGGGCAACAGTCTGTACGCCAGTCCTCTGTTGAGCGACGCTTCCATTTTCGATTTTCGCAATCAACTTCTGGACGGACCGAACAAGAGCGAACGCTCTTCCTTTGACGCCGCTAGTTTCGCACTTGAGCAACTTCTCTTTGAGCGTGGAGGCTTCGAGTACGCTTACGACAAGCAGCGCACGCGCCTAGCGAGCCGTCGGCTGATCGGGTCCGACGCCGTCTACGCCATCAACATCGACGCCAACACGGTGCTGGTGGACGGTACTCCCAACTCGAATTTCGGCCGCCCCGTAATTGGCGGCCCGGGCGCGATCAGCCGGGGAGAGACCGAAGGCACAACGCACCGGTTGACAGCCTACTACGATTTGGACTTCGCCTCGCTCGTGAATGGCAGAGCGGCGCGCTGGCTGGGCCGGCATGTGTTGACCGGGCTGTATTCTTCCTCGACCTCCGATAGCTTCAGCGCGAACGGCCAATTGAACTACCTCGGTCTCGAGTATGCCCACGGAAGTGGGAACAACGTAACAAACGGCGACCAACGGCTTGCCGGTTCAATCACCTATCTCGGGCCGTCCCTCGCTAATGCGAACACCGCCACCGGGGCCAACCTCTCCCGGATAACTGCTGAGCAGTGGCCGCCCGAAACTCTTGTGGTGCGCGGCAAGGCGCCAGCGGCCGGTGTCCCTTTTTCAAACCAGACAGTGAACGTCTTCGAGGGCGTATGGACTACCGGCAACCGCACACGACAAGAGGTCGATTCACGGGCGCTCGTTTGGCAGAGCTACCTTCTCGATAAACTCCTCGTCGGAACGGTTTCTTGGCGGCGAGATGAATTCGAATCGTTTACCGCTGGCGCTCCTCCAGTGACGTTCGACGGCAACCGGCTTGTGCGCGATCCGTCATGGATGATCAGCACCACACCTGATCTTGCAGTAAAGGACAACACTTTCAGTTATGGTGGTGTGCTGCACGCGCCTTCGAGCTGGCTGCAGCGCGTTCCGGGTCTCTCCGGCCTTTCCGGACGCTACAACGAGTCGGAAAATTTTTCGCCCAGTGCCGTGCGCTTCACCGTGCTCGGACAGGCAATCCCTCCGCAAGCGGGCGAAACAAGAGACGTCGGCATTTCGTTCTCCGCGCTTGACCAACGACTCACGTTCAACGTCACGCGCTATGAGACCACCCAATCAAACGCCGACTCAACCATCGGTCCGGGCGTTACAACGCTCGTCAACCAGTTCGGCCGCGCGCACCAAGAGCATCTCCGGGCCAACCGGCCCTTCGGCCCCGGCGGCCGGCCGCTTAACGCCGCCGGGGAGGAGCTGCCCAACCTACCCGATCAATTTCTTTCAATCTACGGCTTCAATTGGAATCCGAACTCCGGCCCCATCGGTCAGGTCACGTTCGGCAATCCCAACATCGGCGGGCTCACCGATTTCATCGCCAAAGGCTGGGAGTTCGAGGGCGTTTGGAACGCCACTAAACGTTGGCGCGTGGCGTTCAACGCCGCAAAGCAGCAGTCCGTCCGCTCCAACACGATGAGCGATCAGCTCGCATTTTTTACGCAGCCACTGCTGACTCGTACAAACGGCCAGACCATCTCGCTCCTTGACGCTTGGACGGGCCCGTGGGCATCGCTGCAAACGAACGAGGGTGGCAATGAATCGCTCGGCTGGGCGGCGGGCCGTTTTCGCGACGAACTTGCCGCTGCACGAGCGCAGGACGGTGGTTCTGCACAAGAGCTGCGTGAGTGGCGTTTCAACGTGATCACAAATTACTCATTCGAAGGCGGGCGGCTCAAGGGATTCAACATCGGCGGTGCCTATCGCTGGCAGGATGCCGCCGCGATCGGTTTTCCACTCGTCACTGGGCCCGCAGGGGTGCTCACCACCGACGTCACTCGACCGATCTATGGGCCGCGCGAGACGCACGTCGATGCTTGGATCGGCTACAAACGCAGAATCTGGCGCGACCGCGTCGAATGGCGTCTGCAACTCAACGTCCGCAACGTCTTCGGAAACGATGATCTCGTACCCGTCGCTGCCAATCCCGACGGGCAGATATCTGCGTGGCAGATTCCGCTGGAGAGAAGCTGGGAGTTGACGTCAACGCTCCGTTTCTAACCCGCCGCTCAAGTCTCCATGGTCACCTTTTTCGGGACAATCTGTATGGGAGCACAAAGAATCTGTCACATCATCTTTGCCATCGCATTTGCCGCCGGGGCCGTCACGTGTCCGTCGGTACAGGGGCAACCCGTCGTTTCGTCCACGACGGAGGTCCCGGTCGCGGCGGACGTCGTGGTCTACGGTGCGACGCCCGGCGGAATCGCGCTGGCCGTACGCGCGGCGCGGGAAGGGCGCTCGGTCGTGCTTGTGGGCCATGCCAAACGCATCGGCGGCATGTATAGCTACGGCCTCGGTGCTGTGGATTCGCTCTATCAGGGCCCGCGTTCGCCGTTCTTCGACGAGTTCATCACCCGCGTGCACACCTATTATCGCGACACCTACGGCGCCGAATCCCCGCAATATAAAAGCAGCCGCCCCAACACGGCCAACGTGCGCGTCGAATCGCGCGTAGCCGAGCAGCTCTTCGAGGGAATCGTTGCGCGCGAACCCCGTATCACGCTTCGCAAAGGGCTTTATCCCGTTTCCCTCTCGCAAACGGGGGCGATGCTCGAGAGCGCGACGTTCCGGGCGATGGAGGGCGAGGAAACGTTTACTGTCACGGCGCAGGTATTCGCCGACTGCTCTTATGAGGGCGACTTCCTGGCGCTTGCCAAGGTGCCGTATCGCGTCGGTCGCGAGGGGCGTGGCGAATACAATGAGGAGCACGCCGGCCGCATCTTTGTGAAGGAGGTCCAATGGCCGCCGCCCGACCTCGATCCCGACTACATCGCGCGCTATCGCGCGTTGAACATCAAACACACTGATCGGTGGTCCGAAATCATTTACCCGCAGAGCACGGGCGAGTCGGACTCATCCGTGCAAGCCTACTCGATCCGTTTTTTGCTTTCCTCCGACCCCACCAATTTCGTACCGATCGAGAAACCACCAGGTTATGATCGGGACGCGTTGTTCGAGCGGATGCAGAAGAGCTTATATTGGCGATCAAGCGTTCCGTCGGGAGACATTCCGAACAACAAGTTCTTCATCAACCAGCCCGAGATCATTGGCGCACAGAATCGCTATGTCGAAGGCACCTGGGCCGAGCGGCAGCAGGTAATCGACGAGCACCGGACGCTCATCCACGAGCTGCTTTATTTTTACCAGAACGACGCGACGCTGCCCGCCGCCGTGCGCGAAGGCTGGTCAAAGCTCGGCCTGCCGCGCGACGAGTTTACAGACTCCGGCCACCTGCCGGATGAGATCTACGTGCGGGAAGCTCGGAGGATTGTTGGCCGCGCCATGCTCTCGGAAAACAATCTGCGACTCGCGCCCGGCGCAGGCCGTGCTCCGGTGGTGCCGGATTCGGTTGGAGTAGCGGAGTGGTATCTCGACTCCCACGCCTGCACACCCGAGCGCGTTTCCGATAGCCTGTGGGAGGGCGAATTCTATCTGCACAACAAGACATGGCCAGGCCAGGTGCCGTTAGGCAGCCTCCTCCCGCAGGGCATAGACAACCTGCTCGTCCCAGTCTGCCTCGGCGCAACGCACGTCGGTTTCGGCAGCGTGCGCGTTGAGCCCGTGTGGGTGAGCCTCTCCGAAGCTGCGGCTCATGTTGCCCTCCTTGCGCTCGAACGGCAGATCGCGCCCGCTCACGTACGGGCAGAATCCGTGCAGCGCCGGCTCGCGGACCGAAAGTTTCTTCTTTCGTTCTTCAACGACATCGCAGGGCAGGCAGATGCTGACTGGTATCCGTCGGTTCAATACCTTGGTACCAAAGGATTCTTCGGTGATTACGACGCCAAGCCGGATCAGCCCGTGACCGAAGCCGTGGCCGAAGCTTGGTTTGAAGCGGTGAGAGCTCTTGGTCGCGGCGCCGTCTATGATGCGACGGAGCTCTCCGTGCAGTGCTGGCGTGCAGAGAAGGTTCCCTCCCCCCCGCTATCCCGGCGGGAGTTTTTTACGCGACTCGCGGGAAGTCTCAGATCGCCTGTGGCCGGCGATATCGACACCGGCGCGGATTTGGAGACGCCTCTTTCCCGCGCCGAGGCTTGCCGCCTGATCTACGCTGCGTTGGAGCAACCATAGAACGTAAAGACCTCTATTTCGCTATGTCGCCGGATCATAACTCTGAAGCGCGCTGGGATTCCCGCCACGCACGCGGCGTGATTCCCAGACGCGACCTAAATGCCGTGCAGAGATGCTGACTGCTGGAGAAGCCGCAATGCTCCGCGATCACCTTCAGCGGGACCTCTGATTCGGCGAGTTGCCTCTGCGCCTTTTCCAAGCGGATGCGTTGGGCGATCTCCCCGATCGACAGCCCAAGTTTCTCGCTAAACCGCCGCTGGAGCGTGCGTGACGAGCAGCCGAGGTGGGCCGCCATTTCCGAAAAAACTACGGGCTGACCTGTGGTGGCCTCGATAAGCTCGATCGCGCCCGCCACCAATTCATCATCGACGTAATGGTGGTCCGTCGTCTCACGCACCACCACTCGCGCCGAACGAAACCGCGCCTCCCTTGGCGGCTTCTTTCCCGTGGTGATCCATCTCATAACTGCGGCGGCGGCTTTGTATCCCGTTTGCACAGTCCCTAGATTGATCGACGAGAGCCTGAGCGGTAAGGCGCTCTGCAGGAAGGGATCATTATCAACTCCGAGCACCGCCAGATTCTTCGGGATCTGGAGACCGCTGCGTTGCGCGACTTGGATCACCGTCAGCGCCACCGCGTCGCAGAAGGCAAAGAGCGCACAGGGTTGGGGCAGACTACGCAACCATCGCGCCAGTCTTTCCTGCTCTTGCAAGGAATTATACGCCACCTCCTGCGTCTCTGATGAACTGAACTCAAAGTCCGCGCATCGGTGACCGCTGGAACTCAGTTCCACCCGGAATCCCTTGCCGCGTTCGGCCGCACCGTGGTGAAAGGCGTAGCCGCAATACGCAAAACTGCGCCAGCCCCGGCTCATCAAATAGCGCGCCGCCGTTGTTCCCGCCCACTGCTGATCATCACAGAGGCGCGGCACAGGCGATTTCTCCAGTGCGCTGCTTAACGTAAGCGCTGGAACCCCACGCGGTAACACCGAGTGGTCGTGATCGATCAGGGTTTCAAAAAGAATTCCGTCAAATTGGGCGCTCTCGATCAGCCGGGCGTCCGTGAGGTTCGACGTTTTCCAACTGGCCACCTGCACACGGGAGTGATCCTGCGCGTAGCGCAACATACCCTCAAACACCCGGCGGCTGAGCAGCGACACCCGGTCCGTGAACAATGCCAACCTGTACACCTTTTTTTTCGCATGACGCATTTATGTAATGATGTGTCGCAAAACTGCCATGGCACAATCCGGAATCGAAGATAGTATCCACGCCGCGTTGCTCACCCGGCTCCGGCGTTCGGTTTCGGGGTCCGCCGCACACCTAACCCTATGAACACCCTGATTCGCCCTTTGCTGTGGCTCACGTTCCCAGTCCTCACATCACTCAACACACTTTGCGCCCAAAGGCCGGCCGACCCCGGTTCTCCCCCGCCCGATGATGTCGTCCAACTTTCGGTATTCTCCGTCAGCGGCACCCAGGACCGCGGCTATCGCGCTGCCAACTCGGTCTCTGCCACCCGTATCAACACCCCCATCGGCGAGCTGCCCGTGACCATCAGCGCCTTCACCGAGGATTTCATCCGCGATCAGTTGCCCACCAGCCTTTACGATATCGCCCGTTGGGCACCCGGCGTCACCTCCAACGCGGCCTCCTTCACCAGCGGCAACAACCGGACCACCGTCCGCGGTTTCGGCCAGGTGCCGTTGCGCAACGGTTTCGCCTTTGCCGGCAACGGTTTCGCCGACGCTTTCAATATAGCGCGTGTCGAGGTGGTGAAAGGTCCGTCTTCGCTCCTCTACGGCCAGATTTCACCAGGCGGGCTGGTCAACTACATCACCCGCCGCCCCACCGCGAAATTTGCTGCGTCGATTACTCAGCAGATCGCCAGCTACGATACCTACCGCACCGAGGTCGATGTCGGTGGACCCCTCGGTGAAACTCTCGGCTTCCGCTTCTCCGGCCTGTTCCAAGAAGCCGGCTCGGTCACCCCAATCGGCGATGAGCGCCGGTGGGGTGTTGCGCCCGTACTCGTGTGGAAACCCTTTGAGGGTGTTGAGCTCACCCTCGAATACGAAGGCGTCCGCTTCGACGAGAACAGCCCAGCCACTCCGCCTATCAACGGCCCACTCGCCAACGGTGCAATTGGATCTGGCCCGTTTGTAAGCTTACCCCGCGATTTCAGCTATGCCTCCCGGTCGGACTTTCGCGATACCTTCTCCCAGAATCTCGCCGCCGATTTAACTGTGCGCCGCGACGGCTGGAATTTCCGCGTTGGCCAGATCTTTAGCGACCGCATGACGCGCCAGTTTGCGACTGGCCAGGCCAATGGTCGTGTGACCCCCACCGGCGGAATCCCAAATCAGATCACCGGCCCCGGTCCGTTTCAGTGGCGGCGCGTGCGGATCGAATCCGCCTGGACCGATGCCGACCAGACGCTCGCCGAACTTTACCGTGAATTCGAGGTGCACGGCGTCACCCTCAAGGCCCTCGTCGGTTGGCAGCATGGTGGGGAAACGCTTCGCTCCGGTCAACGCCAAGCCTCCACCGCCCAGACCATGCCCGACTGGGACTTGAGCCGCCCTGAGACTTGGAATCGCGACAATCTTGTGACCTCCCCAGATGAACTCGCGTTGGTCAACAGCCTCGCCAGCACCAAGAACACCTATGACGGCCTTTACGGTCTGCTCAACATCTCCGCATTCTCCGGTCGTCTGAATGCCCTCGGCGGCGTTCGCCGCAGCACGGCCGACGGCGTCACTCGCAATCTCCTCACCGACTCGGTATCCGGCACCTACACTGCCGAGGAAACATCACCACAGGCTGGCGCTCTCTTCAAAATCACCAGAGAGCTCAGCGCCTTCGTCTCCTACAGTGAGTCGTTCGTTCCGCAGAGCGGCAACCGCATCGTCAACGATGTCCCCGTAGGACCACTTCCCGCCGTTGTCGGCAAGGGCACCGATTTCGGCGTCAAGACCGAGTTGTGGGACGGCCGGCTCTCGGCCACGGCGGCATATTTTACCATCGAGAACAGTGGCGCTTTCCAACAGCTGTTCACGCCCGACCCGATTACAGGACAAAACAAGTTTACCAGCTTCCCCGCCGGTGTGCAGCAGTCGCGCGGCTTCGAGATGGACGCCACAATAGCCGTCACGCCCAACTGGCAGATCTACACGGCTTACTCCCATGTGGATGCCAAGATTTCGGAAAACATCGCGAACCCCGCCCTCGTCGGCTCTCCGCTGGCCGCTGTCGCGCGGGATCAATTCAACCTATGGACCAAGTATGTCTTTACCGCGGGTCCACTAAAGGGCTGGTCCGTTGGCGGCGGTCCCCGCTACACGTCGCGGAAGCTCGCTCGCTCTGAAAATTTGGATCTCTACCTGCCAGCAAACACCATTTTCGACGCGATGATCAGCTACCAAACCAAGCTTGGCGGTCGGCCCGTGTTGTTTGCCCTGAACCTCAAAAACATCGCCGACAAAGACTATCAGATTTCGACCTTCGTGAAAGGCGAACCCCGACTCATTCAATTCAGCACCCGGCTCAGTTTCTAAAATGTCTCCAAGCCCCCTTTCAAAACCCCTTGAACAGGGGGCCGTTTTTTTTGCGGCGTTCGCACTCGCACTCACTGGGACGGCGACGCTCCACGCCGCCGTCCCCCCTGCATCGGCGGTCCCGACCTCCACCGTCGAAGACGCCGGCGCCCGCGCCGCTCTCCCCGAGTTTCGAATTATTCCCGCCGCCAAGTCCTCGGAGCTCACACCTGCCGCCCCTCTCGACCTGGCGCCTTTCGCCACATGGCCGCGCTCCCAAGGTGACAACGGCTCCCGGCGCTACTCCAGTCTCGACCAGATCACCCGCGCCAACGTCAAAAATCTCGAAGTCGCGTGGACCTTCCGCTCCGGTGATGGCGCCGCCAACATTCAGTGCACGCCCATCGTTGTGGACGGCGTCCTCTACACCCCCACGCCTGGTAAGGCCCTCGTCGCCCTCGACGCCGCCACCGGCCGGGAACTATGGCGCCGCCAGTTGATCGAAGGCAAAGACCGGAACCGCCTCCAAGACGTCCCCGCCCGTCGCGGCCTCCTCCACTGGCCAGGCGACTCCGAAAACCCAGCCCGTCTTCTCGTAGGTGCCGGCGACGAGCTCTACGCCCTCGACCCCAAAAGCGGCAAACCTCTCCCCGCGTTTGGCAACGCCGGACGCATCAACATACCCACCGGCGCCACCGCCAACGGTGTCGTCTTTAAACACGTTTTCATCACCACTGGGCTTACCGGAGACATCTTCGGTTTCGACGTCCGCACCGGCCAGAATCTCTGGCGATTCCACTCGGTCGCCCGCGGCGATGAGTTCGGTGCCGACACCTGGGAAAGCCCCCGCAGCGGCGCCAACGGGTGGAGCGGCCTCTCCCTCGACGACACCCGCGGCATCGCTTATATCGCTCTCGGCGCCCCGCGCCCCGACATGGTCGGAATCGAACGCGTCGGCGACAACCTTTTCAGTAACTGCGTCCTCGCTCTCGAAGCCCTCACCGGCAAACGCCTTTGGCATTTCCAAGACGTCCGCCACGACATCTGGGACCTCGACGTCTGCGCGCCGCCCAATCTCGTCACCATCGCACGCGACGGACGCCCCGTGGACGTCGTCACCAGCCTCTCCAAGGCAGGCCACCTCTTCGTCCTCGACCGAGTCACCGGCGAGCCGATCTTCCCCGTTCGCCTCCGTCGCGCCCCCCCCTCCACCCTTCCCGGCGAGCGCACCGCCGCCTACCAGCCCGACCCCGAGTTGCCCGAGCCCCTCTCCCGCGTCGCCTTCGATCCCGCCGACATCACCGACCGTTCCCCCGAGGCCCGCGCCTTCGTCGAACAACAAGTCGCCCGCGCCGACTACGGCTTCTTCCAACCCTTCGCCGAGGGCCGCCCGCTACTCTTTATCGGTTCCCGCGGCGGGGCCGAGTGGTCCGGCGCAGCGGTCGATGTCCCTACCGGTCGACTCTACGTCACCTCCAACCGGCTCGTCTCCAAAATCACCGTGATCGCCAACGACGAGAAGGAACGCGACCCGAAGTTCCCTCCCTCCGTCGGCGAAAAAATCTATGCCGAACGATGCGCCGCCTGCCACGGCCCCACTCGCCAGGGCGTCGGCATGGTCCCACCCTTGCTCGGACTTAAAGCGCGCATGGACGATGCCGCAATTCTCGATGTCCTCATCAAAGGTCGCGGCGTCATGCCACCTAACCTCGTCCCCGACTCCGCCGACCAAAAAGCCCTTGTCGATTTCCTCCTCCGCCGCAACCAACCACCCTCGATCTCCGGCGGCGGCGGCCCGGGCGCCGGGGATAACCCGCGTTACATCTTCGACGGCTTTGGCTTTCTCAACGACCATGAAGGTTACCCCGGCATCAAGCCGCCTTGGGGCCTGCTTAACTGCTACGATCTCAACACAGGCAAAATCCTTTGGCGTACCCCACTTGGCGAATACGCCGAGCTTACCAAACAGGGACTGCCCGTCACCGGCTCGCAGAACCTCGGAGGCGCGAGCGTCACCGCCGGCGGCCTCGTCTTCGTCGCCGGCACCGCCGATGAAAAACTCCGCGCCTTCGACGCCGACACCGGCACCGAACTCTGGTCCGCCAAGCTGCCCTTCGCCGGCACTGCCGCGCCAATGATCTACGAGGTCAACGGCCGCCAATTCGTCGTCATCACCGCCACCGGCGGCGGCCGCGTCGGCGGCCCCTCCGGCCCCGGCGACGCTACTGTCGCCTTCACGCTCGAACGCTGATCCATCGTACTCGAACTAGGAAACTAGCCGCGGGTCGGCATACAGCCTTGGCCCCGCTCACTAATCAGGCCCGATCCGTGCGGCGAAAGAGCATGCCGCCCATTAATAAGAAAAGGACCGTGGGCACCCAGAGAAGCAGATCCGGGCGCATCTCCGGGACATTCTCCAACCAGCCGGCCACCACCGTGAGAAAATAATACGCCATCACAAGTCCGAGGGCGATGCCGAGATTTGCCGAGGTTTCCGCCCGCGAAACTTTGATCCCGAGCGGGATCGCCAGCAGCGCAAATGCAAACACGGCAAAGGCGCTCGACGCCTTTTCGTGCAAGGCGATGGAAACCTTCATCTGCTCCGGCCGCAGATCCGGCCCCGACAGGCGCCTGTATTCCGCCGCGAGTTGGTCAAACGTAAGCTCGCTTAACTTCGTGCGCCGGGTGGTGCGTCCATAAATCCGATCCATCTCCAGTTCGATCGGAACCTCTTCCGAAACGCCGGTTGTCATCGGCTCGGAAAAATTCTCCAGATCGTCCGCGTCGCGATTCTCCACCGACACGTTTTTCAAGGTCAGCACCAGGCGGTTAGCCTCCTCGTCGTAATCAAACCGGCCCGACTCGGCCCGGGCAAAAATCTCGACCCGTTTTTCCTCGTCAAGCTGCCAGATCCAGAAATCACGCAGGTTCAACCCATCCTTCTCACCCACGTAGAGAACGACGTTGGGGAAGTTCCTAATAAACGTCTTCGGCACGATAAAGCTGAGCGGGTTCTCCCTCAAGGCCTCGGCCAGTGTCACTTTGTAAGCTGTGCGTGCCTGCGGCATGTAATAAAAATTCAAGGCTAGCGACAGCGCCGTTCCCAGAACCCCCAGAATCAAAATCGGGCGCGCAACGTAGAATAGGCTGAGCCCGGCGGCGCGCATCGCGGTGATCTCCTGCTGCGAGGACATCCGGCCCAGGACCAGCAGAACACCGGTGAGGATGCCCATCGGCAGCGCATACGCCAGGACGTAGGGTGGCAACAACAGCAGCAGCTTGATAACGGCTGCCGGCGCCAGTTGTCCCGCCAGCGCGAAGGAAAGCAAGTCCTTGAGCGCATTGCCGACCATCAACACGAACGCGAACAAGCCCACCGCCGCCGCGCAGGTGGCAAGCACGTTCCAGAGGATGTGTCGGTGAAGCAGATTCAAACGGAGGCGGGATTGTGTTTGGGATGGATTCGCGCCTTTGTGTGAGCATCTCTCCGTTACGCCAACCATGAAGTTCGTTCCACCGCGCCCGCCGCTGACCGGCGAAACGCTCGAAACCCTCACCGAACGCCTCGCCGCGCGCGGCGAGCCGGCTTTCCGCGCGAAACAGATTCTCGACTGGGTTTATAAGAAGCGAGCTCGCTCCTGGGACGAGATGACGAACCTTTCCAAACCGCTCCGCGTCTGGCTGGCAGAGACGTTCGACCTGATGCCGGCCGCCCTCTTGCTTGGGAAGCAGTCCGAGGACGTCACCGACAAGCTTTTGCTCGAACTGGGCGATCGCTCCCTCATCGAAACCGTGATCATCCGCGCCCCCCAGGAGGGCGTCGGACTCGACCATTCGCGCAAAACGATCTGCATCTCCACGCAAGTTGGCTGCGCGATGGGCTGCGTATTCTGCGCATCCGGCCTCGCCGGACTCAAGCGGGACCTCAACGCCGGCGAGATTGTCGCCCAATTGCTCCAAGTCTGCTATCGCGAAGACGCCCGCACCCCACGGGCGCGCCAGGAACTCGCCTCGTTCGACAACATCGTCGTCATGGGCATGGGCGAACCGCTCGCCAATTACGACGCGATCATCCGCGCCCTGACCATCGTCAACGCCGACTGGGGCCTCGGCTTCGGGGCGCGGCGCATCACGCTTTCGACTAGCGGGCTGGTCCCGAAAATCCTCAAACTCGCCGACGAACCGCTGGGCATCCGCCTCGCCATTTCGCTGCACGGCGCAACCGACGAGGTGCGCGAAAAAATCATGCCCGTCAACAAGGCCTATCCGCTCGCGAAACTGCTCCCGGCGATCAAGGCCTTCTCCGACAAACACGGCCGGATGGTTACCCTGGAATTCATTCTCATCGAGGAGGTCAACGACAGCCTGCAGCAGGCGGAAAAGCTGCGTGACATCGCGCTCGACCTGCACGCGCACGTGAACCTCATTCCCTACAACACTGTCCAGGGACTGCCGTGGAAACGTCCGTCGAACACGCGCCAGGAACGCTTTGCCGACATCCTGCGCGACGCCCGCGTATCCGTTACGCTGCGACGCGAAAAGGGCCACGACATCGACGCCGCCTGCGGCCAGCTCCGGTTGAAAACCGAAGCCGACCGCGCCCTCTTGACCACCGCCTGACCTGACGGAACGCAGGCTCCCGTGAACGGAATCTCGCGGCGAGAACCGTTCGGCTGCACGACGTTGGCTTTCACCGCCTCGTTCTTCGAGCCGTTGAAGGAAATGCGCCAGCCGGGCGTCGGATTCCAGATGACCTGGCGGAAGAATGCGATGGCCCGGCAATCCTCAGGAGTCGGGTCAGCGCACGGCCGTGCGCGAAATGCCCCTGGCCCGCGCCGACGGTCGTGGACTCTCCGAATGGGAGACCCAACTCATCGCTCCTGAATTCGAGGGCTTGCTCCCCGATCGCCCCAAGGCCAAATAAACTCCGGTCCGTCCCCACCACGCCCCGCACAGGCTTCGCCCATCCTTCCGGCGCAACCATCCCCCTCCATGTCACGTCACCTATTGGCCCTCCTTCTGGTCGTCGGTTCGCTCGTCCACGCCGGCGCCCAGACCGCCCCACGCCCCGGCCCGCCCAACGTCGTCTTCATCCTTGCCGACGACCTCGGCTGGACCGACCTCGGCAGCTACGGCAGCGACCTCTACCAAACCCCGAACCTTGATCGCCTCGCCCGGGAGGGCATGCGATTCACCCAGGCCTACAGCGCCTGCACGGTGTGCTCGCCGACCCGCGCCTCCGTCATGACCGGACAGCATCCGGCGCGGCTGCGCGTGACGGACTGGATCCCCGGTCGCAACATGCCTCGCGCCCGTCTCGCCATCCCCGAATGGACCACGTACCTCGACCCGGCCCACTACACGGTCGCCGAGGCCTTGCGCGATGCCGGCTATGCAACCGGCCATTTCGGAAAATGGCATCTGGGCCTGACGGAAGATCTCTGGGCCGAGCACCACGGTTTCGACATCAACCGCGGCGGTTGGCGCCTGGGACAACCCAATCGCGCGGACGGCGGCAACGCCTACTTCAGCCCCTACTCCAATCCGCGGCTCACGGACGGGCCGCCAGGAGAGCACATCGACATGCGTCTCGCCCACGAAGCGGCCTCCTTCATGGAGACGAATCGCGACAAGCCGTTTTTCGTCAACCTCTGGCTCTACACCGTGCACACGCCGTTGCAGGCGGCGCCGGAGAAGATCGAGCGTTACCGCGGTCTGGTCCGCGATGGCGCGCGTCACACCAACCCCACCTACGCCGCCATGGTCGAGCACATGGACGACACCGTGGGCATCGTGCTCTCCGCGCTAGACCGTCTGGGCCTCGCCAACAACACCCTCGTCATCTTCACCTCCGATAATGGCGGCTTGCTCGGGCCAAACAAGGTCACGTCCAACGAGCCGCTGCGCCACGGCAAGGGCGAACGTTACGAGGGCGGCGTCCGCGTGCCTTTGATCGTGCGCTATCCTCCCTTGGTGGCCGCGGGCACCGTCAGCGAACGCCAGGCGATCTCCACCGACTTCTATCCGACCTTCGCCGAACTCGCCGGGCTCGCGTCGTCGCCGAAGCTCCCGGAGTTCGACGGACTCAGCCTGGTGCCGACGTTGCGCGGCGACCCTGCGGCGCCCGCGCACGAGGCGCTGCACTGGCATTACCCGCATTACCACGTCGAAGGCGGCACGCCCTACAGCGCGATCCGTCGTGGCGACTGGAAACTGATCCATAATCTCGAGACTGACGAGGTGCTGCTCTTCGACATCGCCAGCGATCTTGGCGAACAGCGCGACCTCGCCTCCGTGCGCCCCGACCTGACGGTCGCCCTGCGCGCCCAATTGTCGACGTGGCTGTCCTCCGTCGGCGCGCAGTACCCGACGTTGAATCCGAACCACGACCCGGCCGCTCCCTTCAAGCGTTGAACGTTTTCCTTGTCCGCGTCAGGTTCGATACTCGGCCATGAAAAGCGCCCTCCGCTTCGGACTCGTACTCTGCGTCACTCGGATGGCCGCCGCCGGCGCTCAAACCGTCACCAGGCAACCCAACGTGATCTTCATCCTCGCGGATGACCTCGCCCACTGCCGCCGCCCAACGAAATGGCCGCGCCTCAAAGCTCCGCCAGTTTCACATTCCGATACTCGGCCTTCATCGCGACATTCGCGTGAATCTGCAGCCCGATCGGCGCCGCACCCGAAAACTTCGGATCGGTGTACTCCGACGCTTTCACACCGTTGATCCAGCAGGTGAAGGTATCGCCCTTCGCCTGGACGCGAAACGTGTTCCACTCGCCCTCGGGCTTCATGAGCTTGGACGCCGTTTTCGCCTGACCCGACTCGGGATAGGCCGGTTTGCCGCCGGTGTAAAACGACCCCGACATGTCGACTTTCAGGCTGCCCGAGATCCCCAGCTGCAACTGAATTTTGGGTTTCCGCATTTCAATGCCCGTATCCGTGTAACCTTTCCAGCGTACATCGAATTCGAGCACGAAGTCAGTGAATTCCTTCTCGGTCCAGAGAGTGTGGCCCTTCTTGGCTGCGTTGTTCTCGCCCACGAGCACGCCGCTCTCAATGCGCCAGAACTCGCTGGCGCCTTCGGTCTTAAATCCGGAGAAATCCTTGCCATTGAAAAGCGGCTTGAGTTTCGGTTCGGCCGCGGAGCAGCCAACGACGGCCGTGAGAAAAAGCATCAGGCTAAAAACAGAGGAACGGGGTTTCATCGCCACCACCGTGGAGGTTTCTGCCAAGAACGGGAAGCGCGATTATTGCGATCAGACAGGTATTGAAGCGTTGGCAGCGATCTGGAAGGAGGCGATATGGGTCTGCTCAATCCTCTTTGGCGTGCTGCACTTCAACGTGCTCGGAATGGCGATGTTTCCGGTCCCGCTTGCCCTCGTGGCATCGTACCTCACGCGCCGGACGCAGTCGCTGGTGCCCAGCGCCCAACGCAGAGCCTCCGGCAGCGTTCGCGACCATGCGTTGAACTCGTGGGCTCCTGCGAACTCCTCGTACTTGGGTGAATTTCCGGTGGCCACGAGCGCATCGCGAAAGCGTCTCACGCCCTCAATCTGCGAGACGACTTGGAGCACGTCTTCCTTGTGCCGGACGTTGGTCTGCGTCTCCCGCACGCCGACATCGAGATAAAACTCCGCCGTGATAGGATTGGCCTTGGCCCGCACACGTTCAGCCAGTTCGCAGTCGTCCGACCAGAAGGATCCAGACTGCGCGATCACCTTGGTAAAACGCGCCGGCGCCTCCATGGCCACGTAGGCAGCCGCGAGGCCCGTGTAGCTCAATCCCACCAAGACCCGCTGCCGGAATGAGGTCACGCCCGGGACGAGATTTTCCAGCCATGGTAAAAGCTCTCCATCGATGAACCGCGCAAACGGAGGATGGCAGGGGCACTCAATCCAACGCGCCGCAAGGCTCTCGTGCGACACGAAGACAAAGCAGATCGGAGGCAGCGCGTTGTCCCGCTCCAACTCCGTGATGATCTGCGGCGCTCCCACCCGGTCCCGATAAAACTCCCCATCCAGGAACACCACCAGACTCTCGGCCTTGGCCTCACCTTCGGGTAGCCTGATCCAGATCGTCCGCTCGTTCCCCAGGAACGCGCTCTTGAACCGATGGACGGACTCTCGAGAGGATGATGGCGGTTCGCACACACGGCTCATTCGTCAGCGTCGGCGACCGCCGATTGGGCTGTCAGCATCGAAATACCCTCGGCGGTCGGATTCCCGCCGACGTCGGTTCGCCGGCGGGGCCTGAGCCGCTTGCGCTGAGCGGAGCCGGCGTCCAACTGCTCTAGAGGACAGGTGAACCCCCGGCATCCGCGGGTCAGGGTGGACGGTGTCAGGCGGAGGGAGTCGGCCGGTTGTTTCTTAATTTACGCGATCCCATCGGCCTGGGTCCCGAGCTGAGCCTTGCCCTGACCATTTTTGCCGAGGCCTTCTGCGCGGGTCTCGTGATGGTCGGTCTGGCCACCCGCCTGGCGTCCATCCCCCTGGTAATCACCATGGCCGTCATCGTGTTCATCGTTCATGCCGACGACCCGTTCCGCCAGCAGGAGCTTCCTCTGCTCTTCGGCTTTGCGTTCGCCGCGCTCGCCTTCACCGGTCCCGGCAAACTCTCGTTGGACGCACTGATTTCAAAACGGTTCTGATCGCGTTCATGCGAGCCAGCGACTATTCGTGAGCGAGGAAAACGTTTCCGCCCCGAATTATTACAGGAGTTCGCACCCGTGAACTGGTTCGATCCTTATCCGGCTCGGTCCGGCAAGATCCCTTTCGCCGTGGACGCCACCGGGCAGTGGCGGGACGTGAGCGAAGTCGTGGGTTCCCCTTCCGCCCGGTGCGTAGGGAGCGATCAGGTTGGGAAACTTCGCAGAACATGCAGAGCGGTGCGCGATTCGCGGCAATTTTCGCAACGAGAGCCGCGCAACCGACATCACCCGTTTCGGCGGCTGGCGACCCTACCGCGAGGCGTTCGCACACGGAAAAATTGCCGCTTGAGTTTTCATCAACATATTTAGATATGATGATACGTCATGCTCCCCGACCGGCCCATCTCCACGCTGTTTGCCGAAAACCGTCCGCTCCGGTCGCTTGAATTCTTCCCGCCCAAGGACGATGCCGGCGTCGAAGCGTTGCGGCAGACGGCGACGGTGCTGCGCAAATTCCCTTGGGATTTCGTCTCCGTCACCTACGGGGCCGGAGGCACGACCCGCGAGCGCACCGCGCAAGTCAGCGCGATGCTGAAAAGCGAGTTCGACTTCACCGTCATGCCGCACCTCACCTGCGTCGGGCACTCGCGCGACGAACTCAACGACCTCGCCGATCGCATTCATACCGGCGGCTTCCGCAACATCATGACGTTGCGCGGCGACCCGCCGAAGGGCGAGACGACGTTCCGGACGGCGCCCGATGGCCTGACCTACGCCAACGAACTGGTGACCCTGCTCAAGGCACGCCACGCCGACTTCTGTCTCGGCGTCGGTGGCTATCCCGAAAAGCATCCGGAGGCCGCCTCGCTCGACAACGACCTCGATGCGCTCAAGCGCAAGGTGGACGCCGGAGCCGCCTTCGTGACGACCCAGCTTTTCTTCGACAACGCCACCTACTATCGCTTCGTCGACCAGTGTCGTTCGCGCGGCATCACTGTGCCGATCGTCCCCGGTTTGATGCCGGTGTTGTCGGTCAAACAGATCCAGCGCATCGCCACCCTCAGCGGCAGCACCCTGCCCCCGGCCCTCGCCCGCCGCCTTGAAGTCGCCGCGGAAAATCCCGACGTGGTCGAGATCATCGGCATCGACTGGACCCTCGACCAGATCCGCGACCTGCTCGCCCACGGTGCGCCCGGCTACCACCTCTACATTCTGAACCGCGCGAAGAGCGCGCTCGCCCTCGCGGCGGGGCTCGCAGCGTAGTCGGGAACCGACTACACGCCCAGGCAGCCGGCGAAGCGTCGGTATCCGCCAAGGGACGGGCGCCCCGCGGGGCCGGCCGCCCAGCGAACGTCTCCCTCACCGAAGAGTTCCCGTCGACCGGACCATCGTGCGATCACGCCAAACTCAAGGTCGTCTTGAATGGAGTGAACCCGGTGAGATAGACACTCTGTCCGTCCCACTTCGGGAGGGCCCCGCGCAGTTGCGTCCATCGATGATCCGCCTGCCCCGGGCCAAACTCGATTGCGTCATCGCCCACGACGTAGCGGCCGGATCCCTCCGCAAGCAGGAAGGCATCCTTCACGTCCTCCACCGGCGTAACCCCCTCCAGTCTTCCCCCGTGACGGAAGCCGAGCTCGATCGCCACGGGCACGCCCTGGGTGCCCCCAATGGAAATCGAGAGGGAAAAACGTCCGGACTGCTCCGTAATTTCAACGGTGGACTCCAGATGCTGCACATTACTCACGGCACGCAGGGCGCGGGCGCCGGGGGCCAAGGTGCCATTGGGCGCCATGCGCACGTGCTCGCCGTCGGCGATCTGCTCGCGCGACAACGGTTGAAAATAGGGGCCTTCGAGTCGCTGAACCATGCGGTACCGGTTACCTCCGGCCTGAAGCGCCTCACCCACAAACTGCCCCTTGCCGAAGAAGGCGCTGGCAAAGCGAACGGCTTCCAACGCCGCCGCCCCCTTTCGCAGAGAGAACAGCGTCGAGTTATCGGCGAGGACCGTGGTGCTCACCGACTGACGCCGGATGCGGGCGAGATTGGAATAGGCAAACACCCTGGCATAGTCGGTCGGCAATGGCTCGTCGGGCGGCATCGGGCGCTGCAAGTCCGGTTCTTCGAGAAACGCTGGCAATTCGCTCACCAACCGGGGACGTGCCGTGGTTTCGATCAGGCGCGCCATGGCGGCGAAACGGCCGTTGTTATCCGCCAACGCAAGGGCCCGGTAGCTGTAGTAGTAGCGCCCCATGCTGCCGCGTTGGTACTTGTCCTGCCGCTTCGAGGCCTCGGTGACGACCTCGCCATCCGGATGGACGTAGTAAAGCGTCATCTCGAGGTTCTTTCGGACGGGATCACGAAGCTCGGGACGATCCAGGAGCGTGGCCATCGTCAACAGCGCGCGATCGACGATCGGAGAGTAGACCGACGTGCTCTTCTCGGTGTATTGTCCGTCGGGGTCGATGTCGATGCCCTCCGCCAGCCATTGGTCGATTCGATCGAGGTAACCACGGTCCGGATACAGGGAATTCACCCGGGCGAGCGCGGCCGAGACCACCCAACGATGGTTCGGGGTATGCACGCCACCAATGACAAGCGCTTCGCCCGCTCTTACGATGAACGTCTTGAGATCGTTCTCCAGCCGCCGGTTCGGCTCCCACGGCCGGCCGCGCAGGAGGGTGGTGGCGGCGGTGACGTTCTCCAGCACAAACGCCGTGTCGGGCGGCGAACGAAAGTTCGTCGAGATCAGATCGATCGTGCCGTCGTCGTGCTGCGCCTTGAGCAGGGAGGCGGCGGCGAGTTCCAGCGGCTCGATGAGTTCGCGGGAGCGAAAGTGCGCCGATTCGGGAGCTTGCAGCGCAGCCACGAGGGTGACGATGAAACCCGCCGCACCGCCCGCCGTGTGGATGCCATGGCCGTCGGGCACCCCGCCGTACCATCGGTGCCCCGCCCGCCGTTCCTGCGTGCCCAACGTTGCCTCGACCCGATCGTCATTGGCGCGGATTAACTCACGGACCAGCGGATCCACCGAAGCGGCCGCACCAGAAGCGGCGCTGGTTTTCAGCGAGGACACGCCCAGCGCCCCCAACAGGGCACCACTGGCGGACGATTTGAGGAAGAATTTTCGGTTCATGGTATGATGCGCAGGGTGCTCGCGAACGGAGCAATGTCCACCCTCTGGCCCTGGCCGCCGCCGATGCAGTACCGCTGCGCGCTCGGCATCGCCGCGAGAACCTTCCCATGCCGAGTCTCGCAGGAATGCCGCCGCTCCCTGGTCACCCGCCCGCAAACACCGGACGAAACCCGGCCTTGGCGAGAATCTCCGCCACGGCCTCGCGCTTGTCACCCTGGATCTCGATCTGGCCATCCTTGACCGTCCCCCCGCAACCGCAGGTGGCCCGCATTTGTTTCGAGAGCGACTCTTTTTCTGGAAGCCCGATACCCACAAAGCCGCTGACCAACGTCACCGTCTTGCCTCCGCGCCCGGCCGTGCTGCGGCGGATCTCCACCCGCCCGCGGTTCCTTGCTGGCGCCGCCGCCATGGGTGCCGATGGCTTCGCAACCGGCGCCGCCGACGGAGGCGCACTCGGGAGGGTCAAACCGGACAAGGCGTCAAACGGGTTCTGCCCTAAAGACTGTCCGCCATCCACGGGTCGTTTCTTGTCGCTCATGATCGCTTAAGGTCGTCCGGCCCGGCCGCCGCAAACCCCCGCCGCAGGAGAATCGCCTTCAAGGAACATCAACGCTTTTGCGTAGCTGCGGCGTTGAAGGAAATGCAAGAGCTGCGGGTGCAAGGCGGCTGCTCCGCGATCTGCAAAATCGTCCAAGCGCGCCATCTCTCGCGCGATGACCGCTCCATCAGACGCCTTAATGCCATCCAACAAGGTGATAAGGGAGTGTTTGATTTCGGTGTCCATCGGGTAAATTTAATCGTTAGGATCCTGTCCTATGGTTATTTAAGAGAAATCATGCGGAGCTGTTGCAAGTTGGCACCTAATTCCGGATCCTCCTTGAGCGTCGAGGTCGACTCGGGTTGTAATGCTTTCCCCGGTTCGCCCGGTGCGCTCCATCGAGCCGAGGGACGAATTCCTCGAATCCGTGTCTTCGTCGGGTGTAATTCTAAACTTCTGCATGAACTCCATAAACCTTCCCACCCGCGCCAACTCGGACGTGATCGAGTCGGCCTACACGGCGTGGTTAGAGAATTCAGACTCCGTCGATCCGACCTGGCGAGCCTTCTTTCAAGGCTTCAACCTTGGGCATGGCGCGCGGACCAACGGCGCCGCCTCCACCGCGGTCGAGCCGACGGCCAGTGTCGACAGCCTCAAACAGTCGCAGGTTCACAGTCTCATTTTCCATTACCGGGCGATCGGTCACACGCAGGCCCATCTCGACCCGCTGAGCGAGCCGCCCGTGCCCTCGCCGCGGCTGGCCCTCGCGGAATTCGGACTTTCCGACGAGGATCTCAACACGTCCTTTGACGTCGGCCATTTCCTGCAGGGCGGGCGCATGAAGCTGCGCGACATCGTCGCGAGTCTGCAGGCCATCTACTGCGGCCGCATCGGCGTTGAGTATCTCCACATTCAGGATACCGAGGTTCGCCGCTGGCTGCAGGAGCGCATCGAGCCCGCCAGCAATTCGCGCGCGTTCACCAAGGCGCAAAAGATCCGCATCCTGCGCCGCATCCACAAGGCCGAGCTGTTCGAGAAGTTTCTCCATACTCGCTATGTGGGGCAGAAGCGCTTTTCGCTCGAAGGCGCCGAGACGACCATCGCCGCGCTCGACTCGATCATCGAGGAGAGCCCCGCCGTCGGCGTCGACGAGATTGTCCTGGGCATGGCCCACCGCGGCCGTCTCAGCGTTCTCACCAACATCCTGCGCAAGTCGTTCGACGTGCTCTTCGAACAGTTCTCGGAGAACTACATCCCCGCGACGGTCGGGGGCGACGGCGACGTGAAGTACCATCTGGGCTACGAGGCCGAACTCATGACGACCTCGGGCAAGTCGGTCGAGGTGCGGCTCGCGGCCAATCCGTCGCACCTCGAGATCGTCAATCCCGTCGTCGAGGGCAAGGCCCGCGCCCGCCAGCGCATCCGCGGCGACGTCGAGCGCCGGCGCGTCCTTCCCTTGCTGATCCACGGTGACGCGGCCTTCGCCGGTCAGGGCGTGGTGGCGGAAACGTTGAACTTCTCCCAACTACCCGGTTACCGCACGGGCGGAACGATCCACTTCGTCATCAACAACCAGATCGGCTTCACCACCCTGCCGAGCGACGCGCGCTCCACCCGTTACTGCACGGATGTCGCGAAGATGATCGAGGCGCCGATCCTCCATGTGAACGGCGACGACGCCGAGGCCGTCTGCCACGTGGCCCTGCTCGCCTTGGAATTCCGCCTGAAGTTCCAGCGCGACGTCGTGATCGACATGTATTGCTACCGCAAACACGGTCACAATGAGAGCGACGAACCCGCCTTCACCCAACCCCTCCTCTACAAGAAAATCGCGGCGCAGCCCCAGGTTTCCGCGCTCTACGCCGAGAAGCTGATCGCCGAAGGCACGATCACCCAGGCCGACTCCGAGGCCATCAAGGCCGAGTACACCGCCGCGATGGAGGCCGCCTTCGAGAAGGCGAAGGCCAAGGAGGCGCGTCGCAAGGCCGCCAACCCCGCCGCCAAGTTCAAGGAATCCAACGCCATCTTTCAACCGGGGTACTCCCACGCCCCCGTTCCCACCGCCGCCACACCCGAGCTGCTCGAAAAAGTCGCCCGCGGCCTCACCCACCTGCCCGCCAACTTCAAGGTCAACCCGAAGATCAAGCGCATCCTCGACCAGCGCGCCCAGGTTTTCCACGAGGGCGGCCCCGTCGACTGGGGGTTCGGCGAAGTGCTCGCCTTCGGCACGCTGCTCTGCGACGGCACGCCCGTGCGCCTGAGCGGACAGGATTGCGAACGCGGCACCTTCAGCCACCGCCACGCCGTGCTCTACGATTTCGAGACGCGCGAAAAATTCGTTCCGCTGCTCAACCTCGACGAGAAACAGGAGCGGTTCTGCGTCTACAACTCGCTGCTTTCCGAGGCCGCCGTGCTTGGCTTCGACTACGGCTACTCGCTCGACTACCCGCGCATGCTCTGCATCTGGGAGGCCCAGTTCGGGGATTTCGCGAACGGCGCCCAGGTGGTCATCGACCAGTTCATCGCCAGCTCGGAATCCAAGTGGCAGCGCGTGAGCGGCATCGTTCTCCTTCTTCCCCACGGCTATGAGGGCCAGGGACCGGAGCATTCCTCGGCCCGGCTCGAGCGATTCCTCCAACTCTGCGCCGAGGACAACATCCAGGTCGCCAACCTCACGACCCCGGCGAATTACTTCCACGCGTTGCGTCGCCAGATGAAGCGAGATTTCCGCAAGCCGCTCGTCATCATGGCGCCCAAATCGCTGCTGCGCCATCCGGCCGCGGTCTCGAAGGTCGCCGATTTCACCAGCGGCACGTTCCAGGAAATCATCGACGATCCCCAACCCCCGGCCAAGGCCGCCCGCGTGGTGCTCTGCTCGGGCAAGGTCTACTACGACCTCGCTGAATACCGCGAGAAGCACAAGATCGCCGACACGGCCATCGTGCGCATCGAGCAGCTGTATCCATTGCATCGTGACCGGCTCGCCGAGATTGCGAAGGCCTACGGGACGAAGGCGAAGCTCGTGTGGTGCCAGGAGGAATCCCAGAACAACGGCGCCTGGACCTTCCTCGCGCCGCAACTCGAGGATCTTTTCGGCCGCAAGGCCGCGTACGTCGGTCGCGACGCCTCCGCCTCGCCTGCCGTCGGCTCGCTCGCCGTGCACAAGCTCGAACTGGCCGCCTTCCTCAAGGAAGCGTTCAATCTTTGAAGCAGCCAGGAAGGGCGCGGTCGGCGAGCACAACGAGCCACCCCTTCGCCCCTTTCTCCGTCTGAGCTCTACTCGCTACTCACAACCCGCTACTCGCTCCTCCTCACTCCACATGGCCACCGTCGACATTAAAATCCCTCCGCTGGGCGAATCGATTTCCTCCGGCATTCTCGCCACCTGGCACGTGAAGGACGGCGATGTCGTCAAGAAGGACCAGCCGCTCTTTGAACTGGAAACCGACAAGATCACCTCCGAGGGCCTAGCCGAAGCCGCCGGCAAGATCAGCCTGAAGGCCGCCGCCGGCGCCGAGGTGAAGATCGGCGAAGTCGTCGCCTCGATCGACACCAGCGCCGCAGCAGAGCAATCCGAGGGCGGAGAACAAAAGTCCGAACCGAAGGCGCCGGAATCGGGCGACGACCAGAAGGCACCGGCCCCCGCGAAAGAGACCCCCAAGAGCGACGCCGTTTCTCCCGCGGTCCGCCGCATCGCAGCCGAGACCGGTGTGGAACCCGGCGGCGTTCCCGGCAGCGGCAAGGGCGGTCGTGTCACCAAAGGCGACATGCTCGCGGCCGCCTCCGCACCGGCCGTCTCCGCCGCCGTGTCCGCCGCCCCGGCCTCGGCCCTGCCCCCGTCGGCTCCGGTCGTTTCCCCTCCGTCCACCGGTCGTCGCTCCCGCCGGAAGATGTCCAAACTGCGCCAGACGATCGCGAACCGTCTCGTCTCCGCCCAGCACGAGGCCGCCATGCTCACGACCTTCAACGAGGTCGACATGTCCGCCGTGATGGACCTGCGCAAAAAGTATCAGGATGACTTCACCAAGAAGCACGGCGTGAAGCTCGGCTTCATGTCCTTCTTCACCAAGGCCGTTGTCCACGCCTTGAGGGAAGTACCCTCGGTCAACGCGCAGATCGACGGCGACGAGATCGTCGAGAATCACTACTACGACGTCAGCATGGCCGTTTCCACCGAGAAGGGCCTTGTCGTACCCGTGGTGCGCAACTGCGACCAACTCGACATGGCCGGCATCGAGAAGGCCATCGGCGAGGTCGCAAAGAAGGCGCGCGACGGCAAACTCGCGCTGTCCGACTTCGAGGGCGGCTGCTTCACGATCACCAACGGCGGCATCTTCGGTTCGATGCTCTCCACGCCGATCATCAACGCCCCGCAGAGCGCCATCCTTGGCCTGCACGCCATCAACGAACGCCCGGTCGCACTCAACGGACAGGTCGTCATCCGCCCGATGATGTACCTCGCCCTCAGCTACGACCACCGCATTGTCGACGGCAAGGAAGCCGTCACCTTCCTCGTGAAAATAAAGCAGGCGATCGAAGATCCATCCCGCCTCATCCTCAGCGTCTAAACCCATTCGTTAACGCAAAGACGCCAAGGCGCAAAGGTCGCCACGTTCCGACCCTTTGCGCCCTCCGCGTCTTTGCGACTTTGCGTTAAAATGTCTTCCTCCTCCTCCTTCGATCTCCTCATCATCGGCGCCGGCCCGGGCGGCTACGTCTGCGCGTTTCGTGCGGCCCAGCTCGGACTCAAGGTCGCGCTCGTGGAAAAGCGTTCCACCCTCGGCGGCACCTGCCTCAACGTCGGATGCATTCCGAGCAAGGCGCTGTTGCACTCGTCCGAGCAATTCGCCTTCGCCAAGCACCACGCGGCCGCCCACGGCATCAAGCTGGGCTCCGTCGAGGTCGATGTTGCAACGATGCTCAAAAAGAAGGACGACGTTGTCACCAAGCTCGTCGGCGGTATCGCCCAGCTCGCCAAAGCGCGAAAGATCACCGTCCTCACCGGCGCCGCATCCATCACCGGCAAGGACTCCGTCGAAATCAAGGGCGAGAAGGAAACCACCACCGTCTCCGCCAAGAACATCGTCATCGCCACAGGCTCCGCTCCGGTCGAGCTGCCGTTCATGAAGTTCGACGGATCGACGGTCGTCTCCAGCGACCACGCGATCGCCTTCGCCGAGGTCCCCAAGAAACTCGTCGTCGTCGGCGGGGGCGCGATCGGCCTCGAACTCGGCTCAGTCTGGTCCCGCCTCGGCGCCGACGTCACCGTCGTCGAGTTCCTGCCCAAGATCATCGCAACCTACGACGATGACATCGTCCGCAACTTCACCCGCATCCTCCAGAAGCAGGGAATCGCCATCGAGGTCGGCGCGAAGGTCACCGGTTTCACCAAAGGCGTGCTCACCGCCGAGCGCGACGGCAAGACGCTCGAATTCCCCGCCGACACGGTGCTCGTATCAGTCGGTCGCCGTCCCTACACGGACGGCCTCGGCCTCGACAAGGCTGGCGTCGAACTCGACGAAAAGAAGCGCGTCAAAGTCGACGAGCATCTCAAAACCAACGTTCCCGGCATCTGGGCGATCGGCGATGTCGTCGCCGGTCCGATGCTTGCCCACAAGGCAGAGGAGGACGGTGTTGCCGTGGCCGAGTGGATCGTCGGCAAGGCAGGCCACGTCAACTGGGACCTTGTTCCCGCGATCGTCTACACCGAACCCGAAGTCGCCAGCATCGGACTCGGCGAAGACGCGGCCAAGGCCCAGGGCATCGCCATCAAGGTGGGCAAGTTCAACTTCGCCGCGAATGGTCGCGCGATCGCGACCGACGCCACCGATGGCTACGTGAAACTCATCGCGGATGCGACCACCGATCGCATCCTTGGCGCGCAGATTCTCGGCCGGGGCGCCGGCGAACTGATCAGCGAGGTTGTCACCCATATGGAATACGGCGGCAGCGCCGAGGACCTCGCCCGCACGATCCACGCCCATCCCACCATGAGCGAAGCGGTGAAAGAAGCGGCGCTCGCCGTGAGCAAGCGTGCGCTGCATGCGATCTGAGGGAAAGGGCTCGCGGCCATTCTGGAGTGCAGGGCTCGACGCCGCTTTCGACGCGTCACCTCGGTGACGCGCCCCAATCCCGACTTCCACGACACCAGCCCGCACAAACCCCCGCGAGCCCTTCCCTCAGCCAAACCCATAGCATCGATGTCATTTAATAGATGACAATCTGAGCGAATGGCGCAGACCATAGTTGTCATCTATTAGATGACATCATCGTCGGCAGCGGCTTCGGACGGTGGCGTGCCGCCTGCGTGAATTCGGTTAAAGGTTCCGGTCGGTACGCACGACGGCCGCGCCGGAACGCACGACGACCCTAAAAAGCAGCTAACGAGAGGAAGCGGCGGGGCCGTCAATCCTGGCCGACGAGCCGGCGCAGCAGGTCGGCGAGTCCGGCTTTGTCCAGGCGCCGCTCCGCGATGGCGATCATCGCTGCGTAAAGCTCTGCAGTGGCCTCGGGGCACGGTCACGCCATTGCCAGACAGAAACACCAGCGCGGCTGCAACTGGCGGATCGAGACCCGCGTATAAATCTGCGTCGTCTCGAGCTTTGCGTGTCCGAGCATCTGCTGGATGAACCGGATGTCGGCGCCGCCCTCGAGCATGAGCGTCGCGCAGGTGAGGAAACAACAATGGATTCGGGTTGTGACATGTTAATTCTGAGGGGCAGGAGAGAAAAAATAACATGTAACAACCCGGCCCCATACAGCCCTATCACCCCGGTTTTTCTTTTCCCTATCCTGCCGGATCGTACCTCTGCGCTCTTAGCGTTGAGCGATTCTGAAACGGGGCCACCCAGCCCCTTTCCAGAGCCATCGGTGCCAGGCAAACTGATACAATCAACAAACAACCGGGGCAAGCTGATCGTCCGTGCGGGCAAGGGTGACAAGGACCGCGTCACCGTGCTGCCCCGGGTGTTGATGCCGGAACTGAAAGAGCATATCGACCGCCTGAGCGGGCTGTTTGCGGAGGATCGGGCGCAAGGACTGGCCGGGGTGTGGCTTCCGGAAGTGCCTGCTTTTCGGAAACGTTGTCGGTTCGAGGAGCGGTGGATAATAGGTGGCGCCATCTCGATCCACGCGCGGAGGGACCCGCGCATCCACCCGGGCTTGGCATAAGGAAAACGTTGTCGGTTCGAGGAGCCGTGGATCATAGGTGGCGCCATCTCGATCCATGCGCGGAGGGACCCGCGCATCCACCCGGGCTTGGCATAAGGTGGGCGGGCGCGTCCCTGCGCCCGCACGACCGGGAGCATTTGTTCGCGATGCATTTTCTGAAGGCCTTGACTGACACCCGAACAATTCAGCTCTATTTGCACGCGATGCAAAAGCCGGGGCCGGGTTCGCGCTCGCTGCTGGATGGATTGGGGCTGCGGGACGAGACGGGAAAGGGAGACGCCCAAGCAGGGAGGTAGAGGGCGCGGGCTAGCGCGGGGTGAAAGGTTCGGACCGCGGTCAGCGCCCGCGGCTACAACAGAGACGGTGAAGTTCGGAATGCGATCGGCGGTCGTTCGGACGCCCGGTGGGGCTGCCCGCCTTTGGCGGGGCACCGGGCCTGCAGCGTTGCTCGCGACACGCTTGCCGAGGGGTGCGCAAAGCGATCAAACGTATCGAAATCACAACGACGGGCGCAGCCTTTCGTCACCCCTGCATAGCACGCGCGGGGATGAGCCGCGGTGGCGGCAAGAAACCCTGGCGCCAGAAGGCCCTGCACGTCACGCGCGGGGATGAGCCTTCGCGTACACGTCCTTCAACCGGGCGGCGCTGACGTGCGTGTAGATCTGCGTGGTCGAGAGATTCACGTGGCCGAGCAGTTCCTGCACGAGGCGGAGGTCCGCGCCGGCGTTCAGCAAGTGGGTCGCGTAGCTATGCCGCAGCTTGTGCGGGGTAAGGTCCATCGGCAGGCCAGCCAAGGCGAGGTACCGCTTCAATAACAACTGGACCTGCCGCACGGGCAGTCGCTCGTGCCGTGGCGTCACCACCACGGGATCGTCGTGGCCCGTCGCCCGCGCAAACTCCGCTTTCCATTTCGTCAACACCGCGACCGCGACACGACCCAGCGGACAAACGCGTTCCTTGCGGCCCTTTCCCATCACCCGCGCCACGCCATTCGTGAAATCGATGCTGCCGTAATCGAGTCCGGTGAGTTCGCTGACGCGGAGACCGCCGCCGTACAACAGCTCCATCACGAGCCGGTCACGCCAGGCGGTGAAGGCGTCGACGCTTCCATTTTCCAGCAACCGCTGCGGGCCTTGAAGGAGAAGTTTCATTTGCGCCTCGGTCAAAAATTTGGGCAGGCGCTTCTCGAGTTTGGGCAGCGGGATGCCGGCGAACGGGTCGCGGGTCAATTTTCCCTGGCGGCGCCAGTATTTATAGAACGCGCGCAGACCCGAGACATGGTTGTGCAAGGTGCGCCGGTCGAACCGTCGCTGCGCCTCGATCACGAAATCGCGCGTCTCTCGCGACGAAAGCTCATCATACGCACGTCCGCGAATTCCCGCGTTGCCCAGCCAGTGGTGGAAGTCGACGAAGGCCTGCCGGTAATTGCGCACGGTGTGCGGCGAATAGCGCCGCTCGAGCGCGAGGTGGGCGAGGAACGGATCGAGCCACCCGGTCGCCACATCCGCGGGCAGCGGCGGCGGGGGCGTCTTCATGAGAGGGTTCCACCCGGTTCGGCGACGGCCGCCTCGACCGCGGACATCACCGCGACGGCGTGCCGGCGCAGCGCTCCTTCGGGATCGAGCCCTTTGGCCCGCGCCGCCGCCGTGAGTTCAAACAACATCCGGCCCAGCAGGGCGTCGTCGAGTTGCGCGCCCAACGCCTTAACCTGCGCGACATCGACCGCGTCCGCCATGGGTAACGCTTGTTTGTCGATTTGCTTCCATACCACTTCGGCAAACATGAGGGCCGGCAGGCGCGGAGGCAGCGATTTGAAGACACCGGAGGGAGCCGGCGCATTTTTCTTCTCCTGCGCCTTGATCGCCTCCCATTGGGTGATCACCTGGTCCGAGGTGTCGAGCTTGCCCTCGCCAAACACATGCGGGTGGCGGCGGATGAGTTTGTCGTTCACTTCACGCGCCACGGCTTCGAGATCGAAGTGCCCCGCCTCCTCGGCAAGCTGGGCGTGGAAGACAACTTGGATGAGCACGTCGCCAAGTTCCTCCCGCATATGGGGGAAATCGAGGCGGTCGATCGTGTCGATGAGCTCGCTCACCTCGTCGATCAGACAACGCACCAAGGTCGCATGCGTCTGCTCCTGATCCCAAGGGCAGCCGCCGGGGCCGCGCAGGCGGGCAATGGTCAAACGAAGATCCTCGATCGCGCTCATGAGACGAAGGAGAACCAGCGCCGGGGCGAACTCCACGCTAATTTCCGGGCTGGTTTTCGGCCCGCCCCTGTGTTTCGTGGAGCGTCCTATGTCCGACAAGCTCACCGAGATCATGGCCTGGAAGCGTCAGGAGATCGCCGCGCGGGTCCGGTCCGTGCCCTTGACGGAGCTTGCCGCGTTGAACGCCGCCGCGCCCCGCCCGCCCTCGTTTGCCGCGGCGCTGCGCCGGCCCGATGGCCAACTCGGAGTGATCGCGGAGATCAAACGGCGTTCCCCCTCCGCCGGCGCCATTGCGGCCGGAATCGCCGCGCCCGAACAGGCCGTCAAGTATCGCGCTGCGGGCGCGAGCGCGCTTTCCGTGCTGACCGATGAAAAATATTTTGGCGGCACGCTCGACGACCTGACGTCCGTGACGGACCTCTTCCGCCGCGAACCACCGGCAATCCCCTGCCTGCGCAAGGACTTCATGGTGCATCCGATCCAAGTCCGGGAAGCGCGCGAGGCCGGTGCGAGTGCGATCCTCATCATCGTGCGGGCGCTGACCGACGTCGAGATGAGGGACCTGCACGAGGCTGCGCAGGCGGCCGGGCTCGATGCGCTGTTTGAGATCCACACGGAGGACGAACTCGCCCGCGCGCTTGCCCAGGGAGCGAAGATCATTGGGGTCAACAACCGCGATCTCGCCCTCTTCACGACCAACCTCGGCCTCAGCGAACGACTCATTCCGCAATTTCCGCAGGACGTGATCGCCGTCAGCGAAAGCGGCATCTTCACCGCCGCGGACGCAGCCCGCGCCCTCGCCGCGGGAGCGCACGCGATCCTTTGCGGCGAGGCCTTGATGAAGGCGGCCGATCCCGGCGCGCTCATCGCCGCGTTTCGCGCCGGATAAGTGGCTGGAGGAGCGGCGACACGTTTAACCGCCTCTGGAGGTTTTGTCGCCGATTCCGATGGGGGGCCGACATGATCACGCCGTCCGGCATCCAAACCGGCGGCAGGAGTGCCGCCGCTCCTTCCCACCCGCCTTTACGCCGATTTTTTGGGTTCGATCGGGTGCAGGTGGACGTCGCGCTGCGGGAAGGGGATCGAGCAACCGGCACTTTCCAGGCCGGCCTTGATGCGTTCGTTGAGATCGAACTTCACGCCGAGGAAGTTCGCCCGGGCCGCCCAGGGCCAGACCACGATATTCACGCTGCTATCGGCCAGTTCCATGACGCCCACGATCGGGGCTGGTTCCTTGAGGATGCGATCATCCGCGTTGAGGACCTCCCAAATGACTCTCTTCGCGGTCGTGATGTCGTCGTCGTAGCTGATGCCGAAGGTCAGGTCGACGCGACGGGTGTCCTTGGCCGAGAAGTTTGTGATGCTGCCGCCGGTGATCGAGGAATTGGGCACGATCACCCCCAGATTGTCCGGAGTCCGCAGGTTCGTCGTGAAGATTGAAATCTCCTCCACAATGCCCTTCACCCCTCCGGCATCGATGAAGTCGCCGATCTTGAAGGGCCGGAAAATGATGATGAGCACGCCGGCGGCAAAATTCGCCAAGGCGCCCTGCATGGCGAGACCGATGGCCAGACCGGCCGCACCGATGATCGCCACGAGCGACGTCGTGCGGACGCCGATCATGTCGAGCGCTGACATGACCACCACCACGAGCAGCAGCGTGTAGGCAATCCGCGTGAGAAAGCGGTTGAGGGTCGCATCGGTCTTTGCACGCGTCAGGGCGGCGGAAATCAGGCCGCTGACGAAGCGGGCGACCCATTTTCCGACAACGAAAATGAGCAGCGCACCGAGCAGGCGGACGCCAAAGACCAGGCCTTCGGTGGCAAGCCAGACTTGAACGACGTCCAGGAAGGAGGTGAATGAGGAGGTGGAATCGGGGGGCATAGCGCCCTGAGTTTGAAGGCAATCCGAAACCCCGGTCAACCCGCGCGGGCGGTTTGACGGGAACGTCACCTCCCGCTCACTCTCACCCTTCGTTCATGCCGCTCTCCCCCACTGCCACCCGCGACCTGCTGGCCCGCCTCGGTCACCTGCCGAAGCGTTTCCTCGGTCAGAATTTCCTCGTCGACGGCAACATCGTACGAAAGTCCCTCGAACTCGCCACCGTGGGACCGGGTGACCGCGTGGTCGAAATCGGGCCCGGGCTCGGCACACTGACGTCCGCCCTGCTCGACGCGGGCGCCGAGGTGTGGGCGGTCGAAAAGGACGAGACGCTCCATGCCCACCTCGTGGCGACGCTCGCACCGGCCCACCTCTTGCGCTTTCACCTGCTCGCCGGAGACGCCCTCGAGCATCCCCTGGCCGCCCTGCCGCCGGAAGCGGCTGCGGGTGGATTCAAGATTGTCGCCAACCTTCCCTACGCGATCTCGACACCGTGGATGGATGCGGTCCTCTCCGGCCCCCTGCCCGACCGCCTGGTGCTCATGTTGCAACAAGAGGCCGCCCAACGCTACGCCGCCTCGCCCGGCACCAAACAGTTCGGCGCCATCTCGGTTTTTCTCCAATCGGTCTTCAACCTCGCTCCCGGACACAAGGTGGCCGCCGCCTGCTTTCATCCCCGACCCGAGGTCGAGTCGTACCTGCTCCATCTCGTGCGGAAGCCGCAGCCGTACCTTTTTACCCCGCAGGCGAAGGCGCTCGTCCGGGCCGCGTTTCAACAACGTCGGAAACAAATCGGTGCGCTTCTCCGCGAACAGTTGCCCGACGGTGGGGCGGCGTGGCTGATGGAACTCGCCCGTCACGGGCTCGACGGACGCGCGCGCGCCGAAGAAATTCCGGTTCGAGCGTGGCAATCGTTGATGGTGGCTTGAAACTTACGCGGCACGCAGTACTGAGGAAGTACATGATTCGCGCGCTTCCGCTCCTGCTGCTTGCCCTTTCCATGGTGTCCGGCCTTTGGGCGCAAACCGGCCGCAGCGGCGGACGGGTTGAGAACGGTCGTTATATTTCGCCGACGGGCCTGTTCAGCGTCTCGATCCCCATCCTGCCCGAACTCGGCGGACAGCTCGACGAGACCCAATACGTTGTGACGTTCCAGGACGCGTTCACCGTGCACGCCAGCATCGCGTGTTTTCCCATGGACGCGACGCAACGGTGGGAAAACGACACGCGCGGCCGCCGCGACTACCTTGTGTGGTTTTTCTCGAACTTCGTGCAGTCCGATTTCCAAACCCGGTTTCCGGGCGCGCGCATCGAAAGCGCAAAATTCTTTCCCACGGTTCAGGACGGCGCGCTGCTGACCTACAATCTGCTGCCTGGCGGCACGATGTTCGGCGACCGCCTCGTCTTTCAACGCAGCGACACTTCCCCCGTGGCCAAGCGCGGAAACCTCCTCTTCGTCCACAATCGCCATGTGGTGGTGCTAAGCATCGAACTCGCCGAGAAAGCGATCGAAGGCGCGGCGTTCACCAAGACGGTCGAGGAGGAAGATGAAATCCTCAGCAAGCGGCTGATGGACCTCCTTCGCCGCATGGAGTTCGTGCCGGCGGAAAAGCAGGGATAACGCCTCTGCAGGGCAGCCCTTGGGCGGTGCCGGAAAGCAATCCGACGCTTGCCGGCCGGTTTCTAATAAATATTCTCGATACCTTGTGGTGTTGTCGGGCGTCTCCCTCCTACAACGACTTCCGCCTCTTTATACGCCAATCACTTGCCCAGTCCTCGTCTTCCAGTGTTCGCCCGCCTTTTCCCCTCCCTTGCCCACCGCTCTCCGCGGACGTTTCTCAGTCTCGCCGTCCTGTTGGGCGCCGGGCTCCTGGCTGGCTGCACGAAGTCGGACACGCCAACGCCCGCGGCGCAATCGACGCCGGGCGCGGGCGGGCCGCCAGCAGGAGGCGGCGCTCGTGCAGCGCGCGCCCAGGCCCTCGCGGCTGCGGCTGAAGCCGTCCCGGTCGAAACGGCCGTGATTGCGCGCGGCCCGATCTCCGCCTTCCTGAGTTTCAACTCGTCCCTCGAAACCGAGGCATCGGTGGAAATCTATCCGCAAACGGGTGGTCAGGTGGAACAGGTGCTGGCCGAAGAGGGCACGGTCGTAAAGCAAGGCCAGCCTCTGCTCCTGATCGAGGACAGCGAGCTGCGCGTTGATGTCAACGAGCGCGAAAACAACCTCCGTCATCTGGAGAACAGCTTCTCCCGCATTGAAGAGATGTTCAGCCGGAATCTGATGACCAAGCAGGACTACGACGATCAGCGTTATCAGCTCGACCAGTCGCGCCTCAACCTCGAGCGTGCCCGCCTGCGGTTGTCCTACGCGACCGTGCGCGCTCCGTTCGACGGAGTGGTCACCACGCGCGACACCCAGGTCGGCGCCCGCGTGGGCACGGGCACCAAGCTCTTCTCGCTCGTCAAACTCGATGAGATCGTCGCCCGCGTGTATGTGCCGGCTCGATACCTCGCGGCGGTGGCGAACGGTCAGCAGGCGGTCGTCACGTCGGAGTTCATGCCGGGCCGGACGTTCAAGGGCTGGGTGGAGCGCATCAGCCCCATCGTCGACCCCAAAAGCGGCACATTTCGCGTCACCGTCGGCGTCAAGGGCGACCGTCCCGCCGAACTGCCGCCCGGCCTTTTCGTCAACATCCGCATCGTGACCGAGACCCGGCCCGACGCCGTCCTCATTCCGAAGCGTGCCGTGGTCTATGAGGGCGGCGAGCGTTACGTGTACGCCGTCATCGATGGCACGGCGACAAAACGCCGTCTCGTTGCCGGCTATGAGGACCCGTCGGCCGTCGAGGCGGTCTCCGGCTTCGATCCCGGCACCCGGGTGATCGTGCTCGGTCAAAATGGCCTGAAGGACGGCGTCAAGGTTCGCGACATCAGCGTGCCCGCGCTCTCTGCCGAGCCCGTCACCGCCGAGAACCCCTCGCCTACAACCGCGCCCGCCGGCACCTGAGCCGCCCGCCCTCCTCCCACCGCGCCCTCTGCGTCCGGCCATGAGCAAGCCTCCGGTCTCGTTCCGTCCCGAAGACTCCTTCTACGCCTTCACGGTTCGTCGTCCCGTCGCCATTCTGATGGTGGTGATGGCCGTCGCCGTGTTCGGCTGGGTCTCCTACCAGCGCCTCGCCCTGACGCTCATGCCAGACATGAGCTACCCGACGCTGACCGTGCGCACCGGCTATCCCGGCACTGCCCCGGAGGAAATCGAAAACATCATTTCGCGACCGCTGGAACAGGCCTTGGGCATCATTCCCAAGCTGGTCAACATCAGCTCCATCTCGAAAGCGGGTCTGTCCGACGTCATCCTCGAATTTCAATGGAAGACCGACATGTCCGCCGTCGCCCAGGAGGTGCGCGAGAAAATCGACCGCATCCGCCTGCCCGACGGCGCGGAGCGTCCGCTGCTCCTGCATTACGATCCTTCGCTCGATCCGATCATGCGCCTGGGCCTCACCGGACCGCAGTCTCTCTACGACCTGCGTTTCCTCGCGGAGAACGACATCAAGCGAAAGCTGGAAACCATTCCGGGGGTCGCCGCCGTCAAGGTGAAAGGCGGACTCGAGGAAGAGTTCCTCGTTGCCCTCGACGAAAGCCGTCTCTCCGCGCTTCGCCTCGACATCACCCAAATCGGTCAACGTCTGCAACAGGGCAACGTCAACATGCCCGGGGGAAATTTGCGCGAGGGCCAGACAGAATACCTCATCCGCACGCTGAACGAGTTCCGTACCGTGGAGGAGATTGGCGAGCTGATCGTGTCCCGCCAGGGCACGGTCGACGTGCGTCTGCGCGACATCGCCACCGTCACCCGCTTTCACAAGGACCGCAAGATCATCACGCGCGTCAACGGACGCGAAAGCATCGAATTGGAGATTTTCAAGGAGGCCGACGCCAACGTGGTCGCGATCGCCGCGACCCTGCGTGATGCCATTTTCGGCCGCCCGGATCAGCAGGCCTATGTCCAGCGCATGCTCAACCCTGCGCCCGCGCCGGCTGAAGCCGCCGGCGTCCGACCGCGCGCGGCAAACCGCCTGTCCGCCTCCGAGATGATCACGCAGCGACAGATGACCGACTTCATCGCCTATCCGCTGCCGGAAGGTGGAGCCCTCACCCTGCTTGCCGACCAGTCGGTCTTCATCAGCCGGTCCATCGATGAAGTAAAAAGCAACGCGGTGATCGGCGCTCTCATCGCGATCGTGGTGATCTATCTCTTCCTGCGAAACCTGACCCAAACGATCATCATCGGCATCGCGATCCCGGTTTCGATCGTCGCGACCTTTGCCCCGATGTACATGTCGGGTGTCACGCTCAACATCATCTCGCTGGGCGGCCTCGCCCTTGGCGTGGGCATGCTGGTCGACAACGGCATCGTCGTGCTCGAAAGCATCTTTCGCTGTCGGGAGGAAGGCGACGACCTGGTCACAGCCGTGGTGCGCGGCACGCAGGAGGTCGGCATGGCGGTCGCCGCCTCAACGCTCACCACCGTCGCGGTGTTCCTGCCGATCGTCTTTGTCGAAGGCGTGGCCGGACAGGTCTTCGGCGACATGGCGCTGACGGTGGTGTTCTCCCTGCTCGCCTCGCTGGCGACGGCGCTCTTTCTCATTCCCATGCTGGCCTCCCGTCGCTTTGGCGCCGCGGAGACCGCAACGGTCCGGACGACCTCGACCGCTTTTCTGCGCTTCGAGATCCCGGCCTCCACTCCGGCGCCGCTGGCGGGTATCCAACTCCTGGCGACCATGCTGAAGCGCTGGTTCCTCGCCCTCGCCGTGGCGCTTGCCGCGCTGGTCAAGTGCGTGCTGCTGCAACTGTTCGTCGCCGTCTGGCCGTTGGTCTGGCCGGTGCAAATCGTGATCCGGAGAAATCGCACGCCCCGTCCGGAATCGTGGTACGCCGCTGTCGCGGCGTGGGCCGTCCGGGACAGCCTGTGGGGGCTTCGCGCGTCGCACGTCTGGCCCGGTCTGCTTTCGTTCGCCGGCCCTGCCACCCTCGCCTCCGCGCTTTCCTCGGTCGGTCGCTGGTTGGTCGCGCGCCCGCGCTGGCTCATGGTCCTTCGGCTGGTCCCGGCCGTGGTGGCCGCGGTGTTTCTTCTCGCCCGTTTCGTGGTCGAGACCGCCCTGCGACTGGTGGCGACCTTGGTGCAATGTGCAGGTCTCGCTCTCGCGCAGACCGCCCTTGGGCTCGGCCGCTTCGGCGCCCTGGCGATCTCACCGTTCACCCGCCGCGGGCTCGACGGCTTCGAACGCGGATTTCGCCTGCTCCAGGATAACTATCCCGGCGTGCTCCGCGGAGCGCTTCGTCACCGCGCCGCCGTACTCGCCTCGTGCGTCCTGTTGCTGGCCGGATGCGTGTACTTCCTCGTGCCACGGATCGGAAAGGAGCTGATTCCCCAGGTGCATCAAGGGGAATTCAACTTTGAACTTACGCTGCCCATCGGCACGCCCTTGGATCGCACGGCAGCCATCGCTGCGGAGATCGACGCCGCCGTGGTCGAGCAACCGGAGGTGGAGCGCACCACTCTGACCGTCGGCGCCGAACCGGGCGCCACCACCATACGTGTAACCGGTGAACACACCGCCCGGCTGGGCGTCCGGCTGAAAGAAGGACTCGTGGCCGACGCCGAGGCCGTGCTGGTCGACCGGATTCGCGAACGCTTCCGCGATCAGCCAGAACTTCAACTCGAGTTGTCCTATCCCGCCTTGTTCAGTTTCAAGAGTCCGATCGAAGTCGAGATCCGCGGCCATGATCTGGAGTTGCTCAAGGGCACGAGTCGCGAAGCAGAGACGGTCCTCTCCGACGTTCCCGGTCTCGTTGACGTCCGCTCCACGCTTCAGACCGGCCATCCGGAAATCCAGGTGATCTACAACCGTGATCGCCTGTCCGAATACGGCCTCAGCCTTCGCGCCGTCGCCGATCTGGTGCGCAGCAAGGTGCAGGGTCGCATCGCCACCGAATTCCGTCGCGAGGATCAGATGATCGACATCGTCGTGCGGCTCCGCGAGGAGGACCGGCTCGGCCTCGAGGAACTGAACCGTCTCGTGATCAACCCCGCGGGCGCAGTGCCGATTCCCCTCTCCGCGATCGCCGATCTCATCGTCACGGAAGGGCCCAGCGAGATCCGGCGCGTGAATCAGCAACGCACCGCCCTCATCACGGCCAACCTGCGCGACACCGACCTCGCCACCGCCTCCGCCGGCATCGTCGAGGCCTTGCAGATGATGGAACTCCCGCCGGGCTTCACCTTCAACCTTGCCGGACAAAACCGCGAGATGAAGACGTCGCTCGACAGCCTGCTGCTCGCCTTCGCGCTCGCCCTGTTCCTGGTGTACATCGTGATGGCCAGCCAGTTCGAGTCGCTGGTGCAGCCCTTCCTCATCATGATGACGGTGCCGCTCGCCCTCATCGGCGTGATCGCCGTGCTGTGGATGACCGGGATGCCGATCAGCATCATGGTGTTTCTGGGCTTGATCATCCTTGCCGGCATCGTGGTGAACAACGCGATCGTGCTCATCGACTACATCAACACGCTCCGGGACCGCGGTCTCGACAAGACCACCGCCATCATCGAGGCGGGACGCGCGCGCATTCGTCCGATCTTCATGACCACGCTGACGACCGTGCTGGGCCTTGTGCCCATGGCGCTCGGCCTCGGCGAAGGAGCGGAGATCCGCGCACCGATGGCCGTGACCGTCATCGTTGGTCTCACCTCGTCGACCCTGCTCACGCTGGTGGTGATCCCGTTGCTCTATTTTCAGTTCGTCGGCGAACGACGCCAGGTTGCGCCGTCAACGCCCGCTCCCGCCCCTGAGCCCGAACCCCTGTCCGAACCGGCGGTCGTCGCCGTGAAATAGTCCCGCCCAGCCCATGAAACGCCGCGATCCCGCCGCCTTTGCGATCCCGCGCTTCTCCGTCACCCGTCCGGTGACGGTGCTGATGATTCTGCTCACCATTTTGGTCGTCGGCGTGATCTCGTACACGCGGATTCCCATCTCGATGTTCCCCGAGGGCCACCAGGCAACCTCGTTGAACATCTATGTCAGCTACCCGAACGCCTCACCGCGCGACGTCGAGCAGAAGATCACCCGCAAGATCGAGGACATCGTCGGCACCGTGCCGAACATCCGGCAGGTCTCGAGTTACTCGAGTTCGGGAACGTCCTACACGCGCGTCGAGTTCCACAGTGGCACGAACATCAAGGAAGCCTATGCCATGCTCACGGACCGCATGGACCGGGTGAAGCCGGACCTGCCCGAGGACGTGGACCGCATCAGCGTACGGAGGTGGGATCAAAACGAGTCGCCGATCATGAGTCTCGTCGCGGCGGTGCCTCCGAACATGGACGACGCGTTCTACCGCATCGAAAATTTCGTCAGCCCGGCGCTGCAGCGCATCGAAGGCGTCGGCAACGTCTCCGTCTGGGGCATCCAATCGCGCACGATCGAGATCACCCTGCTCGACGAGCGCCTGCGCAGCCATGGCATCGATGTGTCGGCCATGCTCGCCTCCCTGCGGAACCAGAACGTCGCGCTTTCCGGCGGCTACATCATGGAAGGAGAGCAGAAGATCTACGTGCGTTCGCTGGGCCGGTTCGACTCGGCCGAGGGCATCGCCGACCTCATCATCGATCCCGTGCGCCGCCTTCGCCTCCGCGACGTGGCGGACGTCGGACTGCGCGTACCGCGTCGCGAATGGGTTTTCCGGGTCGATGGCAAGCCCGCCATTGGCATTGAGATCACCCGCGAATCCACCGGAAACATCGAGCGGATCAGTCGCAACGTTCGCACTACGCTCGAGGAACTCGCCACCCTTCCCGAATTAAATGGAATCCGTTTCAACATTTTTTCCGACCAGGGGCAATTCGTCCGCCAGGCCATCGACAACCTCAAGGACACCGGGCTCTGGGGCGGGCTCTTTGCGGCGCTGATCATTTACACCTTCCTGCGTGCACCCCGCATGACGGGCATTCTGACGCTCGCAATCCCGCTTTCGCTGCTGTGCACACTCGTCGTCCTCTTCTTCATGGGCTGGTCGCTGAACATAGCGACGATGATGGGGCTGATGCTGAGCGTCGGCATGGTCATCGACAACGCGATCGTCATCGTGGAAAACATTTACCGGCGGCGTCAGGAAGGCCAGGAGGCCACAGCCGCCTCCATTGTCGGGGCCGGCGAAGTCGGCCTGGCCGTGCTGATGTCCACCCTCACCAGCGTCGTGGTCTTCCTGCCCCTCATCCTGATGGGGGGCCGCGGCGACTTCGCGTTTTGGATGCTCCGCATCGGCGTTCCTGTGATCGTGGCGCTGGTCGCCTCCCTCTTTATCGCCCTTGTTTTTGTACCCGTGGCGGCGCAACGCCTGTCGCGTGGCCATCATCATCGCGAACTGAGAGCGATCGAATGGGCCCGACGTCGCTACGTGCGCACGTTGGGCTGGGTGCTGAATCACCGCCTCGACGCGGCGATGCTTGTTGCCGCCGCGATGCTCACCCTGCCGATTCCACTCTCCAAAGTGGAGCGGCCGCGAGGCGACTTTGGTCGCGGAGGCGGGCAATCCGACAATTCCATGCGCTTCTTCTTCGACCTGCCCAGTGGTGGCACGCTGGAGGACGCCGAGGCCTTCTTTGGCCGCTTCGAAGCGTTCATCATGGAGAACGCCGAGAAGTACGATTTCACGCGGATCGAGACGCGTTTTCGATACAACAACGGACGCATCCAGATCAACTTCAAGGAGGACCCGCACACCCAATGGTACGCCTCGCTCTGGAACTCCGTCCTGACGTCCCTCGAACTGCGCGAGCCGCGGAAGGATCCCGTCAAGATCGAACAGGAAATACGCGCGGCCTATCCCCTCCCTCCCGGGATCACCATGCGCTCCAACCAGCGCGGCACCTCCGCCCCCTCGGGTGACAGCAGCCTCTATCTGGCCTTTTACGGCGACGACACCGGCACGCTGATGGATCTCGCCGAAGAGGCCGCGCGCCGCCTGCGGACCATTCCGGGTATCGTTTCTGCGGATACAGACATCGAGCGCGGTGGCAACGAGCTGCGCGTGCTCATCGACCGCGACCGCGCCCGCCAGCTGGGCGTCAGCCCGCAGGAGGTCTCCGGCACCATCCGCGACTCGATGCGGGGAGCGGAAGTCGGCCGCTTCTACGCGCCCGACGGACGCGAGATGCGCGTCACCGCCCAGCTCGCCGACGCCGACCGCACGGGGCTCGACGACGTCCGCGCCATGACATTTCGGACCGACAGCGGCATCGACGTGCCGCTCGAATCGGTCGCCTCGCTGGACGTGGGCCGCGCCCTCGGACAGATTCGTCGCGAGTCGCGGCAGACCATGTTGAGCGTGGTGGCCCGCGCACCCCGCGCTGAAGCCAGCCGCATCTTCCAGGCGGTCGACACCGCCATGGCGGGCTTCGAGATGCCTCCGGGCTATCGCTGGGACCGCGGCAGCTCGGGCCGGGGCAATGACAGCGCGGCCGCCATGCAATTCGCCCTCATTCTCGCCGTCGTCTTTGTGTTTCTGCTGATGGGGATTTTGTTCGAATCGTTCGTGCTCCCGCTCGCGGTGATCGTCGCCGTGCCGTTCGCTCTGCTTGGCGTGTACTGGACGCTCTATCTTACCAAGACGCCCCTCGACATGATGGCCTCGATTGGCGTGGTCATTCTTGTCGGCATCGTGGTGAACAATGCCATCGTGCTGGTCGACCTGACCAACCGCCTGCGGGCTGAAGGCCGAAATCGCCTCGATGCGCTGCTTGAGGCCGGGCGGCACCGGTTCCGTCCGATCCTCATGACAACGCTGACGACGGTCAGCGGTTTGATTCCGATGGCGCTGGGCAACTCCAAGATGATCGGCATCCCGTACGCCCCACTCGGCCGCACGATCATCGGAGGACTGCTGGCGGCGACCGTGCTCACCCTGGTGATCGTACCGCTGCTTTACGCGCTGCTCGACGACCTGCGAACCTACATGAAGAACGTCGCCCGCTCGGCCGCGTCGCGCCCGAGTCCCGCCGCGACCGAGGTGATGGCCGCGGACGCCCCACCTCAGCCCTCCGAGTAACGGCCAGCCAGCATGGCAGGCTGGCTGGAATTCCTAAATCCCAGACTGCCAAATCCCAAAAGTTGGCGCGATCAAATCGACTGGCGCGATGTCCGATTTCTAACAAGATTCGTCCGAATTAGACAATACGCCGCGGAGCGCTTCTGTTATCTTCCATCCGCCCGGCCCCCAACCTCGCCCCCTGTCCGCGTTCACCCTCTCGTCATGTCCTTGCGAATCTCCGTACTTTTGAGTGGTCTCGTCGCCACCGCCTCCCTCGCCCTGTCCGCCCCCGCCGAAGCCATGCTCTTATTCGAAGGACGCGAAGGTCCCGGCCAAGGCCGCAAGATCGTCCTGATTTCCGGCGATGAAGAGTACCGCTCCGAAGAGGCGCTGCCGATGCTGGGCAAAGCACTCAGCCAGCGGCATGGGTTCACCTGCACGGTTTTGTTCGCGATCGACCCCGCGACGGGGCTGATCGATTCCAATCTTCAAACCAACATCCCGGGTCTCGCCGCCCTGGCCGACGCCGACCTGATGATCATCGCAACTCGGTTCCGACGCCTGCCGCAGGAGCAGCTGCGGTTCATCGCGTCGTATCTGCAGGCCGGCAAGCCCGTCATCGGGCTGCGCACCGCCACCCACGCCTTCACCGGCGACGCCGAAACCGATGGCATCGTCTGGCGCGATTTCGGCCTCAATGTCTTGGGCGAAAAATGGGTCGCCCACCACGGCCGGCATCTCGTCGAGGGCGCCCGCAGTGTCGTTGAAACTGCCCACGCGGATCATCCCGTCCTGCGCGGTGTCGGCACGATCTACGGGCCGAGCGACGTCTACACGGTTTCGAATCTCAATCCCGAAGCGACCATCCTGCTGCGCGGCCAGGTGACCGCCACCCTCGAACCGGATTCTCCCGCTGTCGACGGACCAAAGAACAATCCGATGATGCCGCTCGCCTGGCTGCGCGACTACCGCGTGCCCAACGGCAAGCCCGGCCGCGCCTTCACCACGACGATGGGGGCGTCGGTCGACTTTCTCGACGAAGACCTGCGCCGCCTCGTCGTCAACGCCGCCTACCACCTCACCGGAATCGAGGTCCCCGCCCGGGCCGACGTGCGCGTGATCGACCCGTACCGCCCCACGTTCTTCGGCTTCGTTCGCGGCGAAGACGCCTACAAGAAGCGCGGACTTCGCCCGGCCGATCTGGGCCTGGGCCAGGATCCAGCGCCTTTCGCCGACGTGCCCTTGCCCGCGACGTGGCCAGAAAACGTCTCCCTCGCTCCTCAAGAATGAATTCCCTCCCGTTTCGCTTTGGTGCCGAATGCTACACTTGGTTCATGAACGACTCGGGGCGCACCCATGCGAACCGGCTCGCCCACATGATCGAGGTCTCCGCCCGCGCCGGCTTCGCGGGCATTGAGCCCATCTTCTCCTGGATGGGAGACCTCGCTGAGCCGGGTTTGCTCGGGGAACACCTCTCGCGCCACAAGATCGAGCTGGTTGCCCTCGCCTTCGGCCAGCCGTGGAACCACGCCACGGAGACCGAAGAGGAACGTCAGCAGTCCGACGCCTGCATCCGCCTGTTGAAGCACTTTCCCCGCGCCATGCTCTGCACGGTCCAGCTGCCCTCCGGACGCCATGATCTCGAAGCGCGTCGTCGTCATCTGGTCGCCAACGTCAACACCGTCTCGCGCCGGGCGGCCGAGGCCGGCGTGCCCTGCACCTTCCATCCCAATTCGCCGCATGGCTCGATCATCCGCACCGCCGAGGACTATGCCGCGGTGCTGGAGAACCTCGATCGCGCGGTCACCGGCTGGACGCCCGACGTCGGCCATATTGCCAACGGCGGTATGGATCCCATCGATACGATGGTGCGCTACCGCGAGCTCATCAACCTGGTCCATTTCAAGGACTGGGACGGCGACCCCGAGTTCTGCCTCATGGGCACCGGCAAGGTGGACTTCGCCGACGTCACGCGCTGGCTCTGTGCCGAAGGATTCCAGGGCTGGGTGATCTGCGAAGACGAGGGACCGCAGGCGCTCGACGATCCGGACGGCGTCACGCTGCACGACGGCCGCTGGATTCGCGAAACGCTGCTGCCGAGCCTGAGCAAACTTTCCTGAGCGCCGCCCATGCCCCTCGTCCACACCAACGGCATCGATGTCCATTTCGAAGAAGAAGGTTCCGGCCCACCGCTGCTCCTGCTGATGGGCATCACCGCGCCCGGCTCGGTCTGGGCGCAACACGCCGCCTGCTGGCGAGAACACTTTCGCTGTCTGATGCCCGACAATCGCGGGGTCGGCCGCAGCGGGAAACCCGCCGGCCCCTACACGAGCGCCCTGATGGCCGACGACATGGCGGGCCTGCTCACCCAGCTCGGCACCGGACCCGTGCGTGTCGTCGGCTGCTCGATGGGCAGCACGATTGCGCAACAGCTCGCGCTGCGCCATCCGGACCTCGTCTGTTCGCTCGTGCTGATGTGCCCCTGGGCGCGGTGCGATCGCTACGCCCGGGGCATCTTTGCCCACATGGCGACGCTCAAGGCGCGGCTTCGTCCCGAGGAGTTTCTTCACTATATCCAACTGCTGATCTTCACCAAGAGCACGTGGGACAACGACGTCGCCTTCGCCGATCTGCAGGCCGGCCTGAAGGAGGCCGCGCTGAATCCCGAGCCTCAGCCGCTCCACGGGCTCGAAGCCCAGGCCGCGGCCTGCGTGAACCACGATGTGCTCGCCGACCTCGGCCGCATCGCCGTACCGTCCCTCGTCATCGGCGGCGAGGCGGACATCTTCACTCCGGCCTGGATGGCGCGCGAAGTTGCCTCCGCTTTGCCAAAGGCCGAGCTCCATCTCTATCCCGAAGCCGGCCATGCGTTCCACTGGGAAAGACTCAGCGATTTCAACCCACGGGTTCGCGACTGGTTGCTGGCGCACTGAGCGTCGTTCGCTTAACAATGACTGCCGCACCCACCGCGTCCCGTCCGTGATCTCGGTTGCGACGCGTCCTCGTTGACGTTTGCCTGACCCATTGCCGCACCCCTCGGCGTCCCCTTGTCCCCTCGCCCTTCCTCAATGACCACCTCCGTCCTCGCCCTCTTCCACCGGTTTTCTCCCGCCGGGCTCCTGACCCTCGCGCTGCTCGCCTCGCTACCCGACGCCCGCGCGGCCCTGCCGCTCCCCGAACCCGCCCAAGGCGAACGCATCGTGCTCATCGGCAATGCCCTCGCCGAACGCATGCAGTACTACGGACATTTCGAGACCTTGCTGCATCGCCGATTCCCGGAGCGGAATCTCTCCGTGCGCAACATGGGGCACTCCGGCGACACCCCCGCCTACCGCCCTCGCGCCAGCCGGCCCAATCAGTGGGCTTTCCCCGGCGGCGAAACCCATCGTCCCGAATACGCCCAGCACCTCGGCCAGGGCCACCTCCCGAGCGAAGACGAATGGCTGACGATGCTCGGCGCCGACACGATTCTCGCCTTCTTCGGGTTCAACGAATCCTTCGACGGCCCCGAGGGCGTCGCGAAATTCACCGGTGAATTGTCCGCCTTCGTCGACCACACCCTCGCCCAGCCCTACAACGGCCGCCGCGCTCCGCGCCTTGTGCTCGTTTCGCCCATCGCCTTCGAGGATCTCTCCGGCTCGCGCAACCTTCCCGACGGACGTCAGGAAAACACCCGGCTCGAGCTCTACACCGCCGCGATGCGCGACGTCGCCGCGGCCAAGAATGTCGGCTTCATCGATCTCTTCAGCCTCACCCGCACCTGGTACGCGGAGTCTCCGCAACCGCTCACCATCAACGGCGCCCATCTCAGTGATGCCGGCTACCGCAAGCTCGCGCCCGTGCTCGCCGAACGCCTCTTCGGGCCCGGCGAACCGGTGTCCCGCATCGACGCCGAGACGCTGCGCGCCGCGGTCAACGACAAGAGTTGGTATTGGCTGAACGACTACCGGATGATCAATGGCGTGCACGTCTACGGACGCCGCCACCGGCCCTTCGGCGACATCAATTATCCGCACGAAATCGCCAAGATCCGCGAGATCACGGAGCTGCGCGACCTGCGCATCTGGACCATGGCTGCCGAGGGGCGCAGCGACGTGCCCGTCGACGACACCCGCACCCTTGCGCTCCGCCCGGTCGAATCGAATTTCACCCAGCCGATCGAATACCTCGACCGCGACCGCGCCCTTGAACGTTTCACGCTTCCCGAAGGTTTCAAAATCGAACTCTTCGCCTCGGAGAGCGAATTCCCGGACCTGAAGAATCCGGTGCAGATGACCTTCGACAACCGCGGCCGGCTCTGGGTCGCCGTCATGCCCAGCTACCCGCACTACCGTCCGGGCGATCCGCTGCCCGACGACAAGCTGCTGATCTATGAGGACACCAACGGTGACGGACGCGCCGACAAGCAGATCATCTTCGCCCGCGGCCTGCACCTGCCCATCGGCTTTGAACTCGCCCCGGAGGGCGTGTACCTCACGCAGCAACCGAACCTCGTTTTGCTCAAGGACACGAACAACGACGACCAGGCCGACCAGATGGACATTTTGCTCCACGGCTTTGATTCGCACGACTCCCACCACGCGATCAGCGCCTTCACCTCCGACACTCGCGGCGCGATTTATTTGTCCGAAGGTCGCTTTCTCCACTCGCAGATCGAGACCCCCTATGGCCCGGTTCGCTGCAATGACGGCGGCGTGTTCCGCTTCGACCCTCAGACCTGGCGCTTGGAGCGCTTCAGCCAGTACGACTACAACAATCCCTGGGGCATCTCGTTCGACCAGTGGGGACAAAATTTCATCTCCGACGCCTCCTCGGGCAACAACCTCTGGATGCTCCCGCTCTCGCTCAAGCTGCCGTTCGGCATCGAGTATCCGGAGGAAATCATGTTCACCGAACATCGCGTGCGCCCGACTTCGGGCACGGAGTTCATCTACAGCCGTCATTTCCCCGATGAGGTCCAGGGCGACTTTCTCGTCAACAACACCATCGGCTTCCTCGGCACCAAGCAGCACGCGATGCGAGAGGACGGCGCCGGCTTCCGCGGTGACCTGCGCTTCGACCTCGTGCGCTCGACGGATCCGAACTACCGCCCGGTGGACATCGAATTCGCCCCCGATGGATCGCTCTATATCCTCGACTGGCACAACCCGCTGGTCGGACACATGCAACACAACGCGCGCGACCCGAACCGCGACCACGATCATGGCCGCGTTTATCGGGTCACTTATCCGTCCCGCCCCCTCGTAAAGCCCGCCGTCGTCGCCGGCGAACCGATCCCGGCCTTGCTCGAACACCTGAAGGCCCCGGAGTACCGCACCCGCTATCGCGCCCACCGCGAACTGCGCGGTCGCCCGGCCAACGACGTGCTCGCGACCACCCGCGATTGGGTGGCTTCGCTGGACGCCGATCATCCCGATTTCGAACGCCACCTGCTCGAAGCGCTCTGGGTGACCTGGGGCCAGGACCGCATCGATCTCGGCATCCTCGAACGCGCGCTCCGGGGCAAAACCCATCACCTCCGCGCTGCGGCGGTGCGCGTCGTTCGCCACGAATTCCGCCAGATTCCCCGCCACCGCGATCTGCTGCTGCGCGCCGCCGGCGACGAGCACGGACGCGTCCGCCTGGAGGCCCTCGTTGCGGCTTCATGGATCGGCGGCGAAACCGGCGCCCAGATTCTGGTCGAGACCTTGCGCAAGCCCCTCGATCGCTGGATGGAAAACGCCGCCATCTACACGATGATTCCGCTCAAGCCCACCGTGCAGGCCCTCGTCGCGGCCGGCACCCTCAACGTGGCCGACAACGTCACCGCCCGCGACTACCTCGAACGCGACCTCAAGTTCGGCATGTTCGACTCCGCCATCTCCGGCGCGGTCCCGAAGAACGTCGTCAACCGGCTCGGTGACGAAGGCGCGAAGATCTGGGCGATCGGCCGGGAAATCTACTCGCGCGACGGACATTGCAACACCTGCCACCAGAGCGAAGGCCAGGGCGTCGCCGGCATCTACCCGCCTCTCGCCCGCACCGAGTGGGTCAACGGCCCGGCCGACCGCGTGATCAAGATCATGCTGCACGGCCTCATGGGTCAGATCACTGTCAACGACGTCACCTATCCCGCCAACCTCACGCCACCGATGCCCGGCTTCGGTGGCATGCTCAACAACGAGGAAATCGCAGCGGTGACGACGTACGTGCGCAACGCCTTCGGCAACACGTCC